>CAZQNO010000001.1:0-68923 GCA_964594775.1 uncultured Spirochaetaceae bacterium
GCTTCGCTCTCAGCGAGTATCTATTGCCTATCCCGCATGATTTGAACCACTATGAGCGTTTTACATAGGGACAACGACCCCGATTTTCTGCCGGTCTTTCATCCGGTATGAATATCCTTTTAGGCTGAACACAGGTGCATGATGGAGAAGCCGGTCGATGGTAGCAGTGGCAATAGCTTCCTCTGATAGGTCTCGGTGCCGACGGATACCGAATTCTCTTTCTCGTGCTGCTGCTTCTGGTGGGTCTCTATTTCAGCGTGAAATTGGGTCTTACGGGACACCAAGGGTGAACCGATAAAAATTAACGGCCTCACGGGCTCGACGGCGCATGAATCACCATTGTGCCGAATAGGACAGCAGCTCCATTTGCACCTCATCGCCGCCGCCCATACCGGGATCTTCCGAACGAACAAGAATGTGGGGCGGATCGACGCTGTACCAGAGCCGTGTTTTGGGAAAGAGCCCTCCGAGAATGCCGTCGAGCTGCAGATGCACTTCATAACATTCGTAGTCTCCCGCCGGTGTCTCAACGGTTTGCCTTCCCTTCACCTTCAATGTGAGAGTGAATCTGTTCGAGTCGCGGGGGAAGAGGAGCTCCGCTTCGTCCTGCTCTTCCCAGGGAAAGCCGCGGAGGCTCACCGGAAGCGCGGCGGCGTCGGTAATCAGCAGCTGTCCGGGACCGGCCCTCTTATTGTTTTCCAAGACTTCGTTGGTCCTGCGGATGGTGCTCGCTTCGTAGCTGCTGATAGTTTGAGAATAAAAGCCGGTAAGGGTAGCGAGATCGAGTTTTGCACGTATCTCTTCAGTTTCCGATTCAAGCAGGTAGAGAATCTGCGGCGGTGCTGCATATTCGTCTCTATGAATCTTAACCCGTGCCGTCTCCACGCCCTTCTCGCCGGTTTTTTGGTAGGTATAGCTTTCCTCCCGCGGAAAGCCGGGGTCGGAGAGCCGTACTTGTCCTTGGACCGGCATGAGCGGAAGCGCGAGTAAAAGCAGTGCAAAGAAAGCGCAGGGAAATTTCATCGGCTATTCCTCCAGGAGAACTATAGCTGCAATCAGCGCTGAAAGGGAAGATCGGGGACGGGCCGCTCGTTTCGATAGGTAAAGAGAAGGCGCAGATTTACCATGCGGGGACCGTATTCGATGTAGCTGTGGTCCCAGTCCAGGCGACGGCCGTTTATCAGAATATCGTAGCGGTTTGTTAGATGCGGTGGCAGACCGCGGGCCCTTCCCACAAAGAGTATGCGCAATTCTCTTACCGCAATGTTTCTGGGAGCCGCGGTTTTATACTGTACCTGGATAAAACCGGCCCGATCGAGCAGCGCCGCTGCTAATCGCGCATCGTAGCTGTTGAGAGAGAAGGGCTCGGGGGCCGTACGCATGCCTGTGTTCAAAACGTCCGACACAGCCCGCGTGTGTGCATTTTCCTCTGCGCCGATTTGTATGGGGACGGTAAGAATCGAAAAATGGCTTAGCAAAACTATGAATAAACAACCGGGAAGAAGATGACGCCTGTGAGGCCGGGGGCGAAAAGAGATACGATGCTGCTTAGAATAAAAATGAGGGTACGAGACTGCCATACCCTTACAGATATCGGCATTAACTCTCTCCGGTGTGAACGGCAATAGAACGACCGATAGTCTTTACCGAGAAAAAAAACGTGCGTCGACGCACGTTTTCCGGCCAATATCCGTATTTACTAATTTTCATCCTGCAGATCTTACAAGCAAACGGCCCTCCAGGGGTTTTTCCCCGTCTCGCCTTTACCGGAACAATGGTGTGTGCGAACGGGGATACTCTTTGGCACGGAGACCTGCCGCATCCTTTCCGGCGGAGAGCCGGCGGCCGGTATCCATCCTCGTAGCTCTTTTATGAAAGTATTCACAAGTCTCATGTAAAGAATAATTTTATGTTAATTCCTCCAATTTATTCTTTTTCTCGTTTACATTTGCTAAGGTAATCGCTATACTTATTCGTATGAAAGGGGAAGAAGAAAGAAGGGCCGAAAGACTGCTCATCGTCGAAGACGAGGAAGTCGTGGCCCTGCACGAACAGGTAGTTCTAGAGAGATACGGGTACGAGGTGATCACCGCCAGGGATGCCGAGAGGGCCTTCAAGATACTGGAAACGGAGGACATTAATCTCATCTTGATGGATATCGACCTGGGTATGGGAAAAATGGACGGTATCGAGGCGGCCAAAATAATTTTGGCCGCCTACCGGCTGCCCCTCGTTTTTCTTACCACGCATATCGAGCCGGAAGTAGTGGAAAAGACCCAGGAAATCGCCGGCTACGGATATATCGTAAAGGATTCGGGAGAAACGGTACTCTTAACTTCCATTAAGATGGCCTTTAAGCTCCATAGAACTTACATGGAACTGGCACAAAAGGAGAAGGAGCACCGTTTTCAGGGGCTGCTTCTGGAGTCGGTGGAGGAGGCGGTGATCGCCGCCGACAGCGAAGGCATCATTACTTATTGGAACAAAGGAGCGGAGAAACTCTACAAATGGAAGAGTGAAGAGGTAGTAGGAAGACAGATAAGAGAAATCACCGTTCCGGAAATGTCGAAGGACCAGGCCGAACAGATAATGTCTGCCATAGCGGAGGGAGAGAGCTGGGCGGGGGAATTCTTTGTCCGGGATAAAAACGAACGCCGTTTTTTCATCCACATAACCAATTCACCCATATATGACGAGGAGGGCACTACGGCAGGCATTCTCGGCATATCCTTCGACATAAGTGAAAAACACTACATGGAACAAACCATTAGGGAAAACGAGGAGACCTTTCGGAGGCTCTTCGAATCGATGACCGTTGGCGTGGTATATCATGACAGGGGGGGGAGAATCATTCGGATGAATCCTGCGGCATCACAGATACTCGGCCGGTCGGAAGACCAGCTCATAGGGAGAGATATGCATGACCCCGTGTGGAAGGCGCTCAATGAAGACGGTGCCGAGCTGCGGGGAGAGAATTTTCCGGTGATGCGTGCGCTGAGAGAGGGAAAAAGAGTGGAACACGAGATAATGGGAATCCTGCGTTTCGATTCGCATGAACCGCTCTGGCTGAGCGTCAGCGCAATTCCGGAATATCTGGATGGAGAGGATGAACCCTTTCGGGTATTTGCGACCTTCGACGATATCGGCGCGCAAAGGGCCCTTGCGAAGGTACACGAAGAGAACAGCCGTTTTCTGCAGACGCTCTTCGATTCGATTGAAGATCTTGTATCCGTCCAGGACAGCGAGCTGAGAATACTGCGGGTGAATAAGCAGGTTCGGGATATGTATGGGGATCGACTAGCCTTAGAGGGCGAGAAATGCTATGAGGTGTATCATAATATTGAGCATCCCTGCACCGAATGCCCGTCTCTCAAGGCGATGGAAACGGGAAAACCGCAGCGCAGTCTTGTTTCGGCGAATCCCGGCGGTCGGCGGCGTTGGTTCGAACTAAGCGCATCGCCGGTAATCGACGAGAGCGGAGAAATACGCCGGGTGGTGGAATACGCAAGAGACATAACGGAGCGGGTGCAAGAGAAGGAGAAGGCGCAGCTGCGTCTTCAAAACAACGAGATACTGTTGAAAGAAGTTCATCACCGAATGAAGAACAACATGAGCATAGTTGCCGGCCTCATCGGTATGAAATCCGATTACATGGAGGAAGGTGCGGGAAAAGATGTCCTCGTCGAATCGCAGGGAAGAATTCGAAGCATGCAAAAACTCTACGAACTTCTCTTTCCCTCGCAAGAGTACGACCGCTTAGATCTTTCAAAGTATCTGGAAAATATGCTGACGGAAATACGAAAGGTATATGCGGACAGAAGGATAGCGATTGAATTTTCACAAAAGTCGATGACAATAAATGCGGAAAGAGCGGTCCCTATTGGAATTATTGTGAATGAGTTGGTGGTAAATGCGGTGAAATATGCGTTCCCGGATGGGCAAAAAGGCCGCATAGAGATCAGCCTCGATCGCAGCGAAGACGGTTCACTCGTACTGGAGATAAAGGACAACGGCATTGGTCTGCCGCAGAACGTGGAGGAGAAGAAAAATACGGGTTTCGGCATAAAAATTGTCGAAGCCTACGTGCAGCAGCTGCAGGGTACCATCGAAATGAAAAACGGAGAGACCGGAGGCGCCGTGTTCCGCCTCCTCTTTCCGGAAAAATATATTGAAAAGCGGTCGCACTGCTCATGAAGGTTCTCTTAAGCGGTGCCGACGGTTTTCTCGGTTCTCACATCGCTGCCGCACTTCATGCGAAGGGCCATGATATACGGGCCCTTATACAGCCGGGAAGGAATACCCGGGTAATCGACGAGCTGCCGGTGGAGCGCTTCATCGGCGACCTCACCGAACGGAGAGATATTGCCGAGGCGGTGAAGGGCTGCGATGCACTTATCAACACCGCCGCCTCAACTTCCGTGTGGCCATCGAGAGCGAAAGAAATCTGGAAAATAAACTACGCTGCCGTTCGCCTCCTCGCCGATGCCGCTCTCGCTGAGAAACTCAAGGTCTTCGTGCACATCGGTACGGCAAATTCCTTCGGACCGGGATCGAAGGAAGAACCGGGTTCCGAAGAAAACCCCTTTCGTGACGGTAAATACGGTCTCGATTATATTGACTCGAAAAGAGGTGCTCAGGAACTTCTCCTGCGATACCACAAAGAAGAAGGGCTGCCGGTTAAGATTATCAATCCTAGCTTCATGCTGGGTCCGAAGGACACGAAACCCGGTTCCGGGCAGATGATCATCTCCGTTGCAGAGGGACGGGTGCCGGGCTACACGGCGGGCGGAAAGAACTATATTCATGTAAGAGATGTCGCGGACGCGGCGGTTTCGGCCCTCGAAAACGGAGAGACGGGGCAGTGCTATTTAGCGGCGAACCGAAACATGAGCTATCGAGAAGCCTTTGAGTGTATTGCAGAAACCGTAGGCTGCAGGGCGCCGAAGCTGCCGATCCCTCCGTCGGCTGCGGTGTGTATCGGCGCCATAGGATCGTGCGTCGGAAGAATAACGGGAAAGGCGCCGATGCTCTCGCTGCCGATGGCCCGGCTTGCAAACGCTTCGTGCTACTACAGCGGGGAAAAGGCGAGGAGGGAGCTTGGCATGCCCCGGCGATCCATAGAGGATGCGGTGAGGGAGGCATACCAATGGTTTCTAGAGAATAATTATCTAAAAGGTGACAGCGAATGAGTTTTCGAGGAAAGAGCGTCCTCATTACCGGGGGCGGCAAGGGAATAGGGAGGGAAACCGCGCGCCTCTTTGCAGAAGAGGGAGCGAAACTCTTCATTACCGGGAGGGATTTAGCTGCCCTCGAAGCAACCGCTGCCGAACTCGGTTCATCAAAAGCTGCGGTTTTTCCGCTAGAGGCCGACGTGCGCGAACAACAGGAGTGCCGAAAGACGATAGACTACGTACGAGAGAAGGCGGGACGCTTAGATGTGTTGATAAACAACGCCGGCATGTCGATGCGCGGCCGCTTCGAGGAACTAGATCCGCAGCTTATAAGAACGATGATGGAGATCAACTATCTCGGCTCGGCCTATACCGCCTATTACGCTCTTCCGCTGCTGAAGGAGGCGAAGGGCAGCATCGTCTTTATCTCGAGCCTGTCGGCCCTGCGGGGTCTTCCCTTTATCGGACCCTACGGGGCGAGCAAGCGAGCGCTGCAGGGGCTTGCCCAGTCGATGCGCTTCGAACTAGGGAAGGACGGAGTGCATGTGGGAATACTGCACGTAGGATTTACCGAAAACGATCCGAATAAGAAGATCTATGCGAAGGACGGCAGTCTCGTGCCGCTGCAGCGCAGCCGAAACAGCTCCACACAGAGGGATGTGGCTCGCGCGGTCCTTCGCTGCGTAAAAAAGAGAAGGAAAGAGATGGTGCTGACCCCTGCGGGACACACCGCCGATATTCTGTATCGGTTTTTTCCCCGGCTTTCCGACTTTCTCATCTCCCGATTCGCCGATAGAAGCGGCAGGTATTCATGATTTCCACCGATTCCCTTCCCCCGGCCGAGTTTATTCTTGCCATCCTCACCCTTGCCCTCGGCTATCTGCTGTACTGGTTCGGGCCTTCCTTCGCTCCGCTAAAAAGGCTTGCAGAGGCGATGGAAAATGCCACAAAAGAGGACCTGAAGCGGCAGGAGCTGGAGATCTACCTGCAGAAGCTTCTCGGGTTCTTTCTGCTCGGCCTCTTGCCTGCCGTGGTGATATGGGTATTTCTTCCCCGGGGTCTTGTCGACTATGGTATAGGACTAAAAATGGAGATGAAAACGCTCTATTGGTTTCTCGGTCTTTCCGCAGCGAGCGTCATTTTCATTGCAGTGCGGCCGGAGAAATCACTAGACGACCAATCCTACCCTCAGGTGAGGGCTTCGAATTGGCATCCAAAAAGAGTTGCGCGAAACAGCCTGGTCTGGGCCCTCTACCTTCTCGGCTACGAGTTTGCCTTTCGCGGACTGCTCTTCTTCTCCTGTCTCAGGCTTTTCGGCTTCTGGAGTGCTCTTCTGATAAATGTCCTCGCCTATACCTATGCGCACATACCGAAGAACTTTCAAGAGAGTATCGGCGCATTTGTGTACGGTATACTCCTGTGCATCGTTGCCTACGAGACCTCCTCCTTCTGGATTCCCTTTTGGGTTCATCTTATTCTGGCTCTGGGAAACGATTATACCGCCGTTGCGAAAAGTACCGGCATGCGGTTTTTTGCACAGGAGAAAGATAAGGGGTAATTTCACCCCTCACCCTTGACAGAAACGGCTGTTTTCGATAGTTTCAAGCTCGTGTAGCGGGGAGGTTCCCGAGCGGTCAAAGGGGGCAGACTGTAAATCTGTTGGCTCAGCCTTCGAAGGTTCGAATCCTTCTCTCCCCAAAAGTTACATTGCCGGCCGCCTTTTAAGAAGAAAGGCGGCTTTTTTTTTCCTTCAATTACGGTTATACTAAAGAAAGATCGTCTAAACGGAGGATTGCCATCAACCTGTCTGTTCCTTTTTTCGCATCGGGACTGCGCTTCAGCTGCCAAAGATGTGGAGCCTGTTGCCGGCATACGCCGGGCTTCGTGTTTCTTTCACGGACCGATCTGCAGCGCCTCTGCGATGCCTTGTCTTTGCAGGAAGATGAATTGAAAAGCAGATACTGCCGAATAGTCACCATCGACGGCCGCCGCATAAGGATGAGTCTTATAGAAAAACGGAACTACGACTGTATTTTCTGGAGCGAAGAGGGCTGCGAGGTCTACGCGGCGCGTCCGTTTCAATGTAGGAGCTTTCCCTTCTGGAGCAGCATAGTCGACGACAGGGAACACTGGGAGGAACAGGGCCGTTCCTGCCCCGGTATAAACGAAGGCGATCTCCACAGCAGTTCGGAAATAGAACGGTGGCTCACCTTGAAGGGTGAAGAAGACTATCACTACCTATCCGCTGAGGAGAGGGCATGATTATTCGTTTTTGGGGTGTTCGCGGTTCCTATCCCACGCCTCTTTCGCCGCAGGAGGTAAAACGGAAGATTTCCTCGGTAATACAGCGGGTAAATCCATCTGACCTCGTTTCACAGGAGAGCCGCGAACGCTTTCTCGCCGCTTTGCCTCCCTATCTCTTCGGGACGCTGGGAGGAAACACCACCTGCGTGGAGATACGACTCTCCGACGATACGGTGATACTCTTCGATGCCGGTACGGGTATAACCCGTTTCGCCGATTCGGCAACGAAGAGGGACCGTCATATAAAGGTGTTTCACCTCTTCTTTACCCACTTTCACTGGGACCACCTGCAGGGCTTTCCCTTCTTTACCCCCCAACTCTTCGATAAGAGCTGTACTCTTCACATTTACAGTCACTACGATACTACGGAAGAGATACTTCGTGCCCAGATGAAACTACCCTATTTCCCCATTACGATGGACGCCATGCAGGCAAGGATACATTTCCATAAATTGACGGGAGATTCTCTTCGTCTCGGTCCCGCCGTGGTCACCTGGCGTAAGATGAACCACCCGGGAGACAGCTACAGTTACAAGGTACGGGAAGGGGAGAAGGCCTGTATTTTCTCCACCGATACCGAATTAAAGGAAGAAGATTTTCAGAAAAACGAGGAAAACATCGCATTCTACCGTGGCGTGAACATCATAGCCCTGGATACGCAATATACCCTGGATGAGGCGATAGAGAAGTACGATTGGGGGCACTCCTCCTACAGTTTAGCCGTCGACTTTGTCGCCGAATGGGGCATAAAGACCCTCGTGATGTTTCATCATGAGCCGCTCTACAACGACGCGAAGATGTACAGCATTCTCAACTCGGCAAATTGGTACAAGAGTCACTTAAAGAACACCGATCTTGAGGTCCTTCTGGCCAGTGAAGGCCTGGAGCTTGAGCTCTAAGGAGGATAACGTGGCGGAATTACACGACTGGGAGCGGGTGGGTCTCTACCTCTTTCTAATGGAGAGAGAGGAAGAATTAGACGATACCCTTTTTTCCCTGTACAATAGACTGCAACGGGGACTCAATGAAGAGTTATCGATAGAAGAAATGGAAACATTAAGGAGACTTTATGATGGAAAAGTTGATATTTTTAAAAGAAAAGGGTAAATTCCCCTCTATGAAACAGGTAAAAAGATTGATTACGGCTGCGGCAGTGCTCTGCATTGCCGGTATGAGCGGATACGCGGAGAACGGAGACGGCAAGGTTAGAGAGCTTACCTCTCCGTATCTTATCGGAAACGGTGCCGCAGCGGCGAGCATGACGGCCCCTCACGCGCTGTCGGTAAATCCTGCGGCGGCGGCACTGGTGCAGCGGCTCACCTTCGACGGAAGTTATATCGGCATTATCGATCCGTCCGACGGATCCTTCGGTCCAAAGGGACACTCTTTGAATTTCGCGACGCTTTTTCCCGCGAAGGTAGGCGTTTTTACCGCTTCCGGCAATCTCCTCACCGCATCGGAGATGGAAGCGTTCGATCCGGGGACCCAGCTAAGTGTCTACGGCGCTTTTTCAAAAGATGTATATCCGGATCTTTTCGTCGGCAGTGGTGCCAGGGTGACCTTTGGTGACGACGGCACCTTTGCAGCGGCGGCCGATCTCGGGCTCATTCGCCGGCAGGGAGACTATCTACAGTTTTCAGATTTCCACTGGGGAGTGAGCCTTCTCGATCTCGGCTACAGCACGATCGACGCCGACCGAAGGGCCCCGTTTACCCCAAGAGCCGGTGCGGAAGGTACCTTCATTGAAAATGAGACAGTTACGGCAAAGCTCAGAACGGATCTTTCTCTCCCTTCATTCATGAATCTACGGCTAGGACTGGGCCTGGGGCTCACGATCGGCGGTTCTTTCAACGTGGGAATCGGCTCGCGCTACGACATGATAAGCGTTGCCGACGGTTTCTACGACCAGCTCATCCCTTCGGTGAGTATCTCCTACACGCTTCGCCCCGGGGGAACAGAGGATGCTCCCGAAGATACCTCTCCCTTCAGCAGCAACGAAATGACGCCCCATATAGCAGCTGCGCCCATGAGCGATTCGCTTTGGGCCGTCGGCGCCGGTCTTACCATGCCTATTGGCGTCCTTGATAAGAAGGCGCCTGAAATTGAACTGGATCTCTCCGCCTTCAGCGAAGAGGAAGAAGGCGATGAAGCCGGGCCCGAAGCCGAAGCGGACAACGAGAACGATGCTGAGGAAGATAACTCCGAAAAGGTATCCACTCTTTCTCGAAAAGGCCCAAAGAACGCGAAGGCGCTTCGGTTTATTCAGGAGGCGAAGGAAGGGGAGAAGGAGACCGGGAAGAAGGATAATGCAGATCAAGAGGAGTACCAAGAAACCCTTCCACCGGATGCGCTGGTCTACATATCACCGAACAACGATGGAGTAAAGGACAGTCTCGAATTCCCCATTAAGATATCCGATCGCAGGTATCTGAAAGAGTACGAGTTCGTGGTAACGGACGAGGCGGGAACTCCAATTCGGACTATCCGCAACAAGGAAAAGCGTCCTGAAATCCGCAGCGTCCGCACCTTCTTCAAGAATCTTTTTTCGAAGAAGAAGGGCGTCGAGGTACCAGAGACGATACGGTGGGACGGAAATACCGACGACGGAGATGTCGCACCCGACGGGCTCTATCAATTCCATCTCCGGGCGGTAGACGACAACGGCAACAGTTCTCGCAGCGATACCTATACCGTCTACATAGACAATACTCCACCGGAAGTCAAAATTGTGGAAAAGGCGGCGGGGGAGCGGATATTCAGCCCGAACAACGACGGAAATAAAGATGAGCTGCCGCTCGAACAGGACGGTTCTATGGAAAGACTGTGGCGCGGCCGCATAGAGGATGCCGCAGGGACCGTTGTGCGGACTTTCCGATGGTCCGCACAGAAACCGGAAACAGTTCTCTGGGACGGGACAAACAACGATGGAATTCTCGTTCCCGACGGGATTTATATCTATAAAATTGAAGCCCGCGACAGGGCGGGGAATACCGGTTCGTCGGAATACGGAAACATCGTAAAGAACACCGAGCAGACTCCCATCGCCCTGAGGATCAACCGCTCGCATTTTTCGCCGAATTATCCCGAGGGAGACGGCAGTAAGGATACCCTCACTCTGAGACCGCAGGTGCCCGTTACCACCGGTATCGAGAAGTGGAAGATTGAAATAATAAATGAAGCCGGCGAGGTGAAGAGAATCTACGAAGGGAATGAGACGGCGCCGCAGGACATCGTTTTCGAAGGGAGGGACAATTTCGGCGGCGCTCTTGCCGAGGGAAGCTATACCGCCAAGATCGACGTTCTCTACATTAACGGCAACAATCCGCAGGCCGAATCACCCTCTTTCGTTCTGGATGTAACGCCGCCGAGCGTTTCCGTCAAGGCGGATACGAAAATTTTCAGTCCCAACGGCGACGGCAATAAGGACGAGATACGATTCTATCAGGAAACTTCGGTGGAGGATCTCTGGTACGGACGGATTATAAGGGAAAGCGAAGAGGGAGATATCACCCAGATCAGCGATTACAAGTGGCTGGAGAAGGCCCCCTCATCATTTTCCTGGGGCGGCAGAAGGGACGACGGCGGTCTTGCCGAAGACGGAGATTCCTACTACTACCACGTTTTCGCAGAGGACCGGGCGGGAAACCGCGGCGAGTCCAAGCGTATCCGTTTCGAACTCTCCACCAAAGAGACTCCCGTATTTGTCAGTGCGGATCTCGACGCGTTCTCACCGAACGGCGACGGCGTGAAGGATCAGATCCACTTTTCTCCGAAGCTCGAGGTAAAGGAGGGGATTGCTTCCTATCGGCTCGATGTGATTCCCGGAGAAACGAACGCCGGCGGCGCACGGCCCCTGCGCCGCTTCAGCGGAAGCAGGACCGTACCGGAACGGATAACATGGAACGGGAGAAACGAAGACGGCGATGTGGTCGCAGACGGATCGTATCGCATCGAGATGAAAGTGGTGTACGAGCAGGGGAACGAGGAGAATGCCGCTTACGGCCCCTTCATCGTGGATACGGTGTTTCCCAATATCGAAGTCCAGGAGGAGTATGAGCTCTTTTCCCCCAACGGTGACGGAAGGAAGGATGAGGTCGAATTCTCTCAGAGCGGCAGCAGAGAGGATCTCTGGCAGGCGGAGGTAAACGATTCCGGCGGAGAAGTAATCGCTACGGCTTTCTGGAAGGGCGTCCCCGGTGACTTTACCTGGGACGGCACCGACGACGCGGGAAACGTAGTTCCCGACGGCAGGTATACCTACCGCGTGTTTGCAGAAGACAAGGCCGGCAACAGAACGGAAAAACGCTCCAATCCGGTGAGAATCGACACGAGACCCACCAAGGTATTCGTTACGGCCGACACGGACAGGCTGTCGCCGAATGGAGACGGAAAATTCGAGGAAATACGCTTCAACACGATCATAAATCTCACCGACGGCATGGAGAGCTGGTATCTCGAAATGGTGGACAATTCCTCTACGGTACAAAAACGCTTCGAGGGAGATCAGCGTATTCCCAAGAGGGTAATTTGGGACGGAAAAAATGAGGCCGGCGACTACCGCGAAGGGGTGTACACGGCTCGTTTCGGAGTAGAATACCGAAAGGGAAACAGGCCCGAGGCGCTCTCACTTCCCTTCACCCTCGATATAAGTCCGCCGGAGACAAGGCTTTCCATTTCTCCGACTCCCTTTTCTCCCGACAACGACGGGGCAGACGACGAACTGAAGATAGATATCGATGTGCAGGACATCAGCCCGATAGAGTCGTGGCGCTTGGCAATCTACGACACGAGAAATCGTCTGTTCAAAGAATTCAGCGGAAGCGGCGCTCCCGCTGAAGAGATTATTTGGGACGGAAGAGCCGACGACGGCGAGCTGGTGTATTCCGCCATGGATTATCCCTACGAGTTTAGCGTAGGCGATGTCTTGGGCAACCGCCGCACCGTTGAGGGTGACATTCCTGTCGACGTTTTGGTGGTAAGAGAGGGCAACGTCCTAAAGATCAAGATAGCGAACATCAACTTTCAACCGAATTCGGCGGAGTTTGTTGAGGATGATCCGGAGATCGCGGCGAGAATCAGCTATGTTCTCGACCGGGTGGCGGAGATACTGAAAAAATATCGACAGTACAAAGTCACCATCGAAGGTCATGCGGTAATTACCCGCTGGTACGATGAGCAAGCCGCCGCGAAGGAACAGAAAGAGGAGCTCCTTCCTCTCAGCGAGAAACGGGCCGAACGGGTGCAGCGGGCACTCACCGAAAGAGGTGTCCCGCGAAGCAGGCTCAGTACGAAGGGCGTCGGCGGCAGCAATCCGCTGGTGCCCCACAGCGACGAAGAGAACCGTTGGAAAAACCGGCGGGTGGAGTTCATTCTGAGGAAGGAATGAGGCGAATCTTACAGCTGATCGCGGTGCTCCTGGCAATCGGATTGATCTCCGTCGGCGGGGCATTGGCGGCCGCATACGCGTACAACCGTCCCTCCGAAGGAATACCGGAGGGGGGACGGATATTTCAGGTAAAAGAGGGCGCACATCTCGCAGAAGTCTCCCGCAGTTTAGAGGATGCGGGACTCGTACGATCGAGATATTTTCTCGTCATTCTTGCACGAATTCGCGAAACGGAGGGGAGGATAAAGACGGGGTATTACCGTATACTTCCGCAGATGAGCGCTCTAGACATTCACGACATGCTCGTCGAAGGCCGGCAGACACTTCACAAGGTGACGATTCCTGAGGGCTTGAAGATACGGAGTATCGCCGCGCTTTTCGAAGAGGCCGGCATTTGCAAAGCCGAAGAGTTTATCGCCGAAAGCCGCCGCGTGAGCGAACATGCGAGTGAAAAACGACCCTTGCCCGAGGGTCTGGAAGACCTTCAAGGATATCTCTCCCCGGATACCTATCTATTCCAACGGGACTTTCCCGCCGATAGGGTTGTAGCGCACATGGTCGAAACCTTTTACGGAAAAATTGACGAACTAGCGCCGGAGCATGAAGAACTGAGCGCCGAGGAATTACATGAGAAGGTCATTCTTGCGTCGATCGTCGAACGGGAATATCGGGCCGAAGACGAGGCGGCAAAGATCGCATCGGTTTTTTACAATCGGCTGAAGGCGGGAATGCGGCTTCAAAGCTGTGCAACGGTGGTTTACGTGCTTACCGAGGAAAGGGGAAGGGATCATCCGAAGAAACTCACCTTCGACGATTTAGCGGTTGAGTCACCGTTTAATACCTATACGAACCGTGGACTTCCTCCGGCACCAATTGCAAATCCTGGTGAGGGAGCCCTCGATGCGGTATTTCATCCCGCCGAGACGGATTATCTCTACTTTCTTCTGCAGGACCCGGATGCCGGAAGACATAGTTTCTCCAGGACCCTTTCAGAGCACAACAGGGCTTATAGGCTCTACATTAAGAATTAAGAGGGTAACGGTGCGAATTCCAAAGAATACCATCGATGAAATATCGGATAAAAGCGATATTGTCGAGGTAGTTTCTGATTATGTGAGGCTCGAGCGCAGAGGAAGCCGCTACGTAGGGCTCTGTCCCTTTCATTCGGAAAAGACCCCCTCATTCTCCGTTTCACCGGAAAATAATCTTTTTTACTGTTTCGGTTGCCACAAGGGGGGGAATGTTTTTACCTTTGTTATGGAGATCGAACATCTCTCCTTTGTAGAAGCGGCAAAGCATCTGGCAGAAAAGGCCGGCGTTCACCTCGATCTCACACAGCAAGGAGAAGGCAGCAGAGAAACCGACGCTCTCGAAGAACTCTATGAGCGGACGGCTAAGATGTTTCATTATTTCTTTGCCTCTACCGAAGAGGGTGAGAGGGCCCGCCGCTATACGGAGGAGCGGGCAATAGACA
This sequence comes from uncultured Spirochaetaceae bacterium, assembly GCA_964594775.1. Taxonomy (GTDB): domain Bacteria; phylum Spirochaetota; class Spirochaetia; order DSM-16054; family Sediminispirochaetaceae; genus CAYFVU01. The sequence goes on from CAZQNO010000001.1 coordinate 14,336, forward strand.
GGCAGACGGCCGAACTCTTCGGTTTCGGCTTTAGTCCCACAGACAGAAAATGGCTCTATCGGTTTTTGCGGAAGAAGAACTACAGTGCAGAATTTCTCGCTCGTTCCGGGCTTTTCTCTCGAAGATATCCCGAAATCACTCTCTTTTCCGGAAGGCTTATTTTTCCCATCCGTTCCGCCGGCGGAAAGGTCATCGCCTTCGGAGGAAGGAGTCTCGACGGCAGTGAACCGAAGTACCTCAATTCTCCCGAAACGGAGCTCTATCAAAAAAGAAATGCCCTCTTCGGCCTTTTTGAGGGGGGGAAGGAGATACGAAAAAAGAGGGAAGTTCTGATAGTTGAGGGATATTTCGATGCGATTGCCTTTTACCAGGCGGGCATCGCGAGAGCCGTTGCCCCCCTCGGAACTTCGCTTACCGATGATCAGGCGAAGATACTCAAACGCTATGCCGACAGGGCACTGTTGATATTCGACGGCGACGAAGCCGGACAGGCGGCCGCTCTCAAGGCTATAGAGATATGCGAGAAAATAGGGCTTGAGACGGCCGTTGTTAAACCGGAATCTTCAAAGGATCCGGCGGAGATTCTCACGAATGAGGGTGCAGAAACATTGAACAAAATGCTAAAATACACTATAAATAACTTTGAGTTCCTCGTTGATACAGCCCTTGCTCGGTTTGGAGACAAGGGTGCGGAAGAAAAGAGTCATGTGGTGTCCGCAGTTTCGAGGTTCTTGCACAACGTGGATTCGGAGGTGAGGAGGCAGGAGTATTATCACCGTTTGGCCGCACGATTGGATATTACCCCAGATGCGGTACAGAGGGATCTCGATAGAACAGCCGATAACACAGTTTTTCGCAGGAAAGGTCAGGACGTCGAACCGGAAGAAAATGAAAGGATAGGCGCTGACCTATTTCTCATGCTCGCTACGGCTGCTCACTACGAGTTTTATCCCTATGTGCGGCGGCAGCTGCAGTACAAAGATATCCGAGACAAACGGGCTATGGACGTGTTTATCGCTTTAGAAGAGAGTTTTCGTCAGGAGGAGAGCGACATTAATTCGATTTGTTCCCGGATAGAAAATGAGGGTCTGAGAGACCTGCTTATGCAGAAGGCCGTCTCCGAGGAGTTTTCGATCAATACCGAGGCGATGATAAAGGATACGGTACGATTGATAAAAAAGAAAAGCCTGGAGGAGAGAGGCCGCGATCTGCGAAAGAGATTGAAGAGATTGGTGAACGAGGGTAGCGATAGTGAAAAGCAAAGAGAACTTCTGTCTGAGAAGATGTATATCGATGAGGAACTAGAACGATTGAAGGTAGTGCATAATGACCGAGATTGAGACTAACCCCGCCGTTATCAAACTACTGGAATACGCTAAGTCGAAAAAGAAGGTGAGTTACGACGAGGTAAACGACTTTCTTCCCGACTCAATCGTAAATTCCGATAAGATAGAAGAGGTGATAAGTTTGCTCGAAAAGAACAGCGTTAAGTTAGAAGACGAGACGGATATCTCTATTGATGATTCGGAAAAGGAAGATGAAGAATCATTTCAGGAGGAAGACAATTTCGATTCCGATGACGACTCTGAAGAAGAGGAAGAGGGAAAATCCAAAAATCTCAGTAAGAAGAGGGTGGTGTACAGCGAAAAGGAGTCGGCTGTCGACGACCCTATTAGACTGTATCTCAGAGAAATCGGAAAAGAGAATCTTCTTACCGCAGAAGAGGAGGTCATCCTCTCTAAGCAAATGGAGGAGGGGGAGAATATCATCAAGGGGGTCATTCATGAGTCTGGAATGTTTATACCGGAAATGCATGAAATAATGCAAAAGGCCTTCTCGAAAGTCGATCCACGAGAAATGGAACTTTCGAAAAAAGAGATTTCTGAAATTCTCGCTGAAAGAAGAAGACTCAACCAGTATTACCGCGAAAATCTGAAAGACCTCCAGCAGAGCCTTCGTGATTACATCGAGCAGAAGAAAAGACTGATATCCTCCGGTAAAGATATCCTTTTAGAAACGGGTTTGGAAGAACGCCGGGAAAAGCTTTTGAAGAAGATGAAAAGGGTCGACCTTCAACAGGAAGAGATAATTATTCTTTCCGATAAATTTCTCAACACCGAAAGGAAGATCCGCAAGTATCAAAAAGAGCAGCACAGAATTGAACACCGCCTTGGAGTCGGTAGTTCTAAGGAATTGAGAAGCATGGGAAGGGGCCTGGCGGTTAACGAGAGCAGGAAAGAGATCGAGGGACGTCTTCAGCTCTCTGCCGATGAGATAAAAGAAAAAATTCGGCAGATACAGATGAATGATAAAAAGCTGCGGTCCATCGAGATTGAGTTCGAGGATCCGGTGGAAAATATTCTTGAAGAATCTAAGGAAATAGCACGAGGAAAGCATCTGCTCAAGAGCGCAAAGGACAAGCTGATACAGGCAAACCTGAGACTCGTTGTGAGCATTGCAAAAAAATATACAAACAGGGGTCTCCATTTTTTCGATCTTGTGCAGGAAGGCAATATAGGGCTCATAAAGGCAGTAGAGAAGTTTGAATATCGAAAGGGCTACAAGTTCAGCACCTATGCGACGTGGTGGATTCGTCAGGCAATTACCCGTTCGATTTCCGACCAGGCTCGGACAATTAGGGTGCCGGTGCACATGATAGAGCAGATAAACAAGGTTGTCAGAGAATCACGGCAGCTCATGCAGGTTCTCGGGCGTGAACCGACGGACGAGGAGGTCGCCGAACGACTCGGCTGGTCGGTACTCCGCGTTAAATCCGTTAAGAACGTTGCGCGAGAACCGATATCCCTCGAGACACCGATAGGAGAAGAGGAAGATTCACTGCTCGGAGATTTTATCGAGGACAAGGATGTGGAGAATCCGTCGAGCCAAACCGCCTTTACCATTCTCCAGGAGCAGCTGCAGGATGTGCTCTATACGCTGCCTCCCAGAGAACAGGAGGTTTTGAAGATGCGATTCGGCCTGGAAGACGGATATTCCCTCACTTTAGAAGAGGTGGGACTCTACTTCAACGTAACAAGAGAGCGCATTCGGCAAATTGAGGCCAAGGCTTTGAGACGCCTTCGGCATCCAAAAAGAAGCAGAAGACTAAAGGACTATATAGATAATTAAACGCCTGAAGGAGTTGTTGATATGATGCAGGAAGTATTCGAAAAACTGAGATCGCTGCAGGACATCCTATCGAATAAGTTTGAGATAGAGCAGGAAATTGAGGAGGTCCCCAAGCTTCTCCACACAAAGACGGAGCTCCTCAACAGGCTCAAGAAGAGCTACCTGGAGAGAAATACCCAGGTGGAGAACACCGAAGAGCGCATCCGCCACATCCGCATTCGATTAGAGGATGCGGAGAGACAGAGGGAAGCCTACGAAAAACAGATGGATCTCATAACGACGCAGAGAGAATATGAGGCCCTCGACAAGGAGATAAACGACGCCACGGAGAAAGAGCAGCAGCTCCGCAAAGAGATGCTCAAGGAGGAGAAAGCCCTCGGCGAACTAAAGGAATCTCTCGGGAAGGACGAGAAGATGATAGAGCTGCAAGAGCAGGAATTGAAGGCGGAAGAGGAAAAGATCGAGTCCGAAAACAAAGAGAAGAAGAAGGAGCTGGATAAGCTGGAGAAGAAGGAGAAGAAAATCACTCCGGGCCTGGACGAGGAGATTCTCTTCAAATTCGAGCGCATTATCCGAAGCAAGTCGGGTCTCGGTATCGTGCCGGTGAAAAATTCCGTATGCAGCGGTTGTCACATGCAGCTTCCGGCACAATTCGAAAACGACGTAAGAAACGGAGAAAAAATCCTTTTCTGTCCCTATTGCAGCAGAATACTCTTTTACGAGGCAGTCGAAGATGTAGATGAGAGTGAAGGCGTCGAAGAGACGGGAAGTCTCGCCGACTTGATTTCACCGCAGGAGCTGGAAGAGGAAATAGAAGTCCAGGATTAGACGGATAGGCGTGGAGAAATTGAGAGCAGACCGAGTGGCCGCCGCTTTTTAGAAAAGAAGCGGAGGAAAGTCCGGGCTCCATAGGACACGGTGCCGGGTAACACCCGGAGATGCCGAGGAATTTCCGAGGCATCAGAGAAAGTGCCACAGAAAATCTACCGCCCGACCCTCATCGGTTGGGTAAGGGTGAAAAGGCGGGGTAAGAGCCCACCGCCGGCGCGGTAACGTGCCGGGCAGGGTAAACCTCACCGGGAGCAAAGTCGAGCAGCGGCCGGGTTGTCCGCCCAATGGCTGCGGGTTGACTGCATAGATAGATGGTCACTCACGACAGAACCCGGCTTACAGGTCTGCTCTTTTTTCTTTTTTTCAGAATGTGCGGAATCAAGGATAGAATTACAGAGGTAGAGACAGTAGCGTATGCAGTTGCCCGGTGATCGCTTCAATTTTTCCATGCGACCGGATGTGGTCGAGAAAAGAAAAAAACAACGCAGAGTTCTCGCCCTCGTTCTCTTTGGCACCCTTGCTTTGACCCTTTTTCTTCTTATCGTTACGGGAAAACTACCGTTCTTCCACTCTTCTTCGAAGAACACCGATAATAGAGAAACGGTTGAAGAGAAGACTCTCGCCGAGCTCTGGGAAGAGCGGGATTACCTTACGATAAACGAACGCTGCGAGAAGATTCTCGAATTGGATCCCCTCTCTGAGGAACATCTTCTCTATAACGGCTTTGCCTACTTCTACCGGGGTTCGAACCAATATACTCCGGAGGACCAGTTTCCTCTTTTCGACAAGGCGGTTATCAATTTACGCAAACTTTTGATTTTTGATAATCCCCCTGAACAGGGTAAGATCCACTACGTCTTGGGAAAGACCTACTTCCATAAGGGGAGATTCTATCTCGACCTTGCCGTGCTGCATCTTCGCAGATCCGTCGAACTGGGATATGCGGCTTCCGATACGCTGCGGTATCTCGGTCTTTCTCTCGGAGAGATGGGCAGGTATGAGGAGAGTATCGAGATTTTTCTTAAAGCGGCGGAAAATAGTCCGGACGCGATTCTCTACATGACAATCGGGCAAACATACTATAAAATGGGACGCAACGATAAGGCCCTTGAGTTCCTCAACCGATCGGTTCAAACGACCGATCGGGGAGCGGTTGAACAACGCGCGAGGTTTCTCCTGGGAAAGATATATATGGACATGGATCAAATAGAAAAGGCAAGAGATCAGTTCGAAGTTATTCTTTCAAAGGATCCGAGATCCGCCGACGCCCATTATCATTTGGGTGAAATCTACGAGCTGAAGGGCGATAACGTGAAGGCAAGAGCGGCGTGGAGAAAGACGTTGAACATTGAACCTTCCCACTACGGTGCACTGCTGAAACTGTACTAGCACTTAACTACCACAGGAGGAGACGAGAAAATGGCGTTCAAAAAGCTGAGTGATGCCTTTACGACGGATATCGGAATAGACCTCGGAACATGTAATACCCTCGTTTATGTACGGGGCAAGGGAATCGTGATAAGCGAACCTTCCGTGGTTGCGGTGGAAAGGGGTACTAAAAAGGTTGTTGCAGTCGGTGCCGAGGCAAAGAGAATGCTTTGGAAGACTCCCGGAGACATTATCGCGATTCGACCCCTGCGAGACGGTGTTATTGCCGATTTAGAAACGACCGAAAAGATGATCCGCTACTTCATTTCGAAGATTCTGCCCCGGCGCTGGTTCGTAAAGCCGAGAATGGTGATCGGGGTGCCAACCTGTATTACCGAAGTAGAGCGGCGCGCCGTGGAGGAAAGCGCCTATAAGGCCGGCGCCAGAGAAGTAAAGGTTATAGAAGAGTCTCTCGCCGCCGCAATAGGGGCGAATATTCCTATTTTCGAACCGGCGGGGCACATGGTGTGCGATGTGGGGGGAGGAACGACGGAGATCTCCGTTATTTCTCTCGGCGGCATGGTCGTTACCAACGCGATACGTCTCGGCGGAGACGAATTCGACGAGGCCATAATAAAGCACGTGAGAAGCGTTCATAATCTTATAGTCGGAGAACAAACGGCGGAAAATCTAAAAATGAGCATTGGAAACGCCTCGGCGGATAAGCATATCGAAAAGATGGAGATTAAGGGGACAGATGCCATAACCGGGCTGCCCCGCAGACTCGAGATAGACAGCGTGGAAGTAAGAGAGGCGCTTCAGGAACCGATAGGGGCGGTCATAGAAGAGATAAAACGTACTCTCGGACAGACACCGCCGGAGCTCGCCGCCGATATCGTAGAGCGGGGAATCGTTATGACCGGAGGTGGATCTCTCCTCAAGGGGCTGCCGAAACTCATCGCGAAAGAGACGGGGGTGCCCGTTATCTTGGCCGAGGAGCCGCTTCTCTGCGTGGCAAAGGGAGCGGGTATTTTTTTCGAACACGCACGCAGCGCAGGAGAGAACAACAATACGATTTATAACAGTATCAGCAGTTCTCAATAATGGAAAAATTCACGCGTTTTTTTCGCGCTCATAAAGAGGCCGCGGTCTTTATGTTTCTTCTCCTCATAGCCTTTGTCCTTCTTTCGCTGCAGAGCACCGCGCTGGTAAAAAAGTCGAATAATATCGGCTACTCTCTCGTTTCTTCCGTTCAGCTTGGTTTTTCGCGCATTGGCTTTTTTTTTACCGATTCCTTAAACTCCATGGGGGAATTGAAGAAGCTTCGGGCCGAATACGAAACCCTGCAGACGCGCATCGACGAGTATCAGCATATTGAAAGAGACCTCCTGGATTTGAAGAGAGAAAACGAAGCGCTGAAGAAGCTTCTCGGTTTCTCCAAGGAAATCGACAGGCCCCATCTTGCCGCTCGTATTATCGCAAGGAATGTGGACGGTATTTTCGAAAGTTTCGTTATCGATAAGGGAGAAAGAGACGGAGTTCGCAAAGATATGCCGCTCATTTCCTATACCGACGGCTTCCAGGGGCTTGTCGGAAGGATCGTTGATACCGCTCCTCATACGGCTAAGGTGCTTCCTCTTATAGACCGTTCCAGCTACATTGCCGCCCGAGTACAAAAAAGCAGGCAGGAAGGGCTCGTTCGCGGCGCCGGTGATCCGGAGCGAATATTTATGGAATATGTCAATAAGCGCGCAAAGGAGGATGTCTCTTACGGCGATCTTATCGTCTCTTCCGGTTTGAGCAGCATCTATCCGACGGGGCTCTACATCGGGAGGGTTCGTTCGTTTAAAGCACCGGAATGGGAAACCTCTCTTACGCTTGAAATAGAACCGATAGTGGATTTTTCCCGCATCGAGTATGTCTTCGTTCTTCTTTCCGCCGAACGGGAGGGTGAGTCGTGAAAATAAAGAAGAGTCTCCTCTTTACGGTAGTACTCTCCTTGGTGGTCATACTGCAGACTACGGTCCTTTCCGGGCTTCAGGTTCGTGGAGTCAGGCCGGATTTGGCCCTTCTGCTTCTCGTTTTCTTTTCTCATATTCTGGGACCTATGGAAGGAAAACTCATGGGTTTTTTTCTCGGTTTGCTGCGGGACTTCCTCTCCCTTTCTCCCCTCGGGTTTCATGCCGTCGTGGATACGACGGTAGGACACATCTTCGGTTTCACGAAGGAGAAGCTCTATATCGATGCGATAAGTCTTCCTCTCATTCTTGCCGCGGCCGCTACGGTGATAAAGGCTTTTTGGACCTTCATCCTCATTGCTCTTTTTCTGCCGGAGAAGGTAGAATCTTTCTTCAAGATATCGCTATTGGTCGAGATTGGAGTAAATGCCTTTGTCGCACCGTTTCTCTTTGCATTACTTCGTCTCTTCGGATTGATCAAGGATAGAACACGGACGGCTTTTGATTAATACCATGAACGACAGTCCCTATTCGGCAAATACGGTACGAAACACCTACAGAGGACGGCTCATCTTTCTCGTTTCACTCTTTATACTGGCGATTTTTTTCTATATTGGGTATATCTTTCGGCTGCAAATAATACAAGGCGGCGAATATCAAAGCCGAGCACGACAGGTTAGCAGGCGGATCATGCCCCTTCAGGCACAGAGAGGTGAAATTTATGACAGACAGTACGATTCACCTCTGGTGGTAAACATGGATTCTTTCGCCGTTGATATAATTCCGGCAGAGGTACACAAGGAAAGCCTAAAAAAGAGCGCGGAAAATCTGGCCCCGCTGGTATCACTGAGCGTGGAGGAAATAATCGAAAAGGTGCCGGATGATTTCACGTCTTTTCATCGGCCGGTGGAAATAAAAGACGGTATTGATTATCGCAAGATAGCTTACATAGCCGAGCACATAGATGATTTTCCCGGCATAACATGGCATAGTAAGCCGATTCGCCAGTACCTTAATTTAGGGAGTCTCTCTCATGTGATCGGCTACGTGGGAAATATTACCTCAGAAGAACTTCAGGTGCTCTACAACGAAGGATATGAGTTCAACTCGGTGGTAGGAAAATCCGGTATTGAAAAAAAGTATGATACTGTTCTGAGAGGGGTAAACGGTAAGCGATTTTCTACCGTCGATGTCCACGGGAGAATGATGGAGGGTGAGACACTAGAGGAAGTCCCGCCGGTAAACGGCAGCAGCCTGGTCCTCACAATAGATTCGGAAATTCAGACGCTCGCAGAGAAGGCCCTCGGCGAAAGAATGGGATCGGCAATTGTCATGAAACCGGCAAGCGGAGAGATATTGGCGATGGTTTCCTATCCGTGGTTCGATCCGAATATTTTTCACACTGAGGACGCTCGAGGGAAATTCCGTGAACTTTCACTAGATGTAAAGAACCCCTTTCTCAACAGGGCCATACAATCCGTTTATGCTCCGGCATCGACTTTCAAGGTGGTAATGAGCACCGCAGCCCTGGCGGAGGAGGCTATATCGCCTGAGAGAAAGATTTACTGCGACGGTTCGCTGCGGGTGGGGAACAGGACCTTCAAATGCCACGTGCCCGAGGGGCATGGGTACATAGACCTGGCCAATGCCCTTGCAGAATCTTGCGATGTCTACTACTACACCCTGGGGCTGAATTATCTTGGAGTCGAGACCATCTCCCGCTACGCGAGAAGCTTCGGTTTCGGAGAATACACGGGAGTGGATCTTCCAGGAGAAGTAAAGGGTCTGGTCCCCGATCCGGACTGGAAGGAGAATACGCTCAATTCGCCGTGGGTAGGCGGGGATACGGTTAACATGTCGATAGGGCAGGGTTATCTTTCGGTGACCCCGATCCAATTGGCAAACATGATGGCGATGACAATAAACGGCGGAACGGTCTATCGGCCTCACGTGGTAAAGGAGCTGCGTGACCCCGTTACCGGTGCGGTAACGAAAACGATTGAACCGGAAGTGCTTCGTTCATCTACACTACGAAAGGAAATTTTCGAGAAGGTACAAAAACACCTGCGCGGAGTAATCGAGCACGGGACGGCCGAAGTGGTTATTACCACGGAAGCCGTCGAAGTCGCCGGTAAAACCGGTACAGGCGAGGTCGGATATGAGGACCGCTGGGATGCATGGTTCGTCGCCGCAGGCCCATACGGCGCTCCACCGGAAGAACAGATTGTTGTTGTTACCATGGTAGAGGCGAGTAACGAGTGGGAATGGTGGGCCGTTCGGGCGGCGAACATCATCTTTCAAGGGATCTTCGCCGAGGAAACGTATGATGAGGCCTTGGAATCATTGAACTGGGGGTGGCTGCACAATGACCGACAGCCTTAGAGGAAGAGAAGCAAAACAACGGACGCTCTTTCAATTCGACCTCCCCAGTTTTCTCTCCATGATAGCACTCATGGTAATAGGCGTGCTCTTCATTTACTCGAGCAACGTCACCTCTTCCGCCGAATCGTTCCATTCTCGGGAGTATCTACATCAGATCATCTGGATAGTCGGAGGATTGATTATCTACTTCCTTCTCCAGATGGGCGAATACGAGAGCTACGGCCGTTTCGCTCATTACCTCTACGGAGGAGGAATACTTCTGCTCTTGATAACGCTCTTTTGGGGGAAAACGGTTAATGGTGCCCGCTCATGGCTGGGCATATTCGGTTTCGGTATCCAGCCCTCAGAGTTTATGAAAGTCGCCTCCATTCTCATGCTCTCCACGTTTTACCGGCAGAGAAGACAGGAAATCGGCAGTCTTTCAACCTATGTGCAGGGTGGAGCGCTTATTCTCATACCCATTTTCTTAGTTATCCTCCAGCCGGACCTGGGAACGAGTCTCGTCTATATACCTATTTTCCTTGCCGTAAGCTACGTTGCCGGTACGAAAAAGCGCTACAATCTCTTTCTCCTTATAGCAGGCCTGCTCATGGTTCTCTTTTCGGTCCTTCCCGTCTGGGAGACCTTTATTCTTCGGCGGGAAATCGGCGTGTTTCGTATTCTCAAGGAGCGTGAATTGCTGGTCTTTACCGCCGGAATACTCTTTATCACTGCACTGCTGGCGGTGCTCGGTTTCTCGATGGTTAAGAGGAAATACTTCTACTGGATGGCCTACGGATTTTCCATTCTGTGGACTTCCCTGATCGGATCCTTTTTCTTTCGGATCTTCCTGAAGGACTATCAACTAATGCGGCTCATTGTTTTTCTCAAGCCTGAGGTCGATCCACGGGGAAGCGGGTGGAACATCATTCAATCGCTTACCGCCGTCGGTTCGGGCGGGTTCACGGGAAAGGGGTATCTCCAAGGCACCCAGAGCCACTATCAGTATCTTCCCCAGCGCAGCACCGATTTTATCTTCTCCATTATCGCCGAAGAATGGGGTTTTCTCGGTTCTTTTCTCATTCTCGGTCTCTTTTCTCTCATTCTCATCCGGGGGATATTTATTCTTCTCAACGCGAGAGATTCCTTTGCCGTGCTTCTCGGAAGCGGAATTCTCACCATGCTCTTTTTTCACCTTATGGTGAATATCGGCATGGCGATTGGGATAATGCCGATAACCGGTATTCCCCTCTTCTTTCTTTCCTACGGAGGCTCTTCCCTGTGGACCGCGGTAGCAGCAATGGCCCTTCTTCAGAACATCTATCTCAACAGGTACACCTATTGATCAAGAGAGTTTCCTTTGAAGAAGAGCTTGCCCCGCTGCTTCCTCTTGTGCAAATGCCCGGCCGCTACAGCGGAGGGGAGTACGGTGCCCGGAAGGGAATGGATACGGAAACCGGCGATGTAGTTATAGGAATAGCATTTCCCGACCTCTACGAAATCGGGATGTCGAATTTAGCGGTAAAACTTCTCTACCGAGAACTGAACAACAGAGAAGGTGTTCGCTGCGAACGGGTTTTTTCTCCGGCACCGGATTTCGAGGAGCTTCTCAGAAAACACCAAATACCCCTGTCGACGCTGGAAAGCGGAATAGCCCTTTCGAGTCTCGATCTTTTGGGCATCTCTATCGGCTATGAACTTGCGGCGACAAATATACTCGCTCTTTTAGCGCTCGGAGGCATTTCTCTAGAGAGAACGGCACGGTCCGGCACTGAGCCCCTCGTTATCGCCGGCGGCCCGGCAATAACGAATCCCGCTCCCTTTGCCCGCTTCTTCGACGGAATCTACGTGGGAGAAGCCGAGGAGGTGATGCCGCAGCTCATTGAAAAGCTGCGGACGATGAAGGAAATGAAGGGGCGGGAATTCCGGAGAACAGATGGGCTCAAGCTTCTCAACGATCATCCGTCTGTTTGGACAAAAGATAAATCCGAGAGGGGAGAGAAGACGGTCAGGGCGGTCTGGAAAGGCTTCGGCAGAAGGCAGATCGGCTATATGCCCGTTCCGAACATCAAGGTCGTGCAGGACCACGGAGTGGTAGAGATCATGCGGGGCTGTCCTAACGGCTGTAGATTTTGCCATGCAGGCATTCTCTATCGTCCTTTTCGGCAAAAATCCGTGAAGAGGATTATCGAGGAGGTCGATTATCTCGTTCACGATCTCGGCTATCGGGAAGTAACCTTATCGAGTTTATCTTCCGGTGATTATTCCGGATTAGACACAGTGGTAAAGTATCTGCATCGAAGATACGAACAGTGGGGGGTATCGTTTGCGCTGCCGTCGCTTCGGATTGACAGTTTTACCCTTCCGCTGCTGCGGGAGATTTCTCGAGTACGGAAATCCGGGATCACCTTCGCCGTTGAAACCCCGCTCGTCCAATGGCAGCGCGGGATCAACAAGGAGGTGCCGCTCGAGAAGGTAATCGAGATACTAAGAGAGGCAAAGCAGCAGGGATGGTTCATGGCGAAGTTCTACTTCATGATAGGGCTCCCCGTGAGGGTCTGTCGGAGTCACAAGCGGGATTACGGTGATGAAAGCGATGCGATTATTGCTTTTCTGCAAAGGGTACGGGAAGAGAGCGGATTTAAGATTAACGCCAACATTGGGACCTTTATTCCGAAAGCCCACACGCCTTTCCAATGGGCCGGACAGCTCGGCGAATATGCGGCGCGGGAACTCATACGAAAGATGCAAAATCATTTTCAGCGCTCACCCGTTCGAATCGCCTATCACTCTCCCTTCATTTCGCTTCTCGAAGGGGTTTTCTCCCGGGGAGACGAAAGGGTGGCGGATCTCATTCTACGTGCATATGAGAAGGGGGCCAGGTTAGATGCCTGGGAGGAGCACCTCTCCGTGGATATCTGGAGGGATGTTTTTGCCGCTGCCGGATGGGATGTGGAGAAAGAGACCTGCAGGTCGAGAGATGAAGAAGAAAAGCTTCCCTGGGAGAGTCTGGATCTGGGCATTGATAAGAGCTATCTCCTGGAGGAGTGGAGAAAAGCGGGAGCAGGGGAGACGAGCTCTCCCTGTCTCTTCCCCTGCACTCATCATTGCGGGGTGTGCAGGGAGGGAATACGGCCGATAGAAAGCGAAACAGTAGAAGTTCCGGATATTCCCACAGAGCAGAATGAGCGTATAAGGAGAGACTCGAATGCTCCTGAGGGAAGGTGGTTCCTCTTCCGTTTCCGAAAAAGGGGAAGGGCTCGCTTTCTCTCCCATATCAACGTAATGACGATCTTCGAGCGTTCCTTTCAGCGTGCGGGAATACGAATTGAACACAGCCGGGGCTACAATCCAAAACCGCGTCTTGAGTTCGCTCACCCGTTGATGCTCGGTATAGAATCGGATGCTGAAGTATGTCGAGCAAAAATACGATGTGAAGAGAGCTGCGATTCGTTTCATCTCGCGGAGAAACTGCGTGGAGTTTTTCCTGAGGGGATCGAAGTCATCGAGGCGGGAGAAATTGTGCCGGAGTTTTCTCGAGGAAAGGGTAAGTCTCTCATGGCCCTTTATGGCGGATCGATTTTTTCGGTAACGAAAATTGATTCCCACGCCAATGAGGCAGCTGTTTCAAAGGAGTTTGTCGATATCAAGAGATTGAAAGAAGAGATGGAAGCCTGCGGCGGTCCGGGAAAATACCTTTCCGAACAGAGAATACTCCGCAAATCCCTGTTCGCCGTCGATCCGAATACGGGAAAGAATACCGATTACTTTACACTATTTACTAGCAGGTAATATTTTTTATACGTTTTTATCCTTTGCTTCGTTCCAAAACGCATCCATCAGGGAAAAGTTGTCTTTTGAAAGCTCTTTACCGGCCGATTTCATTTTCTCTTCGATATAGCGAAAACGTTTGACGAATTTTTGATTCGTTCTATGGAGCGCTACGGCAGGATCGATGTTGAGAAAGCGCGAAAGATTTACCAGCGAAAAGAGAACGTCGCCAATCTCTTCCTCGGTTCCGGAAACAGAACCGTTCTTCAATTCTTCTCTCAATTCATCGAGTTCTTCAATGACTTTATGCGTTACCTCTTGCGATCGATCCCAATCGAAACCAAGCCGCGAGACCTTCTTTTGTAACTTATACGCACGTTCAAGAGGAGGGTAGCTTCTTGGAATTTCCTCGGTAATGGAGTCGACTTCCTTCTTGTTTTCCACATCACGTTTTATTTGATTCCAGAGTTCTATCACTTCGCCGGCGTCTTCTTTTTTCATATCACCGAAGACGTGCGGATGACGCCTTACGAGTTTGTCGGAAATATCGTGGAGCACCTCCGAAACGGTAAAAGAGTTGTTTTGTTCCTGCATGTAGCTGATCATGGTGACGAGAAGAAATATATCACCCAATTCCTCCCGCATGTTATCTCTGTCTTTTCCGCCGGCCGCTTCGATAAATTCATAACTCTCCTCGATAAGACTCGGTGCGAGACTTGTCGGAGTCTGTTTTTTATCCCAGGGACAGCCTTCGGGACCACGAAGGGTCTTGATTATAGAGAAAAGCCGTAAAAACGCTTCGCCCGTTTTCGTATCGGCCGGTGATTCGCTATGCCGGTTCATTTACTGGCCCATACTGTTTTGCCGGTATAAGTAGACAGAATATATATTATCGGAAGTGCAGTGAGGAAAGCCGTCTTCGATTGCATACGAATAACTCAATCTCCTTTATCATTATCTCTATAGCGGTCGCCTGCTTTGACAAAAATCCAGAGGAGAATCGCCGAACCGATTATCGGCGGAAAAATATTTATCGAACCGTTGATATTGGTTAGTAAAACGAAGAAATCGTGGAAAAGATGCTCCGTTGCAGCACCGAGAAAGGATCCGATCAGTCCTACTATAAGCGCACCAATGAAGTGGCCTATCACCTCCCGGCGGAAAACATAGTAGGAGAGAATGGCAGCAGAAAAGCCGATGATAAAATAGATGAGACCGATGTTGAAATAGTAGTTTACCATATAAGTGAATATACGGTGTTCGCCCGACGCGTGTAAAGGGCTTTAGTTTAAATTGAGCAGGAAGGAACCGAGATAGGTCATGTCGGCGGAGGTACCGTTTGCATAAATTTGCGTAAAACTCATGCTGTCGAATCCAAAGGGAACGGCAAAGACGGCAATGGCGATTCGCGGAGAGACATAATAGAGAGCAGGGTCTTGCGGATTAAAAAGTATATCGTCGTCTGTTTCCTCGTAGTCACTCAGGATGGTACTGAATGGAGGAAAATCCGGATCTGGGCTAGTCTTCTCAGTAGTTCTTTTAAAGGTGAGAGGAGAAGCAAGTATTGTGGATATTTCCAGCTCGAGATTTCCGTCTGTTTCCGTTATACGTCCGGTAAAGGAGGTATCCACATCCGCAGAATCGATGGGAACAAGAGGACGTGTGCCGGCGTGAGTTGAAGAAACATAGAAGCGGCGATATCCCTGGTCTCCGGAACTATCTACTACGGAATTGGAGCTCACCGCGATAAAATCACTGGTACCGTTAAAGTAGGCATTCATATCCGAAATGATGATCTCGTCTTCTATCGTGCCGGTGGGAGCCACCTCGCCGTCGGGATAGATTCTATAGTAGAACTCGTATCCTCGAAAAACGGAGGGATCGTTTCTTTCATCGTGACGAAAATCAATATCGGCGCCGCTTATGCGTTCCGGCGGAAAGAGATAGGGATAGGACTCTATACCGCAAGCGGAAAACAAGAGCAGCGTGAAAAAAAGCAGAGGAACTTCGATACCCTTAGGCGGGTGCATCGGCAGCACTCCCCTGCCCGTTTTCCTTGATATCTATGAGTTCATAGATGAGTACCGGCTTATTCTTTCCTTTTACCCGGATATTATCGAGTTCTCGAGCGATAACTTGGTCTTCGACGAGACCGTAGGTATGCTCACTGATAATAATACGGGTCTTATATGCCTTGTTGGTACCTTCGAGCCGGGCTCCAAGGTTCACGTTGTCTCCAATGAGGGTGTAATCCATCCGCTGAAGCGAACCCATGTTTCCCACCGTCATCCTGCCGGAGTTCAGGCCGATGCCGATGTCTAAGCGGTGCTCCTCGGGAAAGGTGCTGTTCAGCTCCTTGAGGGCCTGGATTTGTTCGACTGCGGACTTACAGGCCCGCAGCGCATGGTCTTCCTGCTCCAACGGTGCTCCCCAAAAGCACATGATGGCATCGCCCTCGTATTTATCCAGAGTTCCCTCGTACTTGAGAATGATATCCGTCATGGCGGTAAGGTACTTGTTGAGAATTTTTACCAGCTCCTGCGGAGTCATGCTTTCGGAAATGGTGGTAAACCCTCTAATGTCGGAGAAGAATACGGTAATCTCCTTGTCGATACCGCCGAGCTCCGGAGGATTGTCGAGGATTTGGTCGACGACCTTCGGGCTCACATAGGTGCCGAACATGCCGCGTATCCTCCGCTTGTCCTTTTCCTCCGTCATAACACGGTAGACCACTATAGAGAGAAAGGTAAAAAAGGTGGCAAGAGCCGGCGCACTGAAATTGATAATATAGGCTTCCCGGTCGAAGACTACCGAGCTGGTAATGAAGAGGGCCAAAATGAGAATGAGGGAAATAACAAAGGCCCAGATGGTCGATAATCGAGAAACAAAGATAGTGGTAATGAAGACAATGCCGATGAGGAGGGCAATATCTATCCAGGAGGGCACGTACTTGAGAAAATTATCCATGAGGATGGTGTTCAGTGCATTGGCGTGAACCTCAACGCCGTACATGAGACCATAGGGAGTCGGTTTGTGATCCGCTGCCATTCCTCGGGCAAAGCTGCCCACCATTATAATCTTGTTACCCAAAGCACGGGTCCGCGGCCAGGTGCTCGGGTCGGGTCCGGGAGGATTGGCGGAATACCCCACGTAGGAACGCACGGGAAAGGTTTGTCGTGCTCCGGGAGAGGAGAAAGAGGGCGGTCCCATATAGTTGACGATCATATTCGCCTGTTCGTCGATGGGAATGCGTAGTTCCTCGACAATCCGCATTTCGGCCTTTTTCACCAGTTCGCCGTTGTTATTGTATTCGGCCGGCTCCTCCTCCAGCTGATAGGGGACCCATACGCCGTTTTGCGTATCGAAGTGCTGCGGTTCGGGAATGAGGATGTGATCACCGAGGACTAGCTCGATATCTTCAACCGTTCTATTGAAGTATTCGAGGGCAAGAGAAAGCGTAATGGAGGGAACAAAATGGTCCTTGTACTTGTAGATGACATAGTAGGAGTCGTCTACGGTGCCGTCGCTGTCGGTATCGATTTGCCGCACGGGAGCATCTGCTTCCAGGGTATTCAACAGAGAGTCAATCTGCTTTTCCGATAGAGGAAGGTCAATGTTGTGTTCGAAGCCGTCTCGATCACGCCATACAAGCCGTTCGTAGTTCTCTGTAGCTACTTCAACGTTCGAAGTGAGTTCACGAAAGGGAAACTCGTCAATCAATTCGGAATACTTGGCGATCATGGGTTGTCTGCGGAAGATCTCATCGGTATCTTTTAAGTAGTTCGGATGACCGTATCCTTTCGCGGCGGCGGCATAGGGCCTCAGTGGCGGTTGAACACCGTGGAACGCGAGCATGTCCCTCCACGGACCTTCCACCTTTCGCACTTCCCCATACTGTTCCATAAGTAACTTGAATCGGGAAACAAAGGCCTCCTCTTTTTCCGGAGGAGGCGGAACTTCGTCAAGGAGGGGCTCTAAAAATACCCGATTGTTAAAGGCAATGCTTTCGACGAGAATGCCGTCGTTTACCGCGTTGTCTGCCGGTTCGTTGAAGAAGATATCAAGAAGGACCGCCCTTTCTCGTTGATTTTGGTCTTGAATACGGGAAAAGGTGTCGAGCAGATTCGCGTGGGTATAGCGGGGAAAGGGCCAGCGGCCGATTCGGCTGAGAGTGCGAAAATCTATGCCGACTATGAGAATGTCTGAAGAGATATTGGGGTTTTGCTCGACAACCTTAACCCCCTCTTGGATCTCTTCGCTGCGGAAAATATCCTTGTAGCGAAAATGTACATCGAGGACTTTTACCTCTATGTTGTCGATGATCGCCGTGTACTCGGAAAGAGCGAGAAAGATGAGGACGACGATAGCGGCTATAACGAAACCGAAATATCGTGTCTCCAACAGCTTCGAGCGCTTACCCTTCTTTTTCTTTTTTTTCGCCGTGTCTTCGTTTTCCGCCATCCCCTACTCCCCCTTCAAGCCCTTACAAATTATTGTGTCTCTAGATAGATTATACGACTGCGGGCCGGTTTTGTCCAATTACTCGAAGAAAAATTATCTACGACTCTGTTGTAAGCCTCAAGTGCCCCTTCCCTGTCGTTGAGAGACTCGTTGAGTCTTCCTAAGGAAAAGACCGCATGGGCTGCAACAGGAGAGCTCTCGGCGTAGCGCTCACCGATTTTTCGGTAGAGATCGAGGGCACCCGACGCGTCTGCGGACTCCTCTCGGCACACGGCGGCACTCATAAGCGCGACGGGGGCAAGGTAGCTCTTCGGAAAGGTTTCGGCTACTTTCATGTAAGATTTCTCCGCCGCCTCCCACTGTTCCATTGCCGAATCGAGATTACCCACCACCATTGCGGCTCTCGCCCCGGCGTAGAGCTTTGAATAATCTTCGAGAATTACCTCGGCACGTGCGCGGATCTCTTCCTCCAATGCCGGCTTGTCGGCATCATCGGCGCTCCGCCATTCTTCGAACGTATCGACCAATTCCTCGGCCATAACGGAGGATTTTTCTATTCGTGAGTTCATGACCACCGTATATACGACAATCGAGATGAGTATGACAGCCGCGACTCCGACTACCGCGACAATGAGATAGGTATAGCGAGTGAGAAAGGCAATGAGTTTTTCCTTTAAGGTGAGATCTTCCGTTTTTTCCCTGTGGTCTGCCAATGTGCTGCTCCTTGTTTTCCTATTCGTTTTTAATCCTAATCCCGCAAATCCATTTCCTTTATGAGTTTGGAGAGATAGGTACGTTGTATTTCCAATACCTTTGCGGTTTCGGTTTGATTCCAATCATGCTGCTGAAGTACCGTTTTTACATAGCCCCGCTTAAAGTCGTTCAGCGCCTCTTTCAGCGGCTTTTCACCGTAATCACCGATACCCATACCGCTGTCGCTTTGAATGAGAAGATCCCCGATAGTGATTTGCGTTCCTTTAGAGATGACTGTCGCCCGTTCTATTACGTTCTCGAGTTCCCGAACGTTCCCGGGCCAGGAGTAGTTCATAAGAACTTCCATCGCTTCGGGCAGTATACCGTCTATCTTCTTTCCTGTTTCTCTCATCAGCCGGGCGAGAAAGTGTTCGGTAAGCTCGGGAATGTCTTCACGACGTTCCCTCAATGGAGGAACGAAGAAGGGGAGCACATTAAGGCGGTAGTAGAGATCTTCACGAAAACGTTCCTCTTCCACCTCTTCTTCGATATCCTTGTTCGTCGCGGCAACGATGCGAACATCGACAACGGTAGTATCCGATGAACCTACTTTCTGAAAGGATTTGTGCTGAATGACGCGAAGCAATTTTGCCTGTAAAGACAGGGGCAGCTCTCCGATTTCATCGAGGAAGATGCTTCCACCGTCGGCCAGTTCGAAGCGTCCTGCCCGGTCGCGGTTCGCGTCGGTAAAGGCCCCCTTCACGTGCCCAAAGAGTTCGCTCTCGAGAAGGTCCGGCGGCAGAGCGGCGCAGTTTACCCGGATGAAGGGTCCCTTCTGCCGTTTACTGCGCAGATGGATCTGTTCGGCGAAGAGCTCCTTTCCACTGCCGCTTTCTCCGGTAATCAGCACGGGGGATTCGGTTTCGGCGAGTCTCGCGGCAACTTCAAGTTTTTCCGTTATGATTTTGCTCGAACCGACGAGGCTGTGAAAACCTTTGTCCTCCTTGAGTTTGTCCTTGAGAACGTAGACTTCGTTTCTCACCTTGCGGTACTCTTCTGCATTTTGCATTGCGAGAGCCGCCTGATCGGCAAAGACTTCGAGCCATTGAAGGTCGTCGTTGGAAAACTGCCCGCCCCCCTTCTTATTGACTATTTCGATGACGCCGATGCACTGATCCTTTACCCGCATCGGTACGGCAAGAATGGAGGAGGTGGGAAAGCCGACCTTCCTGCTTATGTCTGAGTAGAAGCGATCGTCCATATCGACGTCGTTTACAATGAGGCTTCGATTGTTCTGGGCCACCCAGCCGGCAATACCCTCGCCCATTTTTAAAGAGAATCTTCTCACCTCTTCACCTTTTGATCCCAAGGCAACCTCGAAATAGAGGGTCTCGTTTTCGGGGTTCACCAAGAGGATAGAAGACGCTTCCCCGTAACTGATGCGGGTAGCCGATTCGAGTATGCGGGTAAGAAGTGTCCTGCCCTTATGCACGTCGGAGGCAATGAGCGTGTTGATTTCTATAAGTGTCTGCAGCCGCGCCGAATCGATATTGGCGGTAAACATGCTAGGAGTCTGATTGTTCGTTCTCCTTTTCTTTAAGGAGATCAGCGAAGGTAGCGGTAGACTCATCATCATCGTCGTGGATGTACTTTGAGAGCTCCTGCTTTTGCTGCTTCTTCTGTAACTCCTTAATGGAGAGCGAAAGCCGTTGACTTCCCGGCTTTATATCGGTAACGACCGCCGTTACCTGGTCCCCGGGTTTGTATCTCTGTAACAATTCTTCTTCGGGAACATCTTCGTTCGGTCCGGAAAGACTGAATTTATGGATGAGACCCTCGATGTCTCCGGGAACTCTTACGAAGACGCCGAAATCGGTAACCGAAGTGACTTCACCTTCGATGGTGCTTCCCTTGGGATAAGAGTTTACCAGACTTCTCCATGGGTCCTCGGAAAGCTGTTTGACGCCGAGGCGAATTCGGTGAGATTCGGAGTCGACGCTCGTGACGATGCACTCGATCTCTTCGCCTTCGGTGAGGATAGATGAGGGATTCTTGATCTTCTTCGTCCAAGAGAGATCGTCGGCATGAAGAAAACCGTCGATACCGTCTTCGAGTTCGACGAAAGCTCCCGCATTGGTGATTTTAACCACCTTCCTTTTTAGTCTGGTGCCTACGGGATAATTATCGGTAATGTTGTCCCATGGATTATCCAGTACCTGCTTCATGCCGAGGGAGACTCTTCCCTGTTGAATGTCGTAGGAAAGTATTTTCACGTCTACTTCGTCGCCGACGGACAGTATTTCCTTGGGATGGTTGACCCGTTTTACCCAAGACAGCTCAGATATATGGACGAGTCCTTCGACCCCTTCTTCAAGCTCAACGAAGGCACCGAAATCGGTGAGTTTCGTTACATGACCGGTAACGATATCGTCTACATGGTACTTGTTTTCGAAATCGAGCCAGGGGTCCGGGGTAAAGTGTTTGAGAGACAGATTGATCTTCTGTTCTTCCGGATCAAGATTAATCACCTTCAGGAGAATTTCCTGGCCCTTTTTGACAAAATCCTTTGGACGAGTGACGTGGCCCCAGCTCATATCGTTTATATGAAGAAGACCGTCGAAGCCTCCAAGGTCGATAAATGCACCGAAGCTGGTAAAACTCTTTACCGTGCCGCTTACTTCGTCGCCTATTTGGGTATTCTCAAAAAAGTTTTTCTTCCGCCGATCGATTTCCTTCTCGAGGTAGCCTCTGCGGGAGAGGACAATTTTGAGTTTGTTGTTGCTGTAGAGGCGGTCTAAGAGAAAGAGTGCCTCTGTACCGATGTACTCTTCGGGCTCTTCCACCCGCATTACGTCGGACTTGGAAAAGGGACAAAAACCACGGACATCGTGTCCCATATCAACCTCGAAACCGCCCTTGATGTGTTTATCAAAGGTGCCCTTTACCGGTTCTTCGGTGTCGAAGGCTTCTCTCAGTTCTTTCCAAAAGTTCCGCACATCGGCTTTCTTCTTCGATACGACGACCTGACCACCCTTGCCCTCTTTTTTTATGAGCACAACGGGTACGGTTTCTCCTATTTCCGGCGTTTTCCCGAATTCATTGAGAGGGATCTTTCCCTCGGATTTGTAACCGACATCGACGAAAACCTGTTCTTCCGTCGTCGCTACCACTACACCGTCTATTAGTTGTCCCTCTTCGAGGTCCTCGAGGGATTTGAGGTATTCCTCTTGCAAGCTCGATTGAATGTCGGTTTTCGTTTCTGTTTCTTTTTCCGCCATCTCTACTCTACTACTCCCGATTACTTATGTTTCTGTCGCACAGTTTCTATCACTTTCTCACAAACTCGATCTATGGTCAAGTACGAGGTGTCTAGGTATATTGCATCATCGGAAAGGGCCATCCTTCCCACCTTTTTTGTTGCGTCTATTTCATCCCGTTTTCGTATGCGTTCGCGAATTTCATCGAGACTAAGCGTGCTCGTTCCTTGAGAAAAGCGCCGGCGGGCTCTCGTTTCTACCGATGCGTCGAGAAAGATCTTTACATCCGCCTCGGGAAAAACGACGGTGCTGATGTCTCTGCCCTCCACCACCGCTTCGATTCCGCTAGACAAATATCTGAGCTTATCGTTGACGAGTTCGCGAATAGGCACGTAGGAGGACACCTGAGCGACCCATTCGTCCACTTCATCGCTGTGGAGGAACGGATTTACCGCTTTTCCGTCTATCGCGAGAGCGTCGTTCTCATACGTAAATGAGAGCTTCTTTACAAAGGAGACGAGTTCCTCCTCATCCAAGGGATCGATTGAAGAATTGTGCAAAACGGCCCAGGTTACTGCGCGGTAGAGATTTCCGGAATTTATGTAGCGGAATCCGAGGGTTCGGGCTACACGTTCTGCGACAGAACTCTTTCCAACTCCCGCAGGACCGTCGAGGGCTAAGATGAAGCGTTTCGATTGAGAAACCACGCTACCTCCCGAGTGCTGAGATTTCTATAGGCACCGAAGGGAATGCCTTCCAGGCTGATCGGACCGATTCTCGTGCGGACAAGACGTTGTAGTGCAATGCCGAATTCCTTACAGATGCGGCGAATCTCCCGGTTTTTCCCCTCGATGAGGATAATACGCAGCGTAGTGGAATTGCCTATAGCATAATCCTCGATGCGGTACCGCACACCGTCTATTTCTACTCCCCGTTTTGCATTCTCCAGGGCCTTTTTCGTGGAAGCTTCGTCTATCTTTTCGCTTGAATAAACGACATACTCCTTTTCTATTTCTGAAGACGGATGCCCGGCTTTACGGGCGAATTCTCCGTCGTTGGTAAAGAGTATCAGTCCTTCGGACATGAAGTCTAGCCGCCCCACGTTGTAGAGCCGTTCTTCGAAGTGGGGTGTTAAAAGATCGAGAGCGAGGGCTCTTCCTTCGGGGTCATCGCTGCTGCATATGTAGCGCGGCGGTTTATGGAGAGCGATATATCTGTTCACCTGCTGCGGTGACACCGGCTTACCGTCAAAGAGTATCCGATCAAGGGGACGTACCTTTACGCCCTTCTCCCGGACGACCGCACCGTTGACCTTTACTCTCCCCTCGGATATGTAGTTCTCACATCTCCTGCGTGATCCGATACCACTGCGTGCCAGATACAGCTGCAGTCGAATCGGCGCGTCTTTTTCAGTCTCCGCTTCCATCGCCGTCCAATGTAAAGCGGTCCTGATTGAGCTCATCGAGCTTCGGCAGCTCGGAGATGCTGCGCAAACGGAAGCTTTTCAAGAATTCCCTGGTGGTACCGTACTGCAGCGGTTTTCCCGGCACATCCTTTTTCCCCACGGGTTTCACCAGTCCCCGGTCCTGAAGCCGGCGGACCATGTTGGCCGAAGAGACTCCTCTAATGTTCTCTATTTCACCCCTGGTGACGGGCTGAGAGTACGCGATAATCGAAAGAGTTTCCAGGGCTGCCCGTGAGAGCCGATTTTCGTTTCGCTTGCCGTAGCGGGATTTAAGGAAGTCCCGGAGCTCCTCCTTCGGGGTAAATTGTATTCCGCCGCTCATTTCGATGAGTTCGATTCCATGCGAATAATCGGCGTACTTCTCCCGCAGCTTCTCGATCGCCGCCTTAACGACAGCCGTATCGAGTTCGGCATACTGAGCAATTTTTCCGATCTCTATCGCCTCATTTTCGAGAAAAAGAATTGCCTCAACGAGGGCTGTCTCCCGTTCCAGTTTTAGCCTCCTTCATTTTCCTGTTCCCGGCTCAAGGACAAGCCGGGGCCCCGACGTAATTTTATATCACCAAAAAGGCGGTTTTGGAAGACGAGAACGATCCGCATTTTTATTGAGTCGAGGATTGCCAAAAATGCGCAGATGATTTCCATGGGACTCTTGCCGTGAACGATGAGGTCGGTGAAGAAAAACTCATCTTTTTCATCAAGGAGTTCATTTATAAGACTGATCTTTTCATTCACGGTAACTTCTTCATGGAGGTCGATGACGTTTTCGGCAGAAAGAGACGAGATTATGGTGGAGAAGGTCTTAAGCAGATCCCACACATCGATCTTCGTCCACATCTGCTCGTCGCTGTCGAAGGGAAGAGGCTGCTGAATTTTTTTCCGCTCGATGAGCCACTCGGATTCTTCTTCTTTTTTGAGCATCATGTCGGTAAGCTGTTTGTAGCGTTGATATTCTATGAGCCTCTCCACCAGCTCTTTTCGCGGATCTTCAATCTCCTCGACGAAGTCGACCTCCACGGGAAGAAGCATCTGTGATTTTATGTAGAGAAGAGTCGATGCCATGAGGTAGAATTCGGTAATCTGTTCAAGGTCTATCCGCGTCGCGTATTCGATATAGGAAAGGTACTGCTCGGTGATTTCGGCGATTGGAATGTCATAGATGTTTATCTCGTTTTTCTTTATGAGAAAGAGGAGAAGATCTAATGGTCCTTCGAAGCGGTCGAGCTTGAAGCGCTGTTTATCCTGTTCTTCCGTGCTAACCGTCATGAACTATCAGAACAGTTCCCTGTCCGATTCGCCGTCGTCCTGCGAGCCGGCCGCATCGACCGTTTTGTCGGCGCTTTCGGTTTTACCGGAGTCTGCCGAGTCAAAAGCGCCTTTCGTAGTTTCCCCGTTTTTCTCCTCAAATCGTTCGGGGAAAAACAGCGTGCGGACCTGCTGGTCGATGTCGGCGGCGGTGTCGGGATTGCTTTCGAGAAAGGCCTTAACGTTTTCTCTTCCCTGTCCGATTCTCTCTTCACCAAAGGAGTACCAACTGCCGCTTTTGGTGATGATATCGAACTTGACCGCCGCATCCAGGAGGCTTCCGCTCCAGCTTATCCCCTTACCGAACATGATTTCAAGCTCGACCTTTCTGAAGGGAGGGGCGACCTTGTTCTTGACCACCTTTACCCGTACCTTATTGCCGATGGCGTCGTCGGTTCCCTTGGAAATGGTCTCTATTCTCCTCACCTCCAGCCTTACCGAAGAGTAGAACTTTAGGGCTCGACCGCCGGTGGTGGTTTCCGGATTCCCGAACATGACCCCGATTTTCATTCGGATCTGATTGATAAAGATGAGACTGGTGCGGGTTTTCGATATGGTTCCAGTCAGTTTTCTCAGTGCCTGGCTCATCAGTCTCGCCTGAAGCCCCATATGGGAATCTCCCATATCTCCCTCGATTTCAGCCTGAGGAGTGAGGGCGGCGACAGAGTCGACAACGATAACGTCCACAGCCCCGGAACGCACGAGGGACTCGGAAATCTCAAGGGCCTGTTCACCGTTGTCCGGCTGACTGACCCACAATTCGTCGATGTTGACGCCGAGATTGCGCGCATAGGAAGGGTCCAAGGCGTGTTCGGCGTCTATAAAGGCCGCTATGCCGCCGTTTTTTTGGCACTCGGCGATCGCATGAAGGGCAAGGGTCGTCTTGCCGGATGATTCGGGACCGAAAATCTCAGACACCCTCCCTCTCGGATAACCGCCGATACCCAGAGCCGAATCGAGGAGAACCGAACCGGAAGGAATGATTCCAATGCTCGTATCCCGCCTGTCTGCACCAAGCTTCATCAAGGAACCCTTGCCGAACTGTTTTTCTATCTGTAGACGGGCCGCCTCTAAGGCTTGGGACTTTTCCGATCGCACGCTGTCGGTGTTCTGCTTTTCTTCGCTTGATTTCTTTGCCATGTCTTCCTCCGTGAAACACTAGCGGGAGCGACCCGTTTTTGCTTTCGGTCTAGAGCATAAAAAAGTGTCTTACCGCAATAGTAGCCGTTCGGTTATTACGAGGTCAAGATCAAATGCGTTTTTTCGAATCGAGGATGAGGGTAACGGGCCCGTCGTTGAGGTACGCAACCTGCATGTGAGCACCAAAAATCCCCTCTTCTACCGCAACTCCCCGCTTTTTGACCTCCTCTATATAGGCCCGGTACAGGGATTCTCCCTCTTGCGGTGAGGCGGCGTGGTTGTAGGAAGGTCTTCTGCCCTTTCTCGTATCGGCACAGAGGGTGAATTGAGATATCGCAAGAACGGATCCTTCAGTATCTATTACCGAGAGGTTCATCTTTCCCGCCTCATCCTGAAAAATACGAAGATTGATAGTCTTATCGACGATGTAGGCGAGATCCTCCTCTCCGTCACCCCTTTCGACGCCGAGGTACACAAGAATTCCTCTCTCGATAGAACCGCTTATCTTTTCATCAACGCGCACCGAACAGTTTTTCACCCGCTGTACCACCGCTCTCATGTTCATTCTTCCTCGGCATGAGAAAATTGGTGAACAGATTCGGCCTGCAGAAGGATGCCGTTGTTTCGCAGTTTTACCTGTCCGAGTATTTCGATTGGATAGGCCGGATCGATATCCACGGCAAAAGGAACGGTAACGGGAACGATACCCTCTACGATACGACCGGTTTCATAACCGACGAGAAAATCGAAGCGAATGGCATCGGATTCAACGCGAAGGTTGCTCACCCTCCCCTTCCAAATAACGTAGCATTTTTCATAGAGCAGGGGATCTTCGGCTACTTCTCCGTAGGGGAAATTCGTACCGAGGCTGCTGAACGAAGGAGTTCTTATATGACCCTCTAAAAGGAGGAGTTTACCCTTGAGCTCTTTTGAGGCGTTGGAAAGGAGGAGTCTATTTATCTCTCGTCTGGCGAGGTTGTCCTTGTAGTCGTGGAAAAGAGCTATTATTTGGGTATAGTTTTTCTTAAGTTCTTTTTCGTCTATAAGGTATCTGGGGTTTTCGGCATTATCGTTTACATAGGACTCTTGGATGTCGAGATCGAGGCGGCTGATTTCGCTTCTCTTTGGATGGAGTCTGTTTTCAACAAAGCCGCCGATTATCGGATAGAGAATGACCGCGGCGAGAATGCAGACGGAAACGGCAATGCCGGCGATGAGGGGGGTGAAGTTTCGCTGTGAAGGAACGAGGTTCTTTATCTTCTCCGATTCGGTGAGTTCGATAAACTTGTCCGTATCTACATTCCGCTTGAGGAGTTTGAGCCCCCTATTGGCGTAGGCATTGTTGTGATCGTCGTCGAGGACTTGAAACCATATGCGAAGGGCTTCCGCCGTTTCCTGTCTCCGGAGATGAACGACGGCTATGCCGAGAAGAGACGGAATGTCTGCCGGTTTGATACTGACCGCCCGCTGCAGATAGGAATAGGCTCCGCCGAAATCGCCGGTATGGAGGCAGGACATTCCCAACAAATGAAAGAAGCGAAAGCTTTCACGGTATCGAAAAACCTGCGGCTCTAGAAGCTGAAGAACCCGGGAGTACTTCTTTGCGCGAAAGAGTTTTGCGGCCCGTTTGAGATCGTTCCCTCCCATATGTTCGCTAGCGGGAGTCCTCGTAGGATTCGCTGCGCTCCTGTAAGACAGAGAGGGCTTCTTCGAGTAGCTGTAGCTTTTCTTCCGAGACTTCCGAAGGATTGGCGAGAAGAGCGTCTATATTGGAAATGATATCCTCAACGACAATGATGTCTTCTTCAATTGAGGAACCCGCTTGAGAGACGCCGGAAATGCTCTTCCGTACGTTTTCCAGCGAGCTGCTGGTGCCGCCTGCTGCGGTCGAAACAGCAGCGGAAAAACCCGCGCCGCTTGCCGCACCAATGGCGGTGGTGATCTTTCTTGTCGAGCCGGGGGAGAGACGCTGCGCATTAAAGAAGAGACCTACCGCCGAATCGTTTATCGAATAGGGCGGAAGATTAAAGTTACGATTGCTGCGCACATCGAGGTTCCATAGCTCATCGTTTATGCGTTTCCAGTTGGCAAAAAGTACCCTGTCCGGTTTTGTAAGGCCGATTCCGGTAAGCATGCCTTGAAGGCCCTGAAAGTCATTATAATCACCGGGAGAGATCCAATATGCCGGCATGGATGAGGAAAAGCCCGTTTCTTTTTCGATTTTTTCACCGTCGGAGGTGATAAAATGGGCCTTTTCATCTTCTCCGAGATTGGTATCTAAGAGAAAATGAATACCGATATTCGTAACGCTGCGTCCGGTGTTTTTCACCGTGACCTCAATTTCCACACCGTCGACGAGACTATTACTCCGTGATTTAACGAAGCGAAAGTTCTGTGTTACCCTGCTGCTCGATGAGATCCAGATAAAACGGGCGCCGTCGACGGTGCGTTCCAGCGTCTGCTCGAAACGTGAGCCGGGCCCAAGGGTGAGAATCTTATTGTTCGAGAGAAGACCGAGGGAACTGGTGCGAGGATCGCGGTCGAAGAAGAGCGGAATGTAGCGGTCGCTTTTTACCTCTTCTAAGTAGTAGAGAGAGAATCGTCCCGTATCTTCGTGCAGAACAAGGCGTATTCTGCCCTGTTCTAAACTTAGCGCCTCTGCGCTTTGGGGAAAGAGGAAGAGAAAAAAACAGGCTACACAGAGAAAGAGATAACCGGCGGGTAAGGGAGAGAATCGTTTCATTTTCCAAGCCCCTCCTGCGCGGCGAGCTGTTTAATATACTGTTCTTTTAGGGAAAGGGCCCGACTCTTTAACTCGAGCAGTTTCATGGCAGCGGAATTGGAAGCCGCGGAAACAACAACAGTTCCCGTGTCGTCTTCCGAACGGCGGTTAATGGCCGCGTTTTGCTCCCTGAGGCGCTGATTCTCGCTTTGCAGCGCGCTGAGTCTTTTATTTTTTGCCGCAATTTCATCATTCAATGCGTCGATCAATTCGTTGTCGTTGTCCGCTGTGGCGGCGGCAAGTTTTCTCTGGTATTCGGCTATCGCCTGTTCGTAGGACTTCTCCTTGCGGTCGAAATCCTCAATGGTTTTGAGATACTCCTCGTGGCTGAGTTTCAGGAGTTTTAGCAATTCTTCCTCTTTTCTCTTAAGTTCAATGAGGGAAAGACGGTAGCGGGCGGCTTCGACCTTGTAGCCGGTCGGATAATCCCGTACGACCATGGAAAAAATGGTTTCGGCCTTGTCGTAGTGACCCAGGCCATAGAGGGATTCTGCAAGCCAGTAGTAGGCGTTTGCCTTATAGGGATGGGACGGATATTCTTCGATGTAGCGATACAGCTGACGTATGCTCTTCTCGTATTCCTCCTGGAGATACAACAATCGTCCCTTCTGATACAGCGCGTCGGGATAACGGGGGTTAGATGAGAAGCGGGAAAGAAAAAACTCGATGTTCTGTTCAGCTTTCGCATAGTCTTCGAGGGCCATATAACTTCTGGCAATCCAGAAATAGGCACTGCCGTGCTGCTCGGCCAAGGAGGAGTCTACAACCACCTCTCTGAAAGAGAGTAGAGCCTTTTTGTAATCCCCGTTGCCGAACTGTGCAATTCCTATTTCGAGAGGCGTCTTCGTACCGCCGTTGGCAGAAAAAGCGGAAGGAACCATCACTGCGATGAAAAGAAACACAAGAATCGTCTTTCGGATAAAATAGTATATCTGTTTCATATATAAACCTTTACCCCCTTATTATTGTCGACGAAAACGGAAAAGATCTGAAAGTTTTTCAAAAAGTACAAGTCTGTCGGCATAATTATAAATTCCTCATCCGTACCAGCTTTTAGTTACCGTTCTCGCCGCGGCCGTCACCACGCACAAGGGCGACCTCCTCCTTCGGATCGTCGGCAGAGAAGAAGGCGCTGCCGCTTATCAGCACATCAGTTCCCGCTTCGCGTACAATTGCGGCCGTTTCTCGGTTTACCCCACCGTCTACAGCAACGGAGTAGGAATAGCCGAACTCCGTGCGGAGATCGACGAGTACGCTTACCTTCGAGAGGCAGCTCGGTATGATGTGCTGACCGCCGAAACCGGGATTTACCGTCATAATAAGAATATGATCGAGATACGGAAGCAATTCACCAAGGGCCTCAACCGGCGTCGACGGGACAATTGATATACCCGCATAGGTATCCATCTCTCCGATATACTGAATGAGCCGGTGAGCGTGGGTTTCGGCTTCCAGATGAAAGGTGAGGTAGTCTGCCCCCGCCTCGATAAACTCATCGGCGAAATTTCCGGGCCGGGAGATCATCAGATGGACATCGAGGGGCAGTTCTGTGAGATTTCGTATATCCGAAACCATCTTCGGCCCAAAGCTGATATTGGGAACAAAATGGCCGTCCATAACATCGAGATGTACCCAGTCGGCGCCGCTGTCCTCTATTCGGCGGATAGCTCCGACAATGTCGCTGAAGTCTGCAGAAAGTAGTGATGGTGCATAGAGATGGGTCCTTGCGCTCTGCATATCTATACATGTAACAGATAATTGCGTTTATGACAATCTTTCCATTGAATTGACTAAAGTATTCGTCATGGTATAATAAGAGAGTGAAAGGACCGGCGAAAAACTCCATCGATCAACACTCCGAGAGAATCGAATCGATCCTCGTCGACACTCAGGATAAAATTCGAGAAGGGCTCTTTGCGGAGGCGGAAAAACTGCTCGAACAGGCCCTTGAGATAGATTTTGAGTACCCCGTCGTCCTCTCATCCATGAAATGTGTATCCTTTTGGAAGGAACGGCTTCGGCGCTATGAAGATATCACCGACGAGTTCGAACGGGCCGAGTTCCTTCTCAAGCAATGGCTGAGCTTTCACCACTTCTATCGGCGTCTGGACGATCCTATCGAACGGGAGATTTATGCCCTCAGGCAATGGGTATTCGGCAGCGCCCTCACCGCATATAAGAGGGTTCTCCGCTCCGAAGAAGAAGCGGATGAGGATATTCTTTTTCGCATCGGTCGTTGTTACAAGGGAGTGGGAGATTACGACAAGGCCTTGGAATTTTTTGAGGCGGCGGGAAGGAAGCGACTAGAGGAACCGGTCTACCTCGCCGAACTTGCCGACTGTTACGCCTTTCTCGGAGAAACAAAGGCGGCAAAGGCCTTCTTTCGAGAGGCATTCTTTATCTCACCGGAGAAGGTCCGGCTCGAATTCCTCGAATCGGGACTTATCGTTCGGCTTATTGAAAGAATACGAGTAATGGGGTATTCTGAAGATGAACTCAACGAGTGGATTCCGGTTTACGGTGTCCTTCTCGGGGTGTTCAATGTGAAACGGGAGTTGCGACCCCTTGAGTACGGTAAACTGAAACAGTCGATTTATGCACTGGAAAAGCGCATTCACGAGAATGAACCGGAGGAAGAGGCTTCGGATCGGCTCGTTCCTCGATTATTGAACCGCTACTTTTGGCTCATAGACCACTATGTGAACTCCCATGAAAACAGAGATCGGGTCGAAGATGTCTTGAAGAAGATGAAACAGCTCGATGAGACGGTATATGAGCACTACATGAACTGACGGAAAACGCTAGAACTCGGAGACAAGCATGGCAGAAAAGACGAAAGACAAGATTCATGAACTCCTCAACGAAGAAAAGTGGACACGGGCCACCCTCAATAGTTATACTATTCAAAACTTTAAAGAACTCGACGCACTGATCGACGCAACGGATGATGAAGATCGGCTCCAGGAGATCAAGGAAACCTGCGAGGAACATCTCACCCACACAAAAAACAGCATAATAGCCCTGTATTTGTCGGGGATCATTGCGCTAAACCAGCAGATGATCGACGACTCCAAGCTTATACAGGTTATTTCGATATTCACAGACAACCACAAATGGAAGATAGTCGAATACATCGCCGAACGTATTTTATCATTCGGTGAAAATAAATTCGCCCTGCGTACTCTGCTCGAATGCTACGATAATGAAAACGAAGAAGAGAAAAAATACGATATCTGGGAACGATTAATACGAGTTGATTTCGAAGAAGCGGACATCGTAAAGGAACTCGCCGAAAGAAAAGAGCGCGAGGGGGCCCATGAAGATGCCGTCGAATACTATAAGAAGGCAATTCACCGTTATATCGGAAAACGGCTTTTTACCAGCATTCGTGAAATTTGGCAGAAGCTCATCGAATATATCCCGGATGAAACGGACCTCTTCTTCCATATCGAGAAAAAGGTCGCAAAAGCGATAAATACCGAACGCGCATCTCAGCTGCTTGAAATTCTTTACAACAACTATAGAGAAAAGGAAAACTGGGATAAGGGCATAGAAATCCTTAAGCGCATACTTACCTACGATTCGAAAATTGAGTGGGCCCGTAAGGAAATAACCGAGTGTTACCGAAAGAAACACGCAGGTCACAGTCAGCTCGAAGAATACATCAAGCTCTCCAATCTCACGCAGGGATGGAGAAACGTGCACGAAGCCATCGAAGATTTCGAAAAGCACATTTCCTTCGATGCGGGTAATTTCGTATATCATCGCTCTTGGGGTATCGGCCGTATACGATCGATAAAGGGCGATTCAATTGTTATCGACTTCACCAAGAAACGGGGCCATACAATGAGCCTGCAGATGGCGGTCAACGCCTTAGACAGCCTCAGCAAGGACCACATCTGGGTGTTAAAGGCGGTGCTGCCGAAGGATAATTTGAGAGAGAAGATCAAGGGGGGAAAAAAGACCGACAAGGAAGCTTACAGAGAAAGCATCACCTGGACTCTCAAAACCATCATCAAGAGCTACGGAAACTCGGCAAACATGAAGCAGATCAAGGCAGAGCTGGTGCCGAGCATTTTGACCTCCGGTGAATGGACCTCCTGGAGTACAGAGGCAAGAGAGATTCTGAAGACCGACCCATCCTTCGGCAATCTTCCCGAAAAGGTGGATCACTATGTGGTGAGAGACACCCCCATTTCCTTCGAAGAAAAGGTCTACAACAGATTCAGAGCGGAAAAGAACTTTTTTGGACGATTGAAAATCCTCCGTGAGTATCTAGCCCAGCAAAAGGACCCCGAATCCGGAAAGCCTAAGGATCCGGAATCGGAATACTTTGCCGAAATGTTCGAATACTTCGTCGCATTTCTCAGATCCTATTCGTCGGTCAACGAACAGGTAGTCGGCAGTTTCCTCCTTGTAACGCGTCTTGTTCGAGATTTTCCCTTTCTCAACCCGGGAATCGAGAGTGAATTCTCCGATCTTCTCGAGCAATTGAGCGAGAAAGGGGTGGAAGAGGTGTTTCAAAATATCGAAGACACGGAATTGAAAAGAGAGTTTCTTGAGCGCACGAAAAAGCAGTCGAAGAGATGGCCGGAAATTTTTGTTCGACTCTTCCCCTACTCCCTTTCCGATTACATTGTGAACGAACTGAGAAAAAAGGGATACGAGCAACAGATAAAGGAACTCTTTAAAGGACTCTTTGATCAATACAAGGATAAGCGTGAGGCATTTATCTGGGCCGCGCGAAATATCGATGAGGCGGATTGGGAAGAACGTTTTTCGATCTCTTATGAGAAGGTCCTCATCGCGATGGTTCATCTCCTCGACATAAGCTTCAGAGAAATCGAAAATAAACGGGACGTAAGCGCAAACAGAAGACTCAACAAGCAGATACAGTCCTTTCTCTTCAAGGACGATACCCTGCTGAAATTTCTTATGAAAACCGACAGAGACTCCATACAGCGTTTATTTACTCTGGTAAACGACGTACACGAGCTCGATCCCGGCACAAGAATTGAGATCAAACATAAGATCATGGAACGCTTTCCGGATTTCCACTTCTATGGCGAGGAGGAAATGGAAAAGGTATCCCGCGGACTCATTGTCACCCAAAAACGGTACGATGAAAAGCAAAAGCAGCTTCAACATATTTTAGAAGTTGAGATTCCCGAGAACTCGAAAGAGATAGGTGCCGCCATTGAGCTGGGAGATCTCAGCGAAAACGCAGAGTACAAGGCGGGAAAAGAGCGGCAGGAGATGCTCAATCTGACCGTCTCCAAGCTCAAAGAAGAGCTCGATAAGGCAAATATTTTCAGACCTAATGAAGTTAATGCGGAGAAAGTTTCCTTCGGGACGATGGTGACCCTCCGTAACCATGACACCGAAAAAGCCGAGGTGTATAAGTTCTTCGGTCCCTGGGAATCGAATCCCGACGAGAACGTGATAAGTTACCTTTCGCCGTTTGGCGCAAAGTTATGGAATCATAAAGAGGGAGAAGAGGTCCAATTTGAAATCAATGAACGTTCCTACCACTACAGTATTACGAGTATCGAGGCTTCGGATTTTTAATCCGATTCTTCGCCCGATCGCCGTTTTTCTTTTAACGGCAGTCTTTCTTTTTCCGGCGTTTTCTCAAGAGAAGGTCGACTTTATCGTTCTTCTCGATACGTCTAAGGGTATGTTCGACTCTTTCGAAGAGAGCATCGATCTCTTAGTCGAGGAAGTGCTGAAAAAACAACTCACCGCCGAGGATACCTTTCATCTCTTGAGTTTCGAAGCCGCTCCCGAATTCGAAATTCAGCGCACCCTCAGCGACGAAACGGCGATAAAGGAGGCCTTATCGAGGCTCCTTCTTCTTCAGCCTTTGGGGAATCACTGCGACCTGGTAGCAGGACTTAAGTACACCGGCGAATACGTAAATGAACTCTCTCTATCGACAAAGAAGAAAATTCTCCTCCTCACCCAAGGCTCTCATGTGCCCCCGCCGGAAAGTCCCTATCAGGATGAGAAAGAGAATCTGGAAAGGATAGAGAGTCTCACCTCTTTCATGAAGCGAAACGGCTGGGACCTGCATATCGTGCGTTTCTCTGAAGGGGCCTCCGAAGAGCAGGAATCTGTTCTCCTAAAAAAACTCTCTGAAGATATGAAGAGCCCGATTGTTCAAGCCGGAAGCGATGCGGTCGATACCGCCTTAGCGGCAACGGGGGCGGTTCGCATTCTTTTTCCGCAGGAGACTGTTTCCGCGAAGAGAAATCCTGCAGTTCCGCTCACGTTTGAGAATCATTCCAATGAATCGAGAAACCTCGTGATCGATTCCGCCGTGTACGACGGTAATGAATATCTCGCAGAGGAACTGACGGTTTCCCTGGCCGTTGGAGAAACGAAAAGCGATAAATTGATGCTTAATCTTCCCGATTCCCTTCCCGCCGGCACTCACCGTATTGAGCTTGTGTTGCACGCGCTTCAGGGAGGTCCCATTTATCCGAAAAGCGGAACAGTCACCATTGAAATCGCGAAATCCGGTAAAGGGGGCGGAATGGGAGAATATGGGAAGTATATACTCTACGGCTTCATTTTTCTTATTCTTATCGTGGCCCTTTTCATCCTTATACGGCGGCTCTTTGCCGGAAGTTCCGACGATAGAGACAAAAAACGAGTGCCTACCGGTATCAGCGGGCCGGGGAGCGTCGATCGCGAGCGGGGAGGAGCGGGTCTTCGGCTCAAGGGCCGTGATGAATCCGATGCCGGCGATGCCCTCGGCGCCTATTCCGCCGCTTCCTCAAGTGAAAGAGAGCAGGAGAGCAGCGCCGCGTTTCTCGCATCGGTAAAGGGAGAATCTGAAAAACGTCTCGAAGGACTCGGTGCAGGCAGAGAAAAGGAGTCTTCCGAAAGGGCCGCCGCATTGGCAAATTTCCGTCGGAATGTCGGAGGCTTGTCTTCCGATGACGCCGCTTCCAGAATTTCCGCCTTCAAGAAAGGCGCCGGCGGGTCATCTGCCGGCACTCGGGCCGCCGCATTGGGTTTTTCCGGTGACGCCTACAGGAAGCGCAAATCCGCAGGAGAGTTGCCGATCGAGCTCAGAGTCGATTTTCAACATCCCACCATGACGAAAAATCTCGATTGGTTCAAGGACGGGGATGAAAAGCGCATCGGAGGAATCGGCAGCGGCGCCGAGTTCGTTATCTCAACTATTCCTGTAGAGGGAATTATAGCCAGAGTAAAACGGAAGGGAGAACACTTTCTTCTGGAGCCCGAACGTCGAGAGTGTTTCCCCGAGTTTCATCAAAAGAGAACTGAAAGCATACTCGGTGTGCGAATAAAGGTTCGGTCTCCCGAGACCGAACGCCTGACGAATTTTTCCCTCAGGGAGTGGGCTCCGACAAAGGACCGCTTGAATCGTTACCTTCATAAGATCGATGAACCGGGAGTACCAAAAGAGGATTTCGATCCCAGCGATTTTTAGCTGCTGAACCGCTCAGCCGGAATTAGAAGCGGACTTGAGAAATATGGAAATCCTCGCGTGTTATTTTCCTCAGTATCTCACGGGCTTCCGACCGTGAAATACGACGTTTTTCTTTCCTTCCGTTCCAGCCGTTTCCTCCGAAACCTTTCCTGCCACCGTCTCCTGCAAGATATGGTAAAAAATAACTGCACGACTGGCCATCGTGCAGTTGCTAAACTAATAAAATAGTACCAATTAACCAATTCCGCCCTTTAAGATACCAAGTATGAGAACGATGATGACGACGCCGACGAATACGTAGCGGCCGAATTGATAAAACCAAGGTTTCTTGAAGAATTCCCCTTCCAGACCCTCGGCAATGGCGTTTTGCGCGTCTTCCTTTTTCTCAACCCAGAAGAAGGCGATGCCGGCGAGGACGGCGCCCAGCGGTACGAGATAGACGCTGACGGTGTCCGCCCACGGTCCGAAGAGCCCCATGTTGATGGCCAGGGGTACTCCGATGAGCCAGGTGATAATAGTGACGGCCACCACTGCGACGGGACGCTTCAGGCTGAACCTGTCCATAACCGCTTCGACGGGGATCTCCATTAGCGCAATTGAAGAAGAGAGCACAATAAAGACTATGGTGAGGAAGAACAGGGCCCCGAAAAAGAAACCGCCGGGCATCATGGGAAATATCGAAGGAAGGGTGATGAAGAGCAGAGGCGGTCCGGCGCTCGGTTCAACGCCGAAGGCAAAGGCGGCCGGAATGATGATGAAGGCCGCGAGAAGGGCTGCCAGGGTGTCGAAACCGGCGGTCTGATAGGCGGATTTAACGAGGTCCTCGTTCTTCTTGAGATAGCTGCCGTAGACTACCATATTCGCTCCTCCGATGCTCACGGAAAAGAGGGCCTGTCCCAGGGCAAAGACCCAGGTATCAGCCTCGGCGAGCTTTGACCATTCCGGGACGAGGAGGAATTTAATTCCTTCGCCGGCACCCGGCAGAGTCAGACTTCGGATAAGCAGAATAACCATAAGCACCAGCAGTATCGGCAGCATGAGCTTGTTCGCCTTTTCTATCCCCTTTTGGACACCGAAAAAGACTATAAGCCCGGTCAGAACGGCTGCGACCACATGCCAGGGAATGGTTGCGGCGGTGCCGACGAAGCCGCCGAAGAATTCCGGAGCGTTTAACGTGGCGAAAGCGCCGGAGACGGCGAGAAAGAAGTACCTCAGTACCCATCCGATAACGACGAGGTAGAATACCAGTACGCCGTAAGTCGCGAGGACGGGAAGGAGCCCGACGAAGGCGCCGAGCTTTTTCATGCCTCTTTTGGCGAACACCGCTTCAAAGGCCCCGATGGCCCCGCGCTGGGTGCTTCGGCCGAGGGCGAACTCTTCGATGAGTCCGGTCGCCGCAATGATGAACATAAAGAACAAGTAGGCAATGAGGAATGCCGCTCCGCCGTAGGCGCCGAGCCGCCACGGGAACATCCACACGTTCCCCAAGCCGATGGCCGCACCTACACAGGCGAGGACAAAACCAAGTTTTGATGCCCATGTTTCTCTGTTTTCCATGCGTGTCTCCTTACATGAAAGTATTTTTACGGAACCCTAAACGGGCTCCAGTTCTGCGAGAAAATGTCGAAGGACCTTCGGGGCATGTGTTATTTTTAGACCCCGTAAATCATCTTTCTGCGCGTATACCTGCTTCAGCCCTTCGGCAACCACATCCATGTGGCGATAGGTATAGACCCTTCTCGGTATGGTAAGACGAAAGAGTTCAAGCTTCGGGTATTCCACTTCACCCGTCTTTGGGTTCTCCTTGGCGAAGGCGAGCGAACCGAGCCCGACGCCTCTCACTCCCGTTTCGAGGTAGAGCTGGGCACCGAGGACCTCTGCAGGAAACTGACTCTTTGGGATATGCGGGAGAAATGCTGCGGCGTCGATAAAAACCGCGTGTCCACCGGTGGGCCTTACCGCGCTTATGCCATATTCACGCACGCGTTCGCCGAGATACTCAACCTGCTGTACCCGTGCGGCTATGTGATCATCGTCAACCATTTCGCGAAGTCCGCGCGCCAATGCTTCCTCGTCCCTTCCCGACAAACCGCCGTAGGTAATAAATCCTTCGAGGAGAATGAGCAGGGGTACGATTTTATCATAGAGCGACTTGTCCCGCATACAGATAAGCCCGCCCATATTGACGAGGGCGTCCTTTTTACAGCTAAAGGTACATCCGTCGCTGTAGGAAAATTCCTCCAAGACTATTTTCGCTATGGATTTGGTCTCATAGCCTTTCTCTCTCTGCTGGATAAAGTAGGCGTTCTCCACACAGCGCGCCGCATCTAAAAATACCGGTATCCCGTGCTTCTCTGCGAGTTTTTTTACCTCCCGCAGATTCTGCATCGATACGGGCTGCCCTCCCCCCGTGTTATTGGTAATGGTAGTCATTATGAGGGGGATCTTCTCGCTGCCGTGTGCAGCAATTACGGCTTTCAACTTTTCAAGGTCTACATTTCCCTTAAAAGGATGCTCGAGCTCAGGATCATAGGCTTCGTCTATTACGCAGCTTACCGGTTCGCCCCCATTTGCCATGACGTTCGCCTCGGTGGAATCAAAGGGCATATTAAACGGTACGATGCTCCCCTCCTTCACCAGCGCTTGAAACAGCAGGCTTTCTGCGGGACGGCCCTGATGAGTAGGGATGAAATGCGCGAAGCCCATTACTTTCTGTACCGACTCGGCGAGGTGCTCGTAGGCCCTGCCTCCTGCGTAACTTTCATCGCCGAGCATGATACCGGCCCACTGATTGTCGCTCATGGCGGAAGTCCCGCTGTCGGTGAGAAGATCGATATAAATATCACTTCTCTGCAGACGAAAAAGGTTGTAATGACCTTCCTTTAGCCGCTTTTCCCGGTGTTCACGAGAGGGAATGCTCAAGGGTTCAACCATCTTGATGCGATACGGTTCAGCTTTCAAAGGCTCACGCTTCATTGCTTTCTCCTTATTTCGCCGTAATTCTCACCCTATCCCACAGGTCGTCCGGCAAAATATTACATATTCTTTGTATATTTTACTCTATTTGTGTAAGCTGTCAAGATTTTTTTCTCTTTTCTTCCTGCTGCCGCATTATCGGCCGGAGATACCGGTGCGAATGGCGCGAATTCCGATTTTCGATCCCCTTTCGCCGCTCTCTCCCGCCAGTTCGCCTCCCAGCTGTTCGGCTATGACGTGGAGCAGGGTATTTCCAAATCCCTTGTCATTCTCATCTTCTTCCTTCGGCCGGTCAATAAACTTTTCGGGAATACCGATGCCGTCATCCTGTACCCAGACATCGAGGGAGTCTTTCCTTTTGCTGAGTTCCACCGTGATCGTACCTTCACGATTTTCCGGAAATGCGTGCTTGTAGGCATTGGTAATAAGTTCATTTACCACGATTCCAATGGGGAAAGCGGTTTTCGCATCCAGCGAGATATCGTCTAGAGTGCATTCTATTTGAATACGGTCTTCCTCGCCGAAGGTTTCTCTTAAGCGTTCTATAAGAGTGGAAAGGTACTCCTTCACGTCGATGGTATGGTAGTCCCCCCCCCGGTAGAGGGAATCGTAGATAAGCATCATCGTTGCAACACGATTGTAAGCCTCCTCGAGAATTTCTCTTGCCTTATCATCCTTTACATCTTGACTGCGTAAAGAGAGGAGAGAGGCGATGGTGGTCATATTGTTTTTTATTCGATGATGCACCTCACGAAGAAGCAGTTCCTTTTCTTCCAAAAGACGATGAATTTTCTGCTCATCGATGATCTTTTCCGTCACGTCCCTATTGCTGCCCCTTCTGCCGACATACCGGTTATCTTCGTCGTAGGCGGAGCGACAGACATGATGGATCCAGCGGGTTTCTCCTTCCTTTGTTATTATACGAAAGGTAAGACCGGTATCGGCGTGTCGGCTTGCTACGTTTGTATGATAGGTACGGTTGTGCTGCGTAACTTTTTTTGCGTCCTCGGGATGTACGATTCTTTGCGAAAGATCCGGTTCTTCGATGAATTCCTTTTTCGAATAGCCGGTAATACGATGGACCGACGGAGAAATGTAACGAAGAATTCCACGAGAATCGACCAGGTACTCCCAATCGTTCGTATAGTCGGCAACTATTTTTAGTTTTTTATATGCATCTTCGTTTTGTATCTGTTCGGAAATGTCGATAAAGCTCAAGAGCACCAGCATTCCTTCGTTCGAGTCTATGGGATTGCTTGAGAGGGAAAACTCAAAGGAAGAAATGCTATCTTCTTCCCGCACAGGAATTGCTCCGCGAATCTTATATTCGGCCTGCCTCGTCTTAAACACCTGCTCAACACTTTTTCGTATCACGCAATCTTTGCAGTGTACTGCGAAGCCGCAGCCTTTCGGGTTTTCCAAGGCATTGACACAGCGCACCACGCTGCCGAAGCCTGCATCGGCGCAAACGAGGTGTCCTTCGCCGCCGTATTCGGCGAAATTTCGATTGAAACGGCGTATGCGTCTCTCTCCGTCGACAAGGACCATCGGAATGGGAGCATTATCGAACAAGGATTTCAGCTCCAATTCATGATTCTTGCGTTTTTTGTACGTGGAAAACAGCTCGAACGCCATATCGATCGAAGAGGCAAGCACAAAGTCGCCGGCACTCTTGAGCACATAGCCGTATCGGGTGATGTTTCTCACCCGTTCTACCATAGCTCTCTCTGCATGGGAGGTGAGAAAAACAATGGGAATGTCGTGTTTCTCGAGTATCGCCTTTGCGGTTTGCGTTCCGTCTATTCCATCTCCAAGATCGATGTCCATGAGTACTAAATCGTAGGGATGTCCTTCGCGTTTTCCCCGCTCAATGCGCTCAATTGCACCGCTACCGCTGTGGACGTAGTGAACCGAATAGTTGTACTGTTCCAGCCTGGCTGCCGTATCCATGGCGATTATTACTTCATCTTCAACCAAGAGGATAAGTTTTGCGCACATACTACTTCACCATAATGCACTGCGGGGGTATTCTCAATTCTTTTATCCTGTTTTTCTATATTTCTTCCAAAACAGACAATGCGTAACTTCGGATGCTTCTATGGGTGGATTCACCGGTCAGCTTTTCCACTTCTTCTTTTAAGCCGCTTAGACCGTTATTCCTGATCCCGCGAAGTCCATAGAGGATGATATTGATGCTTTCGGGATGAGTCAGCATCTTTGCATACAGATTCTGCAGACTCCCATCCTTTACCGACGAGAGTTGTTTACAGGTGTAGTCCAGTAATCTCGATGCGTTTTTCGTCCACTCCTCTTCAATTACCTTGCGAATAGTGGAAATGCTTCCGCCGAGATCGTATT
Organism: uncultured Spirochaetaceae bacterium; assembly: GCA_964594775.1. Classification (GTDB taxonomy): domain Bacteria; phylum Spirochaetota; class Spirochaetia; order DSM-16054; family Sediminispirochaetaceae; genus CAYFVU01. The sequence goes on from CAZQNO010000001.1 coordinate 55,653, forward strand.
CGATGAGCATTTCAGCCGATGCACCCCGGATCTCCAGCGGCACCGTCGGATCCTCGTAGAGTTCTCTCAGGGTACGATACGCGGCGGCTGAGTCGATTTTTCCGAGGGCCCGCACTGCGGCAGTCCGCACATTATGCACGTCCGGATCGTGTTTTGCCTTGTAGATGAGGATGTCTACCGCCTTTTTCGCTTTGATTTCGCCCAAACTATCGGCGGCCTGAACACGTACCCTCCAGTTATTGTCCTTGAGAGCAGATATCAAGGCCTCTACAATTGTGTCGTCGGCCTCGAATTGTCCAAGAGCCTGAACGGCAAACTGACGCAGCCGCGGATCTTCGTCTCCGAACACGCGCATTATGGCTTCGAGGGCCTCCTCTCCGCCGATTTTTCCCAGGGCACTGCAGGCCTTCCAGCGAAGACTCTTTTGTTGATCTTCATCTAAAAGGATATCCTTTAACAGAGGAAGAGATTCCCGGGACTCACGTTCACCCAGGGCATCGAGTACCGCCGCTCTCCTGTCTACCTTCTCCGATGAGTTCTCATACAGCTCTTTTAGCCTGTGGATGTACTTTTCTCCTTCCGAATGACCAAGGGCTCGAATTGCCTCCAATGCGCTGCGGTTTTCCGGATTATCGGCAATTTCGAGAAAAAGATCGCTGAGTTTTTCATCTTGATAGTCTTTTAGATAGCGGATAAGAGCCAAGAGATTCGAGCTTCGAAGGTCCTCCCATTTTGAGAGGATCAGCTTCCTCCCCTCTTGGTAGAGCCCCTCGTCTTCGGTGTGGGCAAAGAAGGAAATGATCTCTTCCTGCAGGCCGGCGTTACTCGTGGTGGTGAAAATTTCCACCAATGTATCGTTGTATCGGTCGTTCTCTTCTTCCTTGAGTTGCGAAATAACGGCCAGGACCTCGGAGTCTATGCCGTATTCTAGGGTCTGTTCCCGTTTCTCTCTAATGCTTCTGACTTCCTTCCGGGAGAGGTCCTCTTCTTCAGAGAAGAGCGGAAAGAGAAAGATCAGCGAGATACTGCATACGATGAACCTTTTCATCTCTCGCGCCTCCGCTTCGCTAAGTGCTGCAGCATTTCTACCTTCAAGAATCTATACATAAGGTAGTAGATAATCGATGCCGCGGCAAGCTGTATGAGCAGAATTCCCAGTCCCGCGAAAGAGGAGCCCTTTATCCAATAGGGGCCGAAGCAGTGTTGCAGCATCTTAAGAACGATAAAAACCGGCAGCGATGAAAGAAGGCTCTTTCCCAAACTCCGTGCGATACCGCGAAACGAGATTCCTCGGAGAACGCGGAACGCCGCAAGGAGGAGAATTGCCGTACCGACGCTAAAGGATATCGAATTGGCAATGGCGAGTCCGCTGACCCGCAGCCGGGTTTCCTTGAGGATGAGGGAAAGACCGATATCGAGGGAGGCGACGATAACTGCGGTAATGAAGGGAAGCCGATAATTTCTTGCGGAATAGAAAAAGCGCTGCAGAAAATTGAAGGCGCCCACGCTCAAGAGTCCGAAGCAGTAGGCGGTGAGGATTTTTGCCGTAAGCATCGTGTTTTCGACGGAAAAAAGGCCTCTCTGTATGGCGATTGAAATAATCTCTTCATTTAGAACAGAGAGGACAACGGCCGATGGAATGAGGAGAATGAGGAGGAAGCGGATTCCATACTGAATGCTGCGGCGAAGTCCACTAATATCGTTTTGCGCGAATTGTCTGCTCATCTGAGGAAAAAGCACCGTGCTTATAGATGCGGAGAAGATGCCGAAGGGGAGTTGAAAAAATACCAGGGCATAGGAGAGGGCCGAAGCGCTTCCCGTCTCAAGGCCGGAGGCGAGAAGAAATGCGACCTGCTGGTTGACGGTAAATACCGAAGATGTCGCTAGTACCGGCAGCCACTGACGGATTACCCGCTTGAAATCGGGATTGCCGAAGGAGAAATTCGGGCCGAGCCGGTAACCGAGTCTATGGAAGAGCGGAAGCTGAAAGAGTACTTGTGCCGCACCTCCGAGCAGAACACCGACGGCCATGGAATACACGCCGATTCTCTTATGCAGCAGGAGAGTTGAAGAGATTACCGCAAGCGAAAAGAGAATGGGGGTAACTGCGGGAATGAAAAACCTGCTATGGCTGTTAAGCACGCCAATGAGAACCGAGCTGAGACCGATGAACAGGAGGTAGTTGATGAAGAAGCGAAAAAGCGAGGCGGAAAGTGCGATTTTTTCCGGATCATCGAATTGGGTCAGTACATGGGATATCAGCTGTCTGGAAAAAAGCACGGACAAAAGGCAGAGGGGAATAATAATGAGAAGCTGAAAACTTATGATCTGTTGAACCAAGGGGCCGGATCTGGGCCGAGAATCCTCTTCCTTGTTCACCGCCTCGGATACGACAGGAATAAAGGCAGATGAGAGAGCGCCTTCGGCTAAAAGCTTTCTTAAGTTGTTCGGCACGGCGAAGGTGATGTTGATGATGTCGGCCTTTCCCGTTGCACCGAATACGGCGCTGATAACGGCTGTCCGGAAAAACCCGAGGAGTCTCGACACAAAGGTACTGGAAGCTACGGTGAGAGTCGAACGGGTGTTTTGTCTGCGGGGTTCTTCTTTCATCTGTCGAGGTAGTCCCTTTTGAATTCGAGAAAGCGGTTCTCGCGAATGCTCGTTTTTATCTGTTCGACAAAATCATGAAGAAACTCTAGGTTGTGCTCTGTGGCGAGCATGGAACCGAGAATTTCGTTTGTTTTGAAAAGGTGACGAAGGTAGCCTCTTGAATAGGAAGTACAGGCGCGGCAGCTGCAGCCCTCCTGAATTGGTCCGGTATCGAAGGCGTGTTTTGCCTTCTTCAGGGAGATGCTGCCTGCCCGGGTAAAGACGGTTCCGTTGCGCGCCGTCCGAGTCGCGAAAACGCAGTCGAACATGTCGATACCCTGCTCAACCGCTTCTAAAATGTAGTCCGGTGTTCCAATCCCCATGAGATAGCGCGGTTTATCCCGGGGAAGCAGCTGCGCGGTAGAGGAAAGAGTATCAACGAAGAGAGAGAACTCCTCCCCGACGGACAGACCGCCGACGGCTATACCGGGAAGGTCGAGTTCCAAAATCTCTTCCGCGCTCCTCCTGCGCAGGTCCGGGAAAAAATTTCCCTGAATTATGCCGAAAAGCGCGCCTTGATAATCGGAGGGACCCTCATTTCTGCGCTTTTTGCTTCTCTTCGCCCAATCGCTCGTTGTTTCGAGGGCCTGGAGTGCCTTCTCGTAGGCGATACCGGCAGCGGTACAGACGTCGAGACACATGGCTATGTCGCTTCCGAAGCCTATCTGCAGATCCACCACATCTTCCGGACTAAGAAAATGAGAGGAACCGTCAATATGACTCCGAAAACGGACCCCTTCGGCCTCGATTTTACGAAATGGCGAGAGGGAAAAAACCTGATACCCTCCACTGTCGGTGAGGATGTTTCCCCGCCAATTGCTGAACTCATGAAGTCCGCCGTAGTGACGAATCACTTCAATTCCCGGACGGAGATAGAGGTGGTAGGTGTTGCCGAGGATGAGTCGGTAGCCCATCTCTTCGAGACTATCGTGATGTATGGCTTTTACCGTGGCGTTTGTGCCTACGGGCATATATACGGGAGTTTCGATATCGCCATGTGCCAGATGCAGAACTCCCGTTCGAGCCTTGCAATTGTGGTCGCGGTGTTCGGTCGTAAAAATCATCATTGTCCTTACGTTTTTGCCAGTCGGAGCAAGACGAGGCCCAAGGCGAAAAACACCAGCACCGAACCCCAGGCACCCACTGCGGGAACGATGATACCCTGTTTTGCAAAAAGTCCCAAGACCATATCGCCGACGTAGTACACAACAGAGAGGAGCAGACTGGAGAGGAGGCTCATAAGAACGACATTTTTCTTCAGCCGATTCCCTATTCCACAGGATAGGAGGCTCACGATAAAGGGAGTAAAGGCAAAGGCGAAGCGGGAGTAATAATCGGTTAACGCGCCGTAATAGGAGGGACGGCCGGACCTTCGAAGGGTGCGTATCCACTCCTTCGCCTGTCTGAGAGAGAGTTGATCGATATCCTTCTCCCTCCGCTGGAAATAGGAGGGGGCGGCATCGAAAAGGGGATCTTCGTAGAGTCTCTGCATATTCGCATCGAGACGATCCTGTCCCTCCCTGCGGCGGTAGATGACGGCATTATGCAATACCCAACCGCCGCTATATTCGGCCCAATCACAGTCGATCCTCGAAAGAAAGTTCCCCTCCTCATCGCGATGAATAACGGTAAGATTGGAAAGAGTCATTTTTTCGTCGTTGTAGTAGTCTGCCCTGTACACCGATCTGCCGTTTTCTCCCAGCACCGTCACGTTCGGATTATTCAAGTTGCCGGCACGTCCGAGCAGCGTATCCTGCAGGGCGTTCTTTTTTGCAAAACTTTCTATTATCACCGTTTCATGAAAGTAAAAGTATCCTATGCTCAATACTATCCCCGAAACAATAAAGGGGACGACCAAGAGAAAATACGGGATACCTCCGCCGAGGACAGCGATGAGTTCGTTCGATGCGTAGAGGCTTCCCAAAGTATAGGCGACGGCAAAGAGAAGGGCCGCCGGCAGGGCGAAGCCGATGCATTTCGGCAGATAGCGGTACATGACTCGAAGGATCTGCAAAACGGTTGCATCATTCTGCACATAGCGCCAGAGATTTGCGAAGAGATCTACCAGTTCCAAGGTGACGACAAAAAAGACGAGGGCGCCGATACCTACCGGGATGAAGCTTTTCAAGAGCATCTTATACAAGGTCTTCATGCCCGACTCCTGAAATAGAAGAGAATAATGCCGGCGGTGAAAATGAGAATATTCGGAAGCCACATAGCGAGAGACGGATTGATCGACATCCTGAGACCCAGAGTCTGGCCTGCAAAGAGAAGTGCCCAGTAGAACACCGACACAATAAGGCCCATGCCGAAGCCGACACTCCTTCCCGTTTTCCTGGCTATTCCCCCCAGGGGAAAGGCGAAGAAAACGAAGGCGAGACAGCCGAAGGGAATGGCGATTTTCTTATGAAACTCGAGCAGGTGTAGTTGAAGTGAGCGGTCGTAGAGGGGGCGCCGGTAAGCAGCCTCAGTCGAAAGGGCCTTACGAGAGAGATTGAGAAGCGGTTTCGGATCTTCGCGTTTGTAGTAATCATAGTAGGCGTTAACGAGTTCCAGCCGCTTCTTGGCATCTTCCCGTTTTCGCAGCTCTCGTCTCTCTTCGAGGGCCGCTCTCTTCGTCTGTATCTCCCCCCACACATCGATGCTTCCCATTTCCCGCGGGGTGAGTGAATGAATGGAGAAGCTCATGCTCTGCAGGAGAATGTTGTACTCCATTCTGCGTGAAAAGAAGTATTCGTAGTCCATTTTTCGCTTACTAGCGGCCGCATGCCCAAAGACCGATTCCAGACGCAGACTCACTACCCCGCTCTGCCTGCCGCTTTCCGTCAGGACAGCCCTGTCTGAGGCGATGACACGCCTTTTGCCGTCGTCGGTGCTGTCGATTATGAGCAGGTCCTCTACTCCGTTTTCCGATACATCTCCGGTAACGAGGATGGTATCACCATAACGGTGAACCGAGTAGGGTTCGAGCTCGAGAGCCGGATTTGAGTAGAGAATATCCCGGTATAGCCGCGCAAAGGCGATGGTGCCCCGAGGAAGAAAGTAGTCACCGGCAACAAAGGAGACGAGAGAGAAGATGAGTCCGGCGGCAGCGAAGGGAAGAAACAGCCTCTTGTAGGAAATACCGGCTGCCCTTAGAGCAAGGATTTCATTGTCGGCGGACAGCCTTCCCGCCGCCATAAGAGCCCCTACGAGAGACGAGAAGGGAAAAGTAAAGGTGATTATTGCGGGAAGGGAATAGAGTACGAGAAGGGCCACGTCTATGAGGGCTACATTTTTCGAAAGGATCTCTTCGGCGAGGAGCAGCAATTGGTTTATAAAGAAGATAGCGAAGAAAAAGAGAAATGCTACGAAAAAGGAAAATAGATATTCTTTTGCGATGTAGAGGTAAACGGTTGCATGGGAAGATCGGCCCCAAAAAGGTCTCTCCATTTTCCTATAGCTCAGGCGCCGGTCGAACCGAATCCTCCTTCACCTCTCTCTGTATTCGAGAGGGAATCGGAGGGGTAGAACTCGGCCTGTACAACCGGAGCGAAAACAAGTTGTGCTATTCGCATCCCCGGTTCGACGGAAAAGTTCTCATTGCCGTGGTTTATGAGAATCACCTTAATCTCACCGCGGTAATCTGCATCGATGGTCCCGGGGGAATTGAGAAGGCCTATTCCGTGTTTCGCTGCGAGACCGGATCGCGGTCTTACCTGCGCTTCGAAACCTTCCGGTATTTCAAGACGAATTCCCGTAGGAACGGTTGCCCGTTCCCCGGGAGCTAGTGCAAGCGGAGAATCTATGCATGCGGTGATATCCGCGCCGGCGGCGCCGCCGGATGAGTAGGAGGGAATCTTACCGGACTGAAAGCTTCCGTGTACGATCATCTTCTGCATGGCACGGCCCTCCGCTTCGCACAGTATGTCGTGCGTTTTCTCTAGTCTCGGTGACGGTCGTGTCCGCCCCGGTCTCCTCTGTTTCCTCTGTCTCTTTGATTTCCTCTCCCGCGGCTGTCACGGCTGTCGCGCCGTCCTCCGCGGTCTCTGTCTCTGCTGTCCCTATCGGAAGAACCGGAGGGCGAATCGCCGGAGTCTCCGGAATTACCGCCGTCAACGGCATCTACGTAACTGAGGTTGAGTCTTCCCATTCGGTCAACTTCCAAAAGTTTCACGGGAATCTGTTGGCCAAGTTCCAGTACATCTTCAACCGATTCGACTCTGTGCCTTGCCAGTTTGGATATGTGGCAGAGCCCCTCTTTACCGGGAAGTATTTCGACGAAAGCGCCGAAGTCGACTAGGCGCTTAACCGTTCCCTCGTAGATCTTTCCCGGTTCGGGTTCTTCTATGAGCTGCCTGACAAGCTCTTCGGCCGTCTCCGCCTGCTTATGGGTCTTACCGAAGATCAGCACCTTGCCGTAGTCGTCTATGTTTACGTCCGCGCCGCTCTTCTCGCTCACCATCTTTATATTCTTGCCTCCCGGTCCGATTATGGTACCGATTTGATCTTCTTTTACCTGAAGACTCGTGATCTTCGGTGCATACTCGGATAGATCGTCGCTGGGAAGCTCGATGGTTTTGTTCATGATATCGAGGATGTGTATCCGCCCTCTGCGCGCCTGATCGAGGGCCTTTGCCATCAGCTCGCTGCTCACTCCCGCTATCTTGATGTCCATCTGAAAACCGGTTATTCCATCTACGGTACCGGCAACTTTGAAGTCCATGTCGCCGAGATGATCCTCCTCGCCGAGAATGTCGCTGAGAATAACCGAGCGTTCACCGTCGCTGATCAATCCCATGGCGATGCCGGCGACGGGTTTCTTTATTTTTACCCCCGCATGAAGGAGGGAGAGCGAGCTGCCGCACACCGTGGCCATGGAGGACGATCCGTTGGACTCGAGGATTTCCGAAACGATACGGATGGTATAGGGAAAAGTATCCTTCTCGGGAAGGACCGCCTCGACCGCCCGCAGGGCCAGGTGTCCGTGTCCAATTTCTCTTCTGCCGGTACCGATTCTTCCCGTTTCACCGACGGAAAAGGGAGGAAAGTTGTAGTGGAGCATAAAGTGCTCATGGCTCACGTCCCCGTCGATATTGTCGATGAGCTTTTCATCGCGCGTAGTTCCGAGAGTGGTAATTGCCAAAGCCTGGGTTTCCCCTCTGGTAAAGAGAGCGCTTCCGTGCGTCCGGGGAAGAACTCCCACTTCGCAGGAAATGGGGCGGATGTCTTCGGGACCCCGTCCGTCGGTTCTCAGCTCCTTATCGAGAATGGAACCGCGTACGATTTCCGTTTCCAAATCTTCCATAAGATGGGTAAACTGCTTTCCCTGTTCTTCGGGAATGGATTGCTCGAACTGATCCCGCGTTTCACGAATGACCTGGCGGATTGCTGTACCACGCTCCATCTTTCCCTTTACAAAACAGGCCTTCTCCATCTTCGGCAGGGCAAAATTGCGGATTTCCTCTTCCATTTCCAGCCCCGCAGGAGCGTCCATGAGGGGGAGTTTTTCCTTTCCTGCTGCTGCGGCAAGCTCTTTCTGTGCCTTACAGATATCGGCGATTATCGGTTCGGCCTTTTTAATCGCCTCGAGCATCAGTTCCTCGGGAACTTCGCAAGCACCGCCTTCTACCATCGTGATACCACTTTCCGTACCTGAGACGACGATCTCGAGATCGCTCTCTTCGATTTGAGAAAAACTCGGGTTAATGATAATCTCTCCATTGAGAGAGGCGACCCTAAGAGCGGCAACCGGTCCGTCAAAGGGAATATCGGAAATGGTAACGGCGGCAGAGGATGCGACCATCGCAATAACGTCGGGCGGATTAATCTGGTCGGCCGAGATGACCGTCGGAACTATCTGAATATCTCGCTTGAACTGCTTGGAGAAGAGCGGACGCAAAGGACGGTCGATGAGACGGCATACGAGAATTTCTTTGTCTTTCGGACGTCCCTCTCGTTTGAGGAAACCGCCGGGAATCTTTCCCGCGGCATAGTATTTTTCGTTGTATTCGACCATGAGGGGGACATAGTCGAGGCCTTCTACGTCTTCGCTGCCGCAGCATGCGGTGGCAAGAATAGCAGTCCCCTCGTAATGAGCAAAAACTGCGCCGTTGGCCTGTTTCGCCATTTTTCCCGTTTCGAGTACGAGTTCTTTATCACCTAACGGTATTCTCACTTCGTGAGTCATGATTGTTTCCTTTAGTTTATTTTCGTAGATTGAGTTTCTTCAGCAATTCTCTATAGCTTTCCAAGTCGGTCTTCTTGAGATACTTCAAGAGGCTTCTCCGCTGACCTACGAGCTTCAGCAAACCTCTCCTTCCCGCATGATCCTTCTTAAACTGCTTTAGGTGTTCGGTAAGTTCTTGAATGCGTTCGGTAATAAGCGCGATCTGCACCTCTGTTGAACCGGTGTCCTTATCGTTTTCGCCGAATTCCTTAACAATTTCCAGCTTTCTCTCCTTGGTAAGTGCCATGTGTTTAAGCTCCTTCTTCTATTTTCCGTAGCACATCTATGGTTTTGATTTCACCCTGACGAGTCTGTGTCCATACAATCTCTTCGTTGTCGATTTCGATCTTTCCACGAACGTCATTGTCAGGGCCTTTCATAGTGACAAGGTAGCTTCCCGAAGGGGGGAGCACCTGTTCTAAGCCGTCCTTTTCTATCCTTCGTCTTTTTCCTTCCCTCTCAACCGGAGACGAGGCAATATCGAGACTGAAAACTCGGTCCATCATTCTCTTCGCCTCTTCGATCTCTCCTTCGCGTAGGGCAGCACGTATCCTCGTGCTGCTCAGTGTCGCCCCCTTCCAGCTTACGGGGGTCTCAATATATACGGGGATTCCCTCTTCTGCAAGAATATCCCGCGCATCGTAGGCGCTGGTGTCTCCACGGTGTCCGCAGCGGAAGTTATCTCCAAGAACCAGGCGCGTCAATTTACAGCTGCGCCGTATGATCAGAAGGAATTCCCTTCCCGTTAGTGTACTAAAATCGTTGGAAAAGTCAATCAGTATGACCGTGGCGACACCTTCGGCATCGAGAATGGCCAGTTTCTGTTCCAAAGTGGTGATATCTCCGGGAAAGAGATGGGGCTTCAAGAATCTCCTCGGATTGTAGCGAAAGGTAACGACGGTACTCAATTCTCCGGCTTCTGTAACTCTCTCCAATAATCTGCGGTGCCCCCTATGAACACCGTCGAAGACACCGATGCTTAGCGATGTGGGGATCTCTTGTAATGGTCTTCCGCCTCGAAAGGTATCCCAGGAGAGTATTTTCAGCACGGACTCTTTTCCTTCGGCATAACGAAGCGGTAATGAATCTCTCCGTCCCCTGCCCCTGCCTCGACGACGGCAAGAAGTTTCTCTGAAGCATCGAAGAGCGCGAGATTTTGGCTGTCTCCGGCGATCTTTTTATCCAAGATACTGTTTAAGACATCGAATGAGAGCTTCATCCCGTTCTTTATCTTATCCACATAGCTGTTTTGGACAATGCGCGTGGTAATGTCTCCGAGGGAATCGAACAGCCTTCTGCGGTGAATAATATTCTTAGCGGGATCGAATGAATCCGGGGCGACTGCCCGGTCGACGGAGAAGGGACCGATTTCGATTCTTCGCAGAGAAGTGAGATATGCAACGCTGCCGCAGTCAATCCCAATGTCTCGAGCGAGTGAACGAATGTAGGTCCCCTTGCTGCAGCTCACCGAAAAATCGAGATTCGGTTTTTTCCAGTTTCGCACAATAAAAGAGCTGACGGTGACGCTGCGGCCGGCTATTTCGACATCCTCTCCGGCGAGAGCCCGGCGATACGCCCGTTGTCCGTTTACATGTACCGCAGAAAATTTCGGCGGAATCTGAGAGAAGGTTCCCCGGTAATTTTCCGTTACACCGAGAATTTTTTCGATATCCGGAATTGGGGCTCTTTCGCATATCTCTCCTTCGGGATCGAGGGTGCTCGTGGTTTCACCGAAGCGCATTCTCCCCTCATAGCTCTTGTCTAGTCCGGAAAAGTAGGGATTGAGTTTCGTGTAAGGCCCTATGAGCACAATGAGAAGTCCCGATGCAAAACGGTCGAGAGTTCCGGCGTGGCCGACCTTACACGTTCCTACCGTTTTTTTTATGGGAGAAAGAGCGGAAAAAGAGCTTATACCGGATGGTTTATCTATAAGGCTTATACCGGCCATTGAAGTCGGTGAAGGGAGATTCACTGTTCAAGGTTCCTCAACTTTTCGATGATACGCGTGCCGTCGCGTATCGAATGGTCGTCGGTAAAGGAGAGCTTGGGGGTATTCTTCGTCCGCAATACCCGTCCTATCCTTGATTGAATAAAACCGGCGGCATGATTCAGCCCCAATATCCCCTGCGCCAGCTCGGTTTCGTGGTAGGCGGATACAAAAACCTTTGCGGTACTCGTGTCCTTAGAGACGTGTACCGCCGTTATCACAAGAGAGGGAGTGACTCTGGGGTCTTTTATCGAACCGCGGAGAATGAGGGTGGCAATCTCCTCACGCAGCTGCGCTTCGACCCGTTTTAATCGAATATCATACATGGGGTTAAAGCTTCTTCGCTATCTCCTTGTTTTCGAAGACTTCCAGCTGGTCGCCAACCTTGATATCGGCGAAGTTGTCCAAGCCTATTCCGCATTCGTAACCGGCCTCGACCTCTCTCGCGTCATCCTTGAAACGGCGAAGAGAATCGATCTTACCTGTATAAATTTCTATACCACCTCTTATTACATGGACCATCGAATTTCTCTTAACCTTTCCTTCCGTTACATAGCAGCCGGCGATGGTTCCAATCTTCGGTACCTTGAAGGTATCTCTTACTTCAACGGAGCCGATAACCTCTTCCTTTATGTCCGGACTGAGCATTCCCTCCATGGCGTTTCTTATGTCGTCCACGGCTTCGTAGATGACGTTGTACTTACGGATCTCGACCTTTTCCTCGTCGGCAAGGGTGAGAGCGGTCGGGGTGGGGCGCACGTGAAAACCGACAATGATTGCGTTTGAAGCGGCGGCCATGTGAATGTCGCTGTCGACGATGGCTCCGGCGGATGCATGGATTACATTTAGTCGTATCTCTGAGGTGGAAAGCTTTTCCAAGGCCGTCTGAAGGGCTTCTACCGAGCCGTGTACATCTCCCTTGATAATGACCTTTAGTTCCTGGATTTCGCCCTGTTGAATCGAATCGTAGAGATTGTCCAGGGTGACCTTCTTGACGTTCTTCGCCTCTCCCTGCTTCTCCAATTCTTGACGCTTCGCCCCTACCTGTCTGGCTTGTTTTTCGGTTTCCGTGCCCTGAAATGGTGCCCCGGCATCGGGGATTCCGGTAAAACCGAGAACCTCAACAGGAGTCGCCGGACCGGCTTCGTCGAGTTTCTCTCCCGTATCGTCGAACATGGCGCGAACCTTTCCTGCATATACCCCGGCGACGAAGGCATCGCCGACCTTAAGGGTTCCCCTTTCGATAATTACCGTTGACACTATGCCGCGGCCGTGGTCAACCTTCGATTCTATGACCTTTCCTTCTGCGCGACAGTCGTAGTTGGCCTTCAACTCGAGAATCTCCGCCTGCAGCAGTATGCTTTCCAATAGTTCTTGGATTCCCTCGTTGTTGAGAGCCGACACTTCGTTGAAGAGCGTCGCCCCTCCCCAATCCTCCGGGAGGAGTTCATATTCGGAAAGCTGCTGCTTTACTCTGTCGGGATTTGCCTCCGGAAGATCAATTTTGTTGACCGCAACGATGATGGGTACTCCGGCTTCCTTCGCGTGATTGATTGCCTCAACGGTCTGCGGCATGACGCCGTCGTTTGCCGCGACAACTAATACAACGATATCGGTTATCTGCGCGCCGCGCGCACGCATGAGAGTAAAGGCCTCGTGTCCGGGGGTATCGAGAAAGACGATCTCACCGTTCTCCAGCCTTACCTTGTAGGCGCCGATATGCTGGGTTATGCCCCCGTGCTCGCCGGTAACGACGTCTGTGGAGCGTATCGAATCGAGGAGTTTAGTTTTTCCGTGGTCTACATGACCCATAACGGTAACGATGGGCGGCCGCGGCTTAAGCGACTCTTCCTTATCCTTTTCCGTTTCGATTATCGTCTCGTCGTAGAGACTTACCACCTTAATGCTGCTTCCATACTCTTCTGCCAGGATTTCTGCGGTCTCCGCGTCGATCTGCTGGTTTATCGTGACCATCATGCCCATGTTCATCAGCTTTCCTATGAGTTCGGAAGCCTTGAGATTCATCTTTTTTGCCAATTCGGATACGGTAACTACTTCGGTGATATCTATCTCCTTGGGAACGGGATTCGTTTTCTTCTGAGGCTGTTTCTTCTTGAGCTGAAAGTCCTTCTCCGGGGATTCTTCTTTCTTCTTTTGGTAGGCCCCCTTCTTTTTGCTCTTGAAGAACTTTTTACCGATGTTCTTCTTCGCCTGAGCGTCCTTCTCTCCTCCCGAATCGGGTTTCGGCGGCCGGGAAGCTCCGCCGGGACCTGCCGGTCTTCGGCCCGAAGCACCGCCGGCCTGAGCTCCACGAGAGGGGGTGAAACCCTGTCTGTCACCGGGTCGACCGCCGGGTCTGCTGCCGGGCCGGCTGCCGGGACGCCCCGGCGGCCGGTCACCCGGTCTGCTCTGAGGCCGCCCGCCTTG
>CAZQNO010000001.1:69023-127849 GCA_964594775.1 uncultured Spirochaetaceae bacterium
TGCCGGGACGCCCCGGCGGCCGGTCACCCGGTCTGCTCTGAGGCCGCCCGCCTTGAGGCCGCCCGCCTTGGGGCCGCCCGCCCTGTCTGCTCTGAGGAGGTCCTCCCTGCCTATCGCTCGGTCTTCTGTCCCGCTGCGTATTTCTTCGATCGGATGGGGGAGCAGGCTTTTTCGGTTTTTCGGTCGACGGCTCTTTAGGCGCAGATTCAGCCCCTGCATCCTTCGTTTCGGGCGCAGTGCTTTGCTTCTTTGCCTCTTCGGTGCCGGTAAGCGGCTTGCTCGCCTTCGACTCTTCGTCCTTTTTTACCACTATCTTCGGGGAAGATTTTTTCTGCTTCTTCCTCACGACCACCACTTTCTTCTTCTCGGTCTTTTTTTCCGAGCCGTGCGAATCCTCAACGGTATCCTTGGGTTTTTTGTGCTTTATTAATGTGGCCTTCGGTTTTTCCGGTTTTTTTTCTTGTTCTTCAGCCATATCTTCCCTTTATTCCCTTCTTATTGTGAAACTCTCGTGCAGTCTATTCCTCAATTTCGAAGCTCAGCCCCACTCCGCAATTGGGGCAGGCGGTCATATCGACGCTAATCGGATGTCCACATTCGGGACATTCATACAGCTCTTCCTCTTCCGTCTCTTCCGTCTCTTCCGCAGATCCCTCTTCTTCAGAAGAGTCTTCGCCTTCTTCGTACTCTTCCTCTTCCGCCTCATCCTCGGCGGTTTCTTCTATTATATCAAGATTCTCGGAAATGATCGACTGGATAGACTTCGCATCCTCTTCGCTGATTCCTTCAAGACCGGACAATTGCTCCGTGTCCATGGTAATAATGGTCTCTATTAATTCAATTCCGTTATTTGCGAGGAGCTTTGCAAGACGTTCTGAAATATCCGGCAATTCGGAGATCTTGGTAATTTCCTCCTGCTCACCTTCGTCATAGTCGCCAAAAAGGGCGTCAAGCTCCTTCTTGCTGCCGACGGCAATGTCCATCTCGGCAAACTGCTCTTCCGTTTTTACGTCGATGTTCCAGTCTACGAGTCGGTTTGCCAATCGCACATTGAGGCCCTGTTTACCGATGGCAAGAGAGAGTTGATTTTCCTTAACAACCGCCAAGGCCTGTCGCTTCGATTCGTCGATAATATAGACATTATCGACTTCTGCCGGCGAAAGGGCATTTTTTATAAAAAGGTGCGGATCGCTCTCATATTTGAGGATATCTATTTTCTCCCCTTCCAGTTCCCGCACGATGGCCTGAATACGTACACCCTTCATTCCGACACACGCGCCTACAGGGTCGATATCGTCTCTATTGGAAAATACTGCCAGCTTTGTTCTGTAACCCGGCTCACGAACGATTTTAAATATCTCCACCGTCTTATCGTATACTTCCGGTACCTCCAGTTCGAAAATTCGCTTTACGAATTCGGCATGAGTACGAGAGAGAACAATTTGGAGGCCGGTCTGTGCCTTTTCCACCTCATAGATAAGAGCTTTTATCCTGTCGTTGGGGCGGTACACCTCTCGGGGAGATTGAAACCTCTTGGGCATAATGCCTTCGATTTTTCCGAGATCGACAAAGATATTGCCGTTGCGCTCCCGCTGAAAATAGCCGATTATCATTTCTCCCTCTTTATCCTTGAATTCAGAATAAAGCGTGTCCTTCTGGATTTCCCTGAGAGTCTGCTTTGCCTTCTGTTTTGCGCTCTGAACGGATATTCTATCGAAGCTTTTTGGATCCACCTCGATAAGAAGCTCGTCTCCTACTTCGCATTCATCGTTGTATTCCAGCGCTTCATCGAGCTCTATTTCGGTTATCGGGTCCTCGATCTCTTCGACTATCTGTTTCTGCGAAAAGAGAGAGACCTCGCTCCCGTCCTCACTAAAACGAACTACCGCGTTTTCGGCAGAACCGTATTTTTTTTTGTAGGCCGCAATGAGGAAGTCCTCAATTGTTTTCCTAACGAGTTCCTCCGATATTCCCTTGTCCTGTACAAGGCCTCGTATCGCATCGGCCAAACCTGACGTCATGGTACTATTTCTCCTTCTATGAAACGGTTAATTTTGCTTTCCGTATATCCGCTAGGGGAATTTCTTTCGTCTGCTCTTCCATTCGAAGACTCACCTCTTGCGGATTCGCCCCTAAAATGCTTCCCTCGACCCACGTTTCATCGTTCAGCAATATTTTTACCTCTCGATCTATAAAAACGGTGAACTCGGCCGCGTTTTTAATTGTCCGCATAATTCCCGGTGAAGTTACCTCTAAATTGATTTCCGTCGACTCCTCGGCAAGTTCTATTCTCGGCATGATTGCCTTGTAGACTTTCTCACAGTCTTCGATACCGACCCCGGAATAATGGTAGATAACCGCACGGATCTGAAGACCGAACTTCGTCTCCTTCCTTGCAAACTCCACAAAGGAGTATCCCATAGACCGTACAATCGGTTCAATTTCACGATATAGATGTCCTTCGTTTTCTTCCCACTTCATTTCACGTATCACTAAAAAAGGAGCCGGTAGACGACTCCTTTTTGCCTAATAATGATTATGTGATGAAATAGTAGCAAAACGGAGCAGAGAACGTCAAGTGCTCAAATTAAAAATCAATCAACGGCGAGGGTAATCACATGGACCGTATTGAAGCCGTAACGCTTTAATACTCTTGCAGATTCATCTGCCGTTGCCCCTGTGGTAAACACATCGTCAAGAAAGATGCATTCGGATATACCGTCGGATGAATTTTCGGTAAAACGCCGTTTTCGCTCTTTGATGAGGATGTTTCCACGCATGTTATCCCTCCTTCCGGCATAGTCGAGACTCTTCTGCTCTTTACCACCTTTTCTCTTTAGAAGACGAAGAATAGCTTTTCCATGATGCTTCTCGAGCAGACCGCTTATCTCCTCTACGTGTTCCCATCCCTGCATCCTGCGCACATGCCTTCGCGGCGGTGCCGGTACAATGGGAAGTGTCTCCGAAAAAGCGTCTTCGATAAGCTCCGCTGCGAGATCGGCAAATAGCAGCGCTAAAGCACGATTCTTTCTGAATTTGTAGGCCCTTATCAGTTCTCCTCCCCCCAGGGAATAAGAAAAAATCGAACGATTCGATGTGAAAGAATAGGTCTTTTCTCTACAGCCCCTGCAGATAGATTTTTCGCTTATCAGAGGACGACTGCAGATACGGCAAAAATTTTCACCGGTACTTTCCCCTTTCCGGGCAATTTTGAGTTTCAGGATACGGGAAAAACATTCATCACAAAGGGGTAGTTCGTCCCCGTTTTTATGGATTTTGCAAAAAAAACGGTAGAGAGGAATCCCGCAGAGCACGCATCTCTCGGTAAAAAAGCGTTTCATGTTAATAGCTAGGAAATTTCAGGGGTTTTTGCTTTTTCTTGTCGATCTGTGCAAGTAAAAAAAGTCGAGACTTGCCGGCCAAGAAATGCTTCTCTATTTATCGCGCTCTTTTTTCCAGCGCTCGATGATCAGAAGAGCATCCATGGGGGTAACGCGATTGACATCGATCTGTGCAAGTTCTTCTGCTATGAGATCACCGCTGCTGAATAATTCCGTTTGTCCGCTTTCTTTTGTGAAAGAAAGATCTTCTTCGCCACGTTCACTATTGGTAATTCTTCGTTCTCGTTCCTCGAGCTTTCTAAGCAGCTCTTCGGCACGGAGGAGAACGGTTTCAGGAAGACCGGCAAGTTTCGCCACATGGATTCCATAGCTGCGACCGGCACTCCCCTCTTTCACCCGCTTGAGAAATATGATTTCTCCATTTTCTTCGCTTACCTGTAAATGAAGTTTTTGTATTGAGGTGTTTTCCATGGCAGTCAGCTCATGGTAATGGGTGGCAAAAAGGGTTTTTGCTCGAATTTTCAAGAGGTATTCACTTACCGCCCATGCAATGGAAAGACCGTCGGAAGTACTCGTCCCTCTTCCCACCTCGTCCATGATAACGAGGCTCTGCTCTGCGGCGGTGTTGAGGATATAGGCGGTCTCGTTCATTTCGACGAGGAATGTCGACTCTCCTCGAGCGAGATTATCGGAGGCACCGACTCTGCAGAATATGCGGTCGACTATACCGATGTTCGCTTCGTCGGCGGGTACGAAAGACCCCATTTGTGCCAGGAGCACTATTAGGGCGACCTGTCGAAGGTAGGTGGATTTTCCGGACATATTCGGACCGGTAATGAGGGCAAATGAACGGTCATTCGAATCGAGAGAAATAGAATTGGGAACGAAGGAACCGGCCTCTCCGTGTGTTTCTACGACGGGATGCCTTCCCTCGGAAATTTCTATGCTCCTTCCCTCATGTACTCGAGGCCTTCTCCACCCGTAGAGCGTAGCGCAGTAAGCCAAGCTCTGCATAGTATCTATAGCAGCAATTACCCGGGCGGCTGTTTTCAATTCGTAGAGGTACTCCTTTGCCTTGTTCCTCACTGCGAAAAACAGTCGTTTCTCGAGGTCGACTATACGTTCGGAGGCATTGTTCAGGTCCTCCTCGAGTTGATTCAACCGCTCGGTGCTGTATCGTTCGCTTCCTACGAGGGACTGTTTCCTTATAAAGTGGGAAGGCACCTTAGCGCTTTGTCCCTTGCTTACCTCGAGAAAATACCCGATGATCTTGTTGTAGTTTATGCGCAGGTTGCCGATACCAGATTCTTCTTTTTCTTCTTTCAGATACGCATCTAAGATTCGCTTACTGTCACTTTTCATTTTTCTCAATGCATCGAGGTCGGCATCGAAACCGTCTCTGATAAGCCGTCCTTCGCTTATGAGAACCGGCGGGTCCTCATGGAGGGCTTTTGCGAAAAGTTCTTTCAATTCCTCGAGGCGAGAGGACAATTCCGCGCTTTGCATTCCTTCGATTTGGGATAACTCTCCTCCGGAAAGAAGTTCATGTATATCGAAGAACGTAGCCAAACTCTGTTTGACGGCTAAAAGGTCCTTTCCATGAGCCTTATCCAGTGCTATTCTCGATGCGAGTCGTTCGATGTCTCGTATTGAAGAAAGTGTTTTTCTCAACTCCGAGAGAAGAAGTTGTTCCTTATAGATTTCTTCTATCTGATCTTGAACTTTTTCAATTTTATCGATGTCTCTCAGGGGGGAGAGAATCCGTTGACGAATCATCCTCCCGCCCATCGGTGTCTTCGTTCGATCAAGGACTTCGAGGAGGGTAAACCGTTCTTCACGGTCGGACAGGTTCTTTATCAGTTCGAGATTCTTCTGCGTTGCCTCGTCGATACCCATATATGAGTTTTCTTCGATCCGCTGCATGCCCGTAATATGGGTAAGGAGATGCTTGGCATTATTTTCCAGATAATCGATGAGCACCGCGCAGGATGCCAGTTCCGGCGAGTTTTCATCGAAACCGTAACCCTTGAGATTCTGCACCGCCAATAATCCCACTACGCGCCGGTAGGAACTCTTTTCATCGAAGTACCAATCGGGATATCTGTTTATGGTGATTCCTGCGGCGGAAGAAAAGAAAGAGGCAAGTCCTTTCTCCTCTTCCAGAAGCGACTCCTGGATTAAGACCTCCGAAGGGTCTAGACGCATCAATTCCTCTCGCACCCGTTGAGCACTGTTTTCGAGGGAAAAGGATCGGACCGAAAACTCCGCGGTGGCAAGATCTATCGCGCTCAGGGATACGGTTGCGCCGCTTACACCAAGAGAAACGATAAAGTTATTCTTGTTCCTCTCCAGATACTCCTCTTCGGTAACGGTTCCGGGGGTAATGATCTCTACAACCTCCCGGTCTACTATTTTCTTCCCCTTCTCCGGAAGGCTTGTCTGTTCACAGACGGCGATTTTCTTTCCCTTTCTCAAGAGTCGAGGGATATACGTATGGACGGCGTGATAGGGAATACCGCACATCGGCAAACCGTTTCTGTGGGTGAGGGTAAGGTTCAATAGGGAGGAGACCATCACCGCGTCCCGGTCGAACATCTCGTAGAAATCTCCGAGACGAAAAAAGAGCACCGCATCACCGTGTTCGGCCTTTATCCTGCGGTACTGCTTCAGCATGGGAGTAGTTTCGGCCATAGACCTACCAATGCATAAATTTATTCATCTATTCCGCGGCGCCGCTCTGATGCCGGAGGTGGGCGAGTACAATCTCGGTAATGTCCACCTCTTTGTTGTAATGGAGAATGTTCGGATCCTTTTTTCTCAGAACTATGGAGTAGCCTTCCTGCTCGGCGATATACTGTACTGCTTTGAGAATTTCTCTGGAGAAATCCGAAGAGGTAAGGAGGTTTTCCCGGCGACTGTTTATTCGTTCACTCATTATACGGTTGTACTCTTTGAGGTACTCTTCCTTCTTTCGAATTTCCTCTTCTAGAGAAAGTACGAGTTTTTTATTGTCTTCCTGCCGAGCCTCAAGTCTTCGCTCTTTGAGACGATTAATTTCATCTTTTCTTTCGGCAATGTTTTCCTCGGTCTTTTCCGTGAGTCTTTCGATTTCCCGCCATGAACCGGATTCCTTGAAATAGTCGCTTACAATTCGGTTGAGATCTACCACCGCTACCATGGTAAGTTTCGCCGCAAAGGCGGAACCGGCGAGAACGAACAAAACTATCGCCGCTATTGACAGCCTTTTCATATGTATACCTCTCCTTGCATTACATGAGGTCTATATTTATCGTCAAGACCAGACGCCAACCGGAATCGGGATCGTCGGGATCCGAGAAGAGCGGCCCCGGTTCATACTGTACGTTGCCGTTTTCGTCTATCGAGAAGATCCTGGTAAAATAGAGTCCCAGGGGCAAATTCGGTATGGTAAATCGCATGCCGAATCCGTAACTGAAGCGGTAATCGACGATGGCTTCTTCGGTATAAAAACCCAGCTTGCTTCGGTCCTCCCAGAACCCTGTTGAACGAAAGAAAATATCCGTCCAAAGGACCTGTTCGGAAATGGGAATCCGCAGCTCAGCCCAGTTGTCCCACATCGCCTCGCCGTTGTAACGGCGGGGCGCCCAGCCTCGGTCGGTATTCATGCCGTCGGTATAGAGCATATAGCTCGTACTCGCCTGTATCCCCCTCTTCCATTCACCGTCTTCTCGGTAGACCTGAGGGAGAATGAGGGAAAAAGAACTGTGAAGCGCCAATACCGTCTTGAAGTTCCAATTAGAAAAAACGGGAAGGTCCAGCAGAGTGTGAAAATACTCACCCTTTGTGGTCGTCTTCAAGTAATGGCTCACACCGCCGAGGATACCACCGCCGTAGGTGAAGGTCTCGCTGAGAAGAAAGCCCTTAGAAGGAGAGAAGATGTAATCCCGCGTGTCCCAGGAGAGCCGTGTCCACCAACGATTGTTGAAACGCCAGTTGCGGTGATTTTCTCTTGTGGCGGGGTTGTACGGACGGTATATGCTGTCGTCGTAATTTATGTAGGAGAGGCCGGTGCTGAAACCGGTTGCGGTGCCTATCCTTCCCACATTCGTATGAAAAGTATATCCGCTTCGCACCCCCAGGGAAACCTCGTATTCGTGGTATTCCATAAGGTAGGCATCGTCGATACCCTCGTTGTTTTCGAGGGCGGCTTCGTATTCGTCCATCGTCTCATAGGGGTCGGGTACGGCGATTTCGTTTTCGTAGTCTTCTTTGGTAAAACGGGGAAAGTCTACGTCCTGGCGGACATTGGTGTTCTTTGTATGAGAGAAGGTAAAATCGACACCTCCGCCGAGTCTATTCCCGAAGAGCCAGTTTGTATCGTAGGAAAAATTCAGATTCTGCGTTCTCCCGGAAAGCTCCGTTCCTATGGAAAACTTTTCACCGAGCCCCCGGAAGTTGTTGTCCGTCCAGCGAAGAAAACCGACCACCGGAAAGTCTCCGGCCTGTCCGGTAAAGGTCACGCCGAAGTTGATGTTGGTGGTCTTCGCCTCCTCTACGTTGTATACCAGGTCCATGAGTCCCTCCGCGCTGCCGAAGGGAGTTTCCGGTGCTACGTTGGCAAAGAGTCCGGTGTTGTAGAGGTTTCGCATCCCCTCTAATACCAGTTCCTTACTGAACACGTCTCCCGTTTCCAGCGGGATTTCACGGTAGGCCACCTTGTCTTTCGTTTTTTCGTTTCCCTTTACGATGATGTTCTCGATATGGGCCCTGCCCTTTTCGACAATGTTTATACGATAGGAGACCGATCTGTTCTGCTCGTCGCGCAGCATATCCCTGCTTATCTGGTTGTAGATGTAGCCGTCGTTGTAGTAGAGATCGGTGACCCGCTGAAAATCACGGTTGAGCAGGGTAAGATTCAGCACATCTCCCTTATCAAGCTCGATCTTCTCTTTCAGCTCCTCATCGGAGAAGAGCTTGTTGCCCTCGAAGTCCATGCCTCCGTAGGTCCACTGCCTCCCTTCTTCTATGTAGTAGGTGAGAATGAGGTAGTTCTTGTTGTCGACCGTCTCGTCGAGATTTCTGGTAACGTCGACGACCTTCACGTCTATATAGCCCCGTTCGTGGTAATAGGTCTCGATGGCTTCCTTATCCCTCTCGACAGTGTTTTCTTCAAACACCCCGCTGTGGAAGAGCGACTGCTCCTTCGTTTTCAGTTCCTTCTTGAGGGTCTTGTCGGAAACAAATGAATTGCCCGAAAAGGTGAGGGTACGCACACGGGTCTGTCTTCCCTCCTCCACCCGAAAAGTGACGGTAACGGTGTTGCGTTTCTCGTTTTCTTCGACGGAAGAACTCACCAGGACATCCGGAAAACCCTTTTCAAGATAGAGATCTCGTATGGCCGTTTCATCGGAGCTCAGCTTGTTTTTCGTAAGAATATCATCCCGCTTGAGGAGGATCGTATCGAGAATATCTGCCTTCCGTACGCTCTTGTTGCCTTCAATTTCGATATCGTCGATTATCGGTCGTTCGGTAACGGTGAAACGGATCTTTACCTTTTCACGGGCGGTGGTAAGGGGGATCGCGTTCGGCTCAAGCCGTTCGAAGTAATTCAGTGCATAGAGCTTACTCTGAAGATCACTAAAAAGGCTTTCGGTAAACTCCTTACCCACGAAGGGTTCGGTAATGGTCTCCAGCTCGCTTTCATCTACATGGTCTAGTCCTTCGAATTCGACCGCGGTAATGGGTTTATTCATGTACCACGGGCCGTCCTGCGAAAACAGCGGCGGCGTACTGAAGAAGAGGTAAAAGACGAGTAAAACGAGAGACGCTATTCTAAAAACGCATTGACGCATATATTCTCCTCACTCCCTATATCTTTAGTACGAATAATCCCAAGAAAGCCCGACACTGGTGTTTTCCAAGCTTTGCTCCGGATCGGTGAAATCCGGGTTTACCGATAAGTTTAACAGGAAAAGCGGAGTTTTCCATTCTAAACCGACTTCCATCGAAAAAATCAGGTTTTCGTCTTGAATCTCCCCGATATATGACGGCTGCTGCCGCACCTGAAGCATTGCTTCGAGAAAGAGATCATTCCCCAGATACTTTCCCAGGAAGAGGGTGGTATTGTCAAGGTATCTGCCGAGAGGATCGGTCTGCTGAATAGGATCCTCCGTTTGCTCAACGGGATCATCCTCCGTACCTATTCGTTCGAGAAGCACATTCTGTACGATTTGCGTTCTCAAAGAGAAGAGGTCTAGGTTGAAGGCCTCTTTTACCTGATTTTCGAAGGATCGCACCACGCTGAACTGGGAAAAGATGTCACCGGTAAGCATAAGGGCGGCGGCGAGACCGAGCTCGCCCTCGCCGGGAGCTCCATATATATGTGTTCCTAGAATCTGTGCGATTTCTACCGTACTGAGCTGCGGACTCGCCTCGAATCTCGGGGTAAAGCTCTTTAAGGGTTCGTTCTCGACGATGAGGTAGATGGTAACGGGATGTCCCGTCATGTCTATTTCTTTTATCTCCGCTCGTGCGTTGAGCAGGGGGTCGAAGGATTGCTCCGTTTCGTTAAAGGTGATGGTACCCTCTTTAAGGAAAAAATTTCGTTGAAAGTAGAAAATCTCTCCGCCGCGTATATCTACCTCTCCGGTAAAACGGAAGTTCTCATCCAAACTGCTGT
Organism: uncultured Spirochaetaceae bacterium; assembly: GCA_964594775.1. Lineage (GTDB taxonomy): Bacteria > Spirochaetota > Spirochaetia > DSM-16054 > Sediminispirochaetaceae > CAYFVU01. The sequence goes on from CAZQNO010000001.1 coordinate 79,023, forward strand.
AAAAAATTTCCACCTTTTGTCCGATATCGGCAAAGGCCGAGAGTATCGGCAATCTTCTGCGGGGCCAGATGAACTCGACCTTCGTACCCGTCTCTATTTCCATGTCTACGATGAGGGGCTTTTTCATTTCTCTTTTCTCGCCCTTCTGCGGTTCTTCAAGGGTAATGACACAGTCTTTCGCCAGAATGTCACCGCCGATCCGGTTTTCATTGAACCCGGAGGTAAAGGAGAAATCGCCGGTGCCGTAGCCGTCGATGGAAAGGCCCGATTCCTTTAGCCTGATTACGACATGAATTCCGTTTTCATCGAGGGTGCGAACGAGAACCTGAATATCTGTTGGGGTCCATTTATCGAATACGAATCCTCCTGAAAGACTTGCCCTCCCCTTCCCGGATCTTACCGAGACCGGTTCTACCCTCACCTCTTTATCATCCATTGTGATAGTGGTGGAGAATTGTTCGACCGGTTCGGCTACCTGCTCAAGCGTCCCGGCAATACGCGAACCCTGCAGGGTCCCGTAAAATTCAGGATCCGCCGCGCTGCCGGTAATGGTAAATCCTCCCCGAATGCTCCCCGAGTTAAAGAGAATCGCGTCAAAACCTATCTCATCTAAGGTGGTGAGATCGAAAAAAACATCGTGAACCCTTGTAGCAATAGTTCCCTCCTCGATTCGTCCGTCGGCAAGAAAACGAACCGGCAGAGGATCGTCGACGGAGATTGAGAACTCGCCGCTGTCGTTAAACTGTCCGGAAACGGCATCCTTCGGTCCGCCGATGAACTGTATCGTTCCCTCTTCTCGTTCCAAACCGACATTCCAGCTAGCTCTTTCGGTCCCGAAAAGATTTATCTTCGTGAGGTCCAATTCTGCGGAGAAATTGCTAGTGAAAACTTCCGCTACATTTTCAATAGCCGCAACAGGCGTAAGCGCCGCATCCAAGACGAAGTGTGCCGAACTGCTCTTTTTCCCGATAGTGCCGAGATAGTCTCCTTCGATCCGCGCCCTCCCCCTTTCTACATTATAGCGGCCCTCGCCCTTTTGAATGAGGTGATTTTTAAAACTCCCCTGAATATAATTTAAGGAAATAACGCGTTTGTTCACCGATGCGCGAAGGTCGAATTCTATCGGTGTGTTTCGGTATTCTCCCTCTTCGAGCTGGGCAGAAAAGTCGAGTTCAGGATCATCAATCGGACCGGAGAGAAATGCGTCGGCGCTGAGAATGCCGTCTATCGGTAAAACCGCAAATCGTCTTAGGGGCATGCTGTTCACCGTCACGGAAGCCTTTATTCTGTTATTCTCTATGGCGCAGACAGCGCTATATTCCTCTCTATTCATCTTATCACGCAGTGCACTTTCCTGTTCGGAACGCAGAGTTAACCAGCCGCTGCCGCTCGGCTCGTCGAAATTATCGGGGATGAATACTCCTTCGCCGGTAAGAATGGAGACCGAATCACTGTAGCGGAGATCCCACAGTTTTATGCGTTCCCGGTTTGCAGATGCGGATATGCGTATGCTGCCTCCCTTTTGCAGTCCCGGCGGCGAAAGTATCTCTAAGGAGGAAAGGTGAACAAGCCAGCCGGTTTCTTTTGAAATGCGCCCGCGCCCTTTGAATGACAGCTCACTGCTCTCTTCACCGATGGGAACAGGGAGATTATCCGCCTTCGCGGAAAAGGCGACGTTGTTTCTCTGAAAAAACGCGCTTGCACTGATGCCGTGATTTCCCCTAATAATGAGGGTCGATTTTCCGTGATACGTGCCGTAAATGTCGTACTGTTCGGCGGCCATTCGTAATGCGGCGTCAAAATGAACCGTATCCTGCTCAGCGAAGGCCATATTTGCGTTTCCGTAGAGACTCCTTTCGTGGTAGAGAATTTCAATCTCACCGAAGCGTATGAGTTCGTTGTTTCCTCTCACGCGGGTAAAAAGGGAAAACCCCCTCTCGACATCTTCAATTTTCAAAGGCTGGAGCGAAAAAAAGAAGCCGTCTTGAGCTTTTGAAACGAATGCTTCCGTTGTAAGACGCGCATTCTTGAGCGGGACTCGTTCAACGGGAAAGTCCTTTGCATAGATTTGCAGAATCGGCACAAGGGGGAGGTCTGTAATCTCGGCGGAAAGCTCCAAGCCGGGGTTTTCTCCTCTGGTGAAACTCCCTTCGCTGCGCACATAATTGTCTATCTGTTCTTCAATGCCATCGGCAGAGAGGAAAAGGGAGGAACGGTAGTCGTATTGATTCCCCCTTTTTCGTAAATCGAGAGAAACTGCGCGAAGCTCTAGTGAAGAATCGATAAAAATGCGGTCGGTCCGAAATTCCACTGTTTCGGGAGAACTGCGCAGCGTGATGTCGCTGCGGTAAGTGTGACCTCCCAAGGTAAGCCTCCGCAGTTCCACTTTACCCTGAGGGAAGAAGGTGTTTAGCTTGATCTCGCCGTAATAGGCGAGATCGAGACTCTCCGATTGAAGCTCCAGCGCTTCGAAGACGGCGCTATTTTCATCACCCTTAAGATCGATAGTGGCCGTAAAAGGCTCGGGAACAGCCTGATGGTCTATCTGCGCGGTTAGATCCGCCGTATAACGATAGGTGGAAAGATCCTCGGCTATCTCAGCATCCATCGTGCCGCTGAGACGGCTGGAGATCAATTGACGGTATTCGGTCAATTCTTCTCCAAGACGCAGCTTGTCGGAAAAGGCGAATTCCTCGGCCGCAAACTCCAGCTTGAACAGCCCTTCATCCTGAATATGACTCAGGCTGAAATTCCATGGGCTGCGATCCTCTATTTTTCTCAGGACGGTTTTCTCTTCATCTTTCTGCAGTTCGACCGTTAAGCGGTCAAAGGAGAAAAGGTCGGAAGAAAAATTCTTCAGTGACATTACGGCGAGAAGAGGACTCTCCCTTTCGCTCATCGTGCTTTCTAGTGAGAAGTCCGTTTCCGCATTTGCGAAAGCGAAATTTCCGAGTTCAATGGGTTTTTCGCTGAAAAATGAAAATGATCCTCGCGAGGTAAACTGCGCTTCGTTGTGGCTTTCTTTCGGAAAATCGAGCGTGAAGAAGAGGCGAGAAAGTGTAGAGATATTACCTTTGCCCTTATATTTAATGAGCAGATTTTTTCCGGTGAGCGTTATACGCGCAAAGGTTGTGCCGAATAGTTCCATGCTCCGGCCTTTTTCGATCGGCTCTTCTCCTTCCACAGCGGCTTTGCCTCGAGTCAGCCTGCCTAATCTATCGAGAAACTCGGCGTCCAGCTCTTCGTCTATGATAATTGTTGAATTGGTGATTTCTATCTCTCTCACTGCGGAAACGGTTTTCCCCCGCAGAATATCCATGGGAGAATAAAAAACCCTCAGTCTTCCTATTTCAATGGTATCGGGTCTTCCTTCGTTTGGAGGAGATACACGCACATCGTGGATATTCAGAGAAAGCAGTATGGACGGTGAGATTTTTTCATACCTCAGCTCTCTTCCTATCTCCCTTTCGAGTCCGTCGATGGTATCTCTTTTCAGCGAAACCATGAAACGGTCAAGCTCTTTCTGCAGGGGCATTAGTATGAGAACACTGAAGGAAACGAGGAGAAAAAAGAGGAGAATTTTCTGTAGCTGCAAAACCCCGAAGAATTTTTCCATCCTATCCAATGTACCGCGAAATATTCATTTTTTTCAACAAAAGATGACAAAGACCCGCTAATTGTTTAGTATGAGAGTACACAGATGATCGAAGAATACAACAGCGAAATTTTGAACGGCTTCATCGTTTTCGAGGGCCTCGACGGTTCCGGAACTACCACTCAAGCCGATCTGTTAATAAAGACCCTGGATAAGGAAAACGCAAACGCTTCGCTATTCACCTGCGAACCAACTACTTCTTTTATCGGCAAGGCGGTACGGCAGGTCTTAGAAGGGAAAACGCGCGTTGCTCCCGGAGTCCTGGCCCGGCTGTTTGCCGTAGACAGAAGGAATCATCTCTATCATCCCGATGAAGGCATCGTCTCGCTGATCTCGAGGGGAAAAACGGTTATCTGCGACCGCTATCTCTTCTCATCCCTCGCCTATCAGTCGGTTGAACGTCCTTTCGAAGAGGTATGGGAACTGAATCGCTTTTTTCCCCTTCCGGAACATTTGATCTTTCTCGATATTTCTCCCGAAGAGGGAAACAAACGGCTCGAATCGAGAGGTAATCCCAGAGAGGTATACGAACGCAGAGAACTTCAGGAGGAGATTCGGGAGAACTATTTTCATGTTTTCTCCGTGTACGGTTCATCGCAGATGCAGATTCATGTCTTCGACGCCTCCCTTGGGCGGGAAGAATTGGCTCAGGCAATACGAAAAAGGCTCAATTATAATTAAGAAGAATCTGCCGATACTAGGAATATGAGGTCTTCTTCATTCGTTTTCGCCTCCCTCTTCCTCCTCCTGCTGTCCGTTCTCATCATGCCGATACGGCTGTCGGCCTATAACATCACCTACGCCGAGCAGTACTACAAGCTCTATCATCAAAATCTCTATCAATATCCGGAGGACTTTGAAGAGAATATCTGGTATTTGGAGAGGGCGCTTAGCCGTCCCTTCGTCAATCCTCTCAACGCCTTGGCAGTGATCGAAAACACCGATCAATGGAAGCGTTATCGCTTCCTCTTTCGCATGCACCTCAATCTCGAATTGGTAAAGCAATATAGGCTTTGGGCTTCGAAATACGATAAGCGAAACGCCTACTTCTATAACGAACCATGGAAGGAACAGAATCTTGAGAGTTTGGAGCTGGCGGAATTCTACTATACACGGGCCCTGTATTACTGGAACGAGGCCCTGCTCTGGTGGGCCCGGGTCGAACAGACAGCGTATCATCATTTAGAGGAACTACAATACTGGGAAGATGAACGAAAGCGCATCGAAACGGGCGAGCTCGACTACTCATTTATCATTCAAAGGGATATGAACAGGCTGCGGGAAGTCCGTAAAAAATTCTCCCTTATGAATGAAAACACCTATTGAAGAACGTCAAAGAATAAGCATCGCATCACCATAGGAAAAGAACCGATATCTCTCCCTGACGGCGATGCTATATGCCGTATCTATGTCATTTTTGCCGGCAAAGGCCGACACCAGAACGAGAAGACTCGACATGGGGGTATGAAAGTTCGTTAAAAGTCCGTCTACTACCTTAAATCGGTAGCCCGGCGAGATGTAGAGCCTCGTTTTCGACTCGCCGGGGAGGAGCCGAGTTTCCTTCTCTTTCCACGCCGATTCGAGGCTTCGGACAGAGGTGGTACCAACGGCGAAGACCGGTTTCCCCGCTCGCTTCGCCTCAGTCACTAGTGCGGCGGTCTCCTCCGGTATGCCGTATCTTTCCTCGTGCATCTGGTGGTCTTCTATGTCATCGCTGCGCACCGGCTGGAAGGTTCCCAGACCTACATGGAGCGTTACCCGAACGATACGAATCCCGCAGGCAGAAATTCTTTCTAAAATTTCATCGGTGAGATGGAGGCCTGCCGTGGGGGCGGCAATGGATCCCGTTTTCTCGGCATAGACCGTCTGATAGCGCAGAGAGTCTTCCGGAGTATCTTCTCGACGGATGTAAGGGGGAAGCGGCATATGTCCGACGTTTTCCAAGTAGGCATCATCGATGGGAGGATCGAAGAGAATATATCTATGCTCCCCCTTTACACCGGTTATCCGGCCCCTCACCGTTCTCCCGTCGGCGTCATCAGGGAACAGATACTCTTTCCCGGGCTTCTGCCTCTTCGCCTTGGAGACTACGGCCTTCCACAGTCCCGTCGCCGCTTCTTCTAATAAGAGAAACTCCACCCTTCCTCCATGGAGCGTGCTGCCGTATATCCGCGCCTTTCGCACCTTCGAATCGTTGACCACCAGCACGGAGTCATTTGGAAGAAGCTCGGGAAGTTCGTCGATGCCGTGATGGGAAATTCGCTTTTCTCGCTGCTCAGCATTTGCCTCTCGGTCAGCGCGTGAGCGGCGAAGCAGCATGAGCCGCGATTCTCCCCTGTTTTCCGAGGGATTTTGGGCAATGAGCTCTTCTGGAAGCTTAAAAGAGAAGCTGTTCGTTTTCATTCTCTTTTTTTGCCCGCTCTTTTGCGCCGGCGGATTCATACGCGAGATGTGTATAGGCGATGTCCGTGGCAATTCTTCCTCTGGGGGTACGTTGAATGAAACCGCGCTGGATGAGATAGGGTTCGTAGTAATCCTCGAGGGTCTCGATCGCCTCTCCGACGGATATGGCGAGGGTTTCCGCCCCGACCGGCCCCCCGCCGTATTTCTCGATAATCGTTTTGAGGATTTCTCTATCGTGCCGTTCGAGCCCGAAGGGGTCGATTTCGAGACGACGAAGCCCCTCCTTTACCACCTCCTCGTTGACGATACCGTCTGAGAGGACTTCGGCATAATCGCGCATTCGGCGGAGGAGGCGGTTGGCAACCCTGGGAGTGCCGCGGGAACAGGCAGAAAGAAGGGGAAAGGAACTCTCGCTCACCTCCACGGAAAGAATTTTTCCCGTTCTTCGCAGAATGCGCATAATATCTTCATCGGTGTAAAACTGCATACGAACCGATATGCCGAATCGACTCACAAGGGGGCCGGTGACCTGTCCGGCCTTCGTTGTTGCGCCAATGAGGGTAAAATTCGGTATGGGTATACGTATCGTTCGTGCCGAAGGACCTTGTCCGACTACCCAATCGATTTCATAATCCTCCATGGCCACGTAGAGCATCTCTTCAAGGGCCGGCCGCAGTCGGTGGATCTCGTCTATGAAGAAGACACTCCCCTCTCCGATGGTGGTGAGAATACCGGCCAGATCTTTTGCCTTCTCGAGGGCAGGAGCGGAGGTGATCTTAATATCCACTCCCATTTCGTTCGCCATTATCCCCGCAAGGGTGGTCTTCCCCAGTCCCGGGGGACCGCTTAAAAAGACGTGATCAAGGCTTTCCTCTCTCCTGCGGGCGGCCTCGATGAATACGGAGAGATTCTCCTTAAGGGCCCGCTGACCCTGAAAGTCGCTGAGATATTTCGGTCTCAGGTTCTGTTCCTGTTCATCCTCTCCGTCTCTGTAAACCCCGGAGAGAAGAGAATCTTCCCCCATCACTGCTCCCCACACTTACTCGGAACTGAGGCTGACTATGGCTCTGCGAAAGAGCTCATGTTCGCGTTCCTTTTCGGGAATTGTAGCAAAATCCTCACTGTTCGCACATTCCCCAATGACGTTTTCTGCTGCCTTTCGTTCGAATCCCATGTCTACAAGGGCGTCGATGAGCTCTGAAAAGCTTGAAGAGGTTCCTTCGGCATTCAAAGGCGCAATGCTTCCCCGAAGAGCGAGAATTATTTTTGCCGCAGTCTTTTTCCCTAATCCCGGAATCCGTGAAAGGGCATCTGCATCCTCGGATTCGATGAATCGTACCAGATTCTCCGCTTCGATACCCGAGAGGATTTTCAAGGCTTGCCGCGGACCGATGCCGCTTACCCGCAGCAATTTGAGAAAAAGATCCCGTTCCTGTTCATGGGAGAAGCCGAAAAGAAGCATGGAATCTTCCCTGTGATGCAGGTAGGTAAAGATTCGAAGTACTTCCTCCTCTGAACAGAGAATATGCTCGTAGGATTGGCGGGAGACCTCCACTGCCCACTCAATGCCGCCGTTCTCTATGAAAATTTTTGTTCCTCTTCGACCGCTGATCCTTCCACTAATGCTGTTGAACACCGATCCTCCTTTCGAACTGATGGAGATGATAGCTGCAGATGGCCGCTGCGAGGGCATCCGCCGCATGGTCCGGTTTTGGAATTACGGACAATCCGAGAATGACCCTCACCATCTCCTGCACTTGCTGTTTCTCCGCCCTTCCGTTGCCCGTAAGGGCCTGTTTTATGTCTTGAGGGGTGTGATTTTCGACGGGTATCTTTAGTCCCGCCGATGCGACAAGAACCGCACCTCTTGCCTGGGCAACGGGAATGGCGCTTCGCCGATTTTTCGCAAAGAAGAGCACCTCTACACCGATAAGGTCGGGATGGTACCGGCAAATTTTTTCCTTCACGGCTCGATAGATCCTCAGAAGCCGCTTCTCTTCGGGCTCGCCGGCCTCGGTATCTATCGTTCCATGGTCGATGTGTATCAGCCGGGAGCCGTCCGCATCAAGAACTCCCCAGCCGGTATGGGCCAAACCCGGATCTATGCCGATTATCCTCTTCATTCCAAGGAGTCTGGATCGAAATCATCGGGAATATCGAGATTAGTGGATACCGCCTGTACATCGTCCAAATCGTCGATCTTATCGATCAAGCGGAGAGCTTTTGCCGTCGTTTCCGCATCGAGTGAGACCGTCGCATCCGGCACCATAGAAATATCGGCTCTGCTGTGCCTAAGGCCGGCTTTGTTGATTGCCTCGAGAACGGCCGAGAAATCATCCGGCGAGGTAAGCACCTCGATATCATCTCCCTCGGTGGACACGTCTTCGGCCCCGGCTTCGAGGGCGAGTTCGAAAATATCTTCTTCGCAATAAGCGGATGTGTCGAAGGCGATAATGCCCTTACGCTGGAAAAGGTAGGAGACGCAGCCCGATTCTCCGAGGTTACCCCCGTGTTTGGTAAAAATACTTCGTACATCCGCGGCGGTCCGGTTCTTGTTATCGGTGAGACACTCAACCAGGATCGCCACCCCGCCCGGCCCGTATCCTTCGTAACTCATCTCCAGATACTGGACACCCTCGATTTCTCCGGTCCCCTTTTTTATTGCCCGTTCGATGTTGTCCTTGGGCATGTTTTCCGTCTTCGCCTTGTTTACGGCGGTCCGTAGGCGGGGATTTGCCTCTTCGTCACCGCCGCCTTCGCGGGCGGCAACGGTTATCTCCTTTATCAGTTTCGAGAAGAGTTTGCCTCGCTTCGCGTCTTGTGCGCCCTTTTTATGCTTAATGGTGGACCATTTATTGTGACCCGACATGCGTACTCCTTCTAATTCTTATGAAAAGCTACGCTACCATGAAGCACCGCCGCTGTCAAGATTGCGCAAATTCCCGGCGCTGCTGCGGCCAGTTCACCCGTTCGATCGCCAAACCGTCGAGGTCTCCGGCAAGGTCGAGGAGAAGAGAATCGAGAATCATCATTCCCTCATCCGTGAACGAGAAGCCTCTTCCGTTTTTTTCGACAAAACCGATTTTTTCGTAACGCCGCAGCTTCATCTTGAGTGCTCGTTTCAGTCCGTTCGCGAACCCTGTTCCAAAGCGTTTTGAGATATGGACATATGAGAGTCCCTCTCTTGTGCGCAGACTCGTCATCAGGTGCTCTAAGAGAAAAGAATAGGGAGTGATGTACTCAATGCGGTATTCTCCTCTCTTTTCGAGCTCCTGTATCCGCAGCGGTCCCTCTCTTCCCGGGATGGTCGATACTGCGGAGGGACCGATTCCCAGATACGGTTCAAGGTGCCAGTAGCGAAGATTATGAATGCCCTCATCCTGCCTGCCGGCGGCGAAGTTGGATACCTCATAATGAGTAAAGCCCTGATCACGTAAAAAGTCCCACTGTGCTTTCAGAATATCTCCCGCTTCTTCCTCGCCGGAGCGTTTGATTTTCCCCGCCGCTAATCTCTTTTGCAGAGGTGTTCCCGCTTCAATCGTCAAACCGTAGAGACTTATGTGTCTCGCTTTATAGGTCATTGCCTTTTTGAGATCGCTTAGCGGATCACTTTCAGATCCCGGTATCAATGAAATAAGATCCATCGTCCACCGGTCTTTCCATTGAGCGGAAAGTAGTTCCAGTGCTCCGACGGTTTCATCAATACCCGCATTCCGTCCGATGAGGCGCAGCGAGTCGTCTCGAAAGGACTGTACGCCGATGCTCAAGCGGTCGACTCCCGCCTTGTTGAGCTCTTCGAGCTGGCGGGTATCGAGAAATTCCGGATTAATCTCTACGGTCCATTCCTTGATTTTCGAACTTCGTGAATACACGCATTCGCCGAGACCGCGAAGCAGGCGGGAGAAGTGTTTGCGCGAGAGAGAATTTGGCGTTCCTCCGCCGATGTACACCGTTTCTATACTAGGTGGATCGAGCAAAGAGAGCATTTCTCGCGTATCGGCGATGATTTTCTCGATCACCTCCTCTTTATCTCCGCTTTTAGCCCGTTCCTTTGAAAAAAAATCACAGTAGTCACACTTTTTCCTGCAAAAGGGAAGATGAATATACAGTGATACGCCGGCGGCAAGAGGAGCCCTTACCTTATCGCCTATACTTTCTCGCATGTGAGAACCTAGAATGGTCCTTCAAAAGAAAAGAGCACGAGAGCGTGTAGTTCGTCCATCTTCGTTGCCGCCCAGCACCTCGCGGAGTCCGTCAGACCCCGATAATCGCTGAGTACAAGATATTCGTTATCATCAAGTTCGAAGGCGGGCATATCTCCGGAAAAGGGAAAGACCGTATTCTCCCCGCTCGGCACTTCGGGCATAGATATTTCATATTCGCTTTCTAGTAGTTCTTCTTCATCGACGAAATCTCTTTTCTCGGGCCGTAGAATTTTCACCCTATAGTTCTCCATTTTTACCAGATCCCCCGGCAGTCCTATGACCCGTTTCACCTGCACGGCCGGCAGAAGAACGGTTTGACGACTTTTCGCTAGGGAGAACTTTTGAAGAGTGAAGAAACGCACAACGGTATCTATAGTTTTGATATGCAGCGGCGTTTTGACTACTTCTCTTTTCACGATCACAATGTCTCCCCTTCTCGGTGCTCTTATCGCGGGGAAACGAGAGGAGAAGGGAGGAACGGTAGGACCAAAGAGGAGCGGCGTTGCGATAAGCCGTTCTCCAATGGAAAACCGCGGTTCCATGACGGCGCTGTTGAGGCGGTAGCTTCTCAGAAAGAAGAGGAAAAGCACGTGATAGAGTAAAAAGAGAATTATGATGATCTTCGTAAGGCTCCGAAGAAACTTTTTTATCGGTCCTAGCGGTTTTGAACTTCTGTAGTAGCGTAAAGCCTTCGATCTACGGGACATTCCGGGAATTCCTCTGCCTTACTCAATAGGACCGATTCGAGAGGGCGGCCAATACTTAATCATTGCGCGTCCTAATACATTCTTTTGCGATACGGGGCCGAAATACCTTGCATCACGAGAATTATCGCGGTTGTCGCCCAGCGGAAAAGTCCAGCCCTCGGCTATGTACCAGCCCCTGTCAAAGCGGCGCCATATCTGTCCGTATCTGCGTTTGTGGGGATTAAGCGCATACTGTGCTTCGCTGCGGTACTTCGTCCAGGCGAACATATCGCTGTAGAGGGGGGCGTCTCCTTCGGCAGCGGGGGCGTAGAAAGCGCTATCTATTCCCTCGGTCTCATAGGCATCGATAAAGGCGGATCTTCTAATCGAGTCGTACTGATTTTCCCGCAGCAATCTTCGTACCGGATTTTCGAAACCCGCTAATTCTCTGAACACTTCTTCGTGCATCCATCTAGCGAAACCCGGAGGACGAAGGTAGAGCTCTCCCTTTTCGAATCGAATTCGATCCCCCCCCATGCCTACCGCCCGTTTAATGAGGAAGTGCGGCTTGGGGTTGCCCTCTTTATCGCTGTCGATGTCGACTAAGGAGAAGGTGAGCATATAGATAATACGCTGGAGCGTGTCGAAGAGCGGGCCCCTTGAGATATAGGTGGGGCTCTCGAAAATAATTACTTCATTTCGTTCCGGTTTTTTAAAGCCGGCAATTTTTGCCGCCCCGGGGATAAGCTCCGGGCCATACACCATCTTATTTACGAAGATTCGGTCCTGCAGTTGAAGGGTGTCCTTCATAGAACCGGAGGGGATGCGATATGCCTGGATGACATACTGATTTATAATGAGGACAACTATCGCCGCCCATAGAAAAGCTTCAATCCAATCGATTACCGGGTGTTTCGCCTGCTGTCGCGCTCTGGCAATTGCACGCCGTTTTTTCCGTGCGGTGAGCACACGTTCGGTTATTCGTTGAATTGATTGGAGGCCTTCGTGCATGCATGCTCCTTCCCTTCGAGTGGCACAACAGTAGCACAGTTACCCTACATTGACAAGTTGGGCCCATAAATATACCCTTCCTTCATGAAAAAGCGGAAAGAACGCGAAGAGTCGATTGAAATAGAAGAGGTCAAACTCAAACCCATCGCCGGTATCGAACCGCCGGTATACCTCGCCGTTTTCTACTCCCTTCTTCTCGCCCTGGCGCTTATCGCACTTTTCGTAGTGCCGGCAATAGTACACGGCGGCTCTCTCGTACAGTTTCGCAGCAGCCCCGCAGCTGCGGCCGTTTTTGTCGACGATATCTATGTGGGATCGACCCCCGCGGATATCTTCGTTTCGGCGGGAAATCACTCGATCCGCATAGAAAAACCGTTTTTTGCCCGATTCGAAGACGATGCCGCGATACCCCGTCGACTCTTCGGCAGTCTCTTCTTTCCTAAGAAGCTTCACTTTCGCAAAGACCTCGAGTTGAAGAATCCTCATCGATATGCGGAAAGTCTATTCTCCGAGCTTTCTAATTGGGCCCTCAGCGGTTCTTTCCATCACCGATACCACTATCCGTCCGTCATTTCACCCGCCGTTTCCGTTTTGCTCGATGCGGGAGAAGACACGCTCTTAGAGGACTTTATCGCTGCATCAATGAATAATCTCGCAACGAGGGAGATCTTCTCCGACTGGAGGGAAGCCCGAACGCGGTGGAGTAATATGACGGGCAGAACACTGAGCGGCTCTGAGCCGGAGGGGATGCCGCAGCGGGACCTCTTTCGCGCCTACCGTTTGCTCTACAGCGACGAATCTGCCGATTCATCTACTGTTCCGGAGGATTTGAGAAACCGCATGGAGGCGTGGATAGAGGATCTCTGCTTCGAAGAATATTATGCCGGGGCGCCGAAGAGGGCCGCAGATATGGCTGCTTCACTGCGCATAGACGATCACCGTTTCCTTCTCCTGCCCGGCGGCGAGAGAATTCCCTTGGGAATGAACGACCTTTTTCGCACAGGCGGATCCCTTACCGTGGAGGAACTGGCGGCATTCCCCCATACACGGCAGATCCGACCCTTCTATATTCTCGATACCGAAGTCAGCAGAGGACAATTCGCCCGCTTTTTAGAAGAAAATCCCGAATGGAACAGGGCAAATAGTGAAGAGCTCTTAGAAAAGGGCTTGGTTACGACCGATTATCTCATCGGTTTCGAGGGAAAACCGTCTAAACCCGTCTCATATGTTTCATGGTATGCGGCAAAAGCGTATGCCGCTTGGCTGCAGAAAAAACTTCCCGCCGCCATTGCCGATAGCTATAGTGTCCGGCTCCCCGACGAAAGCGAGTGGGAATATGCGGCACGTCTGAACGGTGATCCGGAAACAATCGACATCTCAGACGGGGCGCGGGGACCGCAAACCGCCGTGTTCACGAGAGCCGGCAGGCTCGGTATCATTGATCTGCGCGGCAATCTCTGGGAGTGGAATGAAAACTGGTACTTTCCCAGCGACCTTTTAGACGGAGGCTATGGCCTTCGTGATTACGCGACACAAAGCGACGGACAGAAAGCGCTCTTTGCGGGAAGGGAAAAAGCTGTTCGGGGTGGCAGCTGGGCAAATGATTCTTCAGACGTCAAGGCCTACACCCGCGCCTCGCTGGAACCTAACTGGTGCACGCCCTTCACCGGTTTTCGTCTTGTACTAGCACCTAAAGAGTAGGAAGCGACATGGAAAAGGAAAAGACGGGGATAAAGTTTTTGGCAAAGAATAGAAAGGCTCGTTTCAACTACGAAATTGAAGACAGTCTCGAATGCGGCATCGAACTTAGGGGGACAGAGGTAAAATCGATCCGTGCGGGAAAGATGTCATTCGCCGACTCCTACTGCCGTGTGAGAGGGGCAGAACTATACCTCCAAGGCTTTCATATCTCTCCTTACGATCATGGAAACATCCATAACCATGAGCCGGACCGAGAGCGAAAGCTTCTTGCCCACGCCCAAGAGATAAAGCGTCTGCAGCGGAAGATCGATGAACGGGGCTATACTCTCGTTCCTCTCAAGGTTTATCTAAAGGGAGGAATGGTGAAGATCGAAATCGGCCTTGGGCGAGGGAAGAAGGTCTATGATAAACGTGAGTCTATAAAGAAACGGGACCAGAAACGCGATGCGGAACGGGAGATGCGCGACCGCCTCAGGTAAGCCTTTACCCGATTGATTTTTCCGAATCAAAGTGATATTTTAAAAACACAGAGGGGGTGATCCGGATTCGACTGTCGGATGCACGTCCGTACGTTGCAGGTGGAGCTGTCTAACTCCTTAAACTGGGCACACTTATAGTTGCGGATAACGAAACACAATTCGCAATGGCTGCGTAACTAGCAGCCACGGGTGCTTTTCCCGCTGTTCCGAGGGAGAATGCCGCCTGCCAGAAACCGGGACTTGCCTGTTTCCTCGTTCGGTGGGGAATGGGGACACAAAGCCGGACTCAGGGAGAAGAAGGTGTGTCTCGCAGCCTCCCTTCTCCCGAAATTAAACTCGAGACTATACCTGTAGACGCGTAAGGAATGCCCGGTAGGACGCGGGTTCGACTCCCGCCACCTCCAAACCTAGGGTTGATGCTCCCTTTTCCACGCTTCAAATGAGCTCTTTTCCTTTTCACGCCATGCATAGTAGTCGCCGGTTATGACACCGTCCCAGCTGTCCCAGGGAGAATCGGACTTCTCCAGATAGGTCTCTTCCGTTTCTGTTTTTGCTGCCGCAGAATCAGGTGTGCCGCTTTCGGCGACGAGCTCCCCGTCCCGCCATCTGCCGGAAACTGCAGCGCCCTTCGCGTTTGTGAAGACCCCTTCGCCGGTGATTTTTCCCTTGGAAAAATCACCGGCATATCGAGCCCCGCCGCTCCACCGGTAGCTTCCCCTTCCGTCGAAAAACCCCTCCGAAAACTCGCCGCGGTATACGTCTCCATTATCCAGACGGAGAACACCCTCGCCGTGCGGCTCTCCTCCTTTTAGGTTTCCCGTGTAGCTCCCCTTGGCGAAGCGGATCGCCTCTCCTGCGGTACTCGATTTCTCGTTAGACTGCACCGCCCCTTTCGGCAGCACACGAACGGCGCTGTGAAAATGCGTTTTCCAATAGCGCGAAGAAAGAGGCGTAATGTTCACTCCGCGCTTAGGGCCGTCGGAAATTGCGTGAATGATCGAATCCTGTCCGATGTAGATAGCAACATGAGAGATTACGGCGCGGCTTGGTGTCGTGGCGAAAAACACGAGATCTCCCGGTTCTAAAGCATCACGAGAAATTCGGGTCCCTAAGCGGGCCATATCTCTTGAAACTCTCGGCAGATTGCTCACGTACGGTGAAACGATGTATCCGACAAAGCCGGAGCAATCGAAGCAGGGCGGCCCCGTGCCGCCTCGGCAGTACCCGTTGCCCACATACTGTCTGGATTTTTCAATGATGTCGTGCTGGATATCCAGCGAAAAAACGGAAAAAACGCTGCTGGTAAAAATCCCTACCACTAGAAGCAGGCGCAGCCTATACATTAGTTCTCCCTCCCTTAAGCAGCAGGATATCTCCTAAGCGGCTACCGGTATGCCGTGCAATGACCTCGCATTTCGATTTTAGGAGAAGGAAAACCGGTCTCGCTGAATCGGAAAGCGTCTCGTAATTCCCCTGTCCTTTTGCGATAATCGTATCGGCTGAGAAAAAGCGTTTTCTAAACTCTTCACAACTTTCCTCAACAATGGTGCCGGGAACATCGTTGCCGCTGCTTATCACCCTAAATTCTTTGTTCATTCCTATTTGTTCGGCGTCCTCTAAGGTAACGTCATTTAGTGCAGGACAATCCCTCACCGCTACGGTAATGTCTATTTTTTCATATATACTCTTAATAATTCTTAGAAGTATAAAATCGAATACAAACTCACCCGCATTGTCGGCGATATAGAGTAAGGTATTCGCTTTTTTCAACGCATCCCTCAGCTCATCATAAAGAAAAAAATCGGGTGATTCATTTTTACTATGTGCGGTCTCCTCCACAACAAGGCTGCGAAGAGTATCCTCAATGTCGAGCTCTTTATCTGTACCGAAATCTATGCTGTTGCCGGCGATCGCGTATTCAATGGCACTGAGAAGAGGATCTTCCGATTCCCCTATCTTCTCTTCGATAGTCGTCTTGAGCTTCAACGCACGATAATTGCTCTCTCTCTTTTCCTTCTCGAATGGATCGTCTATTCCCGTCATATTTCGAATCAGTGTCTGTATCGTTCTTGCCATTTCAGGAGGTTTTGCGTTAAAAGGAAAACCTGAAAGACGCTCAGCGACGGCAAGCAGCACTTCTCTTTGGCCGGCTTCATCTAAGTTGCTTCTTTTTGCCATAGAAAGAGCATTTCCCATGAAGCACACGAGGCATTCCACATAGGTGCGCATACTAAAAGTTCAAGCCTCCCAGTCCTTCTTTTATTTTGTCTACCTGCTTTTCCGCTTCCTTCTTTACCGCCTCTTCGGCTTCCTTCTTCGCGGCGTTGATCTCCTCTTCTATGGAGGATTCCGTCTTTCTTTTTTTCTCTTCGATGAGATTATTGAGAGACCGGATATCCGCGAGCTGCTCATCGATGGAATCTGTATATTCTTCCACCATTTGCTGCAGTTTTTCATTCTCCTTAACAGAATCCTGCAGGTACTCCATGAGCTGCTTTTCCAGTTTCTCACGGGTTTTCTCCGCGAGATCTTGGAGATAAGAACCGACTCTCTCTCGCAGGGCTTCATCCAAATCCGTTTCGACGGAAAAGGAGTCAACGCCGGCATTTTCGAAGCCGAACTCTATCGCAAAAAGCGCCTTGTCGATATCGGAAACGATTTCGCTTATTGCCGATGAAACCGGTCCGGATGATTCGGTAAAATCAATATTCATATCTTCGATTTGGAGAACCGCGCTTCCCTCCCCCTCCGTAGTCGATGAGAGGGATAGAGAAAACGTGTTTTCCATTGTGCCTTGAAGGTTTTCAATGGTGAGGGAACTCAAGCCGTTGGAAATCTGCAGCGGATATCCGGAAAGATTCGCATCCATTGCAAGAGCCGTATCGGCCGATGAGCGAAGGTCGAGAATGGCGGAAACGGCTAAACTTTTCTCCTCGGGACGGAAATGATATTCGATGTGTATCGGTTCGTCCCATTCATTCGGATCGAAGGCGATATTTCTCACTCTGATATCGGTTTTACTCTCGGCCGAATGTGCATCACCGAAGGAAATGTGAAAGTCTTCTAAAAGAAACGCAGGGTACTGCATGGTCGGGAAATGTACAAGCGTGCCCCTCCTTCTCCTGTCTTTTGCATATTTCGGCTTTTTCTCCGACGAGCGTCCCTTCAGGTATTCGGCGGTACCCAGTACCTTCTTCGCATAGTCGTACGTTTTTCCGTAAGCCTTTCTCAATAGTGGTTCGGCGCTGCTCGAAACAGCGCTCTTCGCATCCGCACCGAAACCGCCGACTGCATCGGTGAGTCCCCGGATGTCATCTTCAATCGCCTCACGAATCTCACCATCTAAGCCTTCTACAAAAGAAAGATCGTCTGAAAAAGCGTCGGCGATCTCTCCAGCAGCTTTTCTCATTTCTTCAATTTTTTTCTTCTGTGCATTGAGGGTCTCAATGTAGTTTCTTGCCTCTTCTACGGTGGAAAAATTCCGAGGGTCCTTATCGAGCACGTTCCCCGCGGCTTCCTCCACTTCTTCGACCCGTTCATCGATCTGCGCAATCCGCTCGTTCCACCGATCGATAGAAGTTTGAAGGCGTTCATTTGTCGCGCTTATGAGCTCCGGACTGTTAAGCTGTTCTTTATAGGTCTCGAATAGCTGTTCGGCGCTCTGTAGGCCTATTTCCCCGGCCACAGTGAGCGCCTCTTCGGCTTTCCCCGCGCTTTTAGTTTCCTTTTCCTCATTTTCCAGTCCTTCGTCGTCTTCCGGTTCAAGAAGTCCGGAGCTGCTTCTTTTTGTTCCAAACGCAATGTCTTGACCCTCGGCCTTATGGATGACGACCTTTTTCCCGAGAAGCTGATAGATGTCTATGCTAAATACGCTAGGTCCCAATTCGAACAGGTTTTCCATCGGCTTGTCTTTGTCTGCAACAACGAGTCTTTCGAAAGCGATCGTCCCTCCGAAAAGAGAAAGGTGGGGATTCACCAGATCAACCTTCGCCGCAAAGAGCCGCTGAAGCTGCTTTTCGGCACCGCGCTCAAGGAGCATATCTTTAAACAGCAGGTTAAAGATAATGGTTGCTCCGAAGAATACCGCAAGAATAACTAGTTTCCATGTGACTAAAAGGCCTTTATTCTTTTTTATCGCTTTTGCGAGTTTTTTTAGTCGTGCATGTTCATCCTTCGTGAGTTCTTCTCGCAGAGCGATTTTCCCGTCGGACGTCTTTTTAGTCAGCGATTCGAGAAAATCCCGTTCTTTCTTCACGTGGATTCTGCGGAGTATTTTCGCTCGAAACTTCTTTTCTTTTAGCGGTTTACGGAAGAGCTTAGGCAGTTTCTTATTCTTCATACTACGAACTCCATCCCGAGTAGAGACCGCCGGCCTTTCGAACGGCGGCAGTCAGCTTTGCGACGATGGGATATTTGCCGATGCCCTTTACGATTTTGCTGTCGGCAATTTTATCTCTGATCGAACGCCGGTAGCCGATAACCGCGAACCTTCCCGCGAAAAAGAGCGGTATCCACAGAATAAGACCGAGAGCGACTCCTCCGGCAACGAGAGAATTGGAAAAATTTGTCAGAGCAACGAAGGGTATCGTATAGAGACGGGCAAAACCGTCGTAGAGTGCCGGATGGGTGAGAAGCCGAAGCCCCGCCGCGTCGATAAGCGGGTCGGTAAAACCGACGAAGAGCTTTCCCACGGCAATGACCAAGAGCATCGTACCTATGTGCAGTCTCAGAAGAAAAAAGAGGATGAAGAGCAGGATCCACAGGAGGTTTCCCGCAGGGATCAAGGCCAGCACGATGCCGCAGGCAAATGCGGCTCCGATTTCACCGGGCCGGGAATTCGCGTTGATTGCGGCAAAGAACTTAGCAATAAGGGCAACCATTTATTGCTGGACCTCCTTTTGCCAGATCGGCCGGCGCACGAAGGTTTGTTCCCTGTCCGGTCCTACGGAGATGATATCAACCCGTGACCCGGTATAGCCCTCGATAAATGCGAGGTAATTCTTTGCCTCATCGGGCAGGTCGTCGTAATTCTTCATACTGGTAATGGATTTTTTCCAGCCGGAAAAACTCTTTAGAACGGGCTTTGCCCTTTCGAGTTTCCTGGCCGAAGAAGGAAAATCACTGGTTTCTTTGCCGTCTATCGAATAGGCTACGCAGGCCTTTATTTCATCCATTTCATCATATACATCCAAATGGGTCATTACCAACGACTCTATGGAGTTTGTGCTGCAGGCATAGGCGAGGGCCACGAGATCGAGGTAGCCTGTCCTGCGGGGACGACCGGTTGTTACGCCGTACTCGTTTCCCAATTCCCGTATCAAATCGCCGAGACCGCCGTCCCGCTCTTCGGTGAATTCACTCGGAAAGGGACCGTTGCCGACCCGGGTCGTGTAGGCCTTGAATACGCCCAAGATCTTATCAATATCTTTCGGACCCACGGCGCCTCCTGAGGCGGCTCCTGCGGCCGCAGAGCTCCCCGATGACACATAGGGGTAGGTGCCGATATCCAAGTCCAGGAGGACCCCCTGAGCGCCCTCATAGAGGATATTTTCTTCGCAGCGGGTGTTCATGAAGGCCCTGAGATTGATGCTCATCTTCCGCAGCCTGCCGATATAGGGATCGAGGAAGTCCTTTTCATTCTTTCTTAAACTCTCTAAAAACTCATCCTCATCTAGATCTGCAATCCTGATCCCGTCACGATTGGCTTTTTGTGCATAGGCAACGCCTATCCCCCTTCCGGTAGTGCCGATGGGGTTTCTTCGTTTACCGTCCATTTCTTTGTCAGTCTCTTTGTATTCGGGGAGAACAATGTGGGCTCTGTCGGAAATATGCACCCGGCCCTCCCAGTCGATACCCTGCTTCGTTATGGTTTCGAGTTCTTCAAAGAGGCTTTGCGGGTCTATTACCATTGCGGACCCTAAAACCACATCCGTTTCCGGAGATATCACGCCCGAGGGCACGAGGTGGAGTTTATAGGTTTTATCCTTCCATACAACGGTATGTCCGGCGTTTGCACCGCCGGAATAGCGGACGACCAAGCCGGCATTTTCACAGAGGTAATCGACGATCTTCCCCTTTCCTTCATCACCCCACTGAGCTCCTACTACCACTAACTTCATAAAAACCTCCAACGAAGAATTTAGGCTTCTCTATACTCTGTATAGTTACAGAAAGACCGGTCTTTGTCAAAAGTTTCCGTCCAATTCACTTGCGTATAGGGAAAAAACTCATGTACTCTTAAGAAGAATTATGTCGGAATATCAAGAACTCTTTCGAGAGGCCCTTGTTCAGGGAAAAAAACGCAACTATCGCGAATCGGTACGGCTGCTGCAGAAGATTGTATCGGTGAGCGACGAAATAGCGGAGGCTTTTCTCTATCTCGGCAGAAGTTATCACGCCTTGGGCAATTTCCCGCAGGCAGTAGACAAACTG
This sequence comes from uncultured Spirochaetaceae bacterium, assembly GCA_964594775.1. Classification (GTDB taxonomy): domain Bacteria; phylum Spirochaetota; class Spirochaetia; order DSM-16054; family Sediminispirochaetaceae; genus CAYFVU01. Next base: position 99,595 of record CAZQNO010000001.1, read on the forward strand.
CGAAGATTTATCCGGCTCCGGCCCGATTCCGCCGCCGGCTATTTCTTCCTCGGCAGGACCTATCTCGCCACAGGCGACTACCCTCGCGCCGCAAAGTCCTTAGAGCTGGCTCTTCAGATTAAGCCGGACCTGGGTCTTGCAAAGAGTCTTCTCGGCTACATATATCTCAAGCTCAAGCGAAGCTCTCGGGCGGTAGCTCTTTTAGGGGAGGCGGTAAAAGAGCAGCCGGATAACAAGAGGCTCTTCATCGGCTATCTCAATGCGCTGCTGATCGAGGGGATCAAGAGATTTCGAGAAGGCTATTATGAGTATGCGGAGGAGGTCTTCAGATTTATTCTCACCAACGGCAATGCGGGAATACTACCCCACCTCTACTTGGGTATGATAAAGAGACTTCAGGGGGAAATCGAGGAGGCCTTGGCCCACTATCGGCGGGCCTCCGCCATCTCTCCGGCCGACGAGCTCATTCAGTACCGCATAGCCATGCTTCTTTCGCAAACGGGCCGTCACGATGAAGCCGCCGAACTCTTTTCCCGGCTTTCTATCGGCAAGGCGAAGAAAAGCGGCAGCGTCGTTCCAAGTGTTTTAGCGGCCGAGCGGCATCTGGCAAAGGGCTACTTCGAGAGAAAGGAGTATCGGCAAGCCCTTCACCACGCCCTCGAAGTGCTCCATGCCCAAAAGAGCGATCGAGAAATGCATCTTTTAGCCGCCGAATGTTACCGGGAAACGGGCGAATACGATTTTGCCCGCAACCATTTTACCCGAGTGTTCGACAGCGACCGCTCGCATATCGGCGCCCACTACGGCCTTGCCCTGATAGATTGGCAGGAGAAAGAGTATCGGCGGATGCTCGAACGATTGAAAAAGATAGAGCGGATCGACCCGGGCAACGAAACGGTACACTACTATACCGTTCTCTGTAACTGGAAGACGGGTACCGACCCCGCAATGCTTTTGCCCGTCGTCCAAGAAGCGGTGCGGAGCTTCGGTCCGGACATCCACCTTTTTTTAGCCCTCGCAGAGACCTACGAGCGGGGGGGGTATCCGGAGCCGGCGGAAAAATGGTACCGAAAAATCCTCCTCATCGACGAAAGTAACCTCGACGCCTTTCGCGGTATCATCTCACTTTTCGAATCGGGACAGGTGAAGAATGACATGCAGACCCTTTTCGACCGCTATCTCGAGCTCGCGCCGGAAGATCATTCAATCCGGCGTCTCTACATTCATCATCTCTACGAGAATGAACGGTACGATAGCGCTATTGAAAAGATCGAGTACTACCTTTCTTCGAGACCGAGCGCAGATGATGAGACGGAGTCCTATTTTCAGCGTCTGCGGGCAATCTGCTACCGGAAAACGAAGAACTTCGAGATCGCGGCGGAACTCTACCGCCGGCTCTTGAAGGAGGAGCCGAAAAAGGAAGGGATTTTGCGTTCCTATCTGTATTGTCTCGATAAAGGCGGAAAGAAAGACCTGGCGGCGGACACAGCCCTTCGGGCCGTCGAGTACCTCCCCTCACCGAGCGCGGTTCTCTGTCTCATTGCGGGGGTTCTCGTGCACAGAAAGGGCGATACGGAGAAGGCCCTCGATCTCTTTCGCCGAGCCACAAGCATTTCACCCGAAGATTGGAGGGGACACTACAACATCGGAGAAATTTACCGTATGCAGGGTATGGGTCAATTTGCGCAGAAGTTTTTCGACAGAGCCGATAAGCTGAGGAAACAGGCGTAATTTTGGTCTTTTTCCTTGCTTCACGACGGATTTTCATTATAATGAATTATGAAAGGAGCAAGATATGGCGCCAAAAGCATTAGATCTATTTCAAGCCTACACACAAAACAAGCTGCCGAAGGATGGAGGCTATATCGTTTCCTCCTTCTTTAGTGAAACAAGCACCTACTCCATTTATGATGTGGTCGCATACAGTGGAGTAAAGAATCTTTATCTTACCGAAGAGGGACTTACCTTCCAGACCGACGGTAACAAGATCTTCATTTTGATCGAGCCCGCCACCTATCCCCGCAAGTATATCGAACCGTTTAGACGAGATTCGAACCAAAGCATCCCGCAACGCTTTTCCGAACTCGACATCTACACGGCGAAGAATCAGACGCGTATCATGGTCAGCAAGGAGCCCATAGTCACCTACGGAAGTTTCACCATTCTAAAACCGAAGGGAGTTAACTTCTCCCTCGTCTTTTATCACAGCGACGAGGTCCTCGACACTCTGGATTTTTTCTTCCGTGAAACTTTCAACAAAGAGACCAATATACCGAAAAGCGATGCACGAGAGGCGGCGAAAAAGGTAAAGGCAGGAGTCGAGAAGTTCGGTATTTGGTAAGACCCCTAAACCCCGGATTGAAGGATCCCGCACAGGCGGTTTCCCCGTCCGCAGTCTTTACCGATCAATGGGGCGTGAGGCCGGAGTATCTCCGGCCTCACGCCCGTTTTTTTCCTTACGCTGCGATAATTCAAGCCGCCGCTACTCCTGCTCTTCTTCCTTTTCCACAAGCTGCTGCGCCACCGCTAAGAGGGCAATCGGTACGGAGTAGACCGAACAGGAGACGTAGTCCAAACCCGAAGAGAGGCAGAAGGAGATATTATCGGGAATAGCCCCATGTTCACCACAGAGCCCGGCAGATAGAGTGGGCCGAGTCATCTTCCCCCTGCGCACCGCCGTTCCGATGAGTTCCTTCACGCTGGAGTCGAGAAGCTGAAAGGGATTGCCGGGCAGAATATCGTAGAGAGTGTAATCGGGCATGAAGGAAGTGTAATCGTCCCTCGAGAGACCGATGGTGGTCTGTGTGAGATCGTTGGTACCGAATGAGAAGAACTCGGCATAGCGGGCGATATCACCGGCGGACAGGGCGGCAACGGGCAGTTCTATCATCGTGCCGAACTTGTATTCGATGGGTTTCGATTGTTTCAGTCTCTTCCTAACCTCTTCCTCTATCTTTGCAAGCCCCTTGTATACCTTTCCTTCGATCTTTTTCCCGTAGACGACGAGCTTCAACTCGTTGGAGTTCATCACCAGAGGAATCATGATTTCCGGGTGGACCTTGATGCCCTTCGCTTTTGCCTTATAGGCAGCCTCGAAGAGGGCCTCCACCTGCATTTCGTAGATTTCGGGGAAGCTTACGGCGACCCGGCATCCGCGGTGTCCGAGCATGGGGTTGAATTCACCAAGGGCATCGCACTGGCGTCGTACTTCCGCGCCGTTGACCTTCTTTTCGGAACCCTTCAGCTCCGATTGCAGATAAGAGATGAAGGCCTTCATTTGATCATCGTTATGCGGGAGAAATTCGTGCAGAGGTGCATCGAGGAGACGGATCGTCACTTCCTTGCCGTCCATGGCGCTAAATAGACCAAAGAAGTCGTCGGTCTGCATCTTTTTAAGCCGCTTGAGGACGTCTCTACGATCATTTTCGTTTTCCGAAATGATCATCTTTCGAAAGACATTGATCCTGTCCTCCTGAAAAAACATATGCTCCGTCCGGCAGAGACCGATGCCTTCTGCCCCGAATCTTCGGGCGAGTTTCGCATCTCTTGGAGTATCCGCATTTGTGCGCACATAAAAGCCTTCGAACTGCTTCTTTACCGTTTCGACAAATTCTATGAGTCCCGATTCGTCGGGGTCCGGCTCAATGAGCTCGGCCTCGCCAAAATAGACGTTCGGTTCTCCGTAGTGCGGCACCTGAAGACTTATGAGATCGCCCTCTTTTAGCCCGACAGTTCCTATTTTCGCCTTTCCCGATTGAAATATGAGATCGTTATTCACCAGGGAAACCTTGCCGTACTGCCGTGCAACGACGGAGGCGTGGGCGGAGAATCCTCCTTCCGAGGAGAGAACTCCCTTTGCGACCTCAATAGCTTTGACATCTTCGGCAAAGGTGGAGGGCATGCAGAGAATCAAGCGGGTGTCTTCACCCTTCTGCTGTGCATTCTTATAGGCATTTAACAGTGCGTCTGTGCTAAAATAAACTCTTCCGATCGCCGCTCCCGGTGCGCCGGCGACGCCGCCCGAAACCTTTTTCCTGTTTTTCACGGAGTTGGGATTGATAATGGGGTGGAGAATTTCATTGAGCTGTTCGGGCTTGACCGCATGAATGAGATACTTGGCCGAAATCTTCTTTCTGCGATATAAATCAAGAAGAGTTCGTATGTCCGACTGCGTGGATTTCGTTACAACAGGCCGTTGGTCCACGAGCCAGAGGTTTTTGTTTTCAATGGTAAAACGTATTGAACGAATTTCGAAAAAGTGGTCCTCAACCGTACGGGCAACCTTTTCCAGTTCCTTGATATATTTTGCATCGAGGGTATCGATGTCTTCACCTTCACTGTCTATGAGGTCGAAGGTGTTCGGCAAGAACCATCCCTGTACATTTTTGTCGCCGCTTACTACGTTTCTGGTAAAGAACTGACCGCTGCCGCTGTCGCGACCGTAGTTGCCGTACACCATGGGAGAAACGAGAATTGCCGCGTCTTCGTCGTCCATATCGTCTACGCTGAGGAGCTTGCTCACCCGCTTTATTATTATCTCGAGCTGAGTGTAGGCGTCATCGAAGAACCCCTCCGGAACCTTGCCTTTAAGATCGGAAACAAGCGTAGCATGTGCATCCTTTGCTTTTTTGCCGCGGACCGCAGTCGCCTTTTTTATGGCTTCGATGTGTTTTTCGTTCTCGGTGATCTTCTTCTTTTCCCCTTCCAATTCGGCAATACGTTTTTCTACATTGAAATATCCGCTGAGCAGGAAGAGAATTTCATGATAGGCGAACTCCTCACCCACAAAGGAGGTGAAGCCGTCGAAGGTGGTATCGGTTAAACCGTAGTTGTGGAGTGTCGGATAGTGGGCAATGGCCAAATTGGGACTTATGACCACCTTTACGAGCATCGGGTTTGCCGGATCGTTGTACACCTTACCCGTATCCTTTTCACACTTCTTCAAATAACTTCTGAGCAAAGGCTCTAAGTTCTGCTCCGCTAAATGGGCGGCAACGTCTGAATCTATAATGAATCCGGGAACTATCGGCAGATCAAGAGAGGCGAATTCGTTCGCCTGCTTTCCCCTGAGGCCGAATTTTTCCCAAAGCGTTCGATTCTTGATGTAATTGTTTCTACTAAAAAAATGAAATGATTCTTTCATATCTACTCCTCGATTCATTAAAACAGGTTGAGAATTTTATTGGCCGGAGCCCGCAGAAAAGCCTCGAACTGATGGCTTGCCCCTTGTCGGAGATATCTCTGGAGCTTAGCCACGTCCTTTATCTCCTCCCCCGCAACGGAAAAGAGGATGGCGCTTCCGTGTTTCACCTTTCCCCACTTAAAGAGGGATGCTATATCATGAATCCTCTCGCCGTCATAGTAAATATATACTTCCAAATCAGGATGCGTCGTGTTATAGCTCTGAATTATTTTCTTCCAGGCCTCTACGTTTCCATTGTGAAAGAGTTCATTGGTAACGGGTACCGAATAGTAGGGGGTCATGCGGCGGGCTCCGCCGCCTCCGGATGAGTCGCTTTTCTCTCCGGGCGCTTGTTCGGCCGTCCGTTTCTCGACAGCTTCCTGTCTTCGGCTTTCCGCCTTCGGCTTTCTCCCGGGCGTTTTCTTCGTTGTCCTCTTTGCGGGTTTTTTCGGCTCTTCCTTTTTTGCCGGTTTGAAAGAAAAACTTCCGCGGAGAAGGGAGTCGGGGTTTTTTACCTGTTTTCCCTCTAAGAATTTAATAAGCGTTGCTTTTGCCGTTTCAACGATCTTCTCGTCGGGTTCGGCGCCGAAGGCCCCGAAATAGAGGGTAATCAGCTCGTTTTCCCGTAGGCTGTTGAGAGAAGAAAAGTGCTCGGGGTTCTTTGGATTCAAAGCGAGAGGGCCGAGATCGGGATGAAAATAGACGAGGGTAATATCCAGGGCCTTCCATTTTCCCACCTGCTCCAAGAAATAGGAAAAATCGCTTATCGACACGCTCAACGTATGTGAATGAGGAGTATAGCCGTACTTGTCTATGAGAATTGCGTGAACGATAGGTACGATCTGCTTAGAGGTAATCTCTTTATTAGAGAGCACCTCATTGAGAATGTCGGCGATATTAGTTTTTCCTTCAAAATCTTCAATGAGGCCCGAGACGGTTCTGAAATGAGACAGGGCCTTGTTAAAGCCCTCCCTTGACGCTAAATGTTCAAATTCGTGGGGGATATCAATCATGCTTCACCTCTTTTCAAAAAAAACGGAGGCGCCCTTTATTGGACGCCTCCGTGTGATTACTTCTAAAGGGATTTAAGTCCGTCGCCGCTCTGGCTCTTTTTTGGTCTGCCTCTTTTTTTACCGCTGCTTGCGGAAGACGATTTTTTTGAAGAACTCTTTGTGGATCCGGTCTTTTTCCCTCGGGTCCCGCCGCTCTTGGAGCTGCCGACAACCGTCTGGGCATCGGATGCATCCTGACCCTCCGAAGAGGCGTTGAGCATGTCGAGATAGCCCTGGCCCTTACCGGAAGAGGCAGCGGCCCCCTCTTCTCCCTCATCGCCCAACATGTCGCTGGAGAAGTGCTGGTCGATATCTTCACGAACGGTTGATCTTCTCCTCGAGAAGGAGGCAAAGGCCGCGTCCTGGAAGCCCTTTGAAACCCCGTGGAGAAACTCGTTGAGCACGTTTGCCATGCCGTCGAGCGTCGCCTTCTTTCTCTTAATCGAGGTGATATCTACGTCCATGAGAAGTCCCGGCTGTATATGATAGGGGTTGATGATGTAGTCGAAGCGGCTGAACTCGGTTTCGAGGAAGTAAAGTCGCTCTTCGACGACCCTTCGCTGTATGGGATAGCGATAGCCGTACAAGTTCTGCAGCTTTTCCTTCATCATGATGATTTTTTTGAAGATTTTATTTTTATCGTAGAGGTAGGTCCGGTTCATCTTTTCGACCTGGGTCTCCGCCGGACGTATCCAGGTTACCTCGTCCCATACCTTATCGATATCTTCGTAGAGCGGATCTCCGGTCTTGTCTTTGATCTTTCTCTTGATCTTGTTCTTGTAGATCTTTGCCAAGTCCTTGTAATCGGTGACCCTCTTGAGAAATTTGCTGTCTTCGTACACCATATCGAGAACGTCCCAGAGGTGCTGGACCTCTACCTCGAAAGATTTGAGCTGCACATCGTAGGCTTTTCTTTCCTCAATGAGCTGGGCGTTATCGTAGTACTTGAGCTGAATGCTGTAGCGTTCATCGGGAAGGACATTGTAATCGGTATCTTCGTACTCGCGGATGATGAGGTCTCTCGCATTCTTGAGGTTTTCGATGTACTGGTACCCCATCTTTGAGGTGTCGAGGATGGAGGTAATGCTGTTGATGGCCGTGTTGAAACCCCGGTTTCTGATGTTCTCGATATCGATGATCTTCTTCAGGTTTTCTCTGATATTCAGCTGGTCGAATTCTGCAGGGTCGATTTCCGCACGCAGCCCTTCGAGACGCTGCATCAGACTCTTGGCAAAATACTTGTAGCGGTTGGACTTCGGATTTTCGGCATCGTCGGAGGTGTGGTTTTCCACCCGCTTCATTTTCTCGAAGATGATCTCATCTTCGTTGAGCTCTTCCTTTCCCTCGTCGATTCTCTGGTCCTTGAGCTCTTCAATTTCTCTGTCGATTTGCTCGATGATATGCTTGCTCAGCATCTCCTTGATGAGGTACTCGACGGTGACCTGATAGTGATAGATCGGGCTGATGAGCTCGGAGTCCAGGATGTTTACCGAAAGCTTTACATCGGTGACCGTCTTCGGCTTATTGATGTTGTCCTTGAATGAGCACTTTACCACGGAATAGGCATTTTCACCGCGGATAAATGCACCGACATCGGTCTTCTGCCTGAGCAGGGAATTGGTGAGGTTCTCCAGATCGTTAACCCCTCTCTGCACATGGCCCTGCAGGTGACCGTACATGTTGACGATCGATTTTTCGATTTCGCCGGTGTTGAAGCGGTCCATTCCGCCTACCTCGTCTAAGAGGGCGGAAATTTCCTTTGGCGTATACCGGGTCATAACCTTCATCTCTTCTCGGTCGATGAAGTTTCTGACCTTTTTCACCATCTCGTCTTCCGAAGTGACCATGTATCGGTTGAACATGTTCTGATAGTTCTGGTTGAAGTAGTTATAAATCTTTTCCTTCAAACCACCCATTATGTCCAAACTCTCGAGCACACCTTTCGGAAGCTTCGAGGAGACATGGTTCATCACCTTGTCGACTTCTTCCTCCATCAAACGATCCACTTCGAGTTGTTGATCTCTGCTCTCCTGAGCAAGCGAATTACGGGAACCGACCGCGCTGCGCTTGGTAGGATGAAAGACCATTGGGCTTTTTGGTAAATCTATGACTCCCATTGCACTCTCCTTCGTTTTCTCTTTATCATATTAATAGATTATCAACATGTTATGCAAAATGTAAAGCACGTTTTTTTATTTTTTATCTTCTTTTCGCCGGCTAAACGTGATAGGATGTAGGTAATGATAAAATTCAACGGAAAAATAACCTTTTTGGTACTTTTGTTCATCGGAATCCTTCTCTTTCCGGCCGTAAATCCGCTTTTTAGTTTGGAGCGTGAAGGCAATATCGTTCTCTACGTGCTACTCGATCGTTCACTTTCCATGGAGGAAGAGATCGACGATATGAAGGACTACGTGGAAAACACGCTTATCGACGAAACCCTCATTCCGGGAGATTCCTTCGTGCTTATTGAGTTTTACCGTGAACCGAGGCTGGTGTTCTCCGATAGAATATCCGGCGATCAGGATAAGCGCAGGTTCAGGCAGCGCATTGAAGCAATCAATGCCGACATGCCGTATACCGATATCGGACTCGCTTTAGACCGCCTTATAAACTCTCCGGAAGGCGGGGATTTTTCCAAAACGAGAAGCCATGCAGTGCTTCTCACCGATTTTACTCAGGAGGCGCCAAAGGGAAGTCCGTATGCCGGAACCGTACACGATTTTACCGCCCACCCGCTGCTTCGACAAAGAAGGGTACTAGAGCGGGGAACGTGGAAAATCTGCGTAATCGGTCCCGGTGTCGAAGAGCGGGCCGAACGGCTGGCCCGTGAGGTGATTCGAGACCGCAGCGGCAGTAATTAGTCCTGTAGTGAAGAACAGATGGACGCATTCCGATTGATGCGGGATTTTATCCAACGCAACGATAAGATTATCATCACCGCCCATGAAACTCCCGACGGAGATGCTATAGGCAGCGAAATGGCCATGTACCACGTCTTAACCGCACTGGGCAAGGAGGTGGAGGTCTATAACGCCGATCCCACCTCGCATAAATACCACTTTATCGATCCCGATTCCGTTATCCGCATCATCAGGCAGGAAAAAGACCTGCCACACCCTCCCGACGACTACGCGCTTCTCATCCTCGACACCAACGACATCCACAATATCGGTCAGGTTTACGAATTGGTTGTCGAAAGAGCAAAGGAATACTTTTTCGTCGATCATCATGAAAGCGACGAAAATTTCGTTTCCGACAATCTCGTTGCAGAATCGGCAAGTTCGACCTGCGAGATCCTCTACGATTTCTTTATCGATCAGGGCTGGGAAATCACCTTCTCCATCGCACAGGCCCTCTACGTGGGAATCGTGTATGATACGGGAAGCTTCGTCTATCCGAAGACCGGCCCGAAGACCTTCGCCGTGGCGCATCATTTGGTGTCTACCGGAATAAATCCAAATTACGTCTACCGAAGAATCTACGAGAGTAATTCCATTTCCGCTCTCCGCCTCCAATCACTCGTTCTTTCCACCCTTGAGCTGTACTACCATCAGCACGTCGCCCTTACCACGATGACCGGGGAAATGATCAAAGAATGTAACGCAATCTACGAGGAAGCCGACACAATTATCAATGTTCCGCTAAAAAGCGAGGCTATACGCGTGTCGATCTTTCTTAAAGAAAACGAAGAGGGGATTCTGCGCTGCTCCATGAGATCGAAGGGAAATATCGATGTTGCACAAATCGCCCAGTCCTTCGGCGGAGGCGGTCACAAGACGGCGGCGGGATTCAAGAGCAAATGGCCCCTTGATACTCTTAAAGGAAAAGTGTTAGAGATGCTAAACAGCTATTCCACAGAGATGGACGAGTACCAGGAATGAAGACATCTATACTTCCTCTCCTCCTCATTTCTTTCATCGGCTTCACGCTTTTCTGCTGCCGGCAGACGGGGGAAAGCGCCACGTCCTATCTCAACGAAGCCAAGGAAATTTCCCTCGGCGATTCGGGAAGCGGAAGCGAAACGTCACAGCAGCAGAGGGACGATTACGTTGAAGAAGATAAACCGGTCCCACGGGTTTCCTTACCGCCGGAGGCCCAGCTCATTCAGCTCTTGGAGGTCAATCTCGATTTGGACAGAAACGATGAGCAGATCCTTGCCCTCAAGGACACGAGCAGCGGTAGTTCGGCGATTCGTCTGCTCATAGCCGATTACGATACCATTCGAGATAGGTATGTCGTTACCTGGTCTGGCCGGACCAAAACCAATTCCCGCAGAAGTTTCAATATCAGCGTCATCGATGTAACCGGCGACCATAATCTCGAGATTCTCTGCAGCGGAATTACGGAAGAGGGACTGCAGACGATCGACATCTTTCGCCGCACCACGAGTCCGGACCAGCTCGGTCTCTACTTCGAGTCGATCCTCTCAATCGCCGTTAAGGGCACCATAGAACTCTTAGAGCAAAGGCGCGCACAATCTTATCAAAAGGGACAGCGCAGCGGTAATGCCTATCCCGTACTTACCACTACGAGAGACGAGAGGTCCGAACGGCTGGGGGATATTATCAAAGCAACCTACGTGTGGCGATCCGGTTCGGGCAGCTATCGACGGGTAAAAACGGAAAAGATACCCGGTCAAGAGATTGAAGACACGCATCTGCGAGAACTTCTTCGAGGCGGGAAGGAGAACTTCGAGGCATTCCTTCACGGTCCCTGGCTCCTTACCGACCAAAGCGAAGCTCTTTCACGCAGGCATATCATCCACTTCGACGAGGTAAACGAAACCCTTACCCTCTATTCCGGCAGCATTCAAGAGTCCTATGTGTGGACGAACTCCTATCGCTTTCTCGCCGACAGCATCAGCATAAGCGGAGACAACACCATCGTTCCCTTTATGCGTATTTACCTTTCGGTTTTCGTCGAAGACCTGTCTACCGTTCGCATCACCACCTACGATGTAAATTCCCACAACGGCAGCCGAAGCACGAATTCCACTTGGTCCGGGACCTACCAAAAACTCGGACCCTCAATGCAGAAGAGTTTCCTCCGGCTTCCCCTGAACATGCAGGAGAACGTTGCTCGGCCCGGTCTCACGGGAATGTATAGAAACGACAGCGGCATGAGCTTCTTTTTCGATCCCCCCTACTTTACCCTTCATGAAAACAACGAGACGATCCGTGGAGGCTTTTCCACCTATACCTTCGGTACCGATATTCTCGATCTGCGAATTCTCGACGATAACGGTCTCGTAGTGGATAGACGGACCTACAGTTTCGACTTTATCGAGGAAGAAAGTGAGACGGAAATACTGAGAAGGCTGGTCCTTCGACCGGGCAGGGTCGAGCGTACCGGTTTTATTCCTACGGATTCGAAGGCCCTCATCTTTCAACAGCGGGAAATCATTCAGGATGAGCAATAGAAGGGCATCATTGAGACCTATTCCTGCTCATAGTAGAGGGGAATCCCTTCGAAACCCATCCCCTTCAATTGCAGCACAACTTTTTGGGCCGTTTCATCCTTCTTTACCGGAACAACGACCCTGAAATATCTCTTGTTCCCAATAGTTTTATCTTCTATCTGAGCCTCGAGACCCCGCTTATTCATTTCCCGCAGCAGGTGTTCGGCGTTTTCTCTGTCGCGAAAGGATCCCGTCTGTATGGCTCGTACGCGCTCGGCCTCTTCGTTGGTCTCTTCCGTTTCCTTCCGCACGAGTTCTCGATTTTCTCCCTTGGGATGAAGGAGACCGAAGGTCTCTTCGACACTCGGGGCTCTGCGAACCAGACCGCTGACGATTCCCGCTTCCGGGGAGGAGGGAAATTGCCGTAAAAGACGCTGCTTTGCCTTGGCCGCCTCTTCCCGCATATCGACATGTAGGGCAAGTGTGTACATGAGGTAGAGACTGCGGGGGGAAAGGGATTCTTCACCAAGCATAAGCGAGATCATCTTTCCCGCCTCTTCCGTTTTTTCACGGAAGGCTAAAAGACGGGCATACTGTATGCGCGCGTCGTTTTGCAGCTCTTTCGGCTCCGCCCTGTCGCCGATGCGGCGAAGCTGCAGTTCCGCCAAATCATAGTCGCCAAGTTCAATGAGAAGGAGGGCCGACGAAAGGAGCGCTCGGTAATCCCAGGCGCTGCGGCGGATAGAAGCTGCCGATTGATACCGTACCTGAGCGGAAGCCAGTTCTCCGAGGCTCTCATCCAAACCGGCAAGATAGAGAAGCGCCTCATAACGGCGTTGCGTATTTTCGATTACCGGAAGAAATCGTTCGAGGATATCTATGCTCTGCCGGGGATCTTCCAGGGAACGGACCAGCGTCATCAGTTTTTTGAAAAACTCATCGTCTTCTCTGTGGGTTTCGAGCCACTCGAGCTTTTCGCGCTCCGAAAGCTCCTTCCACCGACGCTCTTCCGGCGCTTGTGAAGAGAGGAATGGAGGGACGAGGGGAATCAAAAAGTGTAGGCACAAGAGGAAGAGACAGACTTTCCGCATTTACCTCTCCTTAATCTTCATCTACTCTACTACCGCGGCCCGAAAAGTGAGCCCTGATATTTCTTCGAGCCGTACCGTAATGAAACTGCCCGCCGAATCCTCCGTTCCTCGGTACACCACCGGTTCATCCCTTTCGGTATGTCCGCGCATCATACTCTCCCCCTTCTTCGCGGGGGCATCGGTGAGAACCTTTACCACTTTTCCCAGCCGACGGCTTCTTCGTTCGACGGTTTTTCTCCTCTGAATATCGATGATTTGTGACAGTCTCTCCAGCTTTATTTCGTGCGGGACTTGCTCTTTGAAATCGGCTGCCGGTGTCCCCTCTCGGGTATTGTAATAGTAGGTAAACGCATCGTCGAAGCCGACCTCATCCATGAGGGAGAGCAGATCAGAGAAGTCTTCCTCCATCTCTCCGGGAAACCCTACGAGAATATCCGTCGTGATGGAAATGTCCGGCACTTTTTCTCGGAGCGTTTCGACTATCTTCAGGAAGTCTTCTCTGCGGTATGCGCGATTCATTGCCCGGAGTATCTTATTCGATCCGTGCTGAACGGGCAGATGAAAATGATTACAGAGCCGTTTTTCATTGGCAAACACTTCTATCAGCTCGGGAGCTACGTCCTTTGGGTGACTGGTAAGAAAGCGAACCCATTCGATACCTTCGGTTCTCTCCAGGATGGCCTTCAGCAAACCGGTAAAGTCGAGTTTCCTGCCTTTGTAGTCGTGACGGTAGGAGTTTACGTTCTGTCCGAGCAGACAGACTTCACGGACGCCGTTTTCCGCAGCTCTATGAAGTTCGTAAAATATCTCATCGGGATCACGGGAAACCTCTCTTCCCCGCACGTGAGGTACTATACAATAGGTGCAGAAATTATCGCAGCCGTGCATTATGGGAAGGTAGGCCTGTGCCGAAGCGGCTTTATGATGGATCGCCGAAAAGCGGAAGGCATCCTGGGGAGGAGCAACGACCCTCTCCGCCCTCTTTCCCCGGATCAAAGCGTTGATCTCTTCGGCCAAGAGATGTCTGCCGTGGGTGCCGATAAGCATATCGACGGCGGGCTGTTCCAAGATGAGCCGGTCCTTTAACCTCTGAGCCATGCAGCCGCTGAGCACCAGACGCGGCACCTCGTTCTTCCTGATATGCGTGTAGTAACCGATGCGGCCTAGTATCCGCTCCTCCGCCGTTCGGCGCACGGAGCAGGTGTGAAGGATAACGACGTCGGCCTTTTCAGGATCGTTCGTCTCCCGCCAGTCTCTTTCGTTCAAGTCCCGGCGCATTGCCTCTGCTTCGGCAACGTTCATCTGGCAGCCGTAGGTTTCGATCAAGTACCGCCTCATAGATCGAAGGTCTCCCGCACATACCAGCGAATTGCATTCCAGTCGTCCTCCCGCGGCATGAGGATCCAGGCTCCCTTGGGAAAATCAGCCGAAACCTCTTCCCTGCTTTTTCCCAGCCGGAGGAGATTGCTGTAGGTGGCATAGAGGATATTGTCTGTTGTTGGACCGTCGAGAGGCATAACCGGCACCTCATGATACCTGGTAAATATGGAAATCATACGCAGCACGGAGTAGTCCGTCTCCACATAGGCATAGAGGGTTTTGAAAATTTTTCCGACCTTGTCGACACTTCCGGCGTGGAGACGGTTAATTCTCTCCTTGAGGGCGCCTACGATGAGCTGCTGTCTGTGGGAACGGTCGTAGTCGTCGGAGGTGTGGCGCGAGCGGGCGATTCTGAGGGTCTCTATTCCACCGAGCCGATAGGTTCCGGCGGGATAGTAAAGCGTCTTCCACACCCCGTCCTCACGCACCTTGTAGGTCGGATCGATGAGCGCCGTTTCCAGTTCAACTTCTATACCGCCGAGAATATCGATTATTTCGATGAAGGCGTACATGTCGACGCTGAGATACCCGTCGATAGGCAGTTCGGTGAGTTCACTCACTATCTTCATGAGGCGCGCCGGGCCGTAGGCCTGATAGTAAGATGCCAGTTTTCTGTTTCTATAATAGAGATCTCTTGGTATGCTTAGCAGACCTATCCGTTCCTTATCGAAGTGAGCCAGCATGATGGTGTCGGCGTTTTCTTCATGTACACCGCAGAGGAGTACGAAAAAGCCCTGAAGCTCTCCGACTGATGAATCTATCCATGTCGAATACTCTTCGGGAAGGCTTTGGTCTCCGTTCGCCTCATCCGAATAGGTAAAGCCGATCCCCTCGTCAAGACGCGCGAGGGAGCTTATCATTACCTCTTCCGAATCGACGAGATATATCTTTCCGTTCTTCTTGAGCACGGCGAATGAACCGAGCCGGTTTTTTCTCGTCTTTTCTCCGTTCTGCTCGACCTCTGCGGTAGACACGAGATCGAAGTAGAGGTGATCGTTTCCTTCTCTCGGCTCGGTCCGTAAAGACAGGCCTCTCTGCGCGAGAAAAGCCTCGAATGCCTCATCCTCCGCCATCTTTTTTATACGGCTTTGGGACCGGGCTACGGCTTTCTCCTCCGTTGTTCTTCCGTCTATGGTCAAGAGTCTCTTTTTTAATCCGCGTTTACATTCTTCTGCGTCGGAGTACGCGTGCCGACCTTTTTCATCGATGAGGTAGAGTTCACCGGTCTGTGCATCGATCCCGGCGAGAACTTTTTCACCGGAGACCGTATGGGCAATTTCCCATTGCGGGCCGTAGCTATGCGTGTTTCCCGATTCTTCGCCGGTCCTAAGGTGCAGACTCTTTTCCCGGTATATCGTGCGAAGCTCTTGGCTGTCAATGAATCTGCGCATGGCGTTTTGCCGTTCGCCGAGCAGTTTGCGCTGTTTTTCCGCCTCTTCTATCCCTTTTCGTATGGCCTCGATCATGGTATCGATATCCTCTTCTGCAAACAGATACGCATCGGCGGATAATTCGATTTTCGTTTCGTTTTTCCGTTGATCTCTGAGGCGTATTCTGTAGGTGTTTTCGGAAGATTTCGCCGCACGAAGCAGAAAACTCCGCAGCTCGTAGGTACCGTATTTCCTGTGGGTCTTCGGTACTATTTCCCATTCGAGATTCCCTCTTTTCTGCAGACGGAGGCCGTAGCTGCTCAGAAGTTCGAAAATCCGCCCTTTCTCTCGAAAGGCTTCGGCTATGCTCCGCTGCACCAAACGATTCTCTTCCGCCATATCCATGCGTTCGACCGCTTGAAAGAAGAGGCTTTCGTCCATACCGGGCTCAATGCTCGAGGCAGATTCATCGCCGGTGTTTTCTTCCGCCGTTCTTTCAAAGGGATCCTCTTTCAGACCGTATCCTCCTCCCGATAGGTTGAGCAGGTGGCGAATTTCCTCCAAATCATCGGCCATCATGCTGCTGCCGGCGTAGAGCGATTTGAGCACCTCATTGTTCTTTTCGACCTCGGTAAAAATACCGGATTCCATGCGGGATAAGCGCTTTTCGACGGAGCTAATTTTATTATCGAGAAGAAACAAGGCACCGGTAATCGTGAGGGCAAGAACCGCGCCGGCGATGAGACTCGCTGCTATCTTTTTTCTGTTTTCTCTCTCTCCGCCGGTTTTTCCATCCTTGAAACCGCTCATCGATCTTGTACTCCTTTTTTTAATGAGAGAAACTGCGCTCGCCGGTAAAAACCATCGCCGCACCGTATTCGTTGCACGCCTCGATAACTTCCCAGTCCCGTACGGAGCCCCCCGGCTGAATGACAGCCGTGACCCCGGCTTTGAGACCTGTTTCGACTCCGTCTCTGAAGGGGAAAAATCCGTCGGAGACCATGACCGCGCCCGCTAAACCCGTTTCGCTCCTTTCGAGAGCCTTGTCCCTCGCTATGCGTGCCACTCCCACCCTATCCTGCTCTCCAGTGCCGATACCCACGGTGGTTTTATTTTTTACGTAGAGCACCGAATTGCTCGTAACTCCCGTTTCCACCCTCCAGCCGAAGAGAAGATCTTCGAGTTCTCGTTCGTCGGGTTTTCGCCGGCAGGCATAGCTTTTTCCCTCATGTACCGCCTTTGCCGGAAGTAAGTCATCGGGCTCTATGATCTTCGTTTCATGCGAGCGCTGCAGAATGAGACCGCCGTCCATGAGGGAATCAATATCGAGATAGGGGCTGAACCTATAGCGGGAGAGTTCATCGATCCTCCCGATTTTTAGCACGCGCAGATTCTTTCGCTTAGAAAGAATTTCGAGCGCTCCGGCGGCATAGTCCGGAGCTGCGATGATTTCGGTATATCGAGAGGCTATTTCCTCGGCCGTCTGTCTATCTATCTCCCGGTTGCAGACGACGGCCCCGCCGAAGGCGGCAACGGAATCCGCCTCAAAAGCGGAGAGATAACTTTCTATAAGCTCGCTCTTCTGCGACACGCCGCAGGGATTATTGTGTTTCACTATGACGCAGGCCGGTTCATCGTGAAGATACTTGAGAATGCCGAGGGCAGAATCTACGTCGGTGATATTTATCTTTCCCGGGTGCTTGCCGGCATGAAGAAGCTCCGCCTCGGTGAGAAGGCCCCGGTCCGGCTCGATGTATGCTATTGCGCCGATAACGAGGTTTCCATTGAGCAGGCGATAGAGTGCCGCTTCCTGGTGAGGATTCTCTCCGTAACGGAGTCCCCGTTTTTCTCCGTCCACCGTCCACTCGACCTTCTCATAATACAGCTCGGTGTCGAAGGAATCTTCGCCTAAGGATATTCGCAGACGCCGTGGAAAGGGGTCCTCTCTGCGGCTGCGGTACGGTGTTCTGAGAGACTTCGCGTTCATTCGTGCCTATCTGCCGGAATGCCTTCTTGCCGATTCCAGGGTATTGTAGAGCAGCATGGTGATGGTCATAGGGCCTACTCCACCGGGGACCGGAGTTATTTTCGACGCCTTTTCCTTTACCTCTTCGAAGGCAACGTCACCGACGAGTCTGTAGCCCTTCTTTTTAGAGGCGTCTTCAACCCGGTTTACCCCCACGTCGATGACAACTGCTCCTTCCTTGACCATGTCGGCGCCAATCATCTCCGGCCTGCCGGCCGCCGCGATGAGGATATCCCCCTGTTTGGTCAACTCCGCCATGTTCTTCGTCGCGGAGTGGCATACCGTAACGGTGGCATTTCTTCCCTCGACCTTCTGCAAAAGCAGATTTGCCAATGGTTTTCCTACAATATTACTCCTGCCGACGATAACCGCGTGAGCACCCTTTACTTCAACACCGGAGCGGTTAAGGATCTGCACTACTCCATGGGGAGTACAGGGCAGGTAGGCATCCTGTCCGAGCATCATCTTTCCCACATTGCAGGGGTGAAAACCGTCAACGTCCTTCTCCGGATTTATTCGCAGAAGCAGCTTTTCCTCGTCGATATGGTCGGGAAGCGGAAGCTGAACGAGGATACCGTGGATCTTCGGATCATCGTTCATGCGATCGATCATGGCCAGCAGTGTATCTTCTGTGGTATCCGCCGGAAGCTTATTGTCGTCGGAGTATATTCCCGCTTTTTCGCAGGCACGCTCTTTTGCCCGTACATAGGAGGCGCTTGCCGGGTCTTCTCCCACGAGGATTACCCCGAGTCCGGGAGTAACGCCGTCCTTCGAAAGTTTTTCGACTTCTTCGCGGATCTCTTCGCGCATTGTCTGAGCGATTTCTTTTCCGTCAATGATTTTTGCAGCCATGCGGTTCCTCCATATTAACTATTTGAGTAGCTACGTCTACTCCAAATGCAAAGTTATACCAGCCCATTTTTATTCTACTATCAATAAGATTTGTCGTCTCGCATATTGTAACTGCTTAAAAGGGTAAGTTCAATAATTGTAGTGGTCCCTTTTATCTCTAAAATATCTTTCTTATACATTCTTACTGGTCCACTTGTTTTTATGGGCGGTATAACATGCCACTTTACGTTCGTTGCAGTATAGTAAAAAACGCTGACATGTTACACCCTCCCCTTCGCCTCGGCATGCGGCTTTTCTTTTCGCCTAGTTGATAAAGGAAAATACAAGTGCTACTATTGTCAGTGCGGTCTGTTATTGGCCGCCCGCGCCGTTTTGGCGCGAAAACTGAAGAAAATTAGGATTAGTATGCGCACTACATCTATACTCTTTCTGTTTCTCGTGTGTTTCTTAGTGTCTCAAGCCCTTTTTGCCCAGGAAGATGCTCAATCAGACGGAAGCGTCTCGTCCGGCGAATCTACAGGGCAGACAGAGACGGACGGAGAGGCTTCCGATTCGGGAACTTCCGCCGAAGAAGATGCTGATGAGGGCGGAAAAGCGGCTGCAAAACAGGATGAGGACGAGGAGGACAGGCAAACGGTCTTGCCCGACGAAGATGCTGCCCCGGAGGGGGATGAGGAAGGCTTTATAGAACCCTACGGTCTTGGCAGTCAGCTCTTTACCATCGATTTAGGGCTTTTCCGGCCCCTTTTCTTCCATTTTCCCGGCGCCGACTCCGTCGACGATCTGAATAAATTCGAATCCGCCTTCGGTCAGATGACTCTTGGCGGGACCGGTTCTCTTGCCTGGGGAAGCTATCTAACTCCACGCCTCGCCCTTGGCGTCGAATTAGCGGGGAGTTTTTCCTTCTCACCGAACGGATACGTGCACAGTCTCATCCCCATTACCATGCGGATAGAGTATCTGTTTAGAAAGGGAAGCTTCGAATTTCCTCTCCACGTAAACACCGGTGTCGTCTTTAATAAATTCCGTGAACAACTCTACTTCGGCCCCATTGTAATCCCCGGGATTACCGCCTATTACAACGTCAACGCCGAGTGGGGATTGGGTCTCTCCCTCGACTACTGGTGGGTCCCGGAGATCTACTTCGGCGACAGAGCCGATCAGACGGGTTTCGGCAGCATGCTCGATATCAGCTTCTCGGCACGATATCACTTTTCCTGAGGAATTGAGGAATATTTAGATGCACGTAAAACAAGAAATGCAACATACAGCGGTTATTCTCACGGTCTTTGCCCTGTTTTCTGCGATTTTTCCCTTCACTTCCTGCAACAAAGACGGGATCGGCATATTTTACATGGCCGCCACAGAGGTCAAGCAGAACAGCTCGGCAATTTCCGAGCTTCCCATCCAGCAGGTCGTTGAAGACGGCGGAACCGTCTATATACGCACCGGTCTCTCCGTGTGGAGAGGGTCTAGCAGCGGCAGCTGGTCGAAGATCCGCAACGGGAAAGTCGGTTCTATTGCGCCGCTCAATGGAGGGGGAATCGCGGCGGTCTTGATAAACGACGCGGACAATCCCACCGCATCGAAGATACTCACCTACAGCGGCGGGACTTGGGCATCTGCAGCAGGTTTCGCCTACAGCAACGATTCTCACATCGTCGCCGACGGCGCCGGCTACTACATCAGCGAGATTACCGATAAGGCCACGGGAGGGAATACGTATTCAATTTACATAAGTCCTGATCTTTCCACATCCTATGGCCCTGTTGCCGGTGAAGGAGAGGCGGTAATCGGGGCTTCTGCGACGGCCGCATTTACCGACGCTTTTTATGTCATTACTAAAGGCAGCGTGTACGGCGACACTACGATTGCCGATGCGAGCTTCAAAGATACCACTCCGAGCATAAGCGCCTCCGGGAATTTTTCGGCCGTCGCCTACGGGTCGAATGACGATCCCGAAGATTTTCTCATGGTCGGTACCGACGACGGTGAAATTTTTTATTGCGACGCTACGACTGAGACATGGACTAAAGCCGGCGAGGTCGACGAGGCAGTCCTGAGCATGGATGTGATTCAAGATATAGACGGAGGAAGCGACGACTATCTCATCGTCGGCGTGGAAGACGGCGGCTACTACGAGGTAAACATGAACGGCTGGTCGATTTCCGCGCCCAACGCCACCGCAGATGCCTCCGGTGCCTCCGAGTTTGCGGCAAAGTATCCCGACCTTGCCTACAGCAGCGTCATGGACGTTGAAGCCGATTCAACCACCGCAGGCGTCTTCTACCTGGCCACCGCCGGCGACGACAGAAGCAGAGGCCTCTGGAAGCGCAATACCGACGGCTCCTTCGAGAAGCTCTAAACGTTCGCTTTAGCTATCCGGACCGGCTTTCTCCTGCACCCCGTATCCCTGCAGGTTCCGGTCCCTCAGACCGAATTCACCCGTTCCCGGGTCTACAAAGAGTCCACCGATAGGATATTCCAGGTTCCCCTTGTGTGGGTTCTTTATATCGTAGGGAGGACGCACCTTCTCCAGGTCTTCCACATCTAGTCTCTTTTCACCGGAGGGAAGGATAAGCACTGTGGACATTCCCGAGAAGATATTCTCGGTAAGCTCTGCCGTAGAAGTGTCCAGCAGATTAATTGCACTGCCGTTCTCCAAACCATCTGTGCCGTTTGCACCGGCGTACGCAATGACACTGCGGTTCAATCGCAGCTCCGCTCCTTCATTCAGAGAAAAGGCGCGAAAAATCGAGTCGGCAGCACCAAAGGAGAAGGTGGAATTGCGGAATTCCGCCCTCCCCCCGTTCATCTCCAGCCCCTTGAGCTCTTCACCCCGTTCTGCCGTTAAGAGGCAGTTTTCCATGCGCAGAGACGACCGGTCAGATCGCAAAAGGTAGAAAAACTCGGAGAAGCTTCCGGCGCTCAGGCGGCAGTCCTCTGCTTTTACGCTCCCTCCCCGTGTCGAAAGAGCCACTCCTCCTACCCCGCCGGGCAGTTCTATCCGCGTACGACGGATATCGACCTTTGCACTCTCCGAAGCGACGGCGACGCTTAGGCGGGTCCCCCTCTCTCCCCTAATGAGGGAATCTTCGATATAGAGCTCTCCCCCCTCTATGTGCAGCGCTTCGGCCCTTGAAGACCCCTTACCGGCGGAAACCTCAGATTTTAGGAGAGCTATTGAGGAGTTCCTTGCTAAAATTGAAGAGGTGTCGACCCCCCGCCCCGGGTGCAGTGACCCGTCTTCAATTTTGATCTTACACCGCAGCGCGGTGAGAAAGGTAATACTCCCGCCGTCGTCTCCGCCGACGATTTCACTGCTGCGAAGGGAAAAATCTGCATCCTCGAGAGAAAAAACGCTAGCGTTTCGCACCGGCCCAAGCTCGACTCGTGAATCGAGGATCTCTATGCTGCCGTATTTCGCCCGCAGCAGCGGCGCGTTGGTGCCGGCGGTATGCACGAGCAACACCTCTCTTAGCGTAATCTTCGCTCCCCGGCCCTCCTGGCTGAGTACGGAACCTTCGATATCGGAGTTGGTGAGGGTAAGTCCCTCCAGCGTGATTCGACCGTTATTGCTCGAAACGAGCGCCTCACTTTTGGGATATCTCGCATCCCCTACGCTCAAAAGAGTCTCACCTCCCTCGTATTCCCAGCTCTGAGGAGAGAATCCGCCCTTTATGGTGAGCTCTCTTCTTTCCAGTTGTAGTGGTTCGCGCAGTCCGTAGGTCCCGGAGGCAAGATATATGGTGCTCCTTTCGGAAACTTCAGCCTCGTACAGGGCCCTGTCTATCGACCTGAAGGGCCGCCCCCGGCTGCCGTCGAAGGAGTCCTTACCGAAGGAGGAGACATATATGCCCGCCCGGTCTACCGTACAGACGACTTTTTCCGTCGAACTGCGATTTCCCGCAGCATCTATGCTGTAGCTGTAGAGCGCATAGGTATCGATCTTTCCCGGTGCGGTTTCAAGACGCAGTTCATTCTCCGCACGAGCGAAATCTCCCGTCTGTTTCCCGTTTTTTTCCAGTCTATAGAAAACCTCCGCACCCTCTTCGGCATCGAATCGAACCGCAGGAGCACCGGTGTAATAGGCATTGTGTTTTATGCCGATGATTTTCGGCGGAAGGGGAGCCGCTTTGTCGATCCGCACCCTGTACGTTTTTACCCGACTCCCGATACCGCTCTCCTCATCGAAGCGTCCCACCGAGAGCACGTAACCTGTCTCGCGGCCCTCGGGTGCGTCTAAAATTAGCCCGTTTTTCAATTCAGGAGAGAATACATCGATTTCGTGTACCGCTTCGAAGTCTTTCTCCCTCTTTGGGTCGAAGCGGTTGAGTTCGTAACGAAGCTTCTCGGTCGTGCGTAGTTTTATATCGTTTCTGTAGACACCGCCGTCCTCGATTCCCAAAAGAGCGCCTCCCTCACCAGCCGTTCGGCCGATGATCGTATGGGCCGTTTCGCTCTCCAATCCGCTCTCACTCACCGTTTTAGCGTAAACGGTAGTACTCTCCATTGCTCTAAGGTCGAGACTCACGGGACCCTTGTAGGCGATCGCGGCATCGGGACTAAAGCCGTAGAAAAAGCGTCCACAGCTTTTTTCCGTGCTCAGTCTAAGGAGGTATCTCGCATCGCCCTCTCTGCTGAGAGAAATAGCCGGCGCTTCTATTCTTCTGTCGTCGATTGCGAAATATATGCGGCCGATTTCTTCGCTGAGTCTTCCTCTCGAGTCCATCGCTCGGTAGCGGATGATGATTTCGCTGAGCCTTCCCTCTTTCGGCCGCAGGGTGATGGGCGGCTCGAATGCCGGTGAGTCTTTATCCGGCACCCGCGGTTCGGTAGAATCGAGGGAAATTTCGTAGACTAATCTCGTTTCATCTGCGATGCTCTCCGGATCCGACAGTTCGAGAGTAACCGCCTCGCCGGCTAATCCGTTTGCCGGCATTCCGGTAAGCGGGGGAAGTGCGTGAACTCTGCGGTCTATAACACAGCTCACGGGTCCCACAGGTGATGAATAGTTACCCACCTTGTCTAGTGCGGCGGCATAGAGGTGATACTCTTTGCGTTCACCTTTTTCCGGGCCTACGATCATTGGTCCGACCAGCGGCCTGCCCCTACGGCGAATATCTTCGGGTTTCACCTGCGAAGTCTCTTCGTCACCGGAGAGCACGAGAAGCCATACCTCCTCGCCCTCTTCCCTCTGTTGCGGGGGTATTTCGATGGGGAGAGAGTATTTCGGCCCATCGGCGGGGAGCTCAAGGCTCGGTGCCTGCGGCGCGCGCCGGTCAATGGTAAAGGAACGTGTCTTTACCTCACTCCACTTACCGCCGGCGCTGAGCCTTACCCTGGCCGCAACGCGATAGTCGACTTCCTCATCTTCCCTCCCGGAAAAGAGAATCGGGCTGTCGGCGACCGGAGAATCTCCGTCGGGTAGCGGCGGGCTGAGATTATCTCCGTTTTTCGTGATTTCTTCGATTTCGTAGAAAACCTTCCCCCCCCGTTGTGGAGAGAGAAGGTGTATAATGCGTTCTGAAGCATATCTCCCACCCTCTTCTACACCGGAAAAAATCGGACCTCTGTTCTTCCTTCGGTCCACGGCGTGTAAGTCGGAGCCCGCCAGGGCGCTTCTGTTTCCGTTTTCATCCAGGCTATAGGCGAATACCACGAAGTACACATAGTCTTTGCCGGAATCCACGTTTATCTCGAGAGAGAAGGGTCCCGTATAGTCTTCAAAATCCTCTTCCGCCGGATACATTTCTTCGATCTGCTCCGGACGATCTCCGGCAAAGAGCGCATACCGTATGTCGGCACCGCCGCTGTCGATGGACACCGTCTGCGTTTCGTCGATCCTCACCTTCGGCGGCGGAGGCGGTACCGTGTCGACGCCGAAGGATACCGGATCGGAGGAAAGGGAAAGATTTCCGGCCCCGTCTTCTACAGCTACCCGAAGGACCGCCGCTCCCGCATAGCCGTAGGGGAAGCTCAGATACATTTCCCGCTTTCCCAGGGGAGAATTCTTCTCTACCCGTATCGAATCTCCCTCTTTACTGCCGTAGCGCAGTTCGTAGCGTATCTTTCTCGTCTCCGGCGGCGCATTTACCCGAAAGCCGAATCCCAGGCTGTCGGAATCGTCTATGAGGATCTCCGGCTTTTGCGGCCGAGAATAATCATATATCACCACCTTCGAGGCTACTTCTCCCGTTCTCCCGTTCTTCAATCGCGCTATTGCCCGTACGGTAATGCTTCCTGCTGAGGAATTCCTCGGTACTTCGAGAAGAACGGGCCCCGTATACCTTCGGGAAAAACGATCCGGAGTACTGCCGTCTGTGCTGTAGTATATTTCCGCTTCTCTCTCGGCAAGGAAAACTACCTCTATGCGGTCGGTGATCGGGAGCTCTTTTGAGAGAAGAATCTGAGGGGCCGAGGGAATCCGGTTGTCATAGCGATAGTAGTATCTGAATTGGTAGGAGCTGCCGTCCCGCCGATCGATCGCCAGTAGGCGCAGGGGCAAGCCGTGAACACTTGGACTTTTGAACTCTATCGAAAGGGGAGAAGTAAATTCTTTATCCCTTAGGTCTGCCGCCCGTTCATCGAGACAGTAGTGAAAATTGAAATCATCGCTGCGTGGTGCAGGTATCCTCAGCTCCGAAGAATCCATTTTTTCGGGGAAAGGAAAGGAGATATCTGGAACAGTGTTCGCTACCGAATAACGAAGCTGCGAACGATAGACGCCGTCTTCTCCCCGCTTTTTTGCCGCCACTCGAAGAAGAACGTCTCCTCTTTGATCGAGTATGAGGGGACCGTCATAGGGTTTTCCGCGCGATGAGGGGTCACTTCCATCTATACTGTAGCGGATCCACTCGAAACAGTCTGTCGAGTCGAGAACAAGTTTTTGCAAATTAGCGAAATCCCCCTCCACCGGCGAGAGGATTCTCAACGGCTCTTTGCAGCTCTCTTCGACCTGCGGACGCAGCACTCGTTTAGTGCCGATTTCTCCGATATTTCCCCTTGTGTCTACCGAATAGGCATAAATATCTGCGGAAAAAACGTGGGGGGGCAGGGGCAGGGAAAAATCGATACGCTTTCCTTCGAAACGTCTAAATCCTCCCTTATCGTCAAAGGAACTGCGAAATGCCGTATACGCAATGTCCTCCTCGTCGGCAGTCTCTATGCGCAATTTAAGCGCATTATCCTGCAGCTCTGTGCTGATACTCGGCGGGGCCGGTGCCCTTCTGTCGATTCGGAAGAGCAATTCCTTCACTTCTTGCTCTTTTAAGGAGCGAAGCTCTATTCGAAACGTCCGGTCTTCTCCCGGAAGTGCGTTCAAATGGAGCGACTGCACGTAGGGGAGGAAGGAGCTTTCACTGCTGCCGGAAAACCGGTAGAGGAATTTCCCCTCCGCAGATTCGTTTTTCGCGCCTGTCTCATAGATTGAAAGAAAAATGGGCTTTCCATAGACCCCCGGTTCGTGAGAAAAGCGGAAAACTTTGTTGTCTTGAGCGGAAAGAGAATTACTGAAAAGAAAAATCGCTGCAATCGCTGCTGCACATGAGATCCGGGCCGCGAATTTTGGCATACGAACACCTGCCGTTTTATGTAAAAAGCTGCTTTTTTAATATATCGGCAAATTCATCGTCTGTATACGAATAATTTTCCCGATATTCTGCCTCGCTTAAACCGACCAATTCGTGGCTCTTGTAGTGGATCCAGATATCTTCCTCCGGCGAATCTATTCTATGTTTTCTGCAGAAATAATCCGGTGTTACCGTCCTCGGGCTGTCCTGATAGGAAAAAACCTTGTAATCGTGAACAGCGATTTTTAGATCCTCTCTTGGAATGCCGTGGCTCATGATAACCTCTCCCAGGTAGCTCATGGTGGTGCCGGAATCATAGATATCGTCGACAAGAAGCACTCTGTCTCCGGTTCGCAAAAAATCCGGCTTGTAGGTCCATCCGTCTATTCGAACCTGAGAACGCTGGTGTATGTCGGTATACGAGCGGGCGACCACGGCGGCATAGAATACCGGCCGCTCTCCTTTCCTAACAATTTTGAAATACTCGCTTATGACGTTGCCGATGTAGGCGCCGCCTCTCAGCAAAACATATATAACATCGGGGACAAAGCCGTCCTGATGGATCTTTTTCGCCAATTTTAAGGAGCTGTTTCTCACCTGATCGTATTCGACAAATAACTTGCTCATCCTGTATCCCGCCTAAAAAAGGGGTAGAAAGAAAGCGGCGCCCTCTTTCCACCCGAAGTGTGCGTAGTATCTGGAAAATTATTCCTTTTCGATACCGATAAAGAAGCTGCTTCCTTCTCGAATATACCCTATTTCGAAGCGATTGGTCGAGCTGTCGTTTATTGCGAGATAGAAGTCCATAATCCCTTCTATCTCGGTATCGTTGATCTTCGTAATTATGTCGTAGGGCCTGACTCCGCCGATATAGGGTTTTGTCTGCTTCTCTACGTTTGCTACGACCACCCCGTCCTGCGCAGTATCGATCTCCATCTCTTTACGAATTTCATCGCCCAGGGGAACGACTATCATGCCCGGCCACAGCTTGTTTTGCTGAGAGAGAATGGCTTCCTGGTCCTTTCGTCTTCCGATCTTTACTTCCACCGTCTCTTCTTCTCCGTAACGGTAGAGGGTAAAATCCGTTCTCTCTCCGGCCTCGAGGTCGCCGACGACCCGCACGAGTTCATCCCGGTTTTTCACCGCTCTTCCGTCGATCTTTGTGACGAAATCGCCGGGAAGAATGCCTCCCTTCGCGGCGGGAGAGTCGATGTAGACGTTGTGGATAAAGGCTCCGTCGACGTCCTCTATCTCCATCTCTTCGGCAAGCTCGTCGGAAACATCGGTAACGGTAACACCGAGCCAGCCGTACTCGACCTTCCCCTTCTCTATGAAGTCGTCGATTGCCTTCTTTGCATTATTAATGGGAATAGCGAAGCCCAAGCCGATACTTCCGCCGGTAGGGGCGGCGATCCAGGTATTGATACCGACTAGCTCACCCTCGATGTTCACCAGGGCACCGCCGGAGTTGCCGCGGTTTATCGCCGCATCTGTCTGAATAAAATCGCTTATGTTGTTCTGCGGACCGGATCTTCCCTTCGCGCTGACGATACCGGCCGTTACGCTCGATACGAAACCGAACGGACTGCCGACTGCCAGCACCCAATCCCCGACCCGCAGCTCATCACTGTCGCCGAGCTCGGCCAGGGGAATATCGTCCTTCGTCTTGAATTCAACCAGGGCAAGGTCCTTTCGCGGATCCTTTCCCACAAGGGTGGCGGTATATTCACTCTCGTCGTGGAGGACTACTTTTATCTCATCTGCTTCGCCGACGACGTGGTCGTTGGTTAACACATAGTAGCTGTCCCCCTTTTTCTTGACGATAACTCCCGAACCGAGACCCTGACTGCGGAATTCCCGCTCTTCGCCGTTGCCCTGATTTTCATCGGGAAAAAGAAAGTCCCAGGGCCAGCCGCGCTGCTGCGGCGCCTGCTGTTTTACGATTTCCACCACCTTGAGTTCCACTACTACGGGAAGCACTCTATCGGCCACACTCCTGAAGGAGTTCTGCATATGCCGCAGGCTCTCGATAGAGTCATCCGCCTTGTCCTGCTCCTGCGCGTAGGCCGTCTCTCCGGTCTTCATGTCGGTGGAGCAGCCGAATATGACGAAGGAGAGGGCAAAGCCCACCAAGACACCCGTTAATATGAGATTAAAGAGAAAGAATTTCTTCGAATAAAAGAGCTTACGATGATTCATGGTATACCTCGATATTTTCCTATTGTTGTGTATTTCTAGTAAAATATACTACTACAAAGACTTAAGAGTCAAAAAGTTTTTACTGGTCCCAATCCTGCAGATATTACAAGCAAACAGCCCTCCACCCCTCT
>CAZQNO010000002.1:0-111278 GCA_964594775.1 uncultured Spirochaetaceae bacterium
CCGGCCGATACCGATATTGGGAATGCCTTCGGCCTCATTCTTCTTCTTCTCTTCGTAGGTTTCATAGTAATTGGCGCCCATGATGTACACCCCGTCGAGGTTGGCCCCCGATTCGATGAGGGTCCGCACACCGACGACGGAGTTAACGATCGAGGCATTGGTGATTATGCTTCCTTCGCCGGTGAGGGTCTGGCTCATCGTGCAAAAATTGGCCTTTGTCGCGGGAAGATGCCGACGGTGGGTATATATTGGCATCTGTTCGTCGTAAAAGTTGAAAGAGGGAGTGAGCGATGACAGGTTGAGGTTAGTGTCGTAGAAGGCCTTTATGGTACCGATGTCCTCCCAAAAGCCGTTGAAGACGTAGGTATGTACGTGGCGCTCTCCAATGGCGATGGGAATGATCTCCTTACCGAAGTCGGTATACGTATTGTCGAGTACCTTTTCCAGCGTATCGGCGTTGAAGAGGTATATTCCCATGGAGGCGAGGTACTGCTTCGATGGGTCGACGGGTCCTTCGCTGTCTGAGACGATTTTATGGGAAAATTTTAAGTCGGAAATATCCTCTTCCGGAGCCGGTTTTTCCACGAAGGAGACGGTCCTTCCCTTTTCGTCGGTGTTGAGGATGCCGAAGCCGGTGGCATTTTCCCTGCTAACGGGGGTGGCGGCGACGGTGATCTCCGCCCCGCTTTCCATATGAGCCTTGAACATCTCATGCAGGTTCATCCTGTAGAGTTGGTCGCCGGAGAGAATAAGGTAGTGAGAGGGCTGCTGATCGTGAAAATGGAGAAAGTTTTTGCGTACCGCGTCGGCGGTCCCCTCATACCAGCCGGCATTGTCGAATGTCTGTTCGGCCGCGAGGATCTCTACAAAGCCGTGCGTAAAAACGTCGAAAATATAGGTGTTAGATATGTGGTTATGAAGAGATGCGGTATTGAATTGTGTGAGAATATAAATTTGCTTGAATCCGGAGTTGATACAGTTGGAGATTGGAATATCAACAATGCGGTATTTCCCCCCGAAGGGTACCGCCGGTTTTGCCCGTTCCCTCGTCAGGGGGTAGAGCCTCGTGCCCTTGCCGCCTCCGAGCACTATAGATAGAACCTTAGCCATTGTTTCCTCCCCTCGCCTGCTGTGTGTAGGGTAGTCCAAACTTTCATAGAGGTCAAGGAAAACCGAAGGGTGAGAATCGCGGGAAGGCCGATACCGCGACCCTTCGGCCTTCGCTTGCACATTTTTTTATCCCTGTGTATCATCGCTCCATGGAAAAAATGCCGATACCTGCAGAACTCCATGGTTTTCCCGTCCATTTCGTGGGCATAAAGGGAACCGGAATGGCGGCCCTCGCAGAGTTGTTTGCCGGACGCGGTGCGATGGTCATCGGTTCCGATACGAAGGAGCGCTTTTACACCGATGAAGTTCTCAAAAAACTCGGTATACCCTTTCATGAGGGCTTTTCGAAGGAGAATCTCTCGGCAGAGACGAAGCTGGTGATTCATTCGGCGGCCTACGACCGGGAAGAACATCCCGAACTTATGGAGGCACGCAGGCGGGGGATTCCCATTCTCGAGTATACCGAAGCCTTGGGAGCCCTCTCTCGAACCGCCTTTGCCGTTGGTGTTGCCGGTGTGCATGGAAAAACCACGACGAGCGCGATGGCGGGGACGGTCTGCAAGGACTTGGACTTGCCGGTGTATACCCTCGTCGGTTCTGCGGTAAAGAGTTTCGGCAATCGCTGCACCTACGTGGGGGGAACTCGCTTTTTTATCGCCGAAACCTGCGAATACCGGAGACACTTTCTCTCCTTCTCTCCCGATGCGGTGGTTGTCAGCACGGTGGATGCGGACCATCTCGACTACTTCAGAGACGTGGAAGATGTACTGAAAGCCTTTCTGGAATATACTGCACTGTTGCCGAAGGGAGGAACGGCGGTATACTGCGCCGACGATGCGGGGGCGGTGGAATTGATCGGAAGACTGAAGAAGCGACGGCCCGATATTTTCGCCGTGCCCTACGGATTCGAGGCTGCCGGAGACTATTCGATAGAGGATTACCGTCTGGAATCCGGGTGCCACCTCTTTCGTCTCGGAGCTCAAAGCGGGGAGTTTCGCGTGCGGATACCCGGAAGGCACTCCGTTCTCAATGCCGCCGCCGCCGTTGCCGTTGCGGATCTCATTACAGGAATCGTCAATCGTGAAAAGGGAAGTCTTGCCGACAGGGCCCGCGTTGTTCGTGCATTAGAAGGCTTCGAGGGGAGTAAGAGACGCTCGGAAATCATCGGGGAGCATTGCGGTATCGTTTTCGCCGACGATTACGGCCATCATCCGAAGGAGCTTCGGGGGACCCTGCGGGGCTTTCGTGATTTTTACCCGGCCCGTCGGCTCATCGTCGATTTTATGTCCCACACCTACAGCAGAACGGAGGCCTTTCTGCAGGAATTTGCCGAATCCTTTTCCGCCGCCGACGAGGTGATCCTCCATAAGATTTATGCCAGCGCCCGGGAGAAGAGAGAGAGAGAGGGAAGGGTCGACGGCAGAACTCTCTACGAAGAGGTGAAGAAGCACCATCCGAATGTGAGATATTTTCATGAACCGGCGGATGCACGAGAGTATCTCTTCTCGCATCTGCAAGAGGGAGACCTCTTTCTCACCATGGGAGCAGGCGATAACTGGCGTCTGGCCGAAGAAGCGGCAGAATATTTCTCAGTTGAGGAGCATCCATGATAAGCATGACCGGATACGGCTACCGGGAGTACCGTGACGGCCGGGTGGAATTGATAACGGAGATAAAATCCTACAATAACCGCTACTTGGACATCTCGGTCAATTCCCCTCCCTTTCTCTCTTTTCTTGAACCGGTGGTGACGGATTTCCTCAGAGAACGTCTCGGCCGCGGGCGCGTAGATGTGACGTTTCGCGTGAAGGAGCTTGAGGAAGACATCCGGGTACACATCGATGTGAACACGGCCGGACGATACGCCGAGGCTCTGCGGGATTTAGCGAAGGCGGCGAATTTGGATGATGAACCCCGCTTGAGTCATTTTCTTCACCTCGAAGGGGTAATAAATCAGGTAAAGAACCGCAAGCTCGATTGGTTCGAAAGTCTCGCTATGGAACAACTCAAACTCGCCTATCAGGAGTTCGCCGCGGTGAAAATCCGGGAGGGCAGGGCAACGGCGAAGGACATCGAGAGACTTCTCGAAAGGGTCAAGGAGCATCTGGGAAGTGTCGAGAGGCACGCCGAGGAGCTGGAAAAGCATCTCCGGGAGAACCTGGAGCAGCGCTTTCGCGATCTCGTCGGCGAACGCATCGATGAAAATCGGCTCTATCAAGAGATTGCCCTCATGCTGGTCAGGTACGGTATAGATGAAGAGACGGTACGAATGCGCAGTCACCTTTCCCAGTTCGAGGATCTGCTGGGCTCGAAAGAGGGCATTGGGAAAAAGCTCGATTTTATCTGTCAGGAACTGAACCGGGAGATAAATACCATAGGTTCGAAAAGTACCTTGGCCGAAATAAATCGATCGGTGGTGGAAATGAAGGATGCGCTGGAGAAAATACGGGAGCAGCTGCGGAATGTCGAGTGAGTTGAGGATCGCCGTCTCCGGAAAAAGCGGCTGTGGAAACACCTCGGTGAGCAGAATAGTCGCCGAACGCTTGGGTTTGAACGTAATCAACTACACCTTTCATACGATGGCCGAAGAACGGGGCATGAGCTTCGAGGATTTCTATCGCATGGCTCAAGACGACACGAGCTACGACATCATTCTCGACCGCCGACAGGTAGAGATGGCGAGGCAAAGCAGCTGCGTCCTCGGCTCGAGGCTGGCAATATGGATGCTGGAGGAAGCGGACCTCAAGGTCTATCTCGATGCGACCCTCGACACGAGGGCGGGGAGGATAGCGGACCGAGAGGGGGGCAGCTTTGAAGAGAAAAAGCAGGAAACGGAGAATAGAGATAGAAACGACCATCGGCGCTACATGAAGCTCTATGCAATAGACAACGACGATTTTTCCTTTGCCGATCTCATTATTCAGGTCGATTCGATCGATCAGTTTGAGGCGGCGGAAAAAATAATCGAGGCAGCGCAAGGGACCGGGAAAATCCGATAGCGGTCTCTTACCGGTTTTCGCCCGATCTCTTTACACTGCTGCGCTGTATGCGTATAATCTGCCCATGATACTACCGCTGGATAAATTAATTAGCTTTAACGATAACGTCTACGAGATGACCTGCGCATCGATCCGACGTTCCCATCAGCTGACCATTACCGGGGACGAAGAGGTGGAAAAAAACGAGGGCAAGGTTGTCCCGACCGCCATCGGCCAGGTCCTCAACAAGAAAGTTGAATACCGGATCGAAGAGTAAGCCCGGTCTCGTTCTCCTGTTCGGTCCCACCGCCGTAGGAAAGACCGACATTATCAAGGAACTCTTCGACACAAGCTTCGAACTCATCAGCGCCGATGCCTTGCAGGTGTACCGCGGCATGGATATCGGTACGGCAAAGCCGAGCCGAAAAGAGCGGGAGAGGATCCCGCATCATCTCATCGATATCAGGGAGCCGGACGAAGGCTTCGACCTTGGAAGTTTCGTTCGGACGGCCGAAGAGCGGGCACAGGAAATTATATCCCGCCGGCGTATTCCCGTCGTTTCCGGAGGCAGCGCCTTCTACCTCATCCATTTTCTCAGGGGACTTCCCCATTCTCCCCCCTCGGATACCTGCATTCGCGAAGAGCTCAGGCAGAGATTAAGGAAGGAAGGACCCGAGGCTCTGTATGAGGAGCTGACCCTCGTGGATCCCGTATCGGCGAATCGGATCCATGTCAACGATGTATATCGAATCCTCAGGGCCATGGAGGTATACCGCCTTACCGGGTATCCTCTTTCCGGATTCGACGTGCCTTCAGAGCCGAGAGATTCCTGGCGCTTTCTTGTGATAGGCCTCCATAGGGATAGAGAGGAGCTCTACGAAAGAATAGAGGCACGGGTTGAAAAAATGTTTTGCGAGGGGCTGGTAGAAGAGCTCCGGGGCCTCCTGCGAAGAGGTTGTCGGGAGGAAGACCCCGGTATGAGAGGGATCGGGTACAGAGAGTTTTTCCGCATGCGCAGGACGGGGGAGCTTGTTTTCGAAGAGGTGAAGGAGGAGATAGCACGCAGCAGCCGGCGCTATGCAAAACGGCAGCTGACCTTCTTCCGCAAATTAAAGGAGGCGGAGTTCTTTCATCCCGATGAAAGAGAAAAACTAGGCAAAAGACTGAAGAGCTTCATCGATGAGATTTCAGATATTACGGATTTTTCCCGAAAATAGGAGTAGACTCTAGTCGGGGGAAACACTGATGATCACTAGACGAAATTTTTGGACACTCTTAGCGGTGTTCTCTGCACTGACGGCCCTTGCGCCGCTCTTTTCTCAAGAGACGAGCGGGGCTGTTATCATCTTCGCCTCTGGAAACGGATTCGAGCATATTCGAGAGGGGGAGACGAGGGAATACGATCTAGCCGTGGATGTGGCGGAGGGGCTCGAGTTGGAAGCGGGCGATTATCTCAATTCCTATGAGGGCACCTTTCTCGAAATTCAGCTCCTTCCCTCAAACAACATGGTAAAAGTCGCCGAGAACACGAGTTTCAGGCTGGCCGAAGTGGACAAGGACGGAGGGGGAAAATTCGAGCTCTCCTACGGAAGAGTGCGGGCCCGGCTGGAAAAGATCACCGGATTAGGCCGCTTTCGCATCGACGGACCGAGTATGGTTGCCGGTGTGCGGGGGACCGATTTCGGTTACGATATCATCTACCAGGCGCAAGAAGGAACGGAACGAACCGTCGCCTCTGTCTACTGTTTCGAAGGAGACGTGGAAGTGCAGCAAATGGAGGCCGAAACGGTGGAGACAGAAAAGACGGTAGGTATCTCTGCCGACGAAATGGTGAGACTGGTGGAGAGGGAGCCGGAAGACGAAGACGCGGCAGTCGAATACCTTTTGGTGAAGGAGAATATCTCAGAAGATATCAAAAACTACTGGCAACTACACGACTTTGAGGGAAAAAGACTCAGCCTGGAGAAAGAGGATGATTCGAAGGAAGAGAGCCCGGCGGAGATAATAAGTGCCGAGGATCTCGAACGCGAAAAGAGGCGGCGAGAACTTCGGCGTGGCGCGGCCGTGGCCGGCGGACTCGGAGTTCTTTTCGGCGCCGGCGCCTTGACATTTATCTACGCCGATTCACTCTTTTCGGGCGTGGACCAATCGACCCGGGATTCGAGCGCCATAGCCTTCGGTGCCGTCGCCGGCGTCAGCCTCTCAACCTCTCTGCTGGCCTTTCTCTTTTCCTTTCGCTAAGGTCTATGAGGCGAAAACTCTTTCCCTAAGATCGTTCTTGCGGGTCTGTATCTCCCGTATTTTCCATGTCTCGTCCTTCGTTTCTTCGAGGATGAGCCTCTCCTTTACTTCGTAGATTTCCACCGTTCCCGTTGAACTGTTTTGCGATTCCTCTTTTGAAAGCGTCGTATACCTCAGATAGCGTACTTCTACCCGCACACGCTCCGAGGCGGAATCGCTTATGATCCTTCGGGTATCGAGGATGACTAAGCCGTCTATTCCGTACACAAAGACATAGTTTTTCAATGGAGGTCTATTCTCCGATTCCCATTGCCGCGGCGATATATTGCCCTTAGTCTGCTCGACCCCCTCTCTTACTTTACTTATAACGAAGAGAGTCATTACCTCGTTGAGGTAGCTCTTTCCCGCATCTCCGATCGTGCAGGTGTCTATCATCTCATGATCGAGGCTGCTGATTCCTTCGTAAAAGGTTTCTACGACCTCTTCGGGGGAGAGTCCGGTGAGGGATACGCCGCTTCCTTTTCTTCCGGAGAGAGGAGAGAGGAAAAAGATGATGACCGCAGCGGCGGCCAGAGCAATGAGCACCGGCGGGCCCTTTCTGCGAAGTTTGGCGTCTAAGCGGCGGCGCTTTCCCTCCTTGTGGAGTTCCCTGCGGCGTCTCGTGCGGATCTCCTCGGCTTGCGTTTCGTCTAGTTCGTTCTTCCAGCTCTGCCGCAGACAGATGCCTAAGATATTTCCTATTTCCTCGAAGGAAGGAATTGCAGCGAGGGAAAAGGCGTCCAAGAGCATGCGAGCTGCATCGTCCCGTAGTTTCGGTTCGTAGAGCTGCGGATGGGCCGGTGCATCGGGATCCGCTTCGTAGGGACGATGTCCGGTGAGAACCCGGTAGAGAATGAGGGAAATCGCAGCGGCGAGGCCCTTTTCACCGAAGCTTACGGTACCGGAGGGAAGGTCCGGATCTACGGGGAGTTCTTCCCTGACTATGGCCGCAAGACCCGGCGGAAGGAAGTACCAGGTGTTTTCTGTATCAAAGAAGACTCCCGCCGGGAAAACGCCTGCAGCCGTCTCGGGTCGATGGGATTTCAGTGTGTCATAAGCACGGAGAAGCCCGGCAAGGCAGCGAAAGACCTCTGCGGGAGATTTTTCGATTAGCTCTTCGAGATTCTCCGTCGGACCCCCGCCTTCCAAAGCGGAAAAAGTTGCGTAGAGCATCCCCTCCGCTTCGATCGTCCCGTTCCAGCGCCATGGCTCGATGCGCCCGTCACGGACGAGGTTCCCCTCTCTATCGGACTGCTGCATGAGCCGGCGCTGCTGTCCGGCCCGGGCACGGCAGATGCGGATGCCGATCTTTGCCGCCTCTGCGCCGTCGAATATACGGATTCGCTCCGGCGGTGAAGTTTTCGGCTCGACGGATGTCTCGTTCATTCTTCGAAATCCTCCTCGCCGAAGACGAGGGCGGTAAAGAGAAAGAGTTCCGTATCCTCCCGATTCAGACAGCCGGGAGGAAGACCGGCCTTTCTGCAGGTGTGGTGGATAAACTGTTCGCGGTCCCAGCCCTGTTCCGCCGGGACCTGTGGAAGAAGAACGCCGGAGCGGCTCTTTGAGCGAATCAACAGACCGTGTGTTCCCACTTCAACTTCATCGGGAGAATCGGCCTTTTCGAGAGGCGAAAGGACCGATATCTCGATGCTGAGAGTGTCCAACTCATCGGCCCGCAGAGGAGGAAAACGCGGATCGTGAAAGGCGCTGGAGCGGGCGAGTTCCCTCACCCCCTCGTGGAGGGCGTCGATACCGCGAATGTTCCCAATGCAGCCCCGCAGTTCACCCTCGGTGTGGAGGGTAACAAAGGCACCGCAGACGGTTTGGAGTTTTTCCGTCACATCGGGGTAACGTCCGCTTCGTTTTTCCAGCTTCGAGACGATGCTTTCGCGGGCCGTCTCGAGAAGGATCAGCTTTTCTTCCCTGGTGAGGGTGAAATCCATAGAATGCCTCCTTCACTTACGGTGAAACTTGGTCGAGAAGCACGGCTGCGTAGCGGACCTCTCGGGAATCGGATGCCCTCTTCGAACTTCCCTCGCTTAAAAGCAGCGACCGCGTCTGCGGGTAATTATGAAGAAAGGCGGCTACGGCGGCGGTCCCGCAGGCGCCTATGCGTCCGTTCTCCGCAAGCTGCAGAATCTGTCTGCATCTGTCGATCTCTGCCTCGCGTGCGATCACTTCCAAGAAGTTACGGGCCTGCTGTTTCGCATTTTTCGTATCGGTTTCCGCGCTGAGATTGGATGAAATGAGAAAGACCGAATTCTCCTCAGTCCGGCGAATCAACTCGTGTAGAGTGTGGAGTACGTTTTTTGAGAAATTCCCGGCGAGAACGGGCAGTACCGGTGTTCCGGGAAAGAAATGCCTGATCGGCGGCAGAAGCACCTCGAAGGAGTGCTCTTCGAGAAAGACCGGCTCGTCGATAACCGTACCCGCTTCACCTGCGGAAAGCTTTTCTTGGGTTTCTCGGTCCAGTTCCACCGGACCGAGAGGGCAGTCGAAGGCATCGAAGGGGGAAAGAAAAACGGCGCTTTCCATCTCTCTGTGAAGGCCCGCTAAGAGGACGAAACGCACAGGCGGCGGGTCCATCTCTCTCAAGATGTCGAATCCGAGAAGAATGTGGGAAAGGACGAATTCGTAGGCCGCGTGGGGGAGAAGAAGGGCTGTCGGCGGTTTTCCAAGGGACCCGCCGGGGGAAATTGCGTTGGACAAAGCGGGCCTTTCCCTGCGCTCCAAGAGCTTGTGAAGCGCTCTGCCGTCCGACGGATAGAATATATCGTGGACTAAACTGGGCCGGACGTACTCCTTTTTCTTCATACGCTCATTATCAAGGAAAAATCCGTTTCTTTCAACGCGGGTCCTTTAGAAGGCCCGGCTATCGATTCAGTCGACGGCGAAGAGGCGGTCCAGCCGCTGCCGGTCTAGGACGACGGACAGGTTCTTCTCCTTCGTCGGCAGAACGAGCCCCTCCTTGCCGTCCTTCGCTCGGCGCAGGTGTTTGACCTGGGTGTAGTAGAGTTCCCCTCTTCCGTTGTTTCTGGCCTTGGAGTAGTAGAGGGCCAGGTTTGCCGCATCGAGGAGGGTTTCTAAGGGAATACTCTTACCGGAACGGGAGCGGATGAAGACGTAGCTTCCGGGGAAGTCCCTCGTATGGAGCCAGTAGTCGTTTCCTTTCGCATAGCGGCGAAGGAGGGTATCGTTTTCTCTCGAATTCCTCCCCACGAGGATGGCGAAGGAGCCCGATTGAAAGCGCATTCCCGGGACCTCTTCATCACCGCCTTTGGCCTTGCTCCGTTTTCTCCCTTCCTTGATTTCACGGAGAATGCGCAGCTCCTCTTCCAGCTCTTCCGCGCCGGTCAGCGCATCCACTGCCTCGTTGAGGCGGCGGAGCTCCGCCCGCTTCGCTTCGAGCTCCTCTTTCAGCCTTTCCGCCCCCCGCTTTACCTTTCCCTGCCGCTGGTAGTAGGCTTCGGCGTTCTTTTGCGGAGAGAGCTTGGGATCGAGGCGTATTTCCGTTTTTTCGTTGTCCCTGTAGTAGTTCTCCACCTCCAGCCATTCCATGCCCTTTTCTATGCGGTGGAGATTACTCATGATGAGGTCTGCGATCTGTTTATAGCCTTCTCCCTCCTCCGATTCCGCGGCTGAATCCTCCAGCTGCCGTATTCCCGCTTCCAAACGGCTTCTCTCCTTGGAGAGTATGGCATCGACACTCTTCTTGAGTCTGTCCCGCTCCTCCTTCAATTCCCACAGCCGGTACTCTTCTTCTATGCAGCGGTTAAAGGATTTTGCCTCGTCGTAGGGACGTACCCGAAAGCGGTCTTGAAAAGAATCGGCTGAACCCCGGCTTCGAGAAATTTCGGTCTGTGGATCGTAGAATTTGCCTGAGATCTCTTTCCGTTTCGGCCGGCGGTAAAAGGCATCGAGGATCTCATGCGAATCGTCGGTGAGAATGATGTTCGAGGCTCCTCCCCAGAGACGAGCGTAGAGATGGGAAGTCTCTCCGCCGCGGACAACGATAATGTGGACTATTCTTTCTTCGTCTATCTGAACCGCTTCGCTGATTTTTCCTCCCTGTATACGTGATCGCAGCAGCTGGGCGAATCTCTGCAGGGGAAGGTGACTTTCTACGGGGTATCGGGCTTCGTGGAGCCTCGTCGACGCCTGCCTGAGGGATATGAGGAGTTTCCATCTCTTTCCGGGACGATACAGTTCAAAGAGGAGTTTCGTATAATCCGGTTGGCGGACCTTCTGAATGTGGCTGCCCGTAAGCGGCAGTTCGGACAGGATCATATCTATCTCCCTCCAATTGAGAGACACCGCCTAGCCCAAACCTTCTGCCGCAATGGTTTCCGTGGAAACTAGCGCTTTTCCTGCCGGCAGGCCTTCGGGATAGCGATGGCTGCCTTTTCGCTGAATTGCGCCCTCGACGCCGCCGCCTTCCATCGCATCGACCTTGGATTCGGTGTTGTCTCCGGCGTGTACCCGCAGCCGGTCGTTGAGATAGCTTTTCATTTTTCCTCCTTTGAATCTCGCAGTATGTTCGAGAGTTCAGTTAACAGCGACTCCATCTCTTGATCGGTTCCGATGGAGATCCGCAGGAAATTCTCTATTCCCGGCTTGGCGAAATGGCGCACGAGGATTCCCCGTTTCTTCAAGCGCGAGTAAAGCTCTTTTCCCGGCAAGCGGTCATGACGGGCGAAGATGAAATTTGCTTTTGAAGGCAGTACCGTCCATCCCTCTCCCTCGAGCTTCGCAATGGTGCGTTCCCGGCTGGACACGATACGGCGTCGGGTTTCCTCGAAATGGCCGCGGTTTTTCAGGGCAAGGGCCGCGGTCTCCTGGGCAAGCCTGTCCAGGGGATAGCTGTTGAAGGAATTCTTTACCGTATTGAGGGTTTCTATCGTTTTTGGTCCGGCGATTGCATAGCCGGCCCGCATGCCGGCGAGGGAGCGGCTCTTCGAAAGGGTCTGCACGACGATGAGGTTTTCGTGGTGTTCGACGAGTTCAAGCGAGCTCTCGGCACCGAAATCCACGTAGGCCTCGTCGATCACTATCGGGAAGTTCTGCGGAAGGGCGTCGAGCAGCTCCTTTATCTCATTTTTCGAAAGCGCCGTCCCCGTCGGCGCGTTGGGGTTCGGAAAGATGATGCCGCAGCAGGAGTCTTGTCGTATTCGCCGTATATAGTCCCTCGGCCGGATGAAGAAGTTTTCGTCGAGGTCGACGGTTTCATAGGGAATAGCGTAAAAGGAGCAGTAGACGGGGTAAAAACTGTAGCTGTGCCGCGGAAAGAGCAGGGGACCTCTCTGCCCGTCGAAAAATGCGTAGAAGATGAAAGAAAGTACCTCGTCGGAACCGTTTCCCACGAAAAAGCGGTCCTCGTCGATGCCGTAGAGCCGGGAGAGCGCAGTGAGGAAGCGGCCGGAATCCGGGTCCGGATAGAGGCGGAGCTCCGACGCATCGACGCGCCGCAGGAATGCCTCGACCTCCGGCGCCGGCGGGTAGGGATTCTCGTTGGTGTTGAGTTTAATGTAGCGAAGGTCTTTGGGCTGTTCCCCCGGGCGGTAAGGTTCGAGGGCGGCCGCCCGCCGCGAAATGAAGCTTGGCCGGGAGCTGCCGGAAGAAGTATCACTCATCGTTTGTTCTCCTTGCCGTTACAGAGGGTCGCAGTTCTCCGACCATGTAGAATGAGCCGAGTATCAGAACGGGCCGTGTACCATGAGAAAGACGCAGAGCTTCCGCTAAAGCCTCCTCGGCCTCGAGAATCAAAGGAACATCGTCGCGAAGGGAGGAAAATACCCGGTGCACGGCCGGCGGATCGTTGGGTTTGAAGGTCCCAGGACGGGAAATGATGATCTTTTCACCGCGGGGGCAGAGGATCTTCGCCATTTCCTCCGTTCGCTTTCCAATAACCGAACCGAAGATACAGATGGGTTTTTGCGCAAAGAGTGAATCATAGGTATCCAGCACGAGGGAGACCGAGACGGGCGTATGAGCTACGTCGAGCAGGATGGGAGGCCGCCCGTCACACAACTCCAGTCTACCCGGCAGACGCGCGTTCTTTATCGATTCGAGGAGACTTCCGGCTTCGAAGCGCTCTTCCCGCAGGAGTACCTGCATCGCCAAGAGGGCGAGCAGGGCGTTTTCCGCCTGAAATGAGCCGAGCATGGCGAGGTGAAATTCGATGCCGCCGATGCCTTCGAGGTCCGCCGCCACCAGCGTTCCCGAAGGGCTCTGACGCACTTCGAAGCGTCTGAGCGAAGAGGTGAGGTCAAAAAAAGGCGCTCGGCGTTTTCGGGCCGTCTCGTGCAGCACCTTACGGGCAGCTTCGTGCTGCCGGGAGATGCAGACCGGTATCCCCTCCTTGATTATACCCGCCTTCTCGAAGGCAATGCGTTCGAGGGTGTCTCCAAGGATATCGGTATGTTCCCGTTCTATGGGAGTAATCACCGTGAGCGCGGGGTGCACGACATTTGTTGCGTCCAAACGGCCGCCGATTCCCGTTTCGATAACGGCGTAACCGCAGCGGCTTTCCCGAAAGACGAGAAAGGCGAGCAGGGTGAAGAGCTCGAAGGTCGTCGGCTCTCCGCTTCCGTCTAATTCGAGGCCCCGGATGCGGGGAAGTGCATCGGCAACCTGTCTTCCCTGTTCTGCGATGAGCTCTTGGGGCACCGGGATACCGGCGAAGCTGATTCGCTCCTCATACCCGCTCACATGAGGGGAGGAGTAGAGACCGACCTTTACCCCTCTTGCCTCAAGCATCTTCGCAATGTAGAGGGCCGTAGAACCCTTTCCCTTAGAACCGGCTATGTGGATGGGTTTTACGGCAAGGTGGGGATCGTCGAAGAGGGAGAGGATGCCTCTCATTCGGTCGAGGCGGTATTCGCGGATCGTCTGCTTCTCTTTTTGCTCGAAATCGGTGAATTCCAGGAAGAATGCATACACATCCTCCGCGCTTTGTATCATCTTTTCCGGTCTCCTCGGCCGTTTCGGTATGCGTTGAAGTGAGATTACTGTAGTACACCAAAAGCGGCTCGTCAACGGAGCGCTATCTCTTATTCCTTCAAAGGAGTGGAAGCCTTCCAATCGAGGATCTGTGCGAAAATACGGTCCTTGAATTGCTCTTCGTCGAGTCCCTCTTCGGGAAGGGGGAAGCTTCCGCCGGCCATATGGTAGTGTCCTCCTCCGGCTCCTCCCCGGGAATTAACTATCTGAGTTACCACGCCTGCAGCGTGGAGCCGGTTGTGTTCGTTCCGCACGGAGAGGTAGATGCCGTCGGGATTATGCGCCGCTACGATGGCGAAGTGTACTTCCTGTATGCTGAGGATGAAGTCGCAGAGGATGCCGAGGAGGTTTGGATCCGCGCCCTCCGAGAGAAAGCAGAAGCCCGTCTCGTCATAGACTATCAGCTTAGAGAGAAGATTCCGGTAGTGCTCGAGGTCCTTGTACTGTAGTTTATTGCGCAGGATCATCGTGACAAATTCGAGGTCCGCTATGGAGTAGCAGGATGAGA
The DNA here is from genome assembly GCA_964594775.1 of uncultured Spirochaetaceae bacterium. Taxonomy (GTDB): domain Bacteria; phylum Spirochaetota; class Spirochaetia; order DSM-16054; family Sediminispirochaetaceae; genus CAYFVU01. Next base: position 13,876 of record CAZQNO010000002.1, read on the forward strand.
GAAGACGAATATCCGCTTCGGCTACTCCTCGGGTGAAGAAGGCGGTATCCGTATAGAGACCGAGGAGAAAGGCCGAGGCCACCGATTTCGAGGGGCTTCGTTCTAAGAGATCGTAGTACTCTTTGATGATGGAGGAACAGCAACCGTAATCGCTGCGAATGTCGACGAAGGGGACATCTTCCGGGGCGGAGGAGGCGTGATGATCTATGACGGCGATGTACTGCCCTCCGATCCTTGTGACATTCTTGTTTCCCTTACAGCCGTCAACGTTGATGATTCCGTCGTCGGAATCGAAGGTAAGGCGCTCGGCCTGTATCAACGGTATGGCGAATTTTTCGATAAACATTCGCAGCTCACGTCGGGCGATGGAGCCGTTGTAGGCGATGGTGCAGGACAGATTAAGTGATTCGAGGAGACCGGACAGACCATAGGCGGCGGCTATAGCGTCATGATCGGGAAAATCATGGGGCTGAATGGTGATACGTTTTTTACTCTTGCAGAGTTTCACCAGTTCGAGCAGCTGCCTTTTCGTCATACCGTCATCTTAGCCGATTCGGCGGGAACTTTCACCCCCCCGTCTCGTAAAAGCCTTGAAACAAGACGGCCGATGTTCGACTATGTGGATATGCTCCTGCGCGGCATGCCCTTCGGTATTCAAGAATCTCCCTGTCCCTACCTCGAGGGAAGGACCTTCTACAGCGAAACACTCTTCGTTTCGGATATAGATGAGGGAGGACTTGACACGCTGCTCTCCCTCGGCTTTCGTCACTTCGGATCGGCCTATTTCCGTCCGGTCTGTGATCGATGCGGCCGCTGCATCCCAATAAGGATTCCGGTGGAACAATTCAGATTCAGCCGGAATAAGCGGCGGGTACTGCGAAGGGTGGAGGAGCTTGATGTGGCCTTAAAGAAAGCAGAGGCGGATAGGGAAAAGCATGAGCTCTATCTCAGACACGGAGGCCGCTTCGAACTCTCCGCCAAGGATGACTATGAAACGTTCGTCGAATCATTCTTTCAACAGGTTCCCTTTGGGATGGTCCTGGAAGTGAGAAGGGAGGGACGACTGATCTCGGCAAGTCATTTCGACGTAACGGAGAAGTCTCTCTCTGCGATCTATACCTATTGGGACCCCGATGAGGCACAACTCGGTCTCGGGACTTACGGAGTACTTAAGGGGATAGAAGTCGCGGGAAGCAGAGGAATCGAGCATGTATATTTGGGCTACTACGTGGCGGAAAACCGGCACATGAGCTACAAAGCAGGATTTCGGCCAAGTGAGGCCCTCATCCAGGAGGGGAACTGGCTTCCCTTTTACGGGGCCGGCGGCTCTCTTCTTTCGCCGGAAATCGAGCGCTACGGTTTTCTCCCCGTTCTTCGAATAGACGGAGGGGCGGTCGGGGAGGCACTCTAGCCGGGATGCCGCGGGGCAATAAAGCGCAACTTGTGTTTGACCGGAGCATGGGGTATAGTTGAAATAATTCCATAGAGGAGGATGCATCGATGAAAAGAGACGAACAGCCATGGCGCTTTTTAGCTCAATACCGGGGACGAAAATTCGAAGGAGAGTGGCCTACTCTGGTGGAACTCTTCTCCATCACCGTGGAACGCCATCCGGACAGGAGGTGCTTTTCGAGTTATGAGCCGGACAATCTGTTTCTCAGTTACCGAGAGGCCGATGAGAAGATCCGCTATACGGCCAATCGGCTGGGAAAGCTCGGCGTCGGCTACGGCGATCGCGTCGCCCTAACCGGTAAGAATTCTCCCGAATGGGCCATAGCCTACCTATCCATACTCCGGGCCGGCGGAATCGTCGTTCCCATAGATTATCAGCTCAAGTCCGAAGACATCACGACCTACATCGCCCACAGCGGAGCAACGGTTCTCTTCGCCGATGAGGAAAAGTTTGAGGAAATCGACGCAAAGGGAAAAGCCGGTATCACGCATCGGATTTCCCTTTCAAAAAAACTGGATAATTATCTCCTCTCCATAGAAGAGGAGGAGGAGACGGAGCACGAGCTGCCGAAACTTGACGACTTAGCGGCAATCCTCTACACCTCCGGTACCACCGGTACGCCGAAGGGAGTAATGCTCACCCACAAGAACTTCGTCAGCGACTGCTTTCTCGCCCAGGCGAATATGGACATTTTCCACACCGATGTCTTTTACGCCCTCCTTCCGCTGCACCACTCCTATTCGATGCTTGCGGTATTTATCGAATCTATTTCGGTGGGTGCGGAAATCGTCTTCGCCAAGAAGCTGGCGGTTGCCCAGATCCTGAAGGATCTCCACCAGGGCAAGGTGACGATGTTTCTGGCCATTCCTATGCTCTTTAATAAGATGATAAAGGGCCTCATGCGGGGCATACGGGAGAAGGGAGTGCTGGTATACGGATTGATCCGCTTCCTTATGGCTCTCAGCGGAGTGATCAAGAAGACCTTCAGGGTAAACCCGGGGAAGGTGATGTTCAAGGGAATCCTCAAGAAGCTCTCCCTCGATACGAACAGGATCTGTATCTGCGGCGGCGGTCCCCTTCCGTCTTCCACCTTCCGGCTCTTCAATCAGCTCGGTATCGATTTTGTTCAGGGCTACGGCCTTACCGAAACCAGCCCGATTCTCACTCTCAATCCCATAGACCACTACAAAGAGGCATCGGTGGGAAAGGTTATCCCGCAGACGGAGATGACGATCATCGATCCAGACGAAGAGGGAAACGGAGAGATTGCCGTGAAGGGGCCGATGGTGATGCAGGGCTACTACAAGAACCGGGAAGCCACGGAGGAATCCTTTAACGAGGAGGGCTGGTTTCTCACCGGCGACGTGGGGCATCTGGATGCAGAAAACTATCTCTACCTCACCGGCCGGGCGAAATCCCTCATCGTAACCGAGGGAGGAAAGAACGTCTTTCCCGAGGAGATAGAGGACCACTTTCAGCTCTATGACGAAATCGAACAGATCATGGTAAAGGGCTTTCTCCTGGACGAGAGAATGAAAACCGAGGGTATAGAGGCCTACGTTTTTCCCAACTTCGAACACTTCAAGAAGAGCGGTCAAGAGGAGGCTGCGAAGGAGGAGATAGAAATGCGCATTCAAGAAATCGTGCGCGAAGTCAACCTCGACCTGGCACCCTACAAGCGAATCAACCGGGTTACCCTCCTCGACGAAGAGATGGAGATGACCACGACGAAGAAGATCAAGCGGCACAAGGTATCCCTATAGAGTATGCGACCGCCGGCTCACCACGCTATTCTTTGCGTTCTTCTCTTCCTCCTCCTGCAGCCCCTTTCCCTCGCCGCGCAATGGAGGGCTACTCCGAGGGACGGGGTCTATATAAATCTTCCCGCGGGATGGAAGATCCACGAGGCCGGGATTGAGAAGGTAAGCGCCACAAACGGGGCGGAAGAGGTATTCTTTCTCCTCCGATTCTACGATACGGGCTTGTTCGACAGTGCCGCGGCGCTCGATTCCCGGGTACGTAGCGACTTAGGCACTTCGGGCAGGGGGGGGAGTTTTCTCTTTGCCCGCCGCGATGCCGTTTTCGGAGAGGTTTCCTTCAGCCAGGCTGGGGCTGCATACCGGGGCTATCTCCTAAGCATTGAGGATTACGGCACAGATCTCTCGGCCGTCGCTTTCTGCTCCGCGGGAGCCTTCGAAGCCTATACCGACATGATCCTCTCCGTCCTCGATTCCCTTTCCGTCGGGCATTCCGGGATCATGCAGCCGGGAGCGGTCAGCAGCTTTCGTTCCCCCTATCCCTCCGAGCGAACGGAGCTTCATCGGATCGAGTTCGAAGACAGGATTGTTCCGGTGGTCCTCGGTTCCCGCGAACCGAGCCTTTCTCAGCAATTGATAGAACGAGAGGCCCGTCTCCTCGCGCTCTACGGAGATAGCGACTACGCGGTAGAAGCTTGGAAGCGCTACTATCGTCTCCTCTATCGGGATCTGTATGCCAGAACGGCGCCTCTCTATGCGGCCCTGCGGCAGCACGTGTTCGACGGGAAAGAGAGCGATGCTGAAATCGCACGGCGCTTACTGGCCTGGCTGCAAGGCTTCGAATATCGGCGCTTGGCCACCATGTCCGACTGTCTCTCTCCCCTCGAGGCGGCGCTTACGCAGGTGGGAGACTGTGACTCCCGGGGGCTGCTCTACGTGATCCTCCTCCACCACTTCGACATAGACGCCGTTCTGATGGTATCTAGCCGCTATGCCCACAGCGTGGCGGCCGTAGACGTTAAAGGGCCGGGCGCCCGCTTTCCCTACGCGGGAAAGCGCTATCTCGTTGCGGAAACCACCGACGATGTGGAGATCGGACTCATCGACCGGGAGATGTCGAATACCGAAGCATGGATAGGTATCGACTTTATGCATTTTCACGGCTCTGCAGTGCCGCGATAAGAGAGAACGGAGGAAGAATCAGTATGAACGGACCGATTGCTCCCTTTACCCTGGCACGGGTACCGGCTCTTCGCTTCGGCCTTGGACGGGCCGAGGAGGCGGGAGAATACGCGGCGGAAAAGGGCTATCGCCGCCTTGCCCTTGTTACCGGTGAGCGATCCTACCAAGAGTTGCCCATAGCCCCGGGTTTGGAAGGGGGGCTGAAGAAAAGCGGAATAGCTTTTCGGCGATTCATTGCAAGGGGTGAGCCCACCGCCGCCTTGGTCGACGGAATCAGGGATGAGCTGCGGTCCGGTAATTTTTCCGCGGTCCTCGCGGTGGGTGGCGGCAGCGTCATAGATACGGGAAAGGCCGTGGCGGCCATGTGCGTGCACGAGGGAAGTGTCGAGGAGTATCTGGAGGGTGTGGGGAGCAAGAAACCCGAAGGCCGCAGACTTCCCCTCATCGCGGTCCCCACGACCGCCGGCACCGGCACAGAGGCCACGAAGAATGCAGTACTGCGCAAGGTCGGCAAAAACGGGTATAAAAAGTCTCTTCGACACGAGGCCTTCGTTCCTGATCTGGCGATTATCGATCCCCTGGCCGCGATCTCTCTCCCTCCTGCCCTCACCGCCGCCTCGGGCTTGGATGCGTTGACCCAGCTCTTGGAGGGCTATGTATCAACGGGGGCCAATCCTCTCACCGATGCGCTTGCCTTAGACGGTTTGAGACGGGCCGCGAAGTCGCTCCCTCTGGCGGTAAGCGATGGAGGAAACCGGGCCGCCAGAGCCGACATGGCTTATGCGGCCTACCTTTCCGGCATCGTCCTGGCAAATGCGAGTCTCGGAGTAGTTCATGGTTTAGCTCCCGTTCTCGGCTCTCTGAAGGAGGCGCCCCATGGTTACTTGTGCGGGCGTCTCTTGGCCGGGGCGACCGAAAGGATAGTCGAGAGGCTCCTGGATCGAGTCGCAGAAGCGGCGGATAAAGGAGCCGAAGAGGAGGCGGATCGCGCACTCGCGGCTTTGAAAAAGTATTATCGGGCGGCCTGTATCGTCACCGGCGAGGAAATGACTGAAGCGTTTCCAAAGATGATACCGGAAAAAATAAAGGAGAGAATCGAAGGAATGACCCGGATGTTACGCCGCTGGGTCGAAGACTTTACTCTTTCGCCGATGAGCGACTACGGGTTTACCGAGGAAAACCTCCTTTGCTGCGCCGCATCGGCGGGGCTAAAGGGGACCCCCGTTGCCCTCTCCGCCGAGGACATCGAAGCAATAGCTCTCAGCTCTGTTCGAGCATGATAGACAGCGGGGCTTGATTGCAGACCTCCTCGGGACCCCAGTACTGAATGGCGCCGGGATAGGTATAAGAGGTCTTCAGAGCCCATTCTCCGCGCTTGGATGCAAAGGTCTTAAAGGGTTTCCCTTCCAGGTCTACCATCGCCTTCTTTATCACCGGTTTCATCTTTCCCTGCCGTCTCTCGAGGTTCATCATCATCGTAATGGGGATTCCTCCCGGCACCCATTGCTCGGCGGACTGAGAGAGGTTTCGAATAGAGGTGATATAGCCGGTAAGGCCGAAGGAGATGAGGAGATAGGCATTGAAGCCGAGGGCATAGGTATAGTTCGCGTCGAAATTCGACGGGAAGGCGGCCCGTCCTTCATAGCCGAAAAAGTGATGCTGAGTGCTGAACTTTCCCTTGAAATCCCCCTGTGCTTTCAGTTCATTGAGCCGGTCCTCGGTCATCTCTATGAGAAGTTTTTCGGTTTCGATGCGGGATACCTGAACATTTCCGTGAGGGTCCCGGTCCATCAAAAGCTGCCGCTGAATATTGTTCGGCAGGGTACTGAAGACGTAGCTGGAATCTCTCGAGAGGTTTTTGTTGACCCATTCGGCCTGATCCTCGAAGGTGTGGAGAGTGGAGAAGTAGTTCTCGTGCTCGGCGAGAATGGTGTTGAGATCGGATATGAGATTCTTCATTTCGGGGATGAACTCGATGAGACCCTCCGGAACGAGAACAATGCCGAAGTTATCGCCCTCTTCGCTTCGCGAAACAATGGTCTGTACGATGTGCTCCACGATATCGGTGAGGGTGGTGTGGTCCCGTTCGATTTCTTCGGAGATAATCGCCACGTTCGGCTGAGTCCTCAAGGCGCACTCCAGGCAGATATGGCTGGCGCTGCGGCCCATGAGCTTGATGAAATGCCAATATTTTTTCGCCGATGCGGCGTCCCGGCCGATATTGCCGACGAGTTCGGCATAGGTTTTCGTGGCCGTATCGAATCCGAAGGAGACTTCCACGTCTTCATTCTTGAGATCGCCGTCTATGGTTTTTGGTACACCGACGACGATAATTCCCGTCTCTTTTTTTTCGAAGTACTCGGCAAGGAGAGCGGCATTGGTATTACTGTCGTCCCCGCCGATGATTACCAGCGCATTTATCCCGCGTTCACGGCAGACCTTCGCGCTGGTTTCAAATTGGTCTTCCGTCTCAATTTTGGTTCTTCCCGATCCGATCATGTCGAAACCGCCGGTATTGCGGTACGGGTCGATGTAACTCTCGGTGAGTTCGATGGCCCTGTTTTCGATGATTCCCGAGGGTCCTTGGAGAAAACCGAAGAGTTGAGAATCGGCGTTCGCCGCCTTCATTGCGTCGAAAATGCCGGCTATAACGTTGTGCCCGCCGGGGGCTTGGCCGCCGGAAAGAACGACACCGATATTGAGTGCTCCGCTGCCGGGCTTAGATTCACCGGAGCTGAAACGGACGGTAGGTCTTCCGTAGCTCTTTTCGAAGATCTCCTTGAGTTTGGCATGATCCCCGAGCGATTCGGAGTTTTCCCCGAATTCGGGGCTTATGGTGGAAATCTCCTTCTGCAGCAGTGAGGGAAGGATGGGGGAAAATTTATATCTTATGTGTTGCAGGGGAGAATATTTCATGGCGACTCCTTTTTATTAGCTGATTCCAGCTGATATTCATAGTCTTATATGAGAGCTCTCTTTCCGTCAAGGGGAGGCGTTTTTGTTCCTCCTTTCCGCTTCTTCCCCCTTTGACCCGCGGCCGAAGTGGGCTAATATGAATGGTATGAAACACGCCGCTATTCTCCACAATACGATTCAGCATTACCCGTGGGGCTCGACCGAGCTCATGCCCGAGCTCTTGGAAAGAGAAAACCCCGAAGGAGAGCCTTTCGCCGAAATGTGGATGGGGGTCCATCCACGGGGTCCCTCCCAGGTATTGAGTACGGAGGGGCGGCGGCCCCTGGCCGAACTGGTGGAAAAGAACGCCGACTCCTTTCTCGGTAGTGCAATTTCCGACAGATACGGCGCGAAACTGCCCTTTCTCTTCAAGGTTCTCGCGGCGGGAGAACCGCTCTCCATCCAGGCTCATCCGGACAAGAAGCGGGCGGAGGAAGGCTTTGCCCGAGAGGAGAATGCAGGTATTCCCATCGACGCCTTTGAGAGGAATTACCGTGACGATAACCACAAACCGGAAATCATCTGCGCGCTTACCCCCTTCACCGCGATGTGCGGCTTCAGAACGGTGGAAGAATTACGGAAGGGGCTGAGCGGCGTCGAATCGGATCTTATTCGGCAAAAACTGCTGCCCCCCCTCGATGCCGATGAGGGAGAGGATAAGCGGCTGAAGAATTTTTTCACCCTTCTCATGAGAATGGATGAGACCGAGACGGAGAATTTGGTGCGGGACCTCGTCCGATGGGCGGAGGGAAGACAGACAATTGAGGCGAGTCTGGTCCGTCGTTTTCACGAATTACACGGAATAGACCGGGGGATAGCGGCGCCGCTCTACCTCAATATTCTTACGCTGAAGGAGGGGGAGGCGCTCTTTCAGCCCGCCGGCGTCCTGCACGCCTACGTGGAGGGAATGGGCGTGGAGTTGATGGCGAACTCCGACAATGTGCTGCGCGGCGGTCTGACGAAGAAGCACGTGGATGTGGACGAACTGCTCTCCATTCTCTCCTTTGCGCCGCGGCCTCCCGATGTACTAGCGCCTTCTTCCGTCGCTGAGGGGATAGAGGAGTATCCCGCTCCCATCGAAGAATTCCTTCTCCGGAGGCTCACCGCTTACCGAGAAAAGCCCCTCAGGGTGAATATGCGGAGCTCGATAGAGATCGGTATCTGTGTAAAAGGCAGCTGCCGTCTCGTCCCGGAGGCGGCTCCTGGAGCGGATGGCGGGGCGGCGGGCAGGCCGGAAGAGGAATCTTTCCCGTCCCTCGAGCTGAAGAGGGGAGAGAGCTTCATCGTCCCCCTCGCCGCCGGAGACTATCGTATCGAGGGAAAGGCCCGGATATATCTGGCGACGATTCCCCGGTGTTCCTGAAGTCTCACCGCGGTGTGTGCAGTGCAGAATAGTCATCGTTAAAGCGGAAGGAGCGTGAAGTGAAGATCTGGGTGGATGCGGATTCATGTCCCGTCAGGGTCCGGGAGATTGTTGAAAGGGCTTCACGGCGTACGGGAGTTTCTGCGGTTTTCGTCTCCGACAGAGTACTGCCGGTGCAAAAGGATGGACCCGTCTCGCTCGTTGAGGTGCCGACGGCTGAGAACAGCTGCGACACCTACATTCTCGACCGGGCGCGGGAGGGGGACCTGGCGGTGAGCAGGGATGTGCCCCTTGCAGCCGCATTGGTAGCCTCGGGAGTGACGGTCCTGGACGACCGGGGCGCCGTCTATACCGAGGAGAATATTGGTGAGCGGGTTTCGCTGCGAGATGAGATGATGCGGCTTCGAGAGATGGGTATCGGTCCGGAAACGGGAAGGGGAAGGGCCGGGGAACGGGAGATTCGCGCCTTCGCCGCCGCCTTCGACCGAGAACTCAACCGGCTTATGCGCAGAGATAAGAGGCGGCGGCCCTGAGATTTTTACTTACCGGGAGACGCTTTTCTAAAATCCTTTCTAAAAACCGGCGTTTTTTACCGTTCTGGGAAAGGGGATGACGTCGCGGATGTTGTGCATGCCGGTGACATACTGCACGAGACGTTCGAAGCCGAGACCGAATCCCGAGTGGGGAACGCTGCCGAAGCGGCGAAGGTCCAAGTACCACCAGTAATCCTCAGGATCGAGGCCCATTTCGACGATGCGCGAATGGAGGGTTTGGTAATCGTTTTCCCTTTCGCTGCCCCCGATGATCTCGCCGAGTCTCGGCAAGAGGATATCCATCGCCCGTACAGTCTTTTCGTCCTCGTTGAGTTTCATATAGAAAGCCTTTATCTCCTTGGGATAATCCGTTACGACAACGGGTCCCTTGTAGACTTCCTCGGTGAGATAGCGCTCGTGCTCCGACTGGAGGTCCGAACCCCATTGAACCGGATACGCAAAATCCTTCTTCGCCTCTGTAAGAATCTCCACCGCCTTCCCGTAGGGGAGGTGGGTGAAAGTGCTCTCAAGAACATTCTGCAGGCTCTCCTTCAACCCGTTTTCGATCCACTTGTCGAAGAACTCGATGTCTTCGGCATTCTCTTCAAGCAGGGAGGAGAGCACGTATTTGAGCAAGTCCTCCGCCAGAGCCATGTTGCCGTCCAGGGCGCAGAAGGCCATTTCCGGCTCGATCATCCAGAACTCCGCCAAATGTCTGGCGGTATTGGAATTTTCCGCCCGGAAAGTCGGCCCGAAGGTGTAGACGTCCCGCATCGCGCAGGCGTAGGTTTCCACCTCCAATTGTCCGCTCACGGTAAGGCTCGCCTTTCTTCCGAAAAAATCCTCTTCGTACTTGATCCTTCCGTTTTCCATGGGAAGTTTATCCAGCGGGAGGGTGGTTACCTGGAACATCTCCCCGGCTCCTTCACAGTCGCTGGTGGAAATGATGGGGGTATGAATGTAGAAGAAGCCCCGCTCCTGGAAGAAGCGGTGTATGGCGAAACTCAGGCTGTTTCGAACCCGGGCGACGGCGGCAAAGGTATTCGTCCGCGGCCGCAGATGTGCGATCTCCCTGAGGAACTCGAAGGAGTGCCGTTTCTTCTGCAGAGGATAGGTTTCGGCGGGGGCCTCGCCGACTAAAGTGAGGGAATCGGCGTGCAGCTCAAGAGGCTGATTTTTTCCCGGGGATTGCACAAGGCGGCCCCTCACTTCCACAGCGGCCCCGGTGCCGACTTTGGAGAGCTCATCCGGAGTTTCCGCCTCACCGTCGGTGTCGAGTACAACCTGCAGTCCCTTGAACGAGGACCCGTCGGTCAGCTCGAAGAACACCACGTTTTTCGAATCTCTCTTGGTTTTCACCCACCCTTTTACCGTTATTGTCTGCCCCTCCGGCTTGAGTCCGAGGATACGGCGAATCTTCTCTTCCATTGAACTGCTCCTAAGCTATTCTCATGCCGAGAGACTAGCCGCTTGTCGGATTTCTGTCAATGGTGGGAGGCTCTTTTCGTTAGTGCGGGTAATTTTGCGATCACCCTTGCATAAAGAGAGAGGGCGTACTACAGTAAAGAACCATGTCCAAACAATTATCACGATATACGCTCACCGAACTACTCAATACCAGTGTCGAACTCTATGCCGATTATCACTTCGTGTCCTTTATCGACTCGCCGCCCTATACCTATCGCAGCTATGCGAAGACGGTGGAAGTCTTGAGGATCCGATTGAAAGAGAAGGGGGTCAAGAAGGGGGATAGGGTCGCCATACTCGGAGAAAACATGCCCAACTGGGGTCTCTGCTACTTCGCCGTCGTTACCTTGGGGGCCATTGCCGTTCCCATTTTGACGGATTTTCATCCCGATGAGATTCGAACGATAATCGAACATTCGGGGGCCTCCGGCGTATTCGTGTCGGAGAAGATGCAAAAAAAGGTCCCCGATCTTATCCTAGACGACCGCTGGGGCATCGAGATGAACGAGTTCGAGGATATTGCCGGCGGCGGTTTGCCTGCCGGCGGCAGACAAACCGCCGCCATACCGCGGCCCTCGGATTCGAAGGAAGACTCGCTTTTGCGTATTCCCGATGAGGTGGCCGAAGAGGATACGGCGGTTATAATCTACACCTCCGGTACTACGGGCAACCCCAAGGGAGTCATGCTCAGCCACCGGAGTATAAGCCACAATACTCTCGGTACAACGGAGATACCGAGGAGATTGCGGCCTGGAGACCGGCTCCTTTCGCTTCTTCCTCTGGCACATACCTACGAATGCACCATAGGCTTTCTCACACCGATGATTCTCGGCTGCAGGATATTCTATATGCGAAAGCCCCCCGCCCCGTCGGTTCTCCTTCCCGCGTTGAAGAAGGTAAAACCTCAGGTGGTGGTTTCCGTCCCTCTTCTCATAGAGAAGATCTATCGGAACCTCATTGCGCCGAAACTCAATAAGAGCCGCTTCATTGAACTGCTCCTGAAGGTCCCTCCCCTGTGCAAACTCATTCATCGTTCGGTAGGGGCGAAACTCCGCAAGACTTTCGGCGGCAAGCTCAAGTATTTTATCCTCGGAGGAGCCGCCTTGGCCGAAGATGTGGAGCGTTTTCTGCGGGAAGCCCGCTTTCCCATTGCCATCGGTTATGGGCTTACCGAAACTTCACCCCTGGTAGCAGGGTCCACGATGGACTATGCAAAGCCATATACCATCGGCCCGCTGATAAGGGGGGTGCACGTAAGAATCGAATCCGAGGACCCCGCACGCGTACCGGGCGAGGTCCTCGTTCGGGGACCGAATGTCATGCAGGGATACTACAGGGAAGAGGAGAAGACCCATGAAGTCCTCGATGCAAACGGATGGTTTCACACGGGAGATCTCGGTACCCTCGATAAAGACGGCTACCTCGCTCTTAAGGGAAGACTCAAGAACCTGATCCTCGGCCCGAGCGGAGAGAACATCTATCCGGAAAGCATAGAGGCCGTCTTGAATCAATTCGAGTTCGTCAACGATTCCGTGGTTTTTGAAGAGGGGGGACAGCTCCTCGCCAAGGTGCACATAGATTACGATGCCTTCATGGAGCATATGAGGGATTTCGCGGAATCAGCCGTCGACATGTCGAAGGATGTATCAAAACAGGTCACCGAGTATCTCAATAAACTCAGGAAGGGGGCGAACACACGGCTCAACGCCTTTTCGCGGCTCCACAGCGTTCTCGAGCAGAAGGAACCCTTCGAAAGGACGCCCACGAGGAAAATTAAACGGTACCTCTATACCTCCGACGGTGCCGAAACCGAAGAGAAGAAATCAAGCAGGGGAAAAACGAATGAGAAAGATTAGAGATCTCCACATTCGAAAGATCGTTCCCCTCATCGCTCCGGTCGAACTCAAGAATCGATATGCGGTTGAGCCCGATATTGCCGAACACGTATTCGAAAGCCGGGAGGCGATAAAGCGGATCATCCGCAGAGAGGATCCGCGGCTCTTAGGCATAGTCGGTCCCTGTTCCATTCACGATACCAAGGCTGCAATGGAATATGCCGGCAAGCTGAAGGAACTTTCCCTGCGGGTAGAGGAGCACCTTTTCCTGGTCATGCGGGTTTACTTCGAAAAGCCGAGAACAACCGTCGGCTGGCAGGGACTCATTCTCGATCCCGACATCGACGGCAGCTACGATATTTCGAAGGGTTTGGAGATCGCACGAAAGACCCTCATAGATATTAACCGGATGGGACTTCCGACGGGTTCGGAGATCCTCGATCCCATTGTCCCTCAGTATATAGACGATCTCGTTTCCTGGGCGGCGATCGGGGCCAGGACGACGGAAAGTCAAACCCATCGCAATATTTCCAGCGGACTCTCCATGCCCGTAGGTTTCAAGAACGGTACCGGCGGCAACTATGAGCTTGCGATAAATGCAATGAAGTCGGCCATGCACCCGGCGAGTTTTATCGGTATAGACCCGGACGGCAATACCTGCATTTTTCATACCACCGGCAATGATACGGTCCACATCATCCTCAGAGGCGGAAATGCGGGGCCCAACTACCACGAGGAAGACTTGGAGGAGGTGGAGGAAATGCTAAAACTGGCCCAACTAAACCCCTCGGTGCTTGTCGATTGCAGCCACGCGAATTCCGGAAAACGTCACATCCGTCAGCGGCGGGTCCTCAGGTCAATCGTAGATCAGGCGGTGCGGGGAAACCGCAGCATTTTGGGTTTTATGCTCGAGAGTAATCTCTTTGCGGGAAAGCAGCGCATTCCCGCCGACATCGGCGATCTAACATACGGCATCTCTATAACCGACGAGTGCATAGGATGGGAGGAGACGGAGGATAGTATCATGCGTACTTTCGAGACTCTCAAAGAGAAGAGTACGAAGGGCAAGATAGAATTTTCTCACTGGAATTGAGGAGGATGATCATGAAACGTGCAGCGGTGCTCTTTGCGGACGGCTTCGAAGAGGTCGAAGGGCTCACTCCGGTGGACCTTCTTCGCAGAAGCGGCATGGAGGTACAGATGGTCGGGGTGACGGGCATGCGGGTCACCGGCGGGCATGATATTGTCGTCGATGTCGATGTGAGCGCAGAGGAAGCGAAGGGCCCCTTCGACGCGGTGGTGATTCCCGGAGGAATGCCGGGGGCTTCTCATGTGGCGGAGAGCCGGGCGGCGGTTGCGCTGATCAAGGGAAACTTCGAACGAGGGGCACTCGTAGCGGCCATCTGTGCCGCCCCGGCGGTTGTCCTCGAACCACTCGGCCTCATCAAGGGGAAACGGGTTACCTGTTATCCGGGTTTCGAGACGCGGATCGTGTCCGCAGCCTTCGAAGAGACACGGGTGGTCGTCGACGGCAACATCATAACGAGCAGGGGTCCCGGCACTGCCGCCGAATTTTCGGTGGCGATTATACAGTATCTTTTAGGAGCGGAAAAGGCGGACGAGGTTCGTACGAAGACGCTCACAATCCTCCCTTAATAGAATTAATCGGAGTCAAGAAAAGAAGGCTCCGGCCTTAAAAAAGCCGGAGCCTTATGGGGAAAAACTCATTTAGCCGGCCGTGCGATAATCTTTTTCAGCGCGGGATTCTTTTCTATCTCCTTTTCTAAGCGGTTTTTTCTGCCGTGATTCACGTAGTCGGTCTCTTGAAAGGAGTAATGGAAGTTGGTGTGCACGTCGTAGCTTCCATTGATCAAGGCAACGGTGTCCTCCGTCATCACCAATTCTTCGTCGGTGGGAATAACGAAAACCTTCGTCGGCGAGGAATCTGAGCTTATATCCGTTTCGGTATTTCGCGTGGCCGAGAGGTCGTTCTTATCAAGGTCCGCTTCTATGCCGATAGATCCGAGACCGTCGAGGATCTTTCTGCGGATCGCCGGGGCAAGTTCTCCGACGCCGGCGGTAAAGACGAGGGCATCCACCCTTTTGAGAATAGCCGCGTAACCGCCGATATATTTCTTTAATCGATGGACCTCCACGTCGATGGCCAGGGCCGAACGCTCGTCTCCCTCCTTAGCCGCCTTCTGAATATCTCTGCGATCGATATATTTCCCCGTTATACCGAGAATACCGCTCTTCTTGTTAAGGGCTTTCTCCACATCCGCCGGTTTCATGTCGGTATTGTTGAGAATATGAAAGATTACTGCGGGGTCGAAGTCACCGCTTCTCGTTCCCATGACCAAACCTTCGAGGGGCGTAAGCCCCATTGAGGTGTCGTAGGATACGCCGTCTTTGACGGCGCAGATGCTCGCTCCGTTTCCGATGTGACAGATTATGGCATTTATTTTACGGGGGTCCTTTCCCCGCAGGGCCGCCGTTCTCTTAGTAACGTAGAGAAAACTGGTACCGTGGAAACCGTACTTTCGTACTCCGTAGTCCTCGTACCATTGGTAGGGAAGGGCGTAGATAAAGGAGCTCTTGGGCATCGTCTGATGCCATGCGGTGTCCATGACCGCGCAGTGAGGGACGTCGGGGAGGATCTTCTGGGCCGCTTCGATGCCTTGAATGTTGGCGGGATTGTGAAGAGGCGCCAAATTGGAAACTTCTTTGAAGGCATTGAGGGCTTTTTCGTCGATAATAACCGACTTGTTGAACTTGTCACCGCCCTGTACGACCCTGTGACCCACCGCCTTGATCGTATCCATGGACTCGATGGCCCCTCTCTCCGGGTGCACGAGAGTGTCTACGATCAGGCGAATCGCCGTAGTATGATCCGGAACCTTGTGCTTCTCTTCGTAGCTTTCTTTCCCCGCGGCATTATGCTCTATTGCCGAAGTCTCTTGACCGATTCGCTCTACCACACCGGTGGCGAGTATTTCCTTCGCTTCCCAGTCGTAAACCTGATACTTCACAGATGAACTTCCACAGTTGAGAGTAAGAATATTCAAAATGCGTCCTCCATAATACGATTATTTACCCATTTTCCCATGTAATAGAGCAATTTGCAACATGAAACGGCTGCAGAAATGAAGTAAACGGGACGCTTTGCTCCTAGTCGCTATTTATGAGGGAGTTCACCGTAGGGCTAATTTTCTTTCTCGTCTCATCGCCGCTGCTTTTCGCGGAAGAAGAGACTATTCTGCTCGGTCACGAGGCGAAATTCGATCAAGAGGGGTATAGTCAGAGGTACGGCATAAGCACCGGCAGGGTCGAGTTTTCCGCCGTGCACGCTGCTGCAGGGAAAAAAGCTGCAACGGAAATCTACCCCGGTATTCGTTCGGACCATCTGAAGGCGGGGTCCCTGCTACCGGAGGGGCTCTGCGCACTTGCGGGAAGAGGTCGTTACGCGGGCTATGCTATTTCACGGCAGGCTTTTACCCCCAAGGTCCGGGTGGATTTCGGTTTCGATCCCGGAAGGAAAAGGGGAATCGCCTTTACGCCGACGGAAAACTCCGGACTCTACTGGATCAGAGGAGATGCCGAATCGGTGCTCGGCAGCTACTGGAGCATGAGCGAACCGGCAGCGGTGGATTTTTGTCTCATGCGGGAGCGCTTTTTCGACGGACCGGAGGATGAGCTGTCCGCCGACAGGCCTCATAGAGGCCGAAGCGAAGAGCTGATTCGCGTCGCTTCAGGGATACGGGGAAGGCCTCGTCGATTCGGCAGTCTCTCGGTCTTCGGCGCCCATGTCTTTCTGCCGAGCCTTCCCGGAGGAAGCTTTGCCGGCATCCAAGGCCAGGGGGAATTCTCCCGATGGGCATACGACATTTCGGCAGACTTTACCAGTGAGCGCTATGTATTCTCCGACGGCCGGGTCTCCAATCGCAGGAGAAACGCCTCAGCCGGTCTGGTCCTCTTTCCCGATGCCGCAATCGAGCTCTGGGGGCGCGGCCTCTGCTCGGATGGCGGCGTCGATCTTCTTCCCGACCTCTATCACTACAGCAGCTGGAGGGCAAGCGGCGGGGCAATTCTACGGCTGTGGACCGTCGAGTTGCAGGCCGAGCAGGAGAGAGGAGTAGACTGGGAGATCGACGGTGCGGGCCAATGGAAGCGAGAGACCGCACTCACGTTCACGCTGGAACAGAAGAGCCTTCGTTTCGAAATTCTCTACGAAATCGACGAAGGAGGGGAGACAGGCAAGGGAGTGTATAGGAAGAAACGGTTAAAAACGAAGACGGATATGGATTTCGATCCCCTTGAGGTGATGGTGAGTATGGAATCCGATGAGGGAGCCTTCTCTTGGGAAATCCGCATCGAGGCGGAGGTGACGAAACAGGGGGCAGTGTACGCCGCCTGCGGTGGAGAGAAGAGTATTCCCTCCTGGAGCCTAGGGTGGAAGATCGAGGGGGCATTCGCGTCTCGAAAATAGCAGGTGCTGCAAAATGCTCCGCATCAAAGCTTGAGCAGAATTTTCGCCGTTTCGAAGTAGATGGTGAGCCCGCAGACGTCGATGAGCGTTGCCATGAGGGGGGCGGACATCACCGTCGGATCGAAACCGAGGCGGTGTATCAGCAGGGGAGCCAGGGTGCCGATAATATTGGAAATGAAGACCACGAAGCTGAGGGACAGACCGATCACCAGTCCCGGAAAAATTCCCACCCCGGGGGGGAGGAGGACGCTTCTTGCGATTATGACCGCACCGGTTACTATTCCCATGAGCAGACCCACGAAGATCTCCCTCAGCATTATTCTGCCGATTTGACGAAAGTGGATCTCACCCGTCGCTAAGCCCCGGATCATGAGGGTGGATGATTGACTGCCGGAATTGCCTCCGGTTTGGGTGATGACGGGCATAAAGATGAAGAGAAAGGCGGCTCCGATGACGATATCTTCATAGTGATGGACCACATTCGTCGTGATGGTTCCGAAGAGAAGGAGGATAATCAGCCAGGGTACCCGCTTTTTTACCATTCCCCAGACCGAGGTATCCATGTAGCTGTCGGCCTCCCCCGACATGCCGCCCATCTTGTAGACATCTTCGGTCTGCTCTTCCCGTATGACGTCGATTACGTCGTCGAAGGTGACCACTCCCAGAAGAATGTTGTTTGAATCCACAACGGGCACCGAAGCAAGGTCGTAATCTTCGAGAATCTTTGCCACCTCTTCCTGGTCCGTCTCGTCGAATACCGAGATCACCCGGGTATCCATCAGTTCTTCGACCGGAGTATCGTCTTTCGCCCCGAGAAGGTCCTTGATGGATAGTGAACCGATGAGCCGCTGCAGATCGTCGAGGACGTAAATGTAGTAGATGAATTCCACTTCGCGTACCTTCGAGCGCATAAAGTTAAGGGCGGCCCCGACGGTGATAGTGGCCCGCACGGCGATGTACCGGGGTGTCATCAGCCCTGCCGCGTCGTCCTCGTCGAAACGGAGAAGAAAGAGCATCTCCCGCTTCGCCTCATCGCTGAGGTTCTCCCATACCGAACGGCGGACCTCGTGGCTCACCGACTGCACGATGTCCACAAGGTCATCCGGTTCCATGGCGCGGAAAAGGGCACGTTTTCCCTGCACGGAGAGGGAGGCGATTACCTTCTCCTGTTCGGCGTTGGGGAGTTCGGTTATGAGATCGAGTTTCTTTTCATTATCCAGATGGAGAAAGATCTCCGCCGCTTCCTCTTCGGATAAATCCCTCCACTCGTTGGCCAGTTCACCGGTGGCCTGTTCGGAAAAGAGAGAGCGGATATCTTCGTGACTCAGAATTTCCCGGTATTTTCTGAAGTAATCGATATTGGTGCTCATGATTCGTCTCCCCACTCTCCGATGAGTCGTATCTCCGGTTCGAGTTTTCTCCCGAGCTGTACCCGAACCAGTTCTCCGGCGGACTCCATCAATTCTCTCACATCCCGCGCCTTTGCGCTACCTAAATTGATGATGATGTTTGCGTGAAAGGGGGCTATCTGTGCATCTCCGATCCTCTTTCCCTTCAGTCCTAGTTGATCGAGGATTACCCCCGTCGGTTTTCCGAGGGAGCGGTCGTTCTTGAAGATCGAACCGGCGGAGGGATGGAGAAAGTGCCCTTTTTTCTTTCTGTCGAGAAAGACCTCCTCCATCTCTCGACGAATATCCGCCTTCCCTGCCCTGCGAAGAGAGAAGGAAGCCCGAAATATGGTGAAGCCGCCGGATTGAAAGGGAGAGCGTTTGTAGGCAAAGTCCGGATGGGGCATATCGATGCGGCCGTCCAAGGTCTTCTCGTCGATATACTCTATCCACTCCGCCGTTTCCGATATGGAACGTCCGTAACACCGTGCATTCATCCAGAGGGCGCCGCCGGTGCTTCCCGGCATCCGGTAGATAAACTCCAATCCGGAGAGACCCTCTTCGGCGGCTCGAAGAGATACGTCGCTTATCGGCGTGCCGGCTTCAACTATAAGGCGGTTCTCTACCCGTGTCACCGAATCGAGCCCCGACATATCGATCACCAGTCCGCGTATCCCCGCATCGGCCACAAGAATGTTCGCCCCCCCGCCGATGATATAGCGGGGAAGAGAGTGCTCCTCGGCAAAGGATAAGAGGGTCTTGAGCTCGTTCTTCGACGCAGGAGCTGCGTAGAGATCCGCCGGACCGCCTATTTCGAACGTTGTGTGCAGCGACATCGGCTCCGAGAGGCGAAGGCTTCCGGCAATGTTGATTTTTTCGGCCAATTTTTTTACAGTGTTATCCACGTCGTTCACCCGTTCCTCTATAATACGGGAAAGGGAGAGTGATTTCCAGCGGTACGCGGAAGGAACGGAAGGAGCAGAACATGCAGTTACGTCTTTACAACACCATGAGCCGCCGAATCGAAGACTTTTATACCCTAGAACCCGATCTGGTAAAGCTCTATACCTGCGGACCGACGGTCTACAATTACGCACATATTGGAAACCTGAGGACCTACGTCTTTGAAGATGTGCTGAGGCGCAGTTTGGAGTATGTCGGCTATCGGGTCGAACAGGTGATGAACATCACCGACGTGGGTCACCTTACCGACGATGCCGACGAGGGTGAGGACAAGATGGTCAAGAGTTCCCGGGAAAAAGGAATGACCGTCTGGGACATAGCCCAATTCTATACCGATGCCTTTTTCGAAGATGTGAAGGAACTGAACATCTTGGCGCCGACAGAGACCCCCAAGGCAACGGAACATGTAGGGGATATGATCGAACTGATCGAGCGGCTGGAAAAAAAGGGGAAGACCTATACTTCCGGAGGGAATGTCTACTTCAGTATCGATACCTTTCCCGAGTACGGCCGTTTAGCGCGTCTTGACACACAGGAGCTCAAATCGGGAGCGCGAATCGATGTAGATGCCAATAAAAAGAATCCGAGAGACTTCGTCCTCTGGTTTACTAAATCGAAATTCGAACATCAGGCGATGCTGTGGGATTCTCCGTGGGGAAGAGGATACCCCGGCTGGCATATCGAATGCTCGGCAATGAGCATGAGGTATCTCGGTGAGCAGTTCGATATTCACTGCGGCGGCGTCGACCACATACCGGTCCATCACAGCAATGAAATAGCCCAGTCCGAGTCTGCAACGGGAAAGAAATGGGTCAACTTTTGGGTTCACGGAGAGTTCCTCATCATGGATTCGGGGAAAATGGCCAAATCGGCGGGGAACTTCATCACGCTTCGGACCCTCAAAGAGCAGGGCTATCATCCCCTCGATTACCGCTACTTCTGTCTCGGCGGGCATTACCGCAGTCAGCTGCAGTTCAGCGTCGATTCATTGAACGCCGCCCGTTCGGCCCGGCGAAACCTCGTGGAACGGATAAAGGAGCTGCAAACTCAGGCAGGAGAGGGTGCTGAGCTTCCTCCCGTGGAAGAACTCGGCAAGGAAGCAGGGAAATATCTCGAACTTTTCAGAGCTGCCGTGTGCGAAGATCTCCACGTGCCGAAGGCCTTGGGGGTGCTCTGGAATCTCATGAAGGATGAGGAGGTCGAGGCGAAACAGAAGCTCGCCGTGCTCTTGGACATGGACAGAGTCTTAGGACTGGACTTGGCGGAGAGCGGAAGCGCCGGTTCCCGAATCGACGATGAATCTCTCGCCCTTGTCAAGGAGAGGGAAGAGGCGAGAAAGGCGAAGAATTTTGCCCGGGCCGATGAAATTCGCGATGAGCTCGAAAAACGGGGCATTACCATAAAAGATACCCCGAAAGGAACGGTCTGGTCCGTCTCGGTGTAACGATTCCGACCCTGTGTTGTTCTAGATATGAAGATACATACTGATGATCCGGAAACGTTCAACGCCGTATACCAAGAGGTGTTTCCTCTCGTTTTGAGGGTTTCACACGGAATAACGATGGACCTGGATATCGCTGAAGACATCTGTCAGGAGGCGTTTATCAAGTTTTTTCACCACTCGACACCCTTTCCTTCATCGGAGCAGGCTAAGTATTGGCTCCTGAGGGTGGTAAAGAACCTCTCCTTTAACTATTTCAAGAGGAAAAAGCGGGAACGCAGTGCGGTGGAGAATTACTTCTTCCTTCCCAAGCCCTCCGCCGGCAGCGGCGAGGAGGAACTCTTAAAATCGGAAACCGAACGCCTGGTACAAGAGGCAGTTGCAAAGCTTCCCGATAAGCTAAAAGCGGTCATTGTGCTGAAGGAGTTTGCCCAACTCAGTTATAGAGAGATCGCATCAATACTGCATATAACGGAAAATAACGTTAAAGTCCGCGTCCACAGGGCCCGGATGCAACTCGGTGAGTATATCGAAGAGGAGGACGTTTATGTGCGTTGACGATAAAGAACTTTCCGCCTATATCGACGGAGAGCTGACGGAGGAGCGTGCGGCGGATGTAACGGCACATCTGTCTGTCTGCAATTCCTGCACGGTCCGTGTAGAACGGCTTTTCCGCACGGCCCGTCTCATTCGCAGCGTACAGCGGGACGGCACAGAGCTCTCCCGACGTATGGAGCGTTCCCGGCAGCGAATATCCGTCGCCGTCGAGCGAAAACGCGAACCGCTTTTCTGGGGAAGAAGGGTGCTCGTTCCGGTCCCCTTGGCCGCCGCCATGTTCTTCCTGCTTTTCGCTGCGGTGACGATACTCTTTACCGGAAATGGAGACTTCGGTCCGCGTACCTACGACGGTGCCATTCCGGTGGTGGAAAAGGCCGATGCGAGAGAGGAAGTCTCGTTCGGCAGCCGAGCCGGAGAGCCGAGCCGGGAGGAGCTCGAGGAGCTCTTTCGCTTCCTCTCGGAGCAGGGTGCTTCGGTGGAAGTGAAAATCGAGCTGCCGAAGCCGTCGAGTTTCACCGTCTACGGCGAACCACAGCTTATCAGGGCCGCCGACTTCATCGACACTAGGGAGACCGCACCGAATTGATTGGACGAACAGCGCGGTTTCTTCTCTTTCCATTACTCTTCTTCCTAGCCGGACAATTTATCTGGGCGGAAGGTAAGGAGGGTGGTCTTCATCAGGAGGAATTGGAACGAATCCTCGATTTTCTCCGTACCGAGGCGGTTTCGGTGGAAATCAATGCCCGAATTACCGACGAACAGGGCAAGAGCGTATGGAATACCGAGAGCCGCCGGGTCACCGTCTCGGGGCGTTCGGTAACGGTGTCGCTCGAGGGTGACAATATCCGCATACTCGCCCACATCATCCCCTTTATCAATGAGGATAATTCGGTGCTTATTGTGGCCAAGGGTGAGGTGTGGGTGAAAACCGAAGAGGAAAAGGAGACCCAATACTACAGTACGATGAAGAGTCTTCCGGTGGAGGCGGGGGAGAGTGTATTGTTTTTCCCCGTCGGCGTGGCGGTGGATATCGATAAAAATGTCTATACCATAGAAATGGAGATTCAAGTAAATCCCTATAAGGTCGATTGATTTCCTATGAAACAAAAAATTACGCGTTCGGGCATACTACCCGTGCTCATTCTGCTTATCCTCGTTGCCGCGGCGGTCATGCATACGGATTTAATCAGAAAAACGCCGATCATCTCCTCACTCTCTCCGGCGGCGGCCTTCCCGGAGGATGAACTGACGATACGGGGTGAAAATTTCGGTTCCGACAGAGGTGCAGGCGATGTGGTGATCGCCGGTATTCGAGTGACCTCGTCTCATTACCTCTCATGGACCGATTCGGAGATCCGACTCCTCGTGCCTCATGCAGTACAGTCCGGCAGAGTCTTCGTCGAAACCGACCGCGGAACGAGCAATGGAGCTCTCTTTACCAATAAGACACATATTCCCGTTATTCTGTCGGGTCCCGTGAAGCCGGGGCTTCCCTATATCGAGAGAATCGGTCCTGAAAAGGGTCCCGTCGGAAGTCTCATTCGCATAGAGGGGAGTAATTTCGGTACACGCAGAGCCGAGGCAAGGGTCTTCTTTCGATTCCTCCTCGCCGACTTCGGAGGAAAGGGAATCGACGAGAATCTCGAAAGTGTGGCCTGCAGCGCCATGGACGAAGATTATCTCAATTGGAGCGACCGGGAGATCCGGGTGTATGTACCGGACGGGGCCGTATCGGGCAGTATTTACATCGAAACGGACCGCGGGCGCAGCAATTCGGTCTATTTTGAACTCACCACGCCCATCGGCAGCAAACGCTTCGAGCGCAAGAAGGGCTATCAAATTCAACATGAAGTGCGTATTTCTCACATCGCCGCACCAAAGGGAAGCGCGGGGGCGGAAATGTGGGTGCCCCGGCTCTCGGCGGGATATGCCCAGCAGAGTATCGAGGAATCCCACGAGCCGGAACCGATATGGATAGATTTTAATGGAGTGATGCGATACCACGTACCGGCGGAAGACCAGTGGATGGAAACGGTGCTCTCTCATACCTACTGGTTCGATCGCTATTCCATTGCCACCGACATCGTGCTCAACGCCTCCTCGAAGGAGTACAATGTCGACAGAGGGCTGTATCGGCGATATACCGCCGCCGGTCCATTTATCCCTTCCGATGATGAGTATTTCCGTGATCTCGTCGGCGATATCGTAACGAGAGGAGCTCATCCCTACGAAAAGGCAGAAGAGATCTATCGCTTTCTTCTCGACCGTTTGGAAGTAAAGAGCGCTAGGGGCTCCGTATCCGAACAGGCCCTGCGCGAGGCCGTGGAAAACGGCAGCTGTCCAACTTCGGTCTACGGGCTGCTCTTCGTCACCTTGGCCCGGGCGGCGGGAATTCCCGCCAGACCAAACGCCGGATTCATCGTTTACGGCGATAAACTCACCCTGCGGCACATTTGGGCGGAATTCTATCTGCCGCAATTCGGCTGGGTGCCGACCGATCCCGCTCTGGGAGACGGAATTTCCTACGTTTCTCTGCCCGTAAAAGAGAGAGAAAGCTTCTACTTCGGAAATCTGGATAATCAGCACATCTGCTTCTCTCGAAGGGTTGAGGAGATTCCGAAAGTCAATCCCCATTCCGAGACGAAGCTGGTTTCTCCCCCCTTCAGCCTGCAGACCGTCTGGGAAGAGTATCAAAAGGACGATAAGTGGTACAGATCCGGCTGGAATGATATTCGTGTGATAGATTGGTGGTAGAGGCTGTTGTTTTTGGATTGACAAATTGTTGCGGCGGCACCTATACTCTTTTTGGGGGATTGTCGATAGGTATATTATGAATAATGCTTTACAGCTCTCTCTGGTAAATTTTAACAAGGGCGCATATATCATTGTAGAGGGCAAGCAGCGGGCCGACTGCTTCTACATTATCCGTAACGGTAAGGTTCAGATCAGCAAAGAAGTAGAGATAGTGGAGGAAGAGGAGGGAAACGTCCTCAATCCCGGTGATTTTTTCGGTGTTGTCTCCACCATGTCCTCCCACAGCCATATCGAGACCGCCCGGGCCCTCACCGATGTAACCCTCATCGCCGTGCGAAAGGAACAGTACGGCGTACTGATCAAAATGAACGCACCGGTCGCATTGAAGATTATCCAGCAGTTTTCGCGAAAGATGCGCTATCTCGACGAGGCCCTTACGCGAATAACCCTGAAGAGCAGCGCAGAGGCCGATATTTCTCATCTCTTCAAGGTCGCCGAATATTATGCCCGGCAAAACCAGTTCAATCAGGCATACTATGCCTACCACCAATACATTAAGTTCTGTCCCACCGGAGAGAATCTCACTACGGCAAAAGAGCGGATGGCGAAGATCCGCCCCTATGCCAAGGCGGTGTATCTCAACGGAAGCGATGAGGAGTTTACCAGGACCTATCCGAAGGACACGATGATCTTCTCAGAGGCCCAGCCCGGCAAAGAGTTGTATATCATTCAGAAGGGGAGCGTGAAGATCACCAAGATCATGAACGACAACGAGGTGCTGCTCGCCCTGTTGAAAGCGGGAGATATCTTCGGGGAGATGGCCCTTCTCGAGGACAAACCGAGAAGCGCCTCGGCGATTGCCCACGAAGAGGCGGTTCTCCTGGCGGTAAACAAGGCGAACTTCAAACGGATGGTATCTTCCGAACCGCAGATCATTACACGACTGACTCAGCTGCTTTCGGAGAGGATTTGGTTTATCTACAAACAGCTGGCGAACACCCAGATAAGCGATCCCCTCGGCCGTCTCTACGACGCTCTGCTTATACAGCTGGAGAAGCAGCGCGTTCCGATCAACGTCAGTTCCCATACCTTCGACTTCGGTACGCAGGAGCTCATCAACATGGTGGGCCTCCCGAAAACGGAAGGGACGATGGCGGTGCGCAAGCTGCTGGAGAACTCCCGGCTGCGGGTGGTGGAGAATAAGATTCACGTCACTCAGGTTGATGAGGTGGACAAACAGGCAAAATATTATAGAAAGATGGAGCGCATCGCACGAGCCCGCAAAGGGGGAGGATAAGCCTGCCTCGCGGTCCCTCTATTTGTCTAATCAAATATTTCTTTGAATACACTTCAAAAGAGCGAGTCTCCCGGTGGAAAGTACAACTCTTCGACGGTAAATAGGTCTATGCCGGCGCTGTGTTTCTCAATACGTACGAGAAGCTGATTTCCCGTCGTATCGGTGAGCGGGGCCACGAGCCGCCCCTCATCCCGAAGGAGATCGAGGATGGAAGCCGGAACCGTTTCTGTAGATCCGTGGATCAGGATCGCCGTGTAGGGGGCGTGCTCGGTGGCATTTGCCGCCGGCCGAGAAATAAGAGAAACGTTGTGAAGGCCGAGATTACCCCAAATTTCTTCGTATCGTCCCGCGTGATCTTGCCGGAGTTCGACCACATCGACCTTCTCTGCCATGGTCGCGGCAACGGCTGAGAAAAAGCCGCAGGCACGACCGTATACGAGAAGGCTGCTCTCTCTGGTGAGAGCGAGCTCTTTTAGAAGACGGGCGCTCATCGTATAGCCGGGAACGATGCTGCCGTAGGCAAGCGGTATCGACTGGTCCTCGTCGGCAAAAGCGGCGAGGGAATCGGGCAAAAAATACCTGCGCGGGATCTTGAGAAATGCTTCCTCGGCGGATCGGGGAAGGTCCAGGCCCTCCAAAGTTTGCTGCAGGGGAGATGTCTCCTCTTTTTCGTCTCCAAACTGTTGAGGGAAGAGGGAGAGAGGGGCGAGAAGAAGGAGGAGCACGAAAAGCGAACGAAGAACTCTGCGCATACGGGCGAGTATAGCACAAGCCGATTTCTTTTGCACGGATGTCTCTATGCGCGCAGAATTGCTGGTATGCGCGGGATGACGATTGCTGTACTTACCGTAATTTGGTAGTATCAGTTCCCACATACCACAGAGGAGGAACGTCCCATGAAGGCGGTGCAGCTTGCGAAGGCCTACGATCCAAAGGAGTTCGAGGATCGAATATATGAATACTGGCTCGAACACGATCTCTTCTCTCCGAAGGAGAAACAGGCGGAAGAACCGCGTCCCTTCGTCATCGTAATACCGCCTCCCAATGTAACGGGTGTTCTGCACATGGGACACGGACTGAACAACAGCCTTCAAGATATTCTGATTAGATACTATCGAATGCAGGGGGTACCGACCCTCTGGGTACCGGGAACGGACCATGCGGGAATTGCCACCCAGAACGTGGTCGAGCGGAAGCTCCGTGCGCAGGGAAGCGGCAAGAACAAACTGGGGCGGGAGAAGTTCATCGAAGAGACCTGGAAGGTCAAGCGGGAACACCATGAGGTGATAAGCCGTCAGCTTCGGAAAATCGGTGCCTCCTGCGATTGGAACAGGGAGCGCTTTACCCTCGATGAGGGGCTCTCACGGGCGGTGCGGGAAGTCTTCGTGGCCCTCTACGAGCGTGACCTCATTTACCGGGGAAACTATCTCGTCAACTGGTGTCATTCCTGCGGCACCGCCATTTCCGACGACGAAGTTGAGCACAGAGAAGTAGCCGGAAAACTGTATCACTACTACTATCCTCTTGCCGACGGCGAGGGAAAGGTCGAAATAGCTACGACCCGCCCCGAAACCATGCTCGGTGATACCTGTGTGGCCGTGCATCCGGAAGATGAGCGTTACACGGAGCTGGTGGGAAAAAAGGTCGAGCTTCCCCTCACCGGAAGGACTATTGAGATTGTCGCCGACGACTACGTGGACAGGGAATTCGGCACCGGAGCGGTCAAGGTGACACCTGCACACGATCCGAACGACTGGCAAATTGCCGAGCGCCACGGCTTAGAAAAAATCAATATTCTCAATCCCGACGGAACCCTCAACGACGTGGTTCCGGAAAAATACCGCGGGCTTTCCACAATCGATGCGAGAAGGGCTGTGGTAGAGGATATCAAGTCGGCGGGTCTCTTCATAAAGGAGGAAGAGCACTCTCATCAGGTGGGGCACTGTTACCGCTGTGACACGCGTATCGAACCCTATATGAGCGAGCAGTGGTTCGTCCGCATGCGCGCGATGGCCGACAAGGCCCTTGCCGCATGGAAGAAAAAACAGATCATCTTTTTCCCAAAGAAGTATGAGAACACCTATTCGAACTGGTTGGAAAACATTCGGGACTGGTGCATAAGCCGCCAGCTGTGGTGGGGACACCGCATCCCTGTGTGGTATTGCGAGGACTGCGGAGAGACGATCGTAAGCCGAACCGACGTGGAGACCTGTCCGAAGTGCGGCAGCGGCACGCTTCGACAGGACTCCGATGTGCTCGATACCTGGTTTTCCAGCTGGCTCTGGCCCTTTTCCACCCTCGGCTGGCCGGAAGCGACCGACGACATGAAGCGGTTTTTCCCCACGACCACTTTGGTTACGGGATACGATATAATCTTCTTTTGGGTCGCGCGGATGATCATGGCCGGCCTCGAATTTCTCGAAGAGGTGCCCTTCCGCGATATCGTTATCACCTCCCTCGTGCGGGACAAGCAGGGCAGGAAGATGTCGAAGTCTCTCGGAAACGGCATGGATCCCCTCGATATCGTCGACCGCTACGGGGCCGACTCGCTGAAGTTCACCCTGGCCTTCCTCGCCGCCCAGGGGCAGGATATCCTTTTGGCGGAAGAGGATTTCAAATTCGGCTCGAAGTTCGCCAACAAGATCTGGAACGCCGCCCGTTACCTTCTCATGAATTTGGAGGGACGGGAGTACCTGGATCTTGCGGATATCGAACTTCGGGAGGTGGACCGCTGGATTTTCCACCGCTTGAACGAAGCGGTCAAACGGGTCGACCGGGCCATCAAGAACTATCGTTTCAACGACGCCTCTCAGGCGGTCTACGAATTCTTCTGGAACGATTTCTGCGACTGGTACATCGAGGCCTCGAAACTCAATCTCTACCGCGACGATGAGGCGGAGAAGGACAGGGCGATAAGTCTTCTCCTCGGCATTCTCGAGGAGACCCTGAGGCTTCTTCACCCCTTCCTTCCTTTCTTGAGTGAAGAGATATATCAGAAGCTTCCTTCGGTGAAGAGCCATGCACATCTCATCACCGCCCCGTATCCCCGGCCGATGGAAGAACGGAAAAATGCGGAGACGGCGGTAAAATTCGAATTACTGCAGGAGGCGGTCAGGATGGTCAGGACCCTGCGGAGTGAGTTTACCATTGCGCCGGAGAAGAAGCTGAGAACTGCGCTGAAGCCGGACGCAGGCTTCGCTGGGACGGAGTTCTTTTCCGCCCATAAAGGACTGATCGAGTTTCTCACCAACAGCAGCGAGCTGCGGATAGCTTCTGAAATCGAAGATGCCGATAAGGCGGTGCCCGCAGCGGGTAACGGCTACGAGGTCTTTGTCTACGTGAAAGAGGCGATAGATGTCGGTAAGGAGTTGGAGAAGCTCCAAAAAGAACAGAAAAAACTCCAGCAGCTCGTCGAGGCGACGGAAAAGAAGCTGGGCAATGCCGGTTTTACCGCAAATGCGCCGGGGGAAGTGGTGGAGAAGGAGCGGGAAAAACTCAAGGAGTTTCGCGACCGCCTTTCGAAAGTCCGGAGGTATCTGCAACAGCTCAGCCGTTAAAAGGAAGGTCCCCCGGCCAAAGCCCCCCCGGCGGGGGGGCTTTGGCCGGGGGACCTTGGCCGGGGGGCTTACGGGGTTTTCCGCCTGCTTGCTTGATGGGGAAAATCGCGGTATGTTAGAAGAGAGACACACATTGTTCATAGATAAGGAGGATTACATGAGCAGTTCAGCTGTAGGATCCTATATTCAAGCCCTAGGCGCGGAAAAGATCGATTCGGGCGCCTTAGCCTATATAGCCTCGCTCGATAAAATATCGGCGGTGAGTCCGGAGACCGCCGCCTCGATCGTCAATGAGCTCAGAGACCAGCGGTCTAACCTCAAGCTCATCGCCAGCGAGAACTATTCCTCGCTGGCCAGTCAACTGGCGATGGGGAATCTGTTTACCGACAAGTACGCCGAGGGCTTCCCCTATCACCGCTTCTATGCCGGCTGCGACAATGTCGATGCGGTGGAAAGTTACGCGGTGGAGCAGGCGAAGAAGCTCTTCGGCGCGCATCATGCCTATGTGCAGCCCCACAGCGGTGCCGACGCAAATCTCATCGCCTACTGGGCGATCCTCTCTCAACGGGTGGAGACACCGATGCTGGAAGAGCTCGGCGTGGAAAATCCCGCCAAACTTTCCCGGGAGGACTGGGACAAGATACGAGGGGCCATGGGTAATCAGCGGCTTCTCGGTTTGGATTACTACTCCGGAGGTCATCTGACCCACGGCTATCGCTTCAATGTCTCCGCTCAGATGTTCGACGCCTACAGTTACGGGGTCGATCCGGCGACAGGAATGCTCGACTATGATCAGGTGGAGAAGCAGGTGAAGGAGATAAAGCCCTTTATCTTCGTTACCGGTTACAGCGCCTATCCGAGACTGATAAACTTCAAGAAAATGCGGGAGATCGCCGACCAGGTAGGGGCGGTTTTTATGGTTGATATGGCTCATTTCGCCGGTTTGGTGGCGGGAAAGGTGATGACGGGGGACTACAACCCGGTCGAGCACGCCCATGTGGTGACCACGACAACCCACAAGACTCTTCGAGGGCCGCGGGGCGGCATGATCCTCACCAATGAGGAGTTCGCCGAAGCCGTCGACAAGGGCTGTCCCATGGTTATCGGCGGGCCCCTTCCCCATGTCACGGCTGCCAAGGCGGTTGCCTTACGGGAGGCAAATTCACCGGAGTTCGCCGATTACGCGGCGAAGATCGTCGAAAACAGCCGGGCCTTGGCGGAGGCATGCATGGCCGAAGGAATGAAGCTGAGCTCGAACGGCAGCGACAACCACCTCCTCCTTCTCGATGTGAGCGGCTTCGGTATTAACGGAAGACAGGCGGAGAGCGTGGTACGGGAATGCGGCATCACCCTCAATCGCAACGCCCTTCCCGAAGATCCCAACGGTCCCTGGTACACCAGCGGTCTGCGCATAGGTACTCCGGCGGTAACGACTCTCGGAATGGGTGTCCAAGAGATGAAGGAAATCGCCTCCATCATTAAGCTGGTACTCTCGAACACGAAGCCGAAGATCCTCAGCTCCGGAAAGAATGCGGGAAAACAGAGCAAGGCCAAGTATGAGATCGATCCTCCCGTGGTCGACCAGGCGAGGAGACGGCTACACGATCTCCTCTCTAAGTACCCGGTCTATCCGGAGCTGGACCTAAAGTTCCTGCAGAAGCACTTTTCCGCCTGATCGGCTCAGTGCCTCTAAAGGGGGCGTTTCTTTCGAATGAGATAGTCCCTTGCTATCGGCGCCGATGTCTCGATGTAGCAGGACTTCGGCCCTCGGTCGGCCCGGGTGATCCGTTCTCCCGCGTGGTCGAAGAGGGTGAATGCCCGGTCTTCGAGAACGGGGCCTTCAGGGCCCACAAACTCGATCGGCTCCCCCTCGATAATGCTGTTGCGCACTTCGAGGGAGTACCTCCGCCTCTTGCTGCCGGGAAGCTTCGAATCGGCGCTTTCGCCGACTATACCTAAAAACTCATAGGACCGCAGGTAGGAATCCCCGGTCGTTTCATCGGCGTCTCTCTCGCCGAAGTAGAAGCCCGTGGAATAGCGGCGGTGACTGACGTTCTCCAGTTCATGCCGCTGAATCGCCAGCACCTCGTCGTCGGTTTCGTCGATACGGTCTAAGGCCGTGCGGTAGGCCTTCGTTACCACGGCGGTATAGTAGACGCCCTTCATTCTGCCCTCGATCTTTACCGCATCTATACCGGCGTCTCTGAGCCGCCGCAGGTGGTCGAACATGTTGAGATCCTTAGAAGAGAGAATGGTACTGCGGCCGTCCTCCTCTATAACGGGAAAATATTCGCCCGGCCGCTCCTTTTCCTCCAATAGGCGGTAGTGCCAGCGGCAGGAGTGGGTGCAGTCACCAGTGTTTGCGCTCCTGCCGGTGAGATAGGCGCTGAGAAAGCAGCGTCCGCTGTAGGCGAGGCACATGGCGCCGTGGACGAAGGCTTCCAGCTCGATATCCGCTACCTCTCTTCTGATATCTTCGATTTCCGCAAGGGTGACCTCTCTGCCGAGGACGATCCGTGAAAAACCGAGGTCCCGGTAGGCCTTCACCGCCTCGGCGTTGATGCAGTTTGCCTGGGTGGAGAGGTGGAAGCGGTGCCGCGGCAAGCGGCGCCGCAGCAGAGAATAGGCGCCGATGTCGCTCACGATAAGTGCGTCGAAGGGAAGGAGGGCAATCTTTTCCAGTTCCTCCTCCAGTGCTTTGAGCTCGGGCGTACGAAAGTAAATGTTAAAGGCTCCGTAGAGTCTCTTCACTTCAGCCCTCCCGCCGGCAGTCTTTTTAATTTGCAAAAGCCGTTGGGCGAGCGCGGGAACAGCTCTTCCTTCGCTTCCCTCGGTCCCGCCGTCCAGGGAGAAGTTGTCCGCCCGGGCCCTGAGGCTGAAAGAGTCAAGACCGATATACGCGGCGTCGGCACCGTAACGGTAGGCGAAGCGGAGTTTCTCCTCGCTGCCTGCCGGAGAGAGAAGCTCTAAGTTCCTCGCCATAGTCTACTTCTTCTTCCCGCCGGGGAAAGCGGTTTCGATGACCTCCTCCATGCATTCTACGGGGACGAAATTGATTCCCCCCTTGATGTGATCGGGAATTTCTTCCAGGTCCCGAAGATTGGCCTTGGGGATAATGATCGTCTTTATCTTGTTCCGCCGGGCAGCAATGGTCTTTTCCTTGAGGCCCCCTATGGGAAGCACCTTCCCGACCAGTGAGAGTTCGCCGGTCATCGCGAGGTTCTTCTTGATGGGAGCAGTTTTCGCCAGAGAGAGGAGGGCCGTCGCCATGGTGATGCCGGCGGAGGGGCCGTCCTTTGGAGTCGCTCCTTCGGGGATGTGGAGGTGGATTTGATTGTGTTCGAAGAATTTACTGTCGATGTCGTGGGAATCGGCGATGTGCCGGACATAGGTGTAGGCGATGTTCGCCGATTCCTGCATGATGTCGCCCATTCGACCGGTAAGGCGGAACCCTTCTTTGCCCGGATTATTCACCGCCTCGATAACCAGAGTATCCCCGCCGAGATTTGTCCAGGCGAGACCGAGGGCCATGCCGGCTACAGAGGCCCGTTTAATGTCGTCCCGCCGAAATGGCGCCTGTCCGAGATACTCCTTTAAGGTGTCGCCGGAAATAACGAAGGGCGGCTCCTTCTTCTCCAACACGAGGGAGCGGGCGATTTTTCGATGGATCTTGTCGATCTGTTTTTCAAAATTTCGCATGCCCGCCTCCCTGGCGTATTCTCCTGCAATGCCGGAGAGGGCCGACTTATTGTAGCGGACATGCTTTTTCAGGAGTCCTGTTTTGGCGAGAGACTTGGGAATGAGATATTTCCTGGCGATGGCAATCTTCTCTTCCTCGATGTAGCCGGAGAGACGGATTACCTCCATCCTGTCGAGCAGAGGCCGTGGAATGGTGTCCAGGGTATTTGCCGTGGTGATGAAGAGGATATTTCCGATGTCGAAGGGAAGGTCCAGGTAGTGGTCCCGGAACTGAACGTTCTGTTCCGGGTCCAGAACTTCCAGCAGGGCCGATGAGGGATCCCCCTGAAAACTCGCTCCCATCTTGTCGATCTCGTCGATCATGAAGACCGGGTTTTTCTCCTTGACTATTTTGAGTCCCTGCATGATCTTCCCCGGCATTGCCCCTACGTAGGTCCGGCGATGTCCCTTTATCTCCGCCTCATCCCTCATGCCTCCGACGGAAAAGCGGAAGAATTCCTTTTCGAGGGCCCGGGCGATCGACTTTCCCACGGATGTTTTTCCCACGCCGGGTGCTCCGACGAGACAAAGGATCGATCCCTTTGTGTCCTTCTTCATTTTTCGCACGGCGAGGTACTCGAGTATCCTGTCCTTTACGTCTTCCAATCCGTAGTGATCTTCATCGAGGACCTTTTGCGCCGTTGCCATGTCGAAATCTGCCGGCTCGGGGTCCTTCCAGGGCAGGGAAATAATCGTGTCGAGATAGTTTCTCGTTACAATGAATTCGGAGGAGTTCGGGTCCATGAGAGAAAACTTCTGCAGCTCCTGTTCGACCTGCTCCTTCGCCTCTCCCTCCAGTTCGAGTTTTTCAATGGCATCCTTAAAGCGGCGGTACTCGCTGCTCTTCGAGTCGGTGGGCATGCCGAGCTCTTCCTTTATCTTCTTCAGCTCCTCTTTTAAGAAGTATTCCCGCCGGCTCTTTTCGATTTTTTCATTGATCTCCTTCTGGATCTTCTTCTGAATCTTCAGCAGCTCCTGCTCCTTCTTTATATGCAGCAGAACCTTCTCCATTCTCTTGTGCACGTCGAGAGTCTCGAGGATCCGCTGCTGCTCGTCCTTGTTGATGTTGAGCATGCTCGTGATGAAGTCGGCGATCTTTCCCGGGTGGTCGATGTTTACCATATTGAGGCGCATCTCCTCGGAAAAAAGCGGATTGTTTTCCGAAAGCTGTTTCATCTCCGAGAGCAGAGAACGGGTCAGTGCCTTTACCTCATTTGAGGAGTCGTTGGTATCGTCGAGATAGTCGGCCGCCACGGAGAAGGGCGCCTCCTCAGAGAGGAATTTCTTTATCTTGAAACGCTTGAGGGTGGAGACAAAGAGATTGTAACCGCCGTCGGGAAGATTGATCTTCTTGACGATCTTAGCCACGGTACCGACCCGGTAGAATTCCATCGAAGCCGAGTCGTTCTCCTCATCCGCTTCATTCTCCGTGAGGACGAGTCCGATCATGCGGTCGGCGGAAACGGCGTTTTCTACAGCATCGATGTCGTCCCTCGATTGGATCATGATGGGGGTAAATATTCCGGGAAATATCGGACGTCCGGAGAGCGGTAGTATGAAGAGTTTCTGAGGAAGCATTTGGTTGGCCGGAATAATCTGTCTATCAGACATCGAGTCCCCCTGGTAGTTCACTAAAATTCGCGGTATACGCCTACATAATACTCATAAACGGACCATCGTTCAAATCGCTCGCTTATTAGCTTGCGTGCCGTGCAGCGCCCTCATTGTCCAAGGGCCCCTCGACGGGCTATAGTTACTCAATGGGCCGAAACAGTCGTTCTCCCGGCATCATACTCACCAGCCGCCGTGTGGGAGAGTATCATAAGGCGCTCGAAATTCTCCTGCCGGAAGAGGGAATAGTCCGGGCTACGGCGTACGGCGCGGTAAAGGGCAAGAGCCGGCTCGCCGGCGTAAGCGAACCATTTATCGAAGGAGAAATGTATATCTACCACGATCCGGTAAAGGATCGCAGGAGCCTCACCGAGCTTGATCCGTCGAACATTCACGAGGCCATTTGGAAGGACCTCAGCCGCTACTATATCGCTTCCTCCTGGGTGGAATGCATAGTAAAATCTTTTGCCGGAGGAGGCGAGTTCGGCCCGCTCTTTCGTCTCCTCTCCGATGCCTTGAGTATCTTGGAGAAGACGGAACGCTACGAAGAAATTTTCGTGCATTTTCTCTGGCGCTACCTTGCACTCATCGGGTTTCGTCCGGACATTCACCGCTGCGAAGAGTGCGGTACGGTAATCGACCGCGGAGAGACCCTACATCTGGAAGGGACGGCATTCCTCTGCGGCCGCTGCGCCGCCTTCGACGAGGCCGAACTCTCCGTCTGGGGCAGGCGCTTTCTCGAACTCTCGGCAGCCAAGCCATTTTTTGAATTGATCGAAATACTGGATGAGATCGAGAGCGCAAAGGAGGCCGGTAAGACGGCCTATCCGCACCGCTTGGAAAAATTGAAAGGAACCATTATTATCCTCTTGAGGAATATAGTGGATCGACCATTGAACACCCTGGCCCAGGGGCTTATATGAGATTGTTTATCGCCCTGCCGCTTCCCGATGAAGTGCAGGATTGTATCGTTCTCCGTTCCGCCCATCTGCGGAGCAGGTATTCCGGCTTGAAATGGACAGGGAGGGATGCCCTGCATATAACTCTGGTGTTTCTCGGTGAAACGGAGGAGCGGCTCGTCGATGTAATCGCCGAGAAGATGAGGCGCAGCGCCGATTTACTTATGTCCTATACGATAAAACTGCATGGACTCGGTACCTTCCCTCCTAAGGGCCGGCCGCGGGTCCTCTATCTTCGTGTGGAAAAAGGGGGAGAGGAGAGCCAACGGGTGTTTTCCGTTCTCCGCCGGGAACTCGGTGATTTAGCGGGCCGAAAAAGGCGACGTTTTTCTCCCCATCTTACCCTGGCAAGGGTGAGGGAAGGAGAGAAGGTACCGGATCTCGAAGAGGGGAATGATCTCCGGTTCACCTTCCCCGTTTCGCGCATGGTCCTCTATCGTTCCCATCTCAGCCCCAAGGGTGCACGATATGAGCCGCTCGCGGAGGCGGAATTGAGAGGAGAGAATTAGACAGCATATGCAGTGGCACAAGACGGACATAGACAAGGAAATCGTTCGCTCCCTTTCCGAGCGTTTTCAAATAGATCTGCTGACTGCCGCCGTACTGGCGCGTCGGGGCATCACCGGGGCGGAGGAGATCAAGTTCTATCTCGAACGGGAGATGATCTTTACCCATAATCCCTTTCTCTTCGATGAGATGGATGAGGCGGTAGGAAGAATTCGCGGCGCGGCGGATGAGGGTGAGAGGGTCCTCATTTTCGGCGACCGAGATGTAGACGGCATTACCTCCACCGTGCTTCTGCGGGAGGCCCTCATCGAGATGGGACTGGAGGTGGAGTGGCTCCTTCCCCAGGGAGACGAGCCCTACGGCATTACGATGGAGGCGGTAGAGGCATTCGCCGAACGGGGCGGCACCCTCATTATCACCGTCGACAGCGGAATTTCCAACAATCGGGAGATCCTCCGGGCACGAGAATTGGGGATCGATACGGTGGTGGTGGACCATCATCTGCCGCTGGAAGAGCTTCCGCCGGCGGCGGCAATAATCAATCCGAAGCTTGCCGACTCATCGTATCCGTTTCGAGATCTCTCCGGCTGCGGGGTGGCGGCGAAATTGGCATGGGCCCTCGAGTTCAGTAAGACCGATTTTTTTAACGAAGAGCTGGTCTTGTTGAACGCCCGGCCGGGAAACGATACGGTTATTCTCGAGGCGGTAAAGATGGTCAACCTCGTCGAGACCGACCGCATCGTCGAAAATTTCGTTCCGGCGATGGTGCGCCCCGATCAAACGAGACTCGCGTCTTTTCTCCTCAACACACAGATTCTCGTCTACGACAGGCAGCAGAATGTTCGTCTGCTCAAACGAGTGTTCGGTGCCGAAACGGAGATCAACGTCTACGACGTGGCGCCGGAGATAGGGAAGGTGTTTCCCGTTCTCGAGGGGAAGAGCCTTCTGAAGATCCGTGACAAGAGCAGGACTAACCGCTATCTCGACAAAACCGCCGATGAGATCGACATATTCGTCTCCCTTTTTACCTCCTATGTGAGAAAACGCTATCCCGCTCTTTCGACGGAATTTGACAAGAAGCTCGATCTCGTTGCTCTGGGAACCTTGGCCGACCTCATGCCGCTGGTCGATGAAAACCGCATTTTGGTGAACAAAGGGATGGAGAGGATCAATTCGGTAAAACGGGAAGCCCTGCATGAGCTGCTTCTTCAACAGAACCTTCTGGGCAAACAGCTGGGTACTACCGACGTGAGCTGGCAGATCTCACCGCTTATAAACGCTACCGGAAGACTGGGCGTACCCGACAAAGCGGCGCAGATGTTTATCACCGAAGATACGGAAGAGCGTCGAAAACTGGTAACGGAGCTTATCGGACTGAACAAGGAGCGAAAGAAACTCGGTGATGCGGCCTGGACTTCGGTGCTTCCCTTGGCGCAGAGGAGTTTTGAGGAGCTGCAGGAGCGGATGGTTCTCGTCTCGGATGAGCAGGTCCACCGCGGCGTCACCGGTATCATTGCCGCCAGACTCACACAGTATTACAGCGTGCCCGCAGCGGTGGTGGCCCGCATCGAAGATCACCTGGTCGGTTCGATGCGCAGCGCCGGGGCTTTTCCGGTAAAGAATTTTCTATCACATTTCGAAGATCTCTTCATTGATTATGGGGGGCATGACTTTGCCGCCGGTTTTAGTCTTCCATTCGAGAGCTACGCCGAGTTCGAGAAACGGTTCAAACAGGAGGTTCAAGAACTGGAAGAAATTCAACGGGTGGAGAAACCGATTGCCGTCGATGCGGAACTTCCCGCGAACTACCTTACGCCGGAGCTCCACAGCCTTGTCGAAAGGCTCGAACCCTATGGGGAGGAGCATCCGCCGCTCATCTTTCTGGCAAAGGGCCTTCTCATAGAGAATCTCGACTTGGTGGGCAAGGGGGAGCAGCAGCTGCATGTAAAGATGCTGCTCAATTCAGGAAAATTCAAATGGCCGGCCATTTTTTGGAAGGCGGGAGACAGGGTGAACAGGGATTTCTCTCTTGGTGATAATGTCGATGTCGTTTTTCGTCTGGGAAGAAACTACTTTCAGTACACCGAGACTTCACAGCTGACAATTTTGGACATCCGAAGAAGCGAGGACTAAAAATGGGGAGAACTCAGATCTGTCTCACTAGAAAAACGAACAGCGCAACGAAGCGGGGAGTCTCCCCCGGTTTCGCCGTCCGGTTTATCGGCGCGCTATTGCTCATTGTGCTTTTCTCACTTCAGGCGCTCTCCGCCGAAAGAGTCGACCATCTTTCGAAACTGCGGCCTGGAGATATTTTTTCGGTTCGCATCCGCACGCACGAATCTCCGAGGAGTCACGAAAAAGAGGCAGAAGCGCCTGTACTCGCCGATTTCTATAGGGTAACGGTGCAGGATGCGGAGGGAGAGACGCTGAGTGAAGGAAGGAGTTTCTTTCGCACGAATGGAAAGGGGGCCGACGGAACAAATAGTACCCGCGAGGCCTTCATCCTCCTCGGCATACCTTCAGCTGCCGAAGCGGGCAGCTATCTGCTCAATGTATATCGTGTCTATCGCGGCGACGAAAATACCGAACTACTGCTCCAGAGCCGTCGCGTAGAAATACTCGACCGCAGCTTCAAGCGGGAAGAGATCCCCCTCAGAGAGACCCTCACCGAACTGAGAAGGAGTCCCGATCCCGAAAAGACGCATCAGGCGAGGGAGATCCGGAGAATCTATTGGAGCTTTCGGGCGGACACGGACTTTGCCAAGGGTCCTTGGATCGTCCCGGTGGAGTATAGCCGTATTTCCGGTGATTTTGGAGATCGGCGAATCTATCAGTACAGCGACGGCGGGCGGGCATCCTGGATACACAGCGGTATCGACTTTGCCGCGCCCGTGGGAACGCCGATTCGCGCCCCCGCCGAGGGAAGAGTGGTTATGGCCGAAGAGCGAATCGTCACGGGAAAGACTCTGGTGCTGGAACATCTGCCCGGGATCTACAGCATATATTTCCACCTGGACAGCCTCGAGGTGAAGGATGGAGCAATGGTGCAAAAGGGAGAGCGCATAGGCAGCGTCGGTATGTCCGGCCTTGCCACC
This sequence comes from uncultured Spirochaetaceae bacterium, assembly GCA_964594775.1. Lineage (GTDB taxonomy): Bacteria > Spirochaetota > Spirochaetia > DSM-16054 > Sediminispirochaetaceae > CAYFVU01. Next base: position 52,775 of record CAZQNO010000002.1, read on the forward strand.
GGTCCCCATCTCCATTGGGAGGTGAGGGTGCAGGGTGTGGCGGTAGACCCCTGGGTATTGACCAAGGAGAGTTTTTTCGCCACACTGCTCGCTACTGAGGAGCCGTAGAGAGGCCCGTGAAGTCCAAAGGAGGTGATTACCATAGCTTTCGTACGAATAGATGAAAACGAACCGCTTGAGAAGGCGTTGAAGCGATTTAAACGTATGGTCGAAAAGGAAGGAATTATCCGCGAGTGGAAAAAGCGTGAGTACTTCGAGAAGCCTTCGACGATAAAGAACAGGAAGAAGAAGGCCCTTGAGCGAAAGCAGCAAAAAAAGCTGCGAAAAATTCAAGCTATGCGGAATTACTAGCACTAGCAAAAGGCTGTCTTTTAAAAAGACAGCCTTTTTTCATGATGAGAAGAAGTACAGGTAAAAAAAACCGCGTACCTTCTCTTCTTAAGGTACGCGGGGAGGAAGGAAAAGCCTTTTCTATAGGCGACAATATATGAATCTCCGCAGATTCATCCCATAGAAACACCAAACGATGTACTAGTAAGTATAATAAGTAAAATCCATTATTCAAGCAAAATATGAAAAAATGTGTATTTTCATGTAAAGATAAGAAATGCAGTAGATGTTTGACATTTACCTAAAAATCTGGTAAAACAATAATAGAGATATGAAAAAACTAATAGGAGGAATCATGCTCATTCTTATTTCAGACGCCTTCGATTCTTCATTACCGGAAAAATTGGCCAAATTCGGAGAGCTTACGGAGGATAAAAACCGTCTCGCCGAGGCGGATGTGGTACTCGTCCGCAGCAAGACGAAGTGTACAAAGGAGTATATGGATTCGGCACCGAATCTCAAACTCATCATCCGCGGCGGGGTCGGAACGGATAATATCGATAAAGAGTACGCAAAGGAAAAGGGGATAGCGGTACACAATACGCCGAAATCCTCATCCGTAGCCGTTGCCGAGCTTACATTCGCTCTGATGATCGCCGTTCCGTCGCGGATCGTCGAGGCGCATAACAGTATGGCCGCCGGGGAGTGGAAAAAGAAGGAGCTCAAGCGGACCGAACTCTATGGAAAAAGACTCTGTATTGTCGGGCTCGGCAATATTGGACGGGAGGTGGCCAAGCGGGCCGCCGCCTTCGGTATGAAGATCTCTGCCTACGACCCCTTTGTGAAGGAGGACGAAGTTGCCGATCTCAAGGCCGGCCTCGAGGAGGCGGTCAAGGGAGCCGACTACGTGACTCTTCATCTTCCGCTCAATGAGGAGACCCGTGGGATGATAAACGCAGACGTCTTCGATGCCTGCGGAAAACCGGCGGTATTTATAAATACCGGACGCGGTCCCTGCGTCGAGGCCGATGATATGGCGGCGGCCCTCAGGGACGGCAAAGTAAAGGCCTATGCCGCAGATGTGTGGCCTAACGACCCGCCGGATAAGAGCTATCCGATTCTCTCCGCGCCGAATACCTTGATGTCACCTCACATCGGCGCAAGCACGGAAGAAAACCTCCTGCGTATCGGGGACGAAGTAATGGAGGTGATGCAGGAATCGATTGACGGAGGAATACTATGAATACCGCGAAAAGAAAACTGAACTTTTACGCCGGCCCTTCGACCCTTCCTCTTGAAGTGCTCGAAGAGATGAAGGAACACATCGACGATTTCTACGGCTGCGGTTACTCGATTATCGAGGCAAGCCACCGTGGAAGGGTATATGATGATCTCCATAACGAGGCAGTAGCATTGCTACACGAGCTGCTGGGAATACCGGATAATTATTCGGTGCTCTTTCTCGGAGGCGGGGCAACTCTGCAGTTTGCCATGGTCCCCTACAACCTCCTGCAGGAGGGGAAGACCGCCGAGATCGTCAACAGCGGAGCCTGGGCCGGTAAGGCGATCAAGGACGCTCAGAAGATCGGGAATGTCCGCGTCGTCTTCGACGGCTCGCAGAGCAGTTTCACCACTCTTCCCGAACCCTCATCTCTGCAGACTGCCGAAGATTCGGCCTACCTGCATATTACGTCCAACGAAACCATTGGAGGACTGCAGTGGAAGCAATGGCCGGATACGGGAGATGTTCCTCTGGTAGCAGACATGTCCAGCGACATCCTCAGCCGCCCAATTCCGCTTGAAAAGTTCGGTCTCATATACGCGGGGGCCCAGAAGAATCTCGGTCCCGCCGGAGCAACCATTATTATCGTTCGAAACGATCTCGTCGAGACATCGACGAAGAATCTGCCGGCCTATCTCAGCTATAAAACCCATACCGAGAAGAGCGGATTGTATAATACTCCGCCGGTCTTCTCCATCTGGGGCATTAAGCTTGTGCTCCAGTGGATAAAAAAGATGGGCGGCGCAGACGCCATGGCCGAGAGGGCCGAAAGAAAATCCGCCGTCCTTTACACTACGTTTGAAGAGAGCGGTGGTTTTTACCGCTGTCCCGTCGATCCAAAGTATCGATCGAGCATGAATGTAGTATTCAGACTCCCCACCGAGGAGCTGGAGAAGCGCTTCATCGCCGAGGCGGAAGAATCGGGCATGCTCGGACTCAAGGGGCATCGCAGCGTGGGAGGATGTCGCGCATCTATCTATAATAGTCTTCCGGAGGAGATGGTCCAGGCCTTGGCGGATTTTATGAAGCGATTTGCGGAAAAGCACGGCTGATTCGGGGCCCCTTCTATGATGAAGATAGATGAAACGAACATTGAAATTATCAAACATCTGCGGGACGGCCGAAAATCCTTCAGCGCGATTGCCGATGCCCTGCTTATCACGGAAAACACGGTACGCTCCCGGGTAAATAAGCTCGTTGAGGAGGGGATCCTCGAGATAAGCGGACTGGTTGACCCCGAATCTCTCCCCGGACACAGAATGATCGTAATAGGAGTAAAACTCTCAACGGTGGAGCTGGTGAGAATGGGTGAGGAGTTTACCAAGCTGAGGGGAGTGGTTTCGGTCAGCGTGGTAACGGGCCGCTACGATCTCATTGCACAAGTTATGTTGAATGAAAAAGAGGGCTTCGGTCTTCTCGAATTCTTTACCGAAGAGCTTTCGAAGATAGAGGAACTACGGGAGGTGGAAACCTTTGTGGTCTACCAGGCCTACAATTTACGCGTTCCGTATATTTTATAAAGAAAAAAGGAGGATGGAATGCTGAAACGAACACCTTTGTACGAGGTTTATAAGGATTACCAAGGGGTAAAGCTCATCGATTTCGGCGGCTGGGAGCTTCCTGTCAACTTCAAAGAGGGAATTATCTCCGAACATCTTGCCGTTCGGAAGAACGCCGGGCTTTTCGATGTTTCTCATATGGGAGAGATTATGGTTGAGGGTCCGGAGAGCACCGAATTCGTCGACTGGCTGGTGACGAACAATGTGCGGGCTATGGAGGATTATCAGTGCCTCTACAGTCCCATGTGCTTTCCCCACGGCGGTACGGTAGACGATTTGATGATCTACAAGTACTCCGACGAAAAGTATCTGCTGGTGGTAAACGCCGCGAATACGGAAAAAGATTACTCCTGGATAAGCGAGGAGAATGAGTGGATAGGGAAAAAGAAAAAGGGGCTGAAGCTGCAAAATCTTTCCTCATCTTACGGACAAATCGCCCTCCAGGGACCGAATGCCAATGAATATCTAAAGGAGATACTCGGGCCGGTGGTGGATGAAATACGCTTCTTCCGCTTCAAAGATGATTTGCCTATTGCAGGACACTCCTGCATCGTTTCAAGAACGGGATATACCGGAGAGGACGGCTTCGAGATCTATATGAACAGTTCGGCCGCCGCGGATGTGTGGAATGAACTACTCGACCGCACGAAGGATCGAGGTGTGACGGCCTGCGGCCTCGGCGCCCGGGACACCTTGAGGTTCGAGTCTAAGCTCCCCCTCTACGGCCATGAACTCACGGACGAGATAAGTCCGCTCGAAGCTAACCTCTCCGTTTTTGTAGATCTTGACGGGGAAGCCGATTTTTGCGGCAAGGAAGCCCTGAGGAAACAGAAGGCCGACGGGGTGCCCCGTTCCTTGAGAGGATGCGAGATGTTGGACAAGGGTGTTCCCCGCGCGCATCAGAAGGTGCTTTCTTCCGAGGGTGAGGAAATCGGTTATGTCACCAGCGGTTCAAAATCGATAATGCTCGATAAGTTCTGCGGTTTGGTTTTGGTAAAGCGCGGAATCGGATTGAAAATCGGCCACGAAATCGAGATAGAGATGAACAAGAGGCGAAAGAAGGCGGTTCTCGTAAAAACCCCCTTTTACAAGAGCACATAAGGAGGCATCAATGAGTGATCTATCTACGCGCTACATGGGGCTTCGGCTGAAGAATCCCATTATCATATCCAGTTCCCGGCTTACGTATGATCTAGAGAAGGTTAAGCAAGCGGAGAAAGCCGGGGCGGGGGCCGTCGTACTGAAATCTCTGTTCGAGGAACAGATAGTCCACGATACGCAGCGAATGATCGGAGAGATGAACTTCGATGCATCAACCGACGCATACGACTATTTGAGGGGTTCGGGAAAGGACTACTATCTCAACGAGTATTTGAGTCTCGTAGAGGAGGCAAAGAAGGCGGTCTGCATTCCCGTCATCGCCAGTATCAACTGCATCGGCGGCGGGCAATGGATAGAATATGCTGAGCGCTTCGAGAAGGTGGGAGCCGATGCTCTGGAGCTCAACGTTTTTATTATTCCCGCCGATCTCAATACCGACAGCGCGACTATAGAAGATGCCTACCTCTCCATCCTCAAGAAGGTGAAGAAAAAGGTCTCCATCCCTGTTTCCCTGAAGCTGGGCAGTCACTTCTCCGGCATGGCCCACGTGATGAATAAACTGGCCGATGCCGGTGCAGACGGGCTCGTGCTTTTCAACCGTTTTTACAAGCCGCAGATAGACATCGACCACCTGACGATAAAGCCGGCCCAAATCTACAGTGTTCCCGAGGAGATGGCCCTTACCCTGCAGTGGATCGCCATACTCTCCGGTAAACTGGCTACCGACCTTGCCGCGAATACGGGAATCTATTCCGGCGGCGATGTGATACGTCAACTGCTAGCCGGAGCAAAGGCGGTGGAGATCTGTTCGGCCTTCATGAAGGAGGGGATCGGAAAGGTGGAAGTCTTTCTTTCCGAGATCGAATCTTGGATGAATAAAAAGGGCTTCTCCTCCATAGACGACTTTCGAGGAAAGATGAGTCAGGAGGAGCTGGAGCATCCGGAGGTCTATGAGCGCTCGCAGTACATAAAGGCGATCGTCGGAATCGAATAGGATTCCCTGTTTATACGAACTTCTGTCGTATCTCCGCACTTACATAATCGAGGATCGCAACGGTTATGGCGATGAACCACACGGCGATTCCCGCCGATTTGTATTGAAGGAGCCTGATGTACTGAACGAGGAGGAAGCCTATACCGCCGCCGCCGACCATCCCGATGACGGTAGACATGCGGACGTTGATATCCCATCGGTAGATGGAAAAGGAGACAAAGGGCGGAATCATCTGCGGCACCACGGCGTAGATGATCGTCTGCAGCTTCGTTGCCCCGGTGGCTTGAATGGCTTCTATTGGACCGGGATTGATTCCCTCTATCGCCTCGGAGTAGAGCTTACCGAGGGCCGCGACGGAGTGGATGGTGAGGGCGACAATGCCGGCGAAAGGACCGAGCCCCACCCAGACCACGGCGATGAGGGCCCAGATGAGGGGCTCGATCGCCCTGACAATGTTCAATACGGTCCTGGTGAGATAGTAGATTACCAGGGTGAGGGGCGAGGTGGACATGAGGTTTCTAGCGGCAAGGAAGCTTATCGGTATGGAGAAAATTATACCGAAAAAGGTCGCCATCATCCCCATAAAGATCGTCTCGATTATCAATTCGATTGTCAGAATGAGCGGCTGACTGGGAAGAAGCGGTCCCGTTTCGCTCACCTGCCGGGCCATTACGATATGGGTTTGGGCACCCTTGGCGCTGGGAGGAATGAGTCGGTAGGGCATCACCATCTTCTTGGTAAACGAGCCCTCCGCATCGGTCTTGACCCTTACATACTCTCCCTGGTAGCGAGGGCGAAATTCGTTGCCGATGGAATCCTTCCACCAGATTTGTGTCTCCCTATTCGCTTCAAAATTACCGCCGCTAAGGGTGAGGAGGGTACCCGGAACGATCTTGTTGTCGTCGTCCAATTCGGAGAGCTTTCCCTTATTCGGTTCCGCTTTGAGATAGGGTTCACCTTCCACGAATTTTGCAGGTGCAGGAGCCTCAGCCCCTGAATCGTCTTCTATGAGAATTTTCGCCGATGCCTGAACCGTATCGGTAGCCCGGGTGGTCGCATCTTCCCAGGGCCAGAGTATCTTCGAAAGCGGAACCCATGCCTCATCGGCGTCGGCGGTGAGTTTAAGAAGATCGATTTCGCTTATCTGCCAGCCGAAGGAGAAAAAGACGATGAGTATGGCGGCAAATACCAGATTGCTGCCCTCTTTCGCAGGCTGCCCGAGACGATAGGCATCGTAGACCACCCATCCCCATATTACGAGGGTTGCGGTGAGGGAAAAGAGGGTAAAGAAGGGGGCCTTATCAATGGCCTTTCCCACACTGGGGAAGAAACCGTCCACCAGCCGTCCTAGGACGTGAATTCTCCAGGTAAGGAGGCCGATGATGCTTCCCAAGGAGCCGAAAAACAGCAGGCCTCTGCGCACATGGGCGGAGAGAATCTGACCGAGACCGGGGAGAATGAGGGAGAGAAGAGCAGAGACGGGAGAGGAGACGAGGGGCTTAGGAATAGGCATTTCAATTTTCCGGGACATCAGGGGCCTCCTCCGTTCAGCGTACCGGCATTTACGCGGCTCGCCTCCTCGCCATAGATCTCCTTGAACTGGGCGTCGGTCATCTTTCGAATATCTTCCCGGTCGCCTCGATAGACGATTTCACCGTCCCGCAGGCCGATAACCCTTGTAGCGTAGCGCTGCACGAGGTCGAGATAGTGAAGACTGCAGAGAACGGAAATGTGCGATTCTCTGTTAAGTGCCTCCAGATAGCCGAGGATGGTGTGGGCGAGAACGGGATCGAGACTGGCAACCGGTTCATCGGCTAAGAGCATGCTCGGGTCCTGCATAAGCGCCCTGGCGATGCCGACCCGCTGCCGCTGTCCTCCCGAAAGCTCGTCGGCCCGCTTTTTCGCCTGATCGCTTATGCCGACCCTCTCTAAGGCCCTATATGCATCTGCCTTCACCTTCGCGGGAAACTGATGGAGGAAGCTCTGCCACTCCGGCAGATATCCAAGGCGGCCGGAGAGCACGTTCGTAAGCACCGAGGAGCGGTCGACGAGGTTGAAGTGCTGAAAAATCATGCCGATTTTCCTTCTGAAATGTCGAAGCTCCGTTGAATCGGCATTGGTTACCTCATTCCCGTCCAAGAACACCTTTCCCTCAGTCGGCTCGATGAGCCGATTGATGCAGCGCAGCAGAGTCGACTTACCCGACCCGCTCAAACCGATGATCACGAGAAAATCTCCGTCCTCGACGACAAAGCCGACATCTTTCAAGGCAACGGTCCCGTCGGGGTAGACCTTGGTAAGATTCTTTACTTCCAGCATAGGACCCTCATTCTTTGTGTAGCAATAGAAGAAAGGGGGACGAGGAGCCCCCCTTTCGTACTGATTACCCCTTACTACCGCGTCGCGGTCTTAATCCATGAGTTCTTCTACGTCCATTCCTGCGGCCTGAAGGACTTGCCGGAAGGGATCGTAGAACTCGTCGCCGTGTTTTTCAAGACCCTGCCAAGAGTAGGCGGTGTCCAAGGCTTCCTTTCCCTCTTCGGTATCGGCGATCTTGAGAAGGGCCTCGACTACCTTACTGCGAATATCTTCGGGGATGGAGGGATGAAACTGCACGCCGTCGTTGGGAATGTCTTCGGAGATCTTGATGACCTGTACCACATCCATTACATCGGGGTGATCGTCTTCGAGGGTGCTGCGGGCGTCGACGTAGCTGGCACCGGCATCCGCATCGCGATTGTAGACCGCAGAAACGACCGCGTCGTGGCTGCCGGCATCGACGACATTCTCCAGGTCTTTCTCGTGGTCGATACCTTCGGCCTTCATCGTCACCATGGGGATTATCCAACCGCTGGTGGAGAGGGGATCGGGCCGGGCGAAGGTTTTTCCCTTGAGATCCGCGATACTGCTAACGCCGCTGTCCCTGTGGACGATGATCTGTCCGTTATACGAGGGGCTGCCGTAGCGGACCGAGACGAGGGCTGCTTCGGCAACGCCCCTGTCTGCGGCCATGATATAGGCGAAGGTCGCAAGGGATGCCATATGGGCCTTCGGCGGATCGGCGGCCATGGCCTCCACCACACCGACATACTCGGTGGCGACGTTGGTTTTAAAATAGAGTCCGGTCTCCTCGTGGAGAAGGTCCGCAACGGCTTCGGCGCCGGCGGCAACTCGTTCCATCTCTCCCGAGGGAACGAAAGACCAGATGAGAGGATTGTCTTCGCTGCCGAGAGCGGGGCCTTCTTTCGCCTCTTCCTCTGCCTTCGCTTCTTTTGCAGGCTCTTCTTTCTTCGCGCAGCCGACGACCAGCAGAGACCCGATAACGACGGCGACGATAAGCAATAGAATAACTCTATGTGCTTTCATTCACTATACCTCCTTGAATCATTGTGGGGAATATTGGGCATTATACCCTTTCCTTCTTCTTTTATAAAGAAGCAATATGAGATAATAATGAGGAAAAGATGAGGAAATGGTTTGCAGGAGAAAAAGATTCGAATTTCTTCTCGTAATACGCTTTACCGTATACGCTTTACTTTCAAGGGGAAAATGGGCTATTTTATAAGCGGAGACTAATGGGAAACAAGGAAGATTACGAAGATATACGACCATATAAGGACTCGGAGGTACATGAGGTCCTCCATCGACTGGGACAGAACGACTGGCTCATGTCCGGAATCCGCACCGTTTTTCTTCCGAAGACCCCCCGGTTCTTCGCCCCTCTCGTGGACAAGGCTATCCGGGCCTATCTCTACATGAAACTCAAGAACATCCACACGGTGGAGCACTTCCAGCGCAAGATAATCGTCGACACGTTGCTCCACTCCCTGGTAAAGAAGACGAGCAGCGGTCTGAGTTATCGAGGTTTGGAGCATCTGGATCCGAAGAAATCCTACGTCTTTATCACCAATCACCGGGATATTGTTCTCGATCCGGCTCTCTTGAACTATATTCTGGCGAAAAACAGTCTTCCGATGGCACAAATTGCAATAGGAGACAACCTCCTCGTGCATAAAACCGTGGAGGATCTCATTCGCCTCAACCGCTCCTTCGTGGTAAAGAGAAACCTCCCCTTGAGACAGCAGTTCGTGGAAAGTCTTCGCCTTTCTCGTTACATCCGGCATGTGTTAAACAGTGGAGAATCGGTGTGGATCGCTCAGCGCTCCGGTCGTTCAAAAGACGGGATCGATACCACTAACCCCGCCGTACTCAAGATGCTGCACTTCGCCTGGCGGAAGGAGAAGGTTTCCTTCAAGGAATTTGTGAAGCAGAGTAATATAGTCCCCGTCTCGATCTCTTACGAATATGATCCCTGCGACCGTATCAAGGCTTGGGAAGTATACAGAAAACGGACCCGCGGAGAGCACCAAAAGAGAAAGTATGAGGACTTGGTCAGCATGCTGGCGGGTTTGAAAGGATTCAAGGGAAGGGTGCATTATCGTTTCAATGAGCCGCTGCGGGGAGATTGCGAGAACGAGAAGGAGCTGGCGGTGCTCATCGACGAGAAGATACAGATGGGCTACAATCTCTGGGCGACGAATTTTATCGCCTACGATGTAGTACACGACACCGACCTCTTCGAGCAGAGTTACTCCCAATTCGAGAAGCAGCGTTTCTTTCTCCGTTTTCACCGGCTCTCTCGACAGGTCAAGCAGGTGCTTCTCGAATCATATGCAAATCCGGTTATCAAAAAGATGCTTTTAAACCGAAAGGCTTAGCTGTGGCGGCCGCCAAACGGTTCACCGGGGTCCCGGTATTTTTCCTCCGAGCGCTGCTTCTCTTTGCTGTTACCCTCCTGCCGTCCTGTACCGGATATTCCCCCGAGATCGTGAGGACCTTTTGGCAGCTGGATGTACTCTTTTCTCCCCAAGAGGGAACGCAGCGGGAGCTGCTCAGCCTATTTGTCCTGTGTTCCGACGAAGACGGGATGGAGGATTTGGCAAGGCTCGATATTTCCCTAAATGAGAAGGAGCTCACCTGGAGTCTCGATGCGGAAACATGGAGAGAGGTCCCCGGCGGCGACGGCTTGGTATGGATCGGAGGAAACGGATTGGCGGCCCCGTCTTCTGCGGTGTTTCCCCGGGGCGAATACCACGTGCGCGTCGTCGACAGGGCGGGAGAGGCGGCCGAAACAAGCTTTGTTCTCCCCCCGGATTTGCGCGGGCTTGCCGGCGGAAATCTTGAAGAGAAAATTTTCCCGCGCATCATATACAAAGAGGGTGCGTTCGAAATTCACTCGCCCCATGCGGTACATTTTCTTGCCGTGACGGACGAAGAAGGTCGACTAGTGGAAACTCTAGAGTTTGCAGAAAGGGTAATAGGTCCAAAGCGCTTGAAAAATGCGGCCGCAAGGGGAGGCGAATTGCTCACCATCGGCGCCTTTGACCAAGAATTGGGACTCGGCGTAAAAAGCGGCCCCTATCTCATCCCCTAACGCTTCAACTTATTCCAAAGCTCCTTTAGAAAGCTAAGAAAGCGGCTCTTCACACTCCTCCCATAGTGCTGTGAATAGTCCGCCACCGCTTTTTCTAAAGGAAAGTCTTCACCGTGTTCCTTTTTCAGCGTGTCCCAGTGTTTTATCATCCACAGATAGAGGTCGCCCTTCGTTCTGCCGGGAAAGCGGGAGAGGATTCCCTGATGCTGGATGATCATCAAGATGGGCTTGTAGAGATTATTGTACCAGGAAGAAGCGGCATCCAATAGATCGATCTCCTTGGCTTTGTCTTGGCTGAGAAAGTACTTATGCCCTTGAATGTGGCGGAGCATCTCCACATAGCGGCCCGGCTCGGTAAAGACGATTTCCTCGGGAGGAATGATCTGATCGATTCCCGTATTGCGAAATACCTGGTCTTTTTCATAGGTGATAACGGCGTCCTTGAGTTTGGCGGTGGTCATCCCCGGATCAATGGTGATCTCCGAATCGAGTTCGATGACTTCCGCATCGATCGCCTCTCTTCCCTGCAGGTTTGCCACCGAAACCCGGTGGTTGCCGTCTCTGACGAAGTATACTCCTCCGATCTCGTAGAGTTTGATGGGCGGAAGGATTATATCGGTGAGGTGTGCCCTGTCGATGCTCTCCCATCTTCCTCTGATAAAATCACGCTTGGGAAGAAAGGCGCCGGTAAAATCCCGGTACCGTCCCTCGCTTCCCACGATCTTATCGATGGGTACCGTCTGCATTCCCTTGTAGTTTTCCTGCTTCGGGCGCAGGAGCGCCTTCACATCTTCGAGAGAGAGCAGCCTCTGCCTCTCCGGAGTAAGGGCATTGAGCAGCTGGCTGAGCGTTGCACGGGACCGGGCCTTGTTGAAGTCCTCCCGCGCCTGATTCTTTATATAGAAAGAGTTCTGCTGCATATGCTTATGTAACCGCTATTTCAATAATCGTGTGCTCATAGGCGTTTACCACCGTTGTGGAGTAGAATTGCGTTCTCCTCTGTTCGTTCAGATCGTACAGATGTACGTGGCCATGAACGAGGAATTGCGGTTTGAAGCGGCGCATGAACCAGCGAAAGGCATGGAAACCTTGATGACAGATATCTTCCCGGTCGTGGATTTTCCTGGGAGGGGCGTGGGTGAGCAGGACATCGATCCATCGACCGGAGAAAATCCTGTTGAAGAGAAGACGGGGAAAGAGCCGCAGTATTTTCACGTACATCTGGAACTCCGAGAATTGATTAGGTCCCCAATTGTACCTCTTGCTTCCCCCCAGTCCGGCCAGCAGTATACCGTGAAAAGATCTTGCCTTGTCTCCCACATAGGTCGAACCGTAACTCTTTCTTATGAACTCGTCACCCCCTTCGCGGTAGACCAGAGAGCTCTGGTATTCCCGCCGGTAGTAGGAGATGCGGGTGAGATTGTGATTGCCGAAGACGAAGGCGAGGGGAACGTTGAGGGTACTGACGATGAACCCATAGTAGCCGAGGTCGAGATCTCCCGCTCCGAGGACGAAATCGATGTCGGCGAACCGCTCCTTGATGCTTTGAGAATAGACGAGGGGGTCTATATGATCGGATACACAGAGGATCTTATACCGTCCGGCCATCGTCGTCCTCAGCCCGGAGCGCCGAGTTTGTCGAGATTTAAGCTCCCCAGAAGCTTCTGCAGTTTTTCCTTGTCGATGAGATTGATCGGCCTGTTCTCGGCGTAGTCAAAGGCCGACCTGCTGAAGCCTGAAGAACTGGCGACGATGCCTCTGGCCACATTGATCTTTTTCATGTTTTCGTGCAGGGAGCGTATGGTGCTGTCTCCTAAGACCTCCGGCATCCGCAGAAACCATATGAGGGTGGGAAGCTTCTTCGCGTTTCTCCATTTTGCGGTGTTCTCGGTGGCGATAACCTGACAGCCGTTGTCGATCTCCTTAATGTCCTGGACCTGCAGGTTCATCGACTGGATGGTAGCAGCCTTACAGATGTCGTAGAATTCCGACGGTCCGGCGGTGAGGTAGTCCTTGATGTGATCGTCGGTACGGAGTTCCTGATACTGACTGAGTTTTTCCGCCACGTCCTTGAAAGAGGGCTTTTTCTTGTAGATAATCTCCCACTGCTTGATCGCCTCATCGTAGTTGCGGGTCTGTTCGTAGGCGAGGCTGAGGAAGTAGCGGGCAAATAGTATCTCCTGAGTATTCTCTCCCTCACTGAGCTTGATGGCACGTTCGAGCTCGGTAACGGCCCGTTCGAAGTCCTTCATGTGCATATAACAGCTTCCCCGTTCGATGAGGGAACGAATCTTTAGCTCCTGGTCGCGCTGGGACTTTTCGAAGGAGACGAGGGCGGCAACGTAGTCGTGGTTTTCCTTCTGTAGTTTGCCCATATAGAAGTGGGCTTGGTAGTTCGAAGGGTCGGCCCTAAGGGCCGCTTCGAAGTGTTTCTTTGCCTCGATGACCTTCTTGCTGCGATGGAGGATGAACCCGAGCCGGTAGTGGGCCGTGGAATGCTTGGGATCGAGCTCGAGGGTCTTACGATAGAAATTCACGGCTTTGTCGGATTTGCTGCGGGCCTCGAAGAGCTCTCCGGCCTTACAGTAGTGGTCCGCCACGGAAGGCTCGAGCTTGAGCAACAATAAATACTCTTTGAGCGCTTCATCGGGCTGCTTGAATCGTTCGAAGAGCCGGGCAATGGTTTTTCGGAATTCCGCTTCCTTTGTGTACCCCTCGAAGATGCCGATCTCATTGACCGTTCTCATCTCCATCAGTGCGAGTTCGGGCTTATCCTGTTCTAGGTATGCTTTTCCGAGAAGAAAGTGGGCATCTACGCTGCGGGGCTGCTTTACGAGAATCTGTTTTGCCGTTCTGGCAACCGCTGCAGCTTTGCCCTGATTCATCTGTTTAAACAAGGTTTCTATCTGTTTCGGTGCTATAATGGAACGTAGGATAAAATATGCGAAGACTCCTATAGCGATGCCGAGAATAGAAATAAGAATGATAATAAGCGGCATGTTGTTCCCCTAAAGGAAGATTAATGAGAAAATGGGCTAATGTCAAATCTGAAGGGGAAAAAGGAGGCTGTTAAATGAGGTTTTTTTGCCGGCTTTTCGTCCTTTTCAGTCTTCTCATAGGCGCGGCCGGAAACCTTCTTTTTGCCTCGGATGTGGTGGATGAGGCGACGAAGGCCTTCATGGATAACCGACCGAAGGAGGCAATACCGCTGCTCGAGGCGGCTCTTCAAGAGCGGCCGAACAATGACGATCTGTATCTCTTCCTCGGGATTGCCCATGAGCAGCTGGAGGAGTGGGAAGCGGCGGCGGAAACCTATCGGCAGGGTTTAGGAGTAACGGACGATCGAGCCACCTTTCTCTTCAATCTCGGCAACAGTTACGCCCGCCTGGGAGAGGGGGAGAAAGCTCTGGAAGCGTATAATGAGGTGATATCGTCGGGTGGAAGTATTGCTGCGGTCTATCTCAATAGGGCGAATCTGCGGGTCCGGCAGGGTGAATATTCGTCCGCCATTGCCGATTATCGGATATATCTTTCCCGTAAGCCGGATACACCGCAGAAAGAGCGCATAGAAAAGATGATTGCACTTCTCAGTGACAAGATACGGGCAACCGAAACTGCCCGCCGGGAAGAAGAGAAGCGAAAGGCCGAGGAAGAGCGCCGAAGGCAGGAGCTCCTCGATCAGGTTCTCAGTTCTTTAGAAGATTCTTCAGAGGAAACAACCAACCTCTCGGCAGGCACCGGCGAGGTCAAGACATATGAGGAAGATTTTGATATCGTAGAATGAAATGAGGTGGGTAATTAATCATGGATAGACGGAAATTAATCATAATCGGCGTTGTCGTACTCATCGTTCTTCTCGTGGGAGGAGGCATCCTTCTTTTCGGTGGAAAGGGAGGAGCGGGTGAGAAGGGAAGCGGTGCTGGAGGAGCCGCCGGTGAAGAGACGGCCGGCGACGCTGCGGCCAGAGAGAACACCCTCCGCCTGGCCCGGGACTACTTCGAGCAGGGAGAGTATCAACGGGCCCTCGACTTATTAGACGAGCTTCTCATTAATAACGCAGACGACCAGGCGGCTAAGAAGCTTCGGGATGAGGTGATCGCCGCCCGCAAGGAAGAGCAGCGGCAAATGGCCGAAGAGGCGAAGAAGAACGAGGAGCTTGAGGGAAGAAAACAGGATGAGCTGGTAGATACCCTCTCCGAGCTGGGAAGTTCTCTTAAAAACCAGAAGCTCTCGACGAGCGATCTGGACAAACGAAGGCAGGAGGAGCTTGAGCGGCTTGAGCAGCAGAAACGGGAAGCCGAAGAGCGGGAGCGGCAGAAGCAGGCGGAGCTGGAGAAGATGGCGAAGGAGGAGAGGGAGAAGGAATTAAAGATCCGGCAGCTCATCTCCAAGGGTCGTGAAGCGATGAAGGAGAAGGAATTCATCCAAGCCCGGGGCTACTTCGACGACGCCATCGAAATAAAACCCAGTGCCGCCGAGGCTTTGGCGGAAAAGGGCGAGTCTTATTTTCAGGAAGACGAGAAGAGCCAGGCGAATATCCGAAAGGCCCTCGAATATGCCAACAAGGCGAAGGATGTCGATCCAAATCTCTGGATTCCCCACAATACCCTGGGAAAAATCTACGCAAAACAGCGGCAGTGGGACAACGCCATCGACTCCTACAAAGAGGCGGCGAGGCTCAATCCGGAGAATGCCTTGGTTCTCTACGAGCTGGGCAAGGCGCAGTACCGGGTGAAACGCTACAACCAGGCGAGGCAGTCCTTCGAGGCGGCGATCCACAACGATGCGGACTTCGTCAACGCCTACCTCAATCTCGGTTTTACCTTAAGGAGGCTGGGCAGCAACGACGCGGCTCATCGAGCCTTCAGTCGTGCCGCCGATATCGATCCGAAAAACGAGCTGGCCTTCTTTCAGCTGTCCGAGTTAAAGAGTATTAACGGTGACATCTCGGGAGCCATCGAAAATCTCAAGACGGCGAGCTCACTCGCGCCGGATAAGGCTCTCTATTACAGCAAACTGGGAAACCTCTATTATCTCAGAAAAAACTATGGAAAGGCGGAGGATTCGTACCGGCAGGCTATCGCAAAGGACCCGCAGGATGCGGCGACTTACTACAACCTGGCAAAGGTGCTTATCGACCAGGGCAAGGGCGGGGAGGCCTTCGACCATGCGGCGAAGGCGGTGCAGTTAGATCCCCAGTCGGCGGACAATCTCTATATGCTCGGAAAGGCGAGCGAGGCCACGGACAGTCCCGCCGGCGCCCTACAGGCCTACGAGAAGTCCCTGGAGGTCGATCCGAACTACGTATCATCCCTGGTGAACCTGGGCTCCATCTACGATGATCAGGGCAAGTACGACAAGGCGCTCTCCTATCTCCTCGATGCCTACGAACTGGAACCGGCATCGGTTGAGGTCAACAACAATCTCGGCAACGTGTACCTCCACAGCGAAATCTACAAGAAAAGCATAACCCACTACCGCAGGGCGATAGAGAAGAAGCCCGGTGCTACTCTGATGCGCTACAATCTGGCCGTCGCCTACATCGAAACCGGGGATAAGGAGAAGGCGAAAAACACGCTCACCGAGCTGATGAAGATCGATCCAAATTACTGGGATGCTTATTACAAGCTCGGCGAACTCCTCATCGCCGAAGGTCAGAACGACGCTGCCGAGCAGATCCTGCAGCTCCTCCTCCAAAAGAACCCGAATTACGAGAAGCGGCAAAAGGTGGAGGCCTTGTTGGGCTCATAACGTACGGCACTTAGCCGCGGCCGACTCTCCTGTACAGCTCCTCTTCGCTCAAACTGATCCACACCGGTCTTCCGTGGGGACAGCGCGGCACCGGCAGAGCGAGGGTATCTTCGATCAATTTTTCCGCCGAAACGGGATCGAGCCTTTCGCCCTCCTTGACCGCTCGTTTGCAGGCGATGTCGGCATAGAGGGCGGCCTGCATCGATTCTTCCGTTTTCTGCGGTGAAATAAGAAAGTCGACTATCTCCGCTTCCATCCCCGTACAGTTCTCCGGTACGGCCGTCAGCAGCCATCTTCCGCTGCGTTCCTTTTTTACGGAAATAGAGAGGCTCTCGTATTCGGTGAGGCGGCGCTCTAGGAGCTTCTCCTCTTCCTCCTCGATGTCGAAGGGATGAGGCAGGAGGAGGGGCTGACGCCGTGTCGACGAGGCGAGGAGCCGGTCGTAGATGATCCGTTCGTGGGCGGCGTGTTGATCGATAAGGAGGAGCTCCTTCTCCGTCTCGACGATGAGGAAGACGCCGTAGACCTGTCCGCGGTAGATAAATTGCCCGGTATCGGGTTCCCCTTTTTCCCTTTCCGCAACCGCATTTTCCTGGTCCCGGGATTGAGTTGGGAGGGTGGCGTTTCTGCCTATTTCCCGCATGGCCGGAATATCGACGGGAGCAAATGCGGGATTCCCGCCGAAACTAAAGCGGGAGCCTGCAGCGAAACGGGGGAAGTATCCCTGTACCGCCTCTTCGGCGGACGAGGGACCGAGTGAGGCATCGTAGCCGCCGCCGGGAGAGTGAAAACCGCTGTGCTGGAGAAAACGGGAGATGCGCTGCACCACCTCGTGGTGAATTGAGGAGAGGTTTTTTATCTTCGCCTCTCTTTTGGCAGGGTGGATATTGAAATCGACGAGTTCGGGATTGATCGAGAGAAAGAGGAAGGCGGCGGGATGGCTTCCTCCGGGAAGTACCGTACGGTAGGCATATTCTACGGCTTGAACAAGAGAGAATTCTTGAATCCGTCTTCCGTTAACGTAGATGTGGATGTAACGACGGTCCTTCCGCACAAATGAGGGGGAGGAGAGGACGGCACTAAAGGAGAAGTCTCCGGCTTCCTCTTCAATTTCGTGGAGAAAATCCGGCTGCAGAAGCCCGGGATGTGCCTCGGCCACGCGCCGGGCCGGCGATGCCGGATTGAGCTTGAGTTCGAGATCGCCGTCCTTTTGAAAACTGAAAGTGAGATCGGGGTAGGGGAGGGTCTTCTCGATGAAGGTCTTCTTGCATGCCGATGTTTCGGCGCCGGCGCGCTTTAAGAATTTTCGCCGCCCCGGCATGGAGAAGAAGATATCCTCAGCCTCCACGACCGTTCCACGGCTTCCCGGACCCCCGGTGAGTCGTTTTTTCTCTCCTTCCCGGATTTCCAGCACATGCGCCTCTCCCGGAGCTGTAGCGCTGGTAATGGTCAGATGGGCGCAGGCGGCGATGCTCGCCAGGGCTTCACCCCGGAAGCCGAGGGTCGAGAGGCGGTAGATGTCTTCGGCGTCTTCGATTTTACTGGTTGCGTGGGGAAGGGTGCAGAGTTCGAGGTCTTCCCTGCTCATTCCCAGACCGTCATCCCGCAGCCGGATTTTTTTCAGTCCGCCGTTTTCGATGGAGAGATCTATGCGTTGGGCACCCGCATCGATGGCGTTGTCCATCAGCTCGCGGACCACCGAGAAGGGGCGGTCTATGACCTCACCGGCGGCGATTCTCTGGGAGACGGTATCCCGGAGGATATGAATCCTCCGGGACGCATCTTTGTCTTTCATAAATTGAAGGTACTAAAAGCTGACCCTCGTTTCAATGGTGATGTTGGGCACCATCTCCGGCTTATCGTTTTTATAAACGATGTTGCCGTCCTCGTCGTGCCGCACCGCAGTGCTGAAGACGGCGGCGAGGTCGATAACGGGTGCAATGGGGTAGACTATCTCGCCTTTGAAGACGGCATATGCGTCGAAGAAACTCATTTCGTCGGTGGTGATCATCGGCACGAAGTTCGTTCGGTAGTAGTAGATACCGCCGTGTATCCCGACCACCGGGATAACGTCGGGCAGGATGGTAAACGATGCGGCAAACTCGTCGCCGAAGGTCTCCGGATTCTCCGAGTCCACCCCTTTCCAGGGCCACATGTAGCCGGCGGAGAAGGCGAACATATCGAAGAGCGCGGCCGAGGCATCGCCGTAGATGCCCATGGTAAGTTCATCGTAGACCGTAGCTCCTCCGGTTTCCATGGCCGTGAGATAATCGTTTACCTCGGTGACCCTGAGTCCACGGACCCGCTCGTAGTTCGGACCGAAGAAGGAGTGGTGGAAGAGTCCGTCGGTGTACCGGTATTCGAGAGTGTAGTCGACCATGAAGATGTTTCCGAGGATCCCCGCCGAAAGCCCGTAGTTGCGGAAGCTGTTGCCGGGGAGGTCCTGTGAATCATCGTAGACCATGTCGTAGTAGTACTCACCGTTGCGCTCCGGCATCATGACCGCCGCGTCGGCGAAGGGGACTATGGAGAGGATGTCTCCCTCAAAAATGGCGAGTTCCGTATCGACACCTCCGGTGATGAAGCTCATTGAATCGAGCCCCTGCGTGTCTACATAGATGGGGTCTGCCGCCGAGAGGGGATTGATGTCGGCAACGGAAGATATTCCGAAGGTGAGTCTGCCGATGGGGCTAAAAAAGAGACGGCCGCCGAAGATCTCCGGCTCGGCAAGGTCGTTGACCACCGTCTCGAAGCCGCTCTTTCCGCCCTTTACTCCCATATTGAGACCCACCCGACGAATCGTAGGAAATTCGATGTCGTTGGCGTAGTTCTTCATGAGCGAGCCGTGGCCGAGGCCCATGTTGTGTAGATTGCCCAGCTTGAGGTAGAAGGGGTCGCGCCGGTCGCCCCACTCGAGATAGTGCAGCTTGAGGGCGATGTCTGCGAGAAGATCGCCCGCCGCGCCTGCCGGGTCTCCGTTCCAGTCCTGGTCGGCGCCGAAGGACCACTCGTCGTTGCCCGCCGGTCTGTACCACTGGTCGTAGTCGAAGAGGTCGTCGTTGTAGATGATGGGAAGATAGAGTCCCAATCTCAGTTTTCCTGCTTCGAGATGAGGCTTGATGACGGCCTTGGAATAGGTCTTTCCCTCCATCGTAACGGTCCCGATCTCGAAACCGAGGTAGTTGCTGAAAAACCTCGCCACCGGTCCTTCGCCGCCGCTTCGCCCGGCATCGGAGGCCTTAGCCTTCTGCGCAGCCAGGGCAAGGCCGGGACTGAGGCCCGTGCCCTTGGCCGATTCGCCCGCCTCCTCCTGTCCTCCCTGTTCATCACCCTCACCGGTATCCTCCTCTTCTCCCTTTTCCTCGGCCTCTTCGAGCGCCGGACTCTCCGTTGAGCTGTGACCGGGGACTGTGGCCGGATCGAGCCGGGTGAACTGTAGGTCTTTGAGGACCTCGTTCAGCTGTTCCCTCGTCATCTGTACGGCCTGAAAGGTCGCCGACAGCGCGTCGGCGATCATACCGCTTGTAAGGGTAATCGCTTCTCCCGTGTCGAGACGGCGGTAGGAGATCTCTCCTTGGGCGACGAATGCCTTTTCCTCTCCCTTTTCGGGGATGGAGATGACGCCGAAATCGGTACCGCGGACGCCGCAGACTGCAGAGGGGGTAGCCACCTCATAGTGCATTCCCAAACCCGACTTTGCGGCAACGGTACGGATCTTTCCCCTAAGCAGGGAAAAGCGGTTGGCCCCCTCATCGGAGGATTGAAGCTTTTCTACGGTAAACTCGGTATTCATCGAGAGTTTGATTATGGAGCCGTTCGGTTCGAGCTGAAGCTCGGCGGGGGTGTTCTTCGTGAGCACCCGGTCTCCGGCGAGCAGTTCCATGCCGAGAGAGACCGCTACGGGACTGTTTTCCTTAGTGCGCACCTCTATTTGTGTGTCATCCTCGACATAGGCGAGAATGGCCGAAGGCGCTTCGTTCTGGGCATAGAGGCCCAGGGCGATGAGAAAGAGTATCGCCGGCAGGATTGTTTTCTTCATCACTTTCCCCCTTCTTACAGGCTGATGGAGGTCGAGAGTTTGGCCGTCGTTTCCCAGTCAGCTTCCGCAGGCAGGTAACGCAGGGTGTAGCCGAGACTGATTACCGCTGAGCCGGCCTTGTAGTTGATAGTTGCCCCGAGTACGGTGTTTTCCGGATCACCGAAATCGGCAAACTCCTTGATATATTTCTTATCGTAGGTCAAATCGAAAAAGATCCCCGGAAGAAAGCCCTCTCCGACGGAAAAGGTCGATCTGAGATGGGGATAGGTAGAGTCCTTTCCACTCTGGGGAACGAAGGCGCTGTCCAGACTCGTGTTGAAAACCAAGGCATCGTCGAAGAAGGCGAAGCCGAGACTGGCCAGCCATCCGGTATAGCTGTCGACCTGCAGCTTGCCCGAATAGATTTCATACTTCTGCTGCCGATAGAGGTCGTAGGTTGGGTCGAAGTAGAAGGGGACGAAGTTGTCTCCCAGCAGAAGGGTGTTGACGCTGTAGGTGATAACCTTCACCATTCGCCCGCCGAAACCGATGAGACCGCCGCTGTTGACTTCGCCGCCGCCGGGCTGGAAGGCGGCGTCACCGTACAATGCTCCGGTAAAGGTGCTTTTTGCCACCACGGGCTGGAAGAAGTCGAGGCTGTACATCTGTACCGCATCGGGAGTATATACGGGTCCGACTTCCGGGACTTCCTCGAAATCGTAGATAGCATCGGGCTGAGTATCGGCGGCGAAACTCGCTCCGATCTGCAGTTCGGAGAGGAGGAGCGAATCGCTGTGTACAAGAGGGCGAGTGTAAATTCGGCTACCTAGTACGTCGAATTTGGCGAGATTTCCCACAAAGGTCTCTATGCCGAGATAGGGAAAAGCGAAGAGCTCGCCGTCTATGTCGAAGGCCAGTCCCACGTATCGCTTCTCCGGCAAAAAGAGGGTATTGGCGTAGCCGCCCATGAGAAAGCCGTTTCCGAGGGTCCCGTCTTCGATGGAGCCGATTTTCGCGTAGAGGGGATCACCCTTCTGTCCGTAGCGAATATAGCGGAAAATGGGAAGATAGATGTCGAGAAAAGAACGCTCGTCGTCGGGAACCCAGTCTTCGTCCCGAAAATCGAAGGTGCTCTCTCCTTCGTCGTCCACGAAGCGGTAGTGAAATACAATACCGAGACCGATGCCGAACTTTCCGAAGGCGATATCGGGATTGATTCCAAGACTCTGATACGTGGTCTGTGTACCGTCCTCATTGTTGAACGTTTCTGCTCCTATCTCGATTTCCAGAGAAAGGGACGGCGAAAGCCCGCTTTCCTCCTCCTCCTCGGCGGCGGGTTCCGTCTCTTCCTGTGCAAAAAGGAGGCCGCCGGCGAAAAGGAACAAAAAGAAGATCAGGCTCAGTCTTCGATTTTTCATACCACTACTCCTTGGAAAGAGTCTCTATTGTCCTACTATACCGCACGTTAGAGAAAATTTACAGGTTTGCGGCGACTTTATCGAGGCTTCGCGGTGCTTTGCCGGCTATGGGGGCACCGCTAAAAACGGATGATTACTTCCATGCCGCACTCGCCGCCGACGGCACTGATGATAAAGCTCCCCGCCTCATCCTCCACCGTGGTCCTTTCGAATCCGAAACGGGCGAAGGCCTTCGCTTCGCCCGTTTCTCCGAGAAGAAGACTGGTGGTATGGGCAAGCAGATAGCGGATATTGCGGCGTTCTTCGACGGGATCATTTTCCCATTCGATGTCGAAGGTTTCTTCGCCGGCCAGCTGCGGCAAGTCGGCGAGGTCCAGTCGGCTCTTAAAGGGAAAGGCCCCTTCATAGGGTCTTCTCCTGCGCAGGCCGGTGCGGATCTCCAGCACCTTGCTCTCCTCGGGCAGATCCAAGAGAAAGGAGGTGTCGGTGGTAATAAAGTTGCCGGAAGAAATCTGCAATTCGATGAATTGTCCTATACTGATGCTGTGGCTTTCACTGCTGCCGCTCATCGTATCCGAAAGGGGAAAGGTGGAGCTGAGGCCGAAAGAATGGGTGATCTCCTCGCTTCGATACCAGGAGAAGGTGGAATAGCGTCCCAGAGCGCCGAAGAGGTTGAGGGCGGTTGCCCGGTAGGTTCCGTCGAAGGTGAGGCTGTCCGTACGGCTGTCGAAGGATCTGGAGAGACTGCGGGAGAGGCCGGCATCGAAACTCGCGGGGAGAATGAGGTTAATGAGGCGCGAACCCGGCGTAACGGCGATCCCCGCTCTTGCAGCGCTGTGGTAGTCGGCAGAATCGAGGACTTTCGAATCGGCGAGAAAGGAGCTGCGGGTCTCGTCGTTGTACAGTTCGGCAAAGGGAACGGAGTTCCAAAAGTAGAGCTGTTCTCCCGCTCTCGAGAACGACTCTCCCACGTCTTCCGGAAAGCCGCCTTCCTCTCCGTAAGGAGCAGCGGTGGTCAGGCTCCTGCGGTAGGAGAAGGTGAGGGTCGGGTTTCCGATGCGCTGCGGCGCAAGGAGACTGGTGCCGGATAGTTCCACCGAGTGGCTTTCCGAAAGGGAGAACTCCTCCTCCGCCGACTCTGTCCCGCTGCCGATGCCGGCGCTCAATTTCAAAGTGCTGTTGGTGAACTTTTTACTCAGCGCGAATCGGTGCTGCGTACTGCGGGAGAGGGGGCCGGCGGTTCTTTCCGGAAGGAAATAGGCAAAGGACGATCCGTAGCGGTCGGCCAGGCTCTCCTCGCTGAGGAGATTTTCCTCGTTAGTTACTCCGTAGGCGGCGCCGAGAGAGAGTTTGCCCGCTTCAAATATCTCTAATTCCCCATCGGCACGCCAATCCCGGTTCAAGGAGAGTCCGTCCCAGGAGAGAGCGGCGGAGAGGAGGAGGGAACCGATCCCCGGTTCTCGAATTTCCGTGGAGCTCGCATGGTCAACCTCGACGGTGGAGTAGGTGTGATTTTCCCGGTAGGCGTCGGCGAGGGTGAGGATGGAGGCAAAGAGCGGGAGGGTAAAATCGTAGCCGCCGGAGGGGTAGAAGTCGCTTCTGTCGAGAAAGCCGTGGTAACTGAGGGACAGGTCGCCGGCAAAGAGCCCGAAGCCGAGTTCGTTGGTGAAGCTCAACTCTCCGGCCGCCGGCTCGAGAAAACCGGAGGCGAAGTTCTCGCTCTGCAGCTGTACTTGATTTTCGTAGATGAGGTTGTGAACGACGGGCCTTTCGTTGTTTCCGATGAGAACCCCGGGACGGTAGTAGGAGAGCTGCGACCGCCCGGCCCCGCCGAGCTCCAAGAGGGTGTCGTGGAAGAAAAACTCGTCGATCTGGATGGTCCCGGCGGGGTTCAACGTTGTGTCGGCGTCGATGTCGATCCTGTTGACCCCGCCGGCCTCCCGCTTTTTACGGAGACCGGTGTAATCCCCTGCGCCGGAAGGGATATAGGTACCGTCCATTGTGACTTTAGTTGATCCGGAAGAATCGAGTTCCCAGGTATACGTGCGCCAATCGCTGTGGGCGGGAGGATTGAAGCTTACCGAGAGGCCTTCGCCGGCGGGGTTTCGTATGCTCACGGTCAGAGAATCGGGCTGGGTTCCGGTCTTCATGAAAAAGGAGAGCTTCCGATAGTCGCCGAGATCCACCGGCTTGCCGTAGGCCCGGGATTGCCAAGAATTTACCGCAGGTCCCCAAGAGAATGTTGCCACCCGGGCCCGTCCGCCGCCGCCTTCATTGAACAGTCCCGCCTCGTCGTTTCCCATGAGGTCCTCGTATCCGGAGTCTCCTTCGTAGAGATAGGATTCGTAGACATCCAGATCGCTGCCTGAACCGGAGAAACTGCTGCCGAGGAAGGAGAGCTCTGCGACGAGGAGGCGGCCCGAGGCACTCGCTCCCGTGGTTTCGATTAGGAGGATTTGCACTGCGGTAACTGCGCTGAGTTTCGTTCTTTCTTCCGCAGAAAGAGAGAGTGTTATCTCATTCCACGACTGACTCAGCTCCGCGCTGATATTTTTGGCTACCGCAAAGTCCTGCAGGGGGTAGCTGTCCAGTACGTTGTTTCCGTTGAGGTCTTCGCTGTTTATCATGCTCCGGTGAGGTGCCCATGGAATGCGGGGAGCCACCGGCATAATCCCGTGCGGTGAATGAGTGAAGGGAAAGCCGTCGCTGTACTTAGAGCTCTCCTCGTCGAGCTTGTCGTCGGCATCGAGGTCCTCCGGCAGGCTGCCGAAGATGAGGTAGGCGTCAACGGTCCCGCTCGGCACGGCGCCGCTGCGGCCGATGTGTTTGGTTTTTAGTGTAATTGCCTTCATACGGCTGAGGTCCAGGGGCTCCTCAGCGTTGATTAGGGGAACAAGGCCGCCGACCCATTGGTCGTCTCCCAGTTCGTAGTCCAGCACCATCGCATCGCCCTCGGTCTGCGAGCCGGTAGATGCCGGGTAGGGACCGACCCGCTCCCCGTAGTCGTAGACCTGCTCGGCCGGAGGGCTCCAGTCGTAGTCCTGCAGGATGTACTCGCCTGCAAAGCTGCGTGAGTACAGGTCCTTGTAGAAGAGTTTGCCGCGGGAGCCGTGGAGAGCGGTGGGGCCGGCAGTCGGCTGTGTCGCCGAATAGTCCCCCGGCGCACCGGGGTACAGCGTCTCCAGGGTAAGGGCCACCGGCAGACCGCCGCCGTCCATCCCCAAGAAGCGGCGCAGGCCGGTGGTGTTCGGGCTCTCCACGCTTATGCCGCCGTCGAGAGCAAGACTGAAATTCTCTTGCTCCCAGCTGCTTCCTCCGCTTACGAGGATCGAACCGGTTGCCTCCTCCTGCTCCTCGGTATAGGAGGCTTCGGTGATGTTCCAGCGCAGGCCGAGATTGAGATTGCCCGCGAAGTTCTCATTGAATCGAAGAGCGTTAGCGCTCGCGGCGATGAGCTCTCCTTCGGAGAAGCCGCCGCCGGAGGTCCTGTAGGCGATGTCTATCCGCTCGCTGTGGGCCACCGGCACGAAGAAGGAGATCTCGCCGGTCTGCGGGTTCAAGCTGTAGCGGTATTCGGGAACGCCGTTGCGCAGTATTTCCACCGACCCTTCCAGTACATTCTCGCCGAGGCTGAAGGAAGAGACGGGACTCTTCTTTTCGTAGAGAAGTTCCTTCGACAGGGGCTCAGGAGCAGAAGGTCTGTTCGGCCCGTAGAGGATCTGATTGTCACTGAGGTAGGGGATGAGGGGGTAGCGGCTTTCGTGGGAGCGGATCGATTCTCCGCCGGTGATACGGGCGAAACCGTCTTCAAAGGAAATATAGGGGAGATTATAGCCGTCGGTCCCCCCTCTCTCGACCAGACGGAGGGGAGGACGGCCGGCCCCGCTTCCTCCTTCAGAGGAGACCCCGCCGATGTCGTAGACGCTGCGCAGCTCGAAGGGCGACCACTGCCCGGGCCGGTAGAGGATGAGGGCATTGTTTCCTCCGACTGAGGTGATATTGGCGGTCAGATCGATTCCGAGATAGTTGCTGAGATTTCCATCGGGATCGTCGTTGTCCGTATCGAAGTCGATTTTATTTGCCGCGAGGTCGATGGTACCGCTTCCCGTACCTGCGAGGGCGTCGACTCCCAGTCCCGGTTCTCCCGCGTAGAGCGCTCCCTTTCGATATTGAACGAGCACCCGGCTCTTCGCCGCCTCGGCGAGAAATACCAGTCCCTCCTGCTTCGAGACCGTCACCTCATCGTCGCCCAGCACGCGGTAGGTGCTGCCCCCGCCGCTCACCGAGCCCTCCGGATCCTCGAGATACACGGTGATCGTGTCGATATCGGCGTCGGGCAGGACGAAGAAGCGGCCGTTTACCCTCTCTTCGGGATCGACGCGCTGCTCCTCGATGAGCTTGTAGCCCCGGTAGCTCACCTTCTGCTTTTCCGCCGGGTCGAAGCGGACTGCCATGTGGTGTTCGGAGCGATTGCTTTCGAGCAGTCCGTAGGCACCGAAGGATTCCTTCGAGGCGGCGGGAAGGGAGAAGAAGCCGAAGTTGCCGTAGCCGATGTCGGTATTTCCCACCCGGACCTGCTGGACCAGTTCCCCCTCCATGCCGTTGTAGCCGAAGAGGAAGGTCTCGAGCTTCTCCTCCTCGGTAATCTTCGTCTCGAAGAAGTAGCGGTCCAAGATCCAGAGGCTCATGGTGAGCTCGGGGATCTGATGGAAGGCAAAACCGTCGGTCATCCCGGGAAAGGTGCTGCGCCGGAGGATGCCGCTGCGGTTGTCCCAGTTCCAGCCGAATCCGCCGGAGAGGGACATGGACCAGCTTCCTTCCAGATAGAGGTCGACGTCGGCGTCGCCTATCTCCGTGGCCAAAAGGGCAGTCGGTGCCTCTTCTTCCGGAAGGAGGACTTCCTGTGTCTGTGCGCCGGGAGAAAGCAGGCCAAAGGCGAGGCAGCAGAGAAAAAACGGCAAAAAAACCGTTCTTTTAGCTATTGTTTTATATAGGCGCAACACTTTATAATTATCCTGCAAAGGCCGTTTCATGTAAACGCGATTTTTACCGAAAAATGAAAAAGGATGAGTGACGAAATTCGCCAAAAGGCCCAGGGCTTTGTAAAGCATCTTCTCGATAATCCGACCCTCCAGGGCTGCACGCCGCTGCAGAAAGAAGAGCAGATCCGCATCTTTCTCGAACAGAATTCGAAGCAGCTCTTTCCCACTCTCTCTTCGGTAAATTTCTTTTCCGGTTACGATTGGCCGAATATTCGGTCCCTTCTCGTTCAGGAACTCGTGAAAACGACAAATAGCGCAGTAAGCGCGTATCTTCAACGCATCATTTACGAATATCTCGATTTTACCTTTGTGAATTTCATCTGGCCCCAGGGCATACCGGCTGACAAGGCCAGAGAAAGCCTCTATTCCTTTGTCGGCGGCTTAGCGGATAAGGGAGAGGGCAGGATCGCCCTTACGGGGCCGTACAATGCCCTGATGTACACCCTTTCGGACAAGTATATCGACCGAATTTTTGATACGAGAAACTACGTTCGCTTCGAGTTGGAAAAGGTGCAGCGTTTGAAAATGGGCAAGGACGAACTGAAACAGCTCATTCGGGTGGCCCTCCTTTTGCGGCCGTCGATCTATCTGATAAGCGCGCAGACACCGATACGGAACATGCGGGCCGGGACCATCGCGAGCCAGTTTGGAGAGAAGGCCTCGCGAACCCTTCAAGAGAAGCTCCCCCTCATTCCTCCCCTCGTTATTCGCAGCGGAGTGCAGAGTAATATATCTTTCATAGAGAATCCGAAGCTGCCCGCGACCGCCCGAATGACGATGATCATCAGCCGCTTTGCCCGTGACTACCGGCCGAACATGCAGGTGGACCGGGGTGCCTCCCCCCCGGAGAAGAGCTGGTTCAACGTCGCCAGGAGGAACTACAAGTTCTACGGCTACGATGTAAAGATGCTCGACGAGTTTTACCGGATAGCCGCGGAAAACGGATGGTAGGTGTATGAAGAAGATAGCGCATTTTTTAGAAGGCCTGGTAATAGTCGCGATCCTTCTCGTTCTCGTCCAAACCTTTTTAGAAGACTTCGCCCTTCTCGCCGGATGGGATTGGGAGCTGCGAAAAGTGCTCATATTTACCGGTTTCGGTTTCGACCTTTTCTTTACCCTGGAATTTCTCATCCGTTTTTTCGATGCCTTCAGCCGGGGCAAGGCAGGGTTTTACTTCACCCGCCGCCGCGGATGGGTCGATTTTCTGGCATCGGTTCCTCTCATCCTCTTCAACAGCGGTCCCATGGTCATCGCGCTTCTTTTGGGAGGCGGAGTTACCGTCGGTTTGGGCGGAGTCTTCAACGTCTTAAAGGTGGCGAAGGCGATCCGCATCGCCAGGATTCTCCGGTTCCTGCGGGTTCTCAAGATCTTCAAGCAGATCAAATACGTTTCTTCGCCGATGGCTCAGCGGCACCTCGCGAAAATCACCACCGCCGCCATTACCGCCACGGTCTTCACCTTTTTCGCCTGGAGCCTCTTAGAGAGAGGCGGTATGATCTCCAGCGATTTGGAAGGGGAGTTCATTCGGGCTCGGAATCTCACGGCGGAACGAATCGTCGAAGAACTGAAAAGCGGCGGGAACGGCGAGTCTCTCAGCGGGAAGCTTATGAAAAACAATCCCCACCTCCTTTTGGTGAAGCAGGACGGGGAGACCGTCGCAAGCCGCTACAACAACGAAGAGTTTCCCCGGATCTTCGGACCCCCCGACTACGACTACCTCAAGATGGGGCCCTACGGCTTCTTCTTTTCCCGGCTCCCTCTCGAAAAAAATAAGGCAAGGAACAGCCTTCTCTTTTTCGTCATCATCATAGCCATGGTCCTTACCTTTCTCGTCTATTACAGTCCCCATTTTGCCATTACGGTAAGCGATCCCATTCACGTAATGCGCAGAGGGTTTTCCGAGTCGGCCTATAAGCTCGAGGTGGTACTACCCGAACGCTATGCAGATGACGATGTTTTTATACTCGCCCGGCTCTACAACGAGGAGTATCTTCCCTTGAAGGAGCGGATGAGCGTGGAGGAGACCGGCACGCGGTCGGAGCTCTCCCTCGACGATCTCAGCGGTTTTCTCGGCAGGGAAGAAGAGCACTAGTCTCCATGGTGGTCAGCCTCGTCCAATTCATCATCCAGCTCCCCGAGTCGACTAATCTGAAAGATAAGAGAAGGGTGGTGCACTCCCTCACCAAGAAACTGCAGACCCGTTTTCATCTCAGCGCCGCCGAGGTGGATCTGCTGGAATCAACAGGATACTGTCAGATAGGGGCGGCCTTGGTGAGCAATTCGAAACGCTATGGAGATACGGTGATGCAGAAGGTCATCGCCTTTGTGGAGGACGATATTCCCGGCAGAATCCACGACGTGAGCACGCATACCGAATACTACTAAGAGACGCCCGGACCCCTCGCGGCCTGCAGCTATTCGTTTTTCTCCATCGGCTCATCTTCCGGAAAGAGGTAGAGTTCTCCGCACCGCAGGGTGTGCTGCGCGTGGAAACTGTGCCTGAGCTCATTTTCGGCGGTGAGATCGAGTTCGAAGAAATGCTGCAGAGGACTGAATCCGTCGGCGTCTAGGCAAAGTTCAAAAGGGAAATGGCGGCTTTCTTCCATATTTTCCGCCTGTATAGGCCGGGGAAGAAAGGTGAAATTGCCCCGAATGCTTTCCACAACGAGATAGGGATTCTGCCAGGTATAATCGATCATCGGTACGAGCTCTCCGTTGCTCTTTAGGCATACAGTGACATTCGAAACGGGTTCGAAGGTCTTTCCCTGCAGGACCCGTCCCATAATGGCGGGAAAGTTGAAGAGGGGAGGTTCCGGCAGGGCCTCCTGGGTCTCCGCAGACAGTTTGTAGTAGGGACGCCGGTTGCTGTTGACCTTTCGGATTCCCTCGTTTACCAGGGCCACCAGGTCCGCCTTTTTCTGCAGTCTTCCCTGATAGTCGGTCTCGTAGTATACGAGCCCTCGACCGGAGATGAGGTATTCCGGTTTTACCCTGTTGAGAACGTAGCAGGCCACGTCGAGTCTGCACTGATGACAGTGCGTTAAAGGAAAGTCTTCCGGTGAGGCCTCATCAAAAATTTCGTTTACCGTTTCCAAGACCAGGTCTTCGATAATATTGTGAATTTCCACGGTTTCCTCCTCCGAAGGATCAGCTGTGGTGCAGCAGCACCAATTCCTTGAGATTCTGCACGCATCGATGATAATCGGTCAGTGTATCTCTCATGCTTGCATAATTCATCCCGGAGAAGTAGAGCTTGGAGAAGACGGAAAAACTTACGGCGTTTTCATCGGAAAATACATTGACGTAGCAGCCGTATTCGAAGGACGACTCGATGATCTCTCCCATCTTCTTTCGAATAAACGGAGCGAATTGGGGGCTGAAGGTGAAGTTGTAGGCGATCTCGAGAAACTTACTCTCTTTCTCGATAAAAAAGACGCCTTGCGCATCGCTTTCGGGATGATGG
The DNA here is from genome assembly GCA_964594775.1 of uncultured Spirochaetaceae bacterium. Classification (GTDB taxonomy): domain Bacteria; phylum Spirochaetota; class Spirochaetia; order DSM-16054; family Sediminispirochaetaceae; genus CAYFVU01. The sequence continues at coordinate 83,167 of CAZQNO010000002.1, forward strand.
AAGCCGCAGCTGTAACTCTCCTCTATCCGTTCCTCGTCGAAGAGCTCGTATCCGAGTTCCTTCAACAGTACGGAAGTCCTGCGGATGCGATCCTTCATCAGCTTTGAATATTTCATCATACTAGGCTCACCATACGTGAGAATGAAGGGATTTGCAAGCGCCGCGGTCCACATTTCCTCATTGCCTCTCTGGATCTTCGTCGTAGCCGAGGGCATGGTAGACGTGTTCCCTGGCATACCGGTCGATGTGGGAGAGCTCTCGAATGATCGGTTTGAGCCTGCTGCGGATGTTTGTGGTGTCGTAGGGGCAGGGCGCCTTCGCCACGGGGACATCGATTTCCCGCACCACTTTGTCCAAAATCTGCTCTCTTATCCGGCAGAGGGGGCGGACCACGTGGAGCTTTCCGGAAAAAAACTCCTGTACCGGCCGCATCGAAGAGAACTCGCCGCGGAAGCAGAGGTTAATGAAAGTCGTCTCAACGAAATCGTCGAGGTGGTGGCCCAGTGCAACGATGGTGATCTCCCGCTCTCGGGCATGTTCGAAGAGGATGCGCCGGCGGTTGCGGCTGCAGAGATAGCAGTTAAACTGTCCTTCGAAGCTCGATGAGAACATATGTGCCTTCACGGACGTAAACGCTATCCCGAGGGTCTCGAAGAACTCCGCCATTTCCTCCCGCTTTTTTTCCGGAAGAGGATATTCCTTCCAGTCGATATGCAGGGCCGAAAGCCGGTATTCTATAGGAAGCCAGTGCAGCCGTACCGCAAGGGCAAGAGCCAGTGCCATGCTGTCCTTCCCTCCGGAGACGCCCAACAGCACATGGGCATTCTCGCCGAACATGTCATGCTTGTGTATGGCCCTTCCCGTCTGCTTTATGAAGCGCCGGACCCAGGGAGGGATTTCTCCCCGCATGAGGGCCGAAGGAGAAATTTTCTCGCTCATCGAAAGTAGTCGTCTTTGCGGCGGATTTCCCCGATTATGTCCGCCGGGGCGAAGATCCGTACCATTCTCAGAGAGGAGGTGAATCCCTCTATTACCGGCGGGCTGAATACGGAGCCGGAGCGGCTGAAGGGAAGGATCTCGTTTTCGCCGCCGGCTCCTCCCAAAACGGGTAGATCGATTTCGAAGGAGATCGGTTCGGGGATATCGATGATTATCTCCCAGGGTGCGACGCTGCGCCGCAGCCGTGAAGAGAAGAATCCGGCCAGGCGCTCACTCTCTTTAAGACGGCTGTCGAGAGAGCGATACGGGCCGTGAAGCTCTTCTCGGTAGGCTTCCTCGAAACCGGTCTTGTAGAGACTCCTGCCGCTTGTCAGACTGATGAGTTCGAAGGGACGATAATCGTCACCGGAGAAGCGGGAGAAGAACTCCTCGTCGTCGAGCCAGTAGAGCTTTTCCGGTTGAAGTCTTCCCTCGCTCATTGCCAGATTGACCGCCTGCTTGATCATGGCGGTGGCGATGCGGACAACCCGGTGCCAGTAGACGGTGCGGTACATAAGATATTTCGAAAAGAGAATGTTCTCCACCGCCGTAAGTCCCTCCCGCTCTATGGCCATTCCCCGGCTCAAGTGGGGCCTGATCTTGTGGAGCACGTACTCGGTGTCCTGAATTCCGTAGGGGACTCCGCAGAAGTAGGCGTCTCTGTTGAGGTAATCGAGTTTGTCGGGATCGAGGACGCCGGAGAGGAGTCGACGAAAGTAGCGGACCTCTTCGTCGTCCCCCGCATCACGCTGCTCGTCGATGATGGCGGCGACTCGGGAAGGCTCGCAGCCAATGTCTTCTTTGAGGGACGAGGCGAGGGGTTCCCGCAGTATTCCTTCCGCTCCGAGGGCCTCATGACTCTTGAGGGGCAGTTCCTTGAGGGAATGAGCAAAGGGGAAGTGGCCGAGGTCGTGCAGCAGTGCGGCGGCGAGAAAGCTCTTTACTCCTTCTGTAGAGAGAAAGCGCACGTCTCCTCCTTCCTCCGATTCTTCGGATTCGCTAAGGAGGGAGAGGATGAGCTGACGGGCTAGGTGGAGGACCCCTAAACTGTGGTTGAGCCGGGTATGCACGGCCCCCGGATAGACATGAAATGCCGGTCCGAGCTGTTTGATCCGTCCGAGTTTCTGAAAGGGGGGAAGCGAGATCAGCCGCTTGAGTCCCGGGGAAAGGTAGATGTTGTTCCACAGGGGGTCGCGGATCGGCTCGGTATACTCGCGGGAGAGATGATGGAAACACTTCGAATCGCCGAATCTCCTTCTTTCTTCGCCCATTATTCCTTCACCCGGTTTTTTGTGTAGGCGAGTTTACCTCCTGCAAGAACGATGTCGATACTCCCGGCATCGAGATCGCAGGTGAGGGAAAGGGTATTCCCGCCGGGAAGCTTCAGCGCTATTATTTCCTCCTTTTGCCGTTCTAAGACGCTGCGGAGTGCGGAAAACGATACCTTCATACCGATTTCTAAAAGGCCATAGTCCTTTGGGTCGGCGAAGTTGAGGGGCAGGATGCCGAAGTTCACCAGATTCGCCTTGTGGATCCGGGCGAAACTCTTTGCCAGTACGGCCCGCACGCCGAGATACATGGGGGCGAGGGCGGCATGTTCCCGCGAAGAGCCCTGACCGTAGTTTTCGCCCCCTACGATGACACCCGATTCCGCCTTAAGCGCCCGGGCGGAAAATTCGGGATCGATGGATTCGAAAACATGGGTGGATATCTCGGGGATGTTGGAACGCAGGGGAAGAATTTTCGAGCCCGCCGGCATGATGTCGTCGGTGGTGATATTGTCGCCCGCCACCAGCAGAACCTCCGCCTCCAGCGTCTCGGGCACCTCTTTTCCGGCAGGACAGGGTTTGATATTCGGGCCCCGAAGGATCTCTGTCTTTTCCGCCTCGCCGCGGTCTACCGGCTCTACGATCATGTTATCGTTTATCCGTAGATAGTCGGAGTAATCCTTCTGTGCCGCCCTTGTGAGCTCCCGGGGATCGGTAATGACCCCCCGAAGGGCCGATGCGGCGGCGGTTTCCGGAGAGACGAGATAGATCTCCGCGTCCTTGGTGCCGCTGCGTCCCTTGAAGTTGCGGTTGAAGGTGCGCAGCGAGACAGCTTGGGATCGAGGAGCGAAGCCCATCCCGATGCAGGGACCGCAGGCGGATTCGAGGATACGGGCCCCCGAAGCAACGAGGGAAGGAACAATGCCCGCCCGCATGGCGCTGTCGAGGACCTGTTTAGAACCGGGAGATACCCCTAAAGATACGTTTTCGGCAACGGTTTTTCCTTCCAGGATCTCTGCGGCAATTCCCAGATCGTTGATCGAACTGTTTGTGCAGGAACCGATGGCAACCTGCTGGATCTCCCTTCCGGCTATATCCCGCACCGCTTTTACTTGGTCGGGCATGTGGGGGCAGGCGGCCAAGGGTTCGACCTTCGAGAGATCGATTTCTCTGATTTCTCCGTATTCGGCATCCGCGTCGGGCAGGACTTCCGTCCACGCATCCTCTCGCTGCTGCAGACGCAGGAACTTTCTGGTCACTTCATCGGAGGGGAATATACTGCTCGTTGCCCCTAATTCGGCCCCCATATTGGTGATGGTCGCCCGCTGCGGCACGGAGAGTGAGGCCACGCCGGGGCCGAAATACTCATAGACTCTGCCGACGCCTCCCTTGACCGTTTCCCGCTTCAAGAGAGTGAGGATCACGTCTTTGGCGTTGCACATCGGGGGCAGTGAACCGGTAAGGCGGACCCCCACTACGACGGGGTAACGGAGGGAGAAGGCGCCGCCGGCCATGGCCGCCGCCACATCGAGCCCTCCCGCACCGACGGCAAAAAGGCCAAGGCCTCCGGCGGTCGGGGTGTGGCTGTCCGAACCCAAGAGGGTTTTGCCCGGCCGGCCGAAGCGTTCGAGATGGACCTGATGACATATTCCATTGCCGGGACGGGAAAAGTAGAGACCGTACTTTCTCGCGACGCTCTGCAGGTAGCGGTGGTCGTCCATGTTGCGGTAGTCCGACTGCTGCATGTTGTGGTCTACGTAGGAGACCGAGAGCTCCGTTCGTACTCGAGGGATACCCATCGTTTCGAACTGCAGATAGACCATCGTTCCCGTCGCATCTTGAGTCAGCGTCTGGTCTATCCGTATGCCTATCTCTTCCCCCGGTTTTGCCTCTCCCTCTATCAGGTGGGCTTGCAGGATCTTTTCACTTATCGAACGCCCCATAAAATACCTCTCTTTCGGAAAACTATGGATCCATCTTAGCGGGCGATTCGGTGATTGTCCACACTGGCGGCTTATGAAGGAAGATTTGACAAAATCGAGCCCATTGTGTAGGAAGAAGAGAAGAGGTTATGGATGAACAGGAACACGGCTCTCCGTTCTCTGCTGCCCCTCTCCTGCGCGTTGCTCTTTTGCCTGCCCTTTGCTCACGCTGAAGAGGCGCTGCCGGAAAAAGAGTATCGTTATCCCCCCGAACTGCTTCCTCTTGCCGCGGGAGTCGGCGAAGTACTCCTTCCTCGAGACGCCGTTTTGGGCCCCCTCAACGAAATTTCCCTCCTGTCGGCAGAGAAACGCCGCGTTCTCTGCCGAGCGCAAGAGTTCTTTCAGCGGCTTATGGATGAGGAAGGTGCAAGGGAAATCCAAGAAATCCTCGACCCGTTTTCTTCCGATTCTCTGCTGCTCACCCTGGCCGGCGAAAAGGAAGGAATCTCCCGGATTGAAGAGATTCGCTACGGACAGATCGAACTGTTAGGCTCGTTGAAGGAGAAAAACCGTTACGCGAGAATCGATCTGCGTCTCTTCTCCGCTGAAAACGCGGTAACGGGAGATCTTATTCTTGTATATGACGGCAAGGAGTGGCTGGTGAGTTCGGTGGATGCGGCCTTTTCCCGATTAACAGAAAAGACTAAAACTGTCGAAGATAGTAGTAGGCAAGAGTAAAGGAGCGAAACAGAGAGATGGGACAGACGGTCGGAAGGATCGAGAAGGAGTATATCCTCACGAATCTCGTCGAGCAGAATCTCGAAATCAACATACATACCGCCAGAGAGGATATTAAAGGGGTTTTGGTGGATGCCGACGGTACGACCCTCACCATTGAGTGCAGCGAGGAGGAGGCCGGCAAGGCAATCGAAAAGGAGCATGTGCGGGTGTATTTCGGCTACTACGGCCATACCATGACCTTCGAGACGAAGGTGCATAAATCCTCCAATAAGCTGATCTTAGAGTATCCCGAGGGACTGGTGAAAAACCTGGAACGGAAATTCGAACGAATCCCCTCACCGGAGGGACTGAAACTGTCCTTTCTCTTTGAGGACGTCGAGGTGGAATTGTCTTTTCCGAAAACCGATGATTATCGAGAGGTGGATGAGCCCCTCGTCTCCGATTATTTCGACGAGGCACCGCTGGAGAAATTGTTGGAACAATTCCGTGAAAAAGCGAAGGGATTTGCAGAGAAGAATAAAATTAAAATGTTCAGAGGAAGGGGGCCGGAGAGTTTCGAGGAGCAGTGCATCGTTGCAACGGGAAAGAACCTCTATCTTCCCTCTACCGCGGAAGGTATTCCGTATGAGAGCGAGACCGACGGACGCAGCATGGTTACCTTGGAGATGTTTCCCGAAGCGGGGGAGGGCACTTTTTGCGGGAAAAACCGCAAAGAGGCGCATAGATACATACGAGAAAAAGCCGAAAAGGGAATAGCTGCAGAAATTCACTCGCCGGTGATTTATCATAACTACGTGGTGGGATACGTCTGCCTGGTCAACGAAAGTCCTGCGGGGCCCGCCTTTACCCCAAAGACGCTCGACTTTGTTATCGAGTTTGCCTATATCCTCGCCTATGCTTTAAAACAGAGCGGCTACTTTACTCAGGAGAAACAAACGAAAAAGGAGTTTTACCCGGAAATCATCAACATCAGCGCATCGGGGGTGCTCTTCGCCTATCCCAGCGACGGGCTAACCGAGACAATCGGCTTATACACCGACCTCAAACTCTTTTTCAGCGTGGATAAGCGGAAAATACGGGTCGGGTCGCGGGTTATGCGGAAATACGAAGCGGGAGGACACACCTTCTTCGGGGTGCAGTTTCTCGAAATCGAACCGGAGGATTTTCGTTTTCTCTTCGACTATGTCTACGGCAGACCGTATAATGACAGCGACGACCGGTACTGGGAAGGCGGCGCCGAGCCGCCTAAGCTCAAGCTCTGAGCATACCGCGCGATTCCCCCCGGTTTAGTGATGGTTGAAAAAAAATTCTCTAAGCCGAGAAAAATTGTGTTCGGCAGTTTCGTCGGCAAAGGAGACGATTCTTAGGCCGAGTGAAAGGGTCGGCCCGTTCTCTCCTATCCAACGCAGCTCAGACTCCACGTTGAAGGGGTTTATTTTGAGGTCCTGGTGGGGGATGATGGTGGTGGGGGAGCTCTGCCCCTCCTTGAGATCGGCCTTATCGAAGACTTCCAGCCGTATCCCCTCCTTCGAAATATCGCGCAGATAAGCGATTATATCGAGGTCGAGAAAAACAACCTTTGCGTAGGTATAGGACCTGTTAGAGACGCGCCGGTTTTCCATGTTCTTCCTCTTTCACATAGGGGAGCTTTCGGGCATAGGATCGCAGGGTAATCACCGTCCCGGCGCTTTTCCCCGTCTCCCAGTCGGTTTCCAATCCGTCTTCGTCGATAAAGTGCAGGGAGAACTCGTGGAAGGTTTTTTTTGCCAGGTAGAGTCCCAAACCGAAGCGCTTGTTGTGGTAGTTATTGCGGTAGGATTCGAACCTTTCATCGTGAATATCGATTTTCTCGACTTCTTCGTATAGTTTGTAGGGAAGTCTGGAGGTATCGAAACCGCCGCCCCAATCCTGAAGATATATTTCCAAAAAATCTCCGTCGGCGGAGAAATGAAGATAGATGGGCAGATCATGGCTTCTCTCGCGGTGGGCCCGCAGGGAGTTGTTCAATAATTCCAAAATGGCATAGATGATTTGCTCGCTGGTAAGCCGGCAATCGGCAAAACGGATGCTGTTGAGTTGAGAGAGTATGTCTTGGAAATCCGAATTGGGAGAGATCCGTATAACGAGGCGTTTGCAGCGTTTTTTTCCGTATTCAATATATCGAGCCATGACTGTTTCATCTATGAAAATACTGGAATCTACGATAAAATACAACACGAATGTGGTACATACTGATAGAAATCGACGGTTTTCCTCAGATAGAAAAGATCGATCCTCCTGCCGCGGAAAAAATCCTCGGCCAGTTGGCCCGTATTTTCGAGGCGCCTCACTTTGCCTATATCGGAAGAAAGGGAGCTACCTTCGTGTATACGAGCGGAGAGGGAGATCAGGGGAATCACCGAATTCCCGAACAGTTGCGCAGAGCGGATGCCTTTCTTGAGGCGCAGTCCGACGTGGTAGACAGCTATTCCGTTGTGGTGCGCGGCGACGCTGATGTAAAGAGGCTCGGACGGTTGCCGATAGTCTCAGATGCGGTCCGCTTTGTCTATGACGTTCCCGAAGAATCCGGACTCTGGTGTGATGATTCGGCGGCTAAGGAACTCTTCTCTCCCCGGAGTCTTCGTAAAGAGGGAGGTTTTTTTCGTTATCAAGAGGAGAATACGGAAGCGAAGGGAGAACGGGCGAAACTCAGAGACCTCTTCGAGAGTCTGCTCCCGCTCGAAGAGGTTCTAGACCGCTTTACTCCCTTTCTCAACGGGAAAAAACAGGCAATATTTCATCTTATCGGGCCGGAAGGCTCCGGCAGGGGAGTTTTGATAGAGGGAATCCTCGATAAACTACAGGGGAAGGGCATACCTCTGCCGTGGATTCGCTTTTATCCGGATGAGGAGAGTTTCGACGAAGCGGCTCTTCTTTTCAGGGCGATACCGGCCTCGTTCTTAAATAAAGTTCCCGAATACTTAGTCCCGCGGGAACAGCGGATCTGGCACAAACTCGCTCCCCTTTTAGAACTCCGCAGTGAAGGGGTTATGCTCCCGGATGCTCGACTGATCCTCGACTTGGTTCTCCATGCCTATGTGCGTTATATGGAGAGCATCTTCGTGCCGCCCGTCGTTGTGTGCTGCAGGATGGATAAGATGTGTGCACGGAGCAGAGAGTTTCTCGTGGAGCTAATGGGCAGAAAATATCCCGGATCCGGTCCTCTCTGGATCGTGAGCTCGGAAGAGACGATGGCGGAGGAGCTAAAGTCGGAGGCCTGCTTCATCGAGCCCCTGGTGCGGGGGGAAAATGCTGCCGAAGAGGCGGATCTCTCTATATATCCTCTCTATGCCCAGTTTCACGGCGAGATTAGCCGGACGATCTTCTGCCGTCCACCGCGAAAAAAGGAGAATCCAAGTGAAGTCTTGGTCGAGTCTTTGGAAAGGGAAGACCGTTTCCTGCTGTACGTTCTCTCCCTTTTGCCGAGGGGACTTGACGGGGTTTTGTATCGCAAGGTCTTTTCCGAACTGGGAATGGAGGAGTCCGATACTAATCGGCGATTGTCGAACCTTGCCTCCTATCAACTGCTGAAGGAGGGAAATGGTTTTCCCCCTCTCTTCCCCGAATTGTACCGCCGACTCGGGACGGGTAGCAGGGAGGAGGACCGGAGAATAGCGAACGCGATTCGACAATTGCTTCTCGAAAACAAGAATGGGCGAAACTTTCTGTCTCCCTTCCATGCGGCCCAAACTCTCGAAAAGCTAAAGGACTATGAAGCGGCATTGGAGGCCTATTTCTCCTACGCCGGGGAGTTGTTTTTCCTTGATGATACGAGGGTTCTGGGGAGGGTCACTGACAGAATTAAGGAGCTGATGGATAAGCCGGCTTCTCCCGCTCGGGTCCTTTCCGAGCGGTTTTCCGCTCTGAATATGCATATCGCCGTCGATGAGGGAGATGAAGAGAAGGCAAAGAGCTGCTTTAGGCTCCTTTCTGAGGAGATTCCCGAGCCGAAGGGGCAAAGGGAGAGGGAGCTCTACGCGAAGTGGCTATTGATAAAGGGTGAGTACCTGTGGCATAGGCGAAGCTGCCGGGAGGCGATGACGCTGACGAAGGACGCGTTGCTGCGGTGCCAGGACTTGCAGCTGCGGGAGTGGGAGGCGGCTGCCCAGCTGCTGCTGGGAAAGATCATGCTGAGCCTGCAGCGGGTGGAGGAAGCGGTGGAATACTTCCACAATGCCAGTCAGCTCAACTTAGATGAAATACACTACAGTCTCACACTGGAGAGTTCGGCCTTTGTCGTGCTGACCAACGCAATGCTCGGAGATTATTCTCTCTCGCTCACCTTTGGAGAGACGGCATCTAAACGAGCCGCCGAGCGCGGGAGATGGGTATGGCACCGTTATCTCGAAATGATGAGGGGAAAGATTCTCTTCGAGCTCGGCCGCTACCGCGCGGCGGCGGAGGTCTTTAATTCTCTTCTCGTCTTGGAACGCATATATTTCTCAAACAAGCGAAAGGACAGATTCACCGCGTGGCTTGCGCGGGCGCTCATGTATCAAGGGTTTATCGCCGGTGCTCTTCGGCTTCTTTCCTCCCTCGAAGAAACGCCTGAACACCTTCTCTTCAGCGCAGAGGCCCAACTGTTGAATAGAGACTTTTCGTCAGCTCTTTCGACGCTGGAAAGGGCACTGGAGATTGATAGAGAGCCGGTACGCTTCGTGCGTCCCATCGCCCTGCTGTATCGCAACGGTTTCGAAGCCTTTGAGAACATCGTCCTGCGCAATACGGAAGATTACGACGTGCTCTACCAACTCATACGTTCGATGCGGGGTTTCCTGCTCTCCCGTCTCGGGAGAATGGGGGAAGCGGAAGAGGATTTCGTGGAGATCCTCGAAGCGGAGAAGCGGGTAAAGATCGATCCCTACCGGCATCTCTACTACTTTTTCAGGACTCTCGCCCACGAAGATGAGGGTGAAAGCGGTGAGCTCACCAAGGCGACCTTTCTCAGTAAGGCATTCCAGAACCTTCAGAAGATAGCGGGAAGGATCGCCGATCCCTCCGACCGGCGTTCCTTTCTTACCGATAACTACTGGAATTCAAAGCTCTTTTCGATGAGTAAAGAGCATAAACTCATCTGATTGCGCACCTTATACAGAGATCGCCTGGTCTCCCGGCCACAATTCGGGAAGATCGAGTTCTTTGGGAATCTGCACGGGCCTTCCGTTGCGGTTTACACAGCCCCAGGTGACATCAGCGCTGCATATCTCTTCTTCGTTTCGATAGATCGTTTGACGGAAGACCCCGCTGAAGCGTTTCCGCTTGACCGGTTCCGTCGTTACCACGAGGTCGTCGTTGAAAAGGGCCGGCGCCTTATAGGCGACGGATATTTTCGAAACGAAAAAGGCAATTCCCTTGGAGAGAAGTCCGGAATAGTCGAAACCTATGTCGGTGAGAAATTCCATTCGAGCCGTTTCGAAGTAGTGCAGATAGGTGGCGTTGTTCACGTGCCGATGCATGTCGAGTTCGTAGCTGCGCACCCTCAGCGAATAGTGGTGTGTCATGGGCCGATGGTACCGCATTTTACCGGAGAGAGACAACAGCGCGAGGGAATAGCCGGCAGGGATTGACTAAAAGTTTCGGCGTTGGTAGAGTGGCTGCTGATATACGGTGGCGTAGCTCAGTCGGTAGAGCAAACGGCTCATATCCGTTCGGTCAGGGGTTCAAATCCCTTCGCCACTACTAGGTCTCCCGCCTCTGCGGTGAGGCCTTTTTTACGTTGAAGAAGAGAACTACAGGGGGGGAATCGCTGGTGACGGCAGGATTTCTAAAAGACGGGCAGTACCGGAAATTCGCGCTCTATGGTTTTTTCAAGAATCTTCGTTTTTTCGATCCGTATCTGCTTCTCTTTTTTTTAGAAAGCGGACTCGATTACTTTCATATCGGACTACTGTTCAGCATTCGCGAGATAAGCATTTATGTCTTGGAGGTGCCTACCGGTTTTCTCGCAGATCTGGTGGGCCGCAGAAGGACGATGATGAGCGCTTTTGCCGTATACATCGTCTCCTTTCTCGTCTTTTATATTACCCGGGGATTCGGGCCCTATGCGGGGGCAATGGTTCTGTTTGCCGCCGCAGAAGCGCTGAGGACCGGCACCCACAAGGCGATGATCATCGACTATCTCAAGCGAAAAGATATGGAGTCGAAGAAGGTGCGCTACTATGGCGCCACCCGGGGTTGGTCTCAGCTCGGCTCGGCCCTCTCCGCCCTTATTGCCGGTTTCCTCGTCTTCTTCTCCGGTTCCTACCGTACCGTTTTCATCTATACCCTCATTCCCTATGCGGCCGGTTTCTCTCTAATGCTACGTTATCCAAAATACCTTGATTTCAGCGGGGAGTATGGAGAAGGAGAAAAAGGCGGAGTTCTAAAAGGCTTGCGGGAGAATTTTCGGGATGTGATGCAGGGGCTGCGGGAAATGCTGCGGGACCGGCAGCTGCGGCGGGGTTTTCTTCATTCAAGTTTTGGTTCCGCCGTTTTTAAAACGGTAAAGGACTACATCCAGCCGATGATGCGGAACCTTGCCGTAACCCTTCCCCTCTTTTCCGAACAGCCGGAGCATAAGCGGATTTCCGTCGTGGTGGGAATTGTCTACTTCTTTATCTACCTCATGACTTCCGCTGCCAGCCGGCATGCCGGTACGGTAGAGGATATGTTTTCCAGCCGCGTTAAAGCATTGAATGTGAGCTATCTCGTGCTGGTGGCTGCGGTGGCTGTTGTAGCACTATTTGTCGAGAGTGCCTTTCTTGCCGTGGGGATTGGTGTTTTCGTAGGACTATACCTATTGGAAAATCTGCGCCGGCCGATGACGGTAGGCTACCTGGGAGAGGTGGTAAAAGGGAAAACAATGGCCACCGGCCTGTCATTGGAATCGCAGCTCAAGACGATAATCGTCGCCCTGCTTTCTCCTGCCTTTGGTTTGTTGACCGACCGATGGGGCCTCGGCTCGGCATTGACCGCCCTTGCCATTGTCTCCCTTATCATCTATCCTTTTCTTCGCGTAGGCGATACAGAGCCGAGGGCGGCGAAAGGATAGGGTATGATCGGCTTTTTCCTAAAAAAAGCGTTTTTCGACGGCTGGGACAATCTCCTCACAATAGCTCTCTTTAATTTGGGCTACGTGGTGATTATTGCAATTACTCTGGCCGCTCTGAGCGCCGTCTCCACCTCTCTTCCGCTCACCCTTCTCGTTATCATATTCTGTATTGTGCTCTTCTATCTGTATTCGGGAGGAGTTGCCCGCTACATGGGAGAGCTGGCCTTCGACAAAAGTCCGGAGCTGCGGTATTTCTTCGTCTACTGCAAAGAGTCTCTCAAGACATCTCTCACTCTCGCCGGGATCACCGGACTGCAGCTCGTACTGCTGGCAGTTGCCTTTCCCTTTTATCTCTCCATGGGCGGAATCCTGTCCATGGCGGCCCTCTCCATCCTTTTCTGGGTTTCCGTCCTCTGGTGGCTCGTCTCCCTCTGGGTCTATCCGGTGAGCATGCAGCTGGAAACCTCGGTCAAACTCCAGCTAAAAAAGAGTTTGTTGATTTTCTTGGACAACGGGGCATTCACCCTTTTCCTTGCACTCTATTCCTTCGTTAATTTTTTGCTCTCGCTGGTTACCGCCTTTCTCATACCCGGTTTCACCGGTATCCGCTACAGCCGGCAGATCGCCCTCAAACTGCGAATGTTCAAGTATGACTATCTCGAGGAGAACCCGGGAGTGGACAGGAAACTGATTCCCTGGTCGGCCCTGCTTAGGGAGGAAAATGAAAAGCTGGGACATCGCAGCCTCAGGGGCATGATATTCCCCTGGAAGGATTGACTGTCCGTCCGCCCGCCGCGGGGCCCGATAGGCTGACGCAACTTTACTCTATAGGGGAATAGGAGTATTTTCTTTGAGTATGGAAAGCACAACGACGGAAGTTGAACTCAAAGCCCGTGTGGATGATCCGGAAGCTGTCCGGCGGATCCTTCGAAAGCGATGCGAGTTTGCCGGTTCCTTTGTAAAAGAAGATACCTATTTCGCCCGCCGTTCTTCCTCCGGCGCCGCTGCAGAGGCCAAGGCGCCGATGGAAAAAAAGCCGCCGGCGGCAAAGACCCTCTTTCGCCTCAGGCGCCAGGGAGACGAGTCGGTCGTCACCTATAAAGAGAAGCGTCTGGAGGGGAGTACCGAGGTAAACCGGGAACACGAGTTTACCGTTTCGGACCCCCAAACCTTTCTCATCTTCGTCGAACGACTCGGATTCGAGCCTGCAATACGTAAGCGGAAAGAGGGAGAGCTCTTTCACTGGGGAAAGGCCCGCGTGGAGCTCTCCCGGCTGTGCTCCCTCGGCTGGTTCGTGGAGATCGAGCGCTTGGTGAAAGGAGAGGCAGCCGAAGATATTCGAGAAGCCAAGGAAGAAATCCGGCGGATTCTCAAAGAGATCGGCATAGATGAAGAGCAAATCGAGAAGAGGTACTACACCGACCTGCTTAGAGAAAAGGAGATACACTGACATGGGAATAGTGGAACTGAAGGACGTCTCCCTTAGCCTGGGTGAGGCGAAGGTTTTAAAGCATATCGATATGGATATTTGGGAGGGCCACATCCACGCGGTTGTCGGGCCGAACGGGGCCGGAAAATCGACCCTCGCCCATACGATCATGGGACTTCCGGCATATCGAACACACAGCGGCGAGATTCTCTTCAACGGTGAGAAAATTTCCGACTATTCGATTGATAAGCGGGCGAAGCGGGGCATTACCCTGGCATGGCAGGAGCCTGCGCGCTTTCACGGCATATCCGTGCGGGATTTTATTTTGCGGGCTGCAGGGGCGAGCGGTACGGAGGAGACCTCCGCCGAAGTGCTGCGTCTTGTCGGACTCGACCCGGACCGCTACCTCGACAGAGACGTCGATACCACCTTAAGCGGCGGCGAGCGCAAGAGAGTGGAGCTTGCCTCCATCATCGCCATGGAGCCGAAGGTCGTGCTCATGGACGAACCGGATTCCGGCGTCGACATCGAGGCGATCCAATCGATTTTTCAGGTGCTGAAGGTGCTGAAAGAACGGGGAACTACCATCGTTCTCATTACTCACTCCGCCGAGGTGCTCAAACAGGCCGACCATGCCTTTCTGCTCTGCAACGGCGCCCTGGTGGACAAGGGAAGCGTTGACCGTTTGATTAACTACTTCGAGGGAAAGTGTGTCCCCTGCACCCATAAGAACGAACCGGAGAAGGAGGCCTTCGCGTGAGCAACCAGGCGGCAATTGACAGACTACTTGCGACAATCAACATGCATCGCCACGACTTTCCCGAAAACGCGGCCCATGTGGAGATCCACGGCAACAAGGTGCTCGGTGCAAAGCTCGTCGACGGCCTTCGGGTCGAATCGGAGGAACGGCCAGAAGGTGTCTATGTGGACATTCTGGTGGAAGAAAACGCCCGCATAGCGGAGCCGGTGTACTTCTGCTTCGGCATGCTGGAAAACGGCTTGCAGAGGATCGAGATGGACGTACGTTTTGCCCGAAACGCCAAGGCTCAGTTCATAAGCCATTGTACCTTTTCCACTGCCGAACAAGTGCGTCACGAGATGGATGCGCGCATTCACCTGGAGGCCGGGGCAGACTACACCTACTTCGAGCGTCATGTCCACAGCGCAAAGTCCGGCGCCTCTGTCGTACCCAAGGCGAAGGTCACCCTCGAAGAGGGGGCGCGATTTTCCACCGAGTTCGAATTGATCAAGGGACGGGTGGGAATAATCGACATCGACTACGATGTGGAGTGCGGTGCCGGCTCTGTGGGAGAAATCCTCTCGCGAATAAGCGGACGGAAAAACGATGTAATAAAGATCCGGGAGGCGGCGCGCCTGTCGGGAGAAAACTCCCGGGGTGTGCTTACCAGTAACATCGCCGTACGGGAAGAGGCCTCCGCGGAGGTCTATAACGAGCTTACGGCAACGGCAGCGGGCGCCAAGGGGCACGTGGACTGCAACGAGATAGTGCAGGGCAGGGGGAGCGCGAAGGCGATTCCCATCGTCGATGTGCGCCATCCCCAGGCCCACGTGACCCACGAGGCGGCCATCGGTTCGGTAGATTCGAAGCAGCTGCAGACGCTCATGTCCCGGGGACTTTCCGAGGACGAGGGCGTGGAGATGATCATTCAGGGGCTGCTGCGCAAATAGCTCCCGGCTGTCGCTTTGCTGCGGGCCCCTTTCTATCCCTTTTTATCCGGCACTTCGATTTCCCCGGCCTTCTGGAGTCCTATCTTCGTGAGAACAGGGCCGATCAGTTCGAAGACTATTGAAGTTCCCGTTACCGTGGTGATGACGGTGGAACCGATCCGGGCTCCCCAGTCGCCGAGGGGGGTAAACTCGTGCTTGACGATGAGGGCCAGCCCGATAGCCACGCCTGCTTGACTGAGAATCCCCATACCTAAGTACTTGCGGATTTTCGGCTCCGCCCGGGCTATGGTGGCCCCGAGGGCGGCGCCGCCGGCGAGACCGGCGCTTCTGCCGAGGAAGTAGACAAGGCCGAGGAGACCGAGGGAGGGCAGGGCAAAGATGTGGAGGTTTGCCCCGGCGAGAACGAAGAAGAGGACGAAGAGCAGGGGCATGACGTTGGAAAGTTCGTCGCCGATCTTTTTCAGGAGGGATCTGCGCTGGGTATTTACCACGGTAAAGCCCATGACCATATTGCTAAGGATCAGCGAAGTGTGCAGCGGCCCGCTGAGACCCACGCCGATGAGGACTATGGCAAAGAGGAGAACAAAGATGTCTCTCGAATTCTCCAGGGTCCGGGCGAGAGTAACGAAGAGTGCGGCCAGAACTATGCCGACGACGATACTGATGAGCACCTCTAAAAGCGGTGGAGTCATGAGGGCGAAGAATCCGTGCTGCGCACCGCCGAGGGACTGTTCGATGATGCTGCGGGCGAAGGCGGCGGCAAAACCGAAGAGGATTATGCCGAGGCCGTCGTCGAAGCCTACCACGGAATAGAGGGCCCGGGTGAGGCTGCCCTTGGCCTTGTATTCCTGGATGATCGCCACCGTTCCGGCCGGGGCGCTGGCAGGGGCGATGGCGCCGAAGATCAGCGCCATCGCCAAGTCGCCGCTGAAGAGATAGACCGCCCCGGTCACTGCAAGAAAGGCGAGAAAGGACTCGGAGAGGATGATTGCGATGATGCCCCAGCCCTGCTGCCTGAGGGTGCGCATTTTTAATTCGAGGCCGATGCTCACCGCCACAAAGCCGAGGGCCACCTCGGTGATGAAACCGAGGCGCTGCTGCAGGCTTTCGTTTATGAGGCCGAAAAGGGAGGGGCCTAGCAGGACCCCGACGAGCATAAACCCTATGATCGAGGGAAGCTTGACGAGCTTGCTGAGTTTTCCCATGAAGAGACCGGAGAAGGTCATCAGCCCCACGATGGTGAGGACGGGAATGTGCAGGCCGGTGATCCACTGCTGAAAGTGCGTAATGGTGTCCATAGTAGGTACTCTTAAAAGTCTATCGAACCGGAGGCGTACATCAGTTCCACGGCCGTAATCATGATACCGGGATCGGGGGCAAAGCTGTCTTCGATGAGGTTTATTCGACGGATGAGGTTGTTGCACTTCGAACGGGGGAGAACCGCCTGTATGAGCCGGTTGAAGGCGGCGCTGCCCTCCGTCCAGTAGGAGGAAAAGAGGGGAAGGCGGCGGAGATAGCTGCCGGCGTTCTGATTTTCCAAGACGGTGATCGAACCCTCCACTTCGGCGCTGAGGAGCTCGAGGATATCGTCGAAGATTTCTTCTTTCTGCACATAGACATTGATGAGACAGTAGCCTTCGGTGTTCGGTTTTTCCTCGCGGATCGTCAGATGCTCCTGGAGGAAGTTTTTCACCTCATCTTCCGCGGTATAGGAGAAGAGCCGGTCGACGACTCCTTCGGTCTTCATCATTTTGCTGATTGCCGAGAGGATCTTGATGTGACGGTTGCGCTGCTCTTTCGGGCCGATGATGAGAAAGAGCACACGGGCGGGTTTGCCGTCGACGGCGCCGAAATCGACTCCTGCGGGTACGAGCATTAAGCCGACGACGAAGTTGTCTATCCCGTCCATGGAACAGTGAGGAATGGCGATACCGTCGCCGAAACCGGTGCTTCCCAGATCCTCCCGGGCCTTCAGCATTTCGTAGATCTTTTTCTCGCCTAGGTTTTTTACGGTTTCGCCCTTCGCCGCCTCGGCGGCGAGGGTTTTCAGTACCTGCTCCTTGCTTTCGGCCTTTGCGTCGGTGAGTACGAAGTCCGTTTTCAGCGGTGTGTCGCCTGCCATCGTTTTTCCTCCTGCTTCCCGGGCTCAGGGTATAGCGGAGAAGAAAGCTGTGTCAAGAGAATGTCAAGAGAAAAGATATACCGTTTTTCGCAGGTAGCGGCCGTCGGGGCGAAGGATCACATCGGGAAATGTGTCGTGGTTGACGGCGTCGGGATACTCCTCCGTTTCGAGGCAGAAGGCCTCGTGCCGATTCACCGCCCCGCAGCGGCTTTCGATGCCGCTTAAGAAGTTGCCGCTGTAAAACTGCAGACCCGGGCTTATGGTAAAGAGGGTCATTTTCCTGCCGCTTGCCGGATCGTAGACCTCGGCGGCAGGAAGGGAGAGGGCGTTCTCTTCGGAGAGGGTGAAGCAGTGGTCGTAGCCGCCGGCCTCGTCGATGTCCCGCCCGATGGTCTTCGGCTCGCGAAAGTCGAAGGGCCCGTCGGTGATCGGGAGGATCCTTCCCGTAGGTATCACCTCGTCGTCGGCTTCGAGATAGTGGCCGGCGTGTATCCTCACCTGGTGGTCGTAGACGGGGCCGGCACACTGTCCAGCCAAGTTCCAATAGGTGTGATTGGTGAGATTGACCGGGGTCGGTGCGTCGGTTTTCGCCTCGTAGCTGAGGCTCAACTCGTTCTGCTGCGAGAGCATTACGGTGAGCCGTACCTCCAGGTTGCCGGGAAAGCCCATCTCTCCGGCGATGCTTGTCAGGCTAAGGGTCACCCCCGCCTCGGTTTTGTTTTTTATTGGAAAGGCCTCCCATACCTTGCGGCTGAACCCTTCCGTCCCGCCGTGAAGATGATGTGGGCCCTTGTTTCGATCCAGGCGCACGATCTTTCCGTCCAGGGTGAACAGCCCGTCTCGGATCCGGTTGGCGAATCGGCCTACAGTAGCGCCGAAGTAGGGGTGGGCTCCTTCGTAGTCCTCCAGGCGGTCGAAACCGAGAGTGATCTCATCGACCCTCCCCTCCCGGTCGGGAGTCTTCACCGACGTTATGGTGGCGCCGTAGGTGATGAGGGAGAAGGAGAGGCCGGCGTCGTTTTCTGCGGTGATGATATCGACCTGCTCACCCCTCTTTGTCTTTCCGTAGGGCTTTCGTTGAATGTCCATGACTTTTACTCTCTTTCTCCCATCAGTTCCTTGAGTTCCCGGATCTGGGTGACCAGTCTGCTGCGGTCCATGCTGCGGAACCGTTTGGGGACCATCTCACGGCTGGTGCATTCCAAAACGGCCACGAGGTTCTGCAGCTCGATTTCGTGGGGATAAGAGGGGGGAATAAAATCCTGCACCGCCTCCTCGAGGTCGTCCCTCTGGATCATCGTGTGGTTGCGCATCGCCGCGTTGAACTTGGCCCGTATCAGAATCGCCTCTAAGTCGGCGCCGGAAGAATCGAAATGGAACTTTTTCAATACCTCGCTGATGGAGAATTTCTGCAGCTTGAGTTTGAGTTTACGCACCAGGGTTTCGCCGAGCTCCTCCCTTTCGCTCTGGGTTTCCGGATAGAAGAGGGCCAGGTGTTCTTCGGCCCGTCCCTGCCGTTTGAGGTCGATAGGCAGGAGGTCGGGACGGCAGGTAATGAGGAACCAGATGATCTTTCCCCGGTACTCGGTGTTTCCCATGAAGTTGGATATCTGGGCGAAGATGCGGTTGCTCGTTCCCGAATCTCCCTCCTGGTTGCGGTCGCCGAGAAATGCGTCGGCCTCGTCGATCATCACCCCCACCGGCGACATGGCCTTGAGGATGTTGAGGGCCTTCTCCAGGTTCGATTCGGTGACCCCCTGCCATTTCGAACGGAAGTTGCGGAACTTTATTATAGGAATGCCGATCTCTCCGGCAAAGGCGGTGACCATGAAGGACTTTCCCGTACCCACCGGACCGGCGATGAGGTAGCCCATCGGGAGCACGTCGAGGCGTCCCTGACGGATGGCCCTTGCGGCGTTCTTGAAGCGCTGCTTGACGAAGTCGTGGCCGGAGACCATCGAGAGGTCGTGTTCGGTCTCCACAAACTCGAGGAGGCCGGAGGCTTCGTTTTCGATGATCTCCTTCTTTTTCTGCTGGAGGTACTCCAGGCTTATCGGTTTGTTCTCCTGAAAACTCTCGGCGGCGAGCTGGTTGAGGTTCATTAAATTGAGGCCGCTGGTGATCTTCGCCACCCGTTCCGGATTAAGGCGGTACTCGAGCATTAACTCGTTTTTCCGCTTGAGAAACTCGAGAAAGCTCTTGCGAACCTTCTCATCGGGCAGGGGAATGTTGACCTTTACCGTATGGGGAGAGGAGACGATGCGGGGACTCAAGTCGGCGAGATTTTCGGTAAGGAGGATCACCGATACGTCGCCCTGGGTAAAGATGGGGTCGTGGGACCATCTGTTGAGAGTAACGAGGCAGTAGCGGTCCTCGTCGTCCATCCGCGACAGGTCTGTCTGCGGGATAATGGTCTCGGCGTAGTCTATGATCAAGACAATCCGGCGTTTATGCGGCATGTTTGCGAGGAAGTATTTTTCCAGCAGATCGAAGGCCTTTACCGGGTTCTTCGTAAGCAGCTCCTCCGCCGATTCATCGGGGGCGAGCTTTTTCATCGTCTGCAGGTAGACGTCCCGCATCTCGGATGTACAGAAGTTTATCCCGGATGAGCGGTCGTAGTAGACGATGATGTCGCGATTGCCGAAAAGAACCTCCGATACGAATTCCTGGACACGCACGAAGACAAAGTCTCCTTCGTACATTTTGTTGGGAAGAAAGTCACGGATGTTGCCGTGGAGGATGTAGAGATTTGTGGTTTTCGAAAGGTACTTGTAGGAGAGTTCCTGGGCCCAGTAGGGCAGGACCTTGATGAACTCCAGATTTTTTACGATCAACTGTTCCGGCATTTCCCCTCCCCTGCTCAGTATAGGGGGGCTGCTTGCCTTTCGTCAATCAGGTTCGGACAGAAGGGTGGACGGAAGGGGGAAAGCCCGGCTACAATACGGGCAGGAGTCGGCATTGAGCGGAGAGGAACTTATCGTGTACACCGACGGCGGCTGCATCGGCAATCCCGGCGCAGGCGGCTGGGCTTTTGTTATCGTCGACGGCGAGTACCGGCGGGAGCGTTCGGGCGGAGAAGCCCATACCACCAACAACCGGATGGAGCTCTCCGCCGTAATCGAAGCCCTCGAGACGGTGAGAGGCGAGCCCCGCCTGAAGGGGCGTCCTGTACGCATATTCACCGACAGTCAATACGTGAAAAACGGAATAAGCTCCTGGATACACAACTGGCAGCGGAACGGATGGATGAGCAGCGCAAAGAAGCCGGTGAAGAATAAAGAGTACTGGATTCGATTGAAGAAGGCGGCAGATGCGCTGGATGTCCAGTGGAATTGGGTGCGCGGACATGCCGGTGATGAATTAAACGAGCGCTGCGATGCGCTGGTAAAAAAAGAAATGAAAAAGTACTGAGAGTCGCTGTACTGAGAGAGAGTACCGTCGGCAGGAGAAAAAAGCGGCGCTTCCATCGAAAGCAGAAGGTCTCGAGGCCCCCTAGTAGTCGGTAGTACCGAATAGAGGAGGCGGGAGTGAAAATCAGAAGTTTTGTAAGCCGGGGTTTCGACGGTGAGATTGTCGAGGTGGAAGTCGATCTGCGACGGGGGATCCCCGGCATCGAGATCGTCGGGCTGCCCGACGTGGCGGTGCGCGAGGCCCGGGAGCGGGTGAGAGCCGCCATCCGCAACGGAGGCTTCTCGGTGCCCCGAGAACGGATCTTGATAAATCTGGCTCCTGCGGGGGTGAGAAAGGAGGGGGCCTCCTTCGATCTGCCGATTGCCGTGGCGATTCTTATTGCTTCACAGCAGCTGGATCTGCGGGCGGCCGTCAAAACTGCCGCCGTATCTGCACGCGGCAAAGAGGAGGATGCCCTCTTGGTGGTGGGAGAACTCGAACTCTCTGGCAGGGTTCGGCCCATTGCCGGTGTCCTGGCGGCGGTAGCTTCGGCGGCATCCGCGGGAATTCTCCGGGCTTTGGTGCCGGAGGAAAATCTGCCGGAGGCTCGCACCGTCGCTGCCGTCGATTCCTTCGGAATAGAGAACCTTTCCCTGCTCCCGCTCTTGGCTGCGGAAATGCTTCGCGGAGAGGCGAAAAGAGAAGAACTGTCGCCGCTACCCCCTTCACCGGGGCCCTCATCGGCGGTCCGCGCCGGCCTCCCCGTCGATCAATCGAAAGAGAGAGAACCGGACCTCGACGAAATGGTCGGCCGAAAGGAGCTCAAAAGGGCGGTGGAGATCGCCGCCGCCGGGGCTCATCATCTCCTCCTCTTCGGTCCTCCCGGTGTGGGGAAAACGATGGCCGCCCGGCGGCTGGCGCCGATGCTGCCCGACCTCGATGAGAGGGAATCGCTGGAGGTAACGAGGATTCACTCTCTCGCCGGATTGCTCGGGCCGAGGGGCGCTTTGATACGGCGGCCGCCGCTGCGAACCCCCCACCATACCGCTTCCCGGGAAGGACTGATCGGCGGAGCCGACGGGCGGCCCGGAGAAATTTCACTAGCCCACCGGGGAGTTCTTTTCCTCGACGAGGCATTGGAATTCCGCAAGACCATTCTCCAGAGTCTGCGGGAACCTATAGAAAGGGGGGAAGTGGAAATCGCCCGGGCGGGAGTGCACTACCGGTATCCCTGCAGATTTCAACTCCTTTTGGCCACCAATGCCTGTCCCTGCGGAAAGCTGGGTCATCCTGAGGCGGTCTGCATGTGCAGTCCGATGGAAATTCACCGTTACTGGAAGAAGCTGGGTGCCGCTCTCTTAGACAGGGTGGACATGCGGCTTGCCGTGGCGCCGCAGCCGCTCATCCTGGAGTCTCAGGGAGACGCCGGGCTGTCGGCCGGCTCTTTGCGGGCAGAGGGGACGAGAGGTGGACGGCGGGAACGGGTCGCCGCCGCAGTGGAGCAGCAATCGCACAGATTCTCTAAGCTCAAGATTCGGAGAAACGCGGAGATGGGGCCGGAGGAAGTGCTCCGCTTCAGCGGCATGGGCGCCGGTGCGGCATCGATACTGATAAAGGCCTCCTCGAGCCTGGGACTCTCCTCTCGAGCGGTGCAGTCGGTGGTGAAAATCGCGCGAACTATAGCCGATCTGGAAGGCTCTGACTCGATTTCTACGGACCATATAGCCGAGGCAGTGGAATTCCGTAGATACGGCGACGGCGATTATTACTGGAACGCAGCCTGAATATCTGAGAATACACGGTAATCCTGCGTTCATGCGGCCTTCCTTCTTGGCATCGAGGAGAATAATTTCTATACTCCAAAGGAGAGATGCGAAGAAACGGTTTCCTCCAACGGATATTCTTTTTTATTGCCGGCATGCTGGTCATCGTCGCCCTCCTCATCGGTTTCGGCCTCATTCGGCTGCCGAAAATTTTTGGGGAGAAAGAGACGGCGGGAAGAATATCTCCGGAGGCACCGACCCCCGTTTCCGGAACGAAGGAGGCGCCGGCGCCTTCCCCTTACCCCGTTTCCCGCGAAATTACCAATTACACTCCCTCGGAGTCCCGGAACATCCGCGTCTACGAGCAGCGCAACCGCGGGGTGGTCAACATCACCACCGAGACCCTCAGCCTCAACTGGTTCCTTGAGCCGGTGCCGCAGGAGGGGGGGGCCGGCTCCGGATCGATAATCGACGAGGGCGGCTATATCCTCACCAACAAGCACGTGGTGCAGAATGCCTACAAGGTGTTCATTACTCTCTATGACGGCAGCCAGTTTGAGGGGAAGGTCATCGGGATCGACGGGGAGAACGATCTGGCGGTAGTTAAGTTCGATCCGGGGGACAAGAAACTCACCTCCATCCCCTTCGGCAGCTCTTCTACGCTCAAGGTTGGACAGGAGGTCCTGGCCATCGGCAATCCCTTCGGCTACGACCGTACTCTAACCACGGGGATAGTCTCCGGTTTGGGAAGACCGGTAAAGGCCTCCCGCAACCGGGTGATCCGCGGAATGATACAGACCGACGCTTCCATAAATCCGGGAAACTCCGGCGGCCCTCTGCTCGATGTACGGGGAGATATGATCGGGATCAATACGATGATCTACAGTCCCAGCGGCGGTTCGGTGGGTATCGGTTTCGCCATTCCCGTGGATACGGCACGGCGGGTCGTGCCCGAGCTCATCGAGTATGGACACGTGCGACGGGGCTGGATAGAACTGTTTCCCATTCAATTGGAGCCGAGCATCGTCCGCTACGGCAAGCTTCCCGTAGCGAAGGGAATTATGGTCTCCGAGGTAAAGCGTAACGGAAATGCCGACAAGGCCGGCATACAGGGCGGCGACAGAGACAACCCGGTACGCTACGGGCGGTCGATCATCTACTTCGGCGGCGACATCATCGTCGAAGTAGACGGCATGGCTGTTGTCACGATATCGGACCTCTTCTCCGCTTTGGAGGACAACAGGCCCGGAGAGACAGTGGAGGTCGTGTTTATCCGGAAACGAAAGAAGAAGCGAGTAGAGGTGGAGCTGGTCAAGCGTCCCGAAGAACTCCTGTGGGAATGAGAGATTTCAATGAAAGAATTCAAGGTCGTCTCCGACTACAGCCCCTCAGGAGATCAGGGCAGGGCAATTGAGGGGCTGGCCTCCGGTATCGAGGAAGGCATAAGCGCACAGACCCTCAAGGGGGTCACGGGCTCGGGAAAGACCTACACGATGGCGAAGATCATCGAGAAGGTGCAGCGGCCGACCCTCGTGGTGAGCCACAACAAGACCCTGGCGGCCCAGCTCTATCGTGAGTTCAAGAGCTACTTTCCCGAGAACGCCGTAGAGTACTTCGTAAGCTACTACGACTACTACCAGCCGGAGGCCTACGTGCCTTCCCGGGACCTCTACATCGAAAAGGATGCCTCGATCAATGAAGAAATAGAACGGCTCCGTCTCTCGGCCACCAGCGCCCTTATGGACAGGAAGGATGTCGTTGTCGTTGCCACCGTCTCCTGCATCTACGGCCTGGGGAGTCCCGAGAGCTTCAAAGATATGCGAGTGGAGATCGGGCTTGGCTTGGAGATCGACATTCACGATCTTGCCAGGCAGTTCATCGCCCTGCAGTACGATCGAAACGATGCGGTCCTGCAGCGGGGCGCAATCCGCATCCGGGGAGATGTCCTGGAGGTGTTTCCCGCCTATCTGCAGGAGGCCTACCGGGTGGAGCTCGACTGGGACACGGTGGAACGGATACGACGGATCGATCCTTTAAGCGGCGGGACCCTGGAGGAACTGGATGAAGTGACGGTCTATCCGGCGAAACACTTCGTGATGCCGGCGGAGCAGATCCGCGCGGCCCTGCAGGCCGTCCGAGATGAGCTGGAAGAGCGGTATGAAAGCCTCAGTGCTGCCGGCAAGATTGTCGAAGCCCAGCGGCTGCGTACCCGCACCGAATACGACCTGGAGATGCTCGAGGAGATGGGCTACTGTACCGGCATCGAGAACTACTCCCGCCATTTGAGCGGCCGCAGGGAGGGGGAGCGGCCGGCGGTCCTCATCGATTACTTTCCCGATGGCTTTCTCTCCTTCATAGACGAGTCCCACGTGACCATCCCGCAGGTCGGGGCGATGTACGAGGGAGACCGGTCTCGTAAACAGAACTTGGTGAATCACGGCTTTAGACTTCCTTCGGCCCTCGACAACCGGCCCTTGATTTACGCCGAGTTCGAGGAGCTCCTCAGCAGGGTGGTCTATGTCTCCGCTACTCCGGGGACGGAGGAGCTGCGAAAGAGCGGAAAGCTCGTGGAGCAGATCATTCGGCCGACGGGCCTCTTGGATCCGGAGATCGAGGTCCGCTCCTCGGAGGGGCAGATCGAAGATCTGTACGCGGAGATCCGCCGCCGCTTAGAGGCGGACGAGCGGACCCTGGTAACGACCCTCACGAAGAAGATGGCCGAAGACCTCACCGACTATCTTTCCGGTCTGGGGCTGAAAGTCCGCTATCTCCACTCGGAGGTCGAGACCATCGAACGGGTGGAGATTCTCCGCGACCTGCGCGGCGGCAAGTTCGACGTTCTGGTGGGAATCAATCTCCTTCGTGAAGGTTTGGACCTGCCGGAAGTGAGTCTCATCGCCATCCTCGATGCCGACAAAATCGGTTTTCTTCGTTCGGCCACCAGCCTCATCCAGACCATCGGCAGGGCGGCGAGAAATGAGCACGGCAAGGTCATCATGTACGCCGACCGGCGTTCCAAGGCGATGGAAGAGGCGATAAACGAGACCGACCGGCGCAGGGAAATCCAAATCGAATACAACCGAAAGCACGGTATTACCCCCACCACCATACGCAAGGCAGTGCAGGACATTCTCATACGCCGGAAAGAAGAGGCGAAGACGGGAGAGAAGGCCGATATCGAGGTCCTCAAAAAGGGTTACAACATCCTCGTGGCGAAGGACCGAAATCGGCTCATCAAAAAGCTCGAGGAAGTCATGCTCGAGCATGCGAAGAACCTGGAGTTCGAACAGGCGGCGGTGGTGCGAGACGAAATAGAGGAGCTGCGGAGGATGGGGGGCTGATGCCTCCACACACTCCCCCGGAGCGCGCCGAAATAGTTCAGCTGTCCTTCCGCAGTTCCGCCCTTATTTCCCTTTCCGCCTTCGTTTCGGCAATGGAGCCGTACTCCCCGACCTCCCGGAACATCGATATTACCTCATCCCTCCTGCTTTCTATAAGCGACAATTATGCCCATTGGTTCCAGGCGCGGGGACCCAACTAATGCTTCTGTCTGTTTTCTCTTTCCTCCTCATATTTATCGATCCAGTAGCTGAGGGACTGGTAGTTGGGCAAGCCAAGGAGACGGGCGGCCTGTGCCTTTACCCCCGCCGCCTCATCGAGGGCCCGGTAGATATAGTGTCTGCGTATCTCTTCAAGCAGCGTGTCGAGGTTGAAATCGCGGCCGAGGGGCCGCTGTAGATAGTCTTTAGCGGCGGGGCTATCAGGCGCCGCGGTTTCTCCGGCCGCGGCTGAGACAGCTGCCGCACTTTCATTCATGCCGGTGCGGGCCCTCTCCGGTAAAAGGTCTTCCGCGTCGCCCTTCGCTAGAAACTGTTTCATCACTCTTTCGCCGATGCGTTCACCGGAACTCCACAGACATACACGAGTGAGGGCGTTTATTAACTCTCTCACGTTTCCCGGCCAAAAATGGTCCAACAGGACTTTTCGGGCACCGACGCCGATCTGCTTCTTTTTATAGGTACTTACGGAAGAAAATTTTTCGTTGAGATCGGCAAGAAAGTGATCGACCAAAAGATGTATGTCCTTACCCCGTTTCCGAAGAGGAGGAACGTGGATTACTCCCACGGCAATACGGTAGAAAAGATCGTCGCGAAAATCCCCGCCCCTGTTGCTGAGGAGGGAACGGTTGGTCGCGCTTATGAGTCTGAAATCGGAGCTTCTCTTCTTTGTGCTGCCGACCCTGTGAAAGCTGCTGTCGTTGAGCACGCGCAGAAGAAGTACCTGGACCTCCAGAGGAAGTTCTCCGACCTCGTCGAGAAAGAGCGTACCTCCGTGGGCCTCTTCGATATAGCCCGTTTTTTCCGCCGCTGCGCCGGTAAAGGCTCCTTTGGCGTAACCGAAGAGCTCGGATTCTACGAGGCCCGCCGGAAGGGCGCCGCAGTTGACGGCGATAAAGGGGCCGTCGGCCCGGGAGGAGGCGGCATGGACCGCCCGGGCAAAGAGCTCTTTTCCCGTACCGGATTCTCCGAGAAAGAGCAGGGGAACATCGAAGCGGGCCGCCCGGCGGGCCATGTTTACCGTGTCCTTCATGATCTGCGATTGATGGATGATGGTATCGAAGGCGGGATTGTCGGGAAGCAACTCGTCGGAAATGGAGAGGATTTGATCGTCGATTCGACGTCCGTATTTCGGACGGTACTCGGCGAGGATCTCGAAGGGGAGGCTGACCTCTCTTACTCCCATCTCCCTGCTCGTTTCGATGAGGCGGGCCTGATGCTTGCCGCCGGCCATGAGGATCCAGGTGGCGGCCATGGCGGGAGTCCCCGGACTGAGATGAAAGGTCAGCTCGCAGCGGGGCCGCTGCAGCAGAAACTCTTCGATAAACCAATGGGCGTGTTCATAGATCTCGGCGTACTCGGTGGGACTGCTGAGATCTACGAGCTTGAGAATGACTTCCAGCCTGTCGGCACTTTTCTCCAGCCATCGGAGATACGTCTCGCTTTCGGTCTTAGGGTAGTTGGAAAGGAGGATGACCGCGGCGTAGTCTTCGGCTTTGAGAGCCTGGAGGATCGGCCCTGTCCCCACTTCCGTCTCTCCCCAGGCGGCGCGGATGTCGGTCTTACCGAGCCATGCACAGAGTATTCGAGGCTTCATGCAGAGATGATACAATAAATTTTGTTTTTGCACAAGTTTTTTTCTGTGTTCCCGGCGGCTCCAACACGGCACTACAGGCGGCACTGCCGGCAGGCTTACATATTCAGCCAATAGAGCTCCTCCGGTTTGTCGAGATTCCAGAGCCGCCAATCGGCGTCCATGGCGCTGGAAATCCCGCCGACTATTTGATAGTCGATAGGAATCCAGTAGCCGGGGCGCACCTCCGTCCCGCCTGCATAGGTTCCCTGCCGGATACGGAAGTAGCCGAGACCGTCAATCGGCCGCGCCGACCAGACAAGGGCTATGGCATGACCATATCCGCCGTCCGGAGGATAGTATCTGCCGACCTTGCAGTTCCATCCCCAGAAGCGGAGCATGCCGCAGGTGTAGAGCGCGAAGTCTTCACAGTCGCCTCCTCCCAGCTTGAGGAACTGATCTGGAGGAAGGGCAAAGGTGTTCGCCCGGTAGGTGAACCGGCCGTAGGTCTCTTCCTGAAAACGTTTGACCTCGGCCCAGCTGAGATGTCCGTTGGAGTCGGTATCCGCCTCTATGTAGCGGGCGAATAGGTTCTTGTCATTGATCCCGGT
>CAZQNO010000002.1:111378-113029 GCA_964594775.1 uncultured Spirochaetaceae bacterium
GGGGGCAGGCGTTGGCGTTGGAGGTTTCGGCGGCAGCGTATCGGCGTCTTTTTCCCACACAACGGGAGTTACCGAATAGCCGCTGTGTGCCTCTGTTTCGATGAGATCGACAACGGCACCGATAAGGACGATGCAGATCGTTCCTGCCGAGACGATGCGCCAGCAGGTAAAGAAAACGGCAGCATACAAGCCTATAAAATGTAAGAGGTCCCTTTCCTTCCTCTGTGCCGGCACGGTTTTTGTCGGCGGAATTTGGCTTGTGGAGGGGCAGATCTTTTTCCCTACTATTCGCATTCTGCGGAGGGCAAAGGTCCGTTCCTCGCCGCGGAGCCGGCAAAAGGCGCGGAGGGAGAGCATGCCGTGGGATGAATAGATTTGCTTCGGGGTTACGCGCCTGAGACTGCGGATCCCCTCTCTGTTTTCATACGAAATGAGAAGCGAATCATGTGTCTGCAGCGCCCTCTGAAGAATCGCTACTAGTTCACGCTCATCCATGTAAGTAGATTTGCAGGAAACGTGCCAAGAAAATGCAGCTGAAACAGGGATAAAAGCCGGGTCTGGACTGCAACGGAACACAAAAATATTTGTTAAGCACAGAAAATTTTGTTTCACAGCGGGCTTTGTACGAGCGGAAACTTGGCATACAACTTGCTTCATAAGAAAAAATTCTTTTGCAAGGAGATACTATTCTATGGCGGAAATTTTCGACCCGGAACAAATCCTCACGATGAAGTATTTTCGAGCCACCGGAGAAGGCGAGGAAATAGCGAAGGAACTGGCGGAGGAGGCCGGCTTCGGAGTGCCGGTGTTTATCATACAGAGTCTTTACGACGAGCTGCTGCCGGATTCGGTTACCGCGAACTTCGGGATCAGCAGACAGCAGAATATCATCGACACCCTGCGACTGCTCTTCAGGCTCAGTCAGACGGCAGAAGACAACACGGTCATATTTGAAACGGCAGTTCCCCATTGGAACCCACAGTACATGGGTTTTGAGGCGAAAGGTCTCACGCTTGCCGCTACCCTTTTTACGGCAAAAGACAGTCCCTTCATCGTGATATCACACTACGGCGATGTTCGGGACATTTTCGAGGGCTGGATTCCGCCGCCGCACGGGAGTTGATTCGCAGGTAAAACGAGCTTTTGGCACGAACCTTGCTGTATAGAAGTCAGGTAGTGCGGAGCACCGCCGGGAAAAATTACAAGGAGGTCATACATGAAAAAACGTGTAGTGACGGCATTGATTATCATCTCCCTTCTCATCGCCCCCTTAGCCGCGGCGGCGGAGGAAGGGCCGGGGGATTCAGGATCAACAGCCGCGGCACCGGACAGCACATCGCTGAGCTCTTCCGAGTCCTACAACACCGGACTGATGCGGGCGAAGCTGGAGCACAGCTCAGGCGGCTGGGTAGCCGCGGGACTGATCAGCGGCGGTCTCTTCTCCTGGCTCGGCACCGGTATCACCGTCCTCATTGCAAGCGGCTCAGACCCGTCGCCGAACTACATCCCCGAAGAGGTGAAGGACAGCAGCTACATCATGGGCTATAAGAAGGAAGCGAAGAGGAAGAACGTGCGTTCGGCGGCGATACCGGGGGTCATCATGTCCTCCCTCTGGACCGTCCTTGTGATTTCGGCTGCAAGCGCCCAGTAG
>CAZQNO010000002.1:113129-117554 GCA_964594775.1 uncultured Spirochaetaceae bacterium
GCGCCCAGTAGAAAAACCGGTAAAAAGTTGAACGGTAAAAAGTACATCCCATAATGTGCATCACAAAAAGTAGACTATTTTAGACAGGGATGGAGAAGAAAATGATGAGAAGAATTGTTCACAAGAGTATTCTGATAATTTTCGCCGCAGGACTGATTATCGCTGCCGCAGGCTGCAGGGGAGCGAAGGGAGATGTCTACGTGGGCTACAGCTGGACTTCCGCTCCGCTGTACCTCTACGATGAAAATCCCTCGGTCCCCGCAACGGTCAGCAACGGAGCCTATTACACGACAAACGAGGGTGATTACTACATGGAATACACCGCCTGGGACAGCTCCTCCTGGTGGATGGTGTACTCGATCATCGCAAATGAGGGAGAGGCCTTCTTCAAAAACGGGGAGCCGGCATATTTCGAAATCGCCCTCTACTCATTCGGCCCGAGCATCTACCGGTGGAACGATGCCCGCGGAATCACCTCTGCCGAGGCGAATCCTGAGAGCGGCGAACCGGAGCCCTATGCGGGACGAGGCGACAGCGGCACCGAAACGGTGGTGTGCGGGGATTACACGATGCGTATGGAATATGGGCGCAAGAATGAGAAGGAAATGGAATGATTGAAGTTGCGGGAGCGGCGAAACTGTGCGAGACTGGAAGGCATAGAGAAAAGAGGATTATTCTATGGTGTATCTAGTGCTTGGGGTAATACTGCTCATTAGCGTCGTGGTGAGCATCGGCTGGATGAAGGTTCTTAAAAAGTTCGACTCCACAGCCGCGGTAAAGAAGAGCGGAAATTCGATACGCGGCTTTTTCTTTGCCGGGCTGCTGAGCGTTCCTGCCGTTTTTCTGCTCTATTTTATTGTCGATCCCCTCTTGTTCTCTATTGCCTCAAGAACGACGCTCCTGTATCAGATTCTCTATGTAGGCTTGGTGGAGGAGACGAGCAAGTTTCTCATCTTTTACATCGTTGCGGTAAACGCTTCCTCTATTAAGGAGCCGAGAGACGGCATCCTCTATGCCGCAACGGTGGGTTTGGCTTTCGCGATAATCGAAAACATCCTGTACTCTGTGTACGGTCTTCACCTACTGATGCTGCGCTCACTGCTCGGAACAATCGGTCATATGACGTACGCCGCCGTTTGGGGCTACGCCATCGGGGTGGTGCTGTACACGAGAAAGGCGAATTCGAAGGAGTACGGCAATTCGATAATTCTCTCGGCCCTTGTAATCGCCGCACTGTTCCACGGCATCTACAACTATTTCCTCGAAATCGGGTATTTCGCTTTGGCGATTTCTGTAAAGATCATCACCCTTACCGTTGCATTAAAGAGCCTCTCCTTTCTGAAAGGCCTTTCCCCCTACGAGAAGTTTCCCATAGAGAAGTACCGGACAGCCATTCCCCGCTTGGAAATGGCCCTTGCATCGAACCCGAAAAACTTCGCCCTCCACAAACGGATAGCCCTTCACTACATACGTGCCGGCTCGATGAAAAAGGCGCGCAGCCACTTGCAGCGGGCATCCCGCATCAGTCGGGGCGAGCTCTCTTCCCGTTTCTATCTCCACCTACTTGACGCAGTGACGGCGGAGAATATGCAAGCGGCGGAAGAAGCACGGGAAAAGTTCCTCAAGATTGTAATGAAGATGCCGGGTGGAAAGCTCGAAGGAATCAACCGGGAGGCGAAACGGGTCTTCAGTGCCCACCCTCAACTAAGCGAAGTGAAAGAACTCCTGAGTTATGCGCTGTACAGAAGAAGAGATGCCCGCAAACCCCGGCCCGGTGCCCGCTGGGAGGAAAGCGCCCCCGGTGAGCGGGCAAAGATCCTCGGCCGCAGCGCTGCCGGCAAGAGGGCCGCGGGTTCCTACACGGTGGCACGCACTACGAATGAACAGGCGGCTTTGAACACAGACCTGCGCAAACGCATCCCCCTGAGCAAGGCGGACCCGTTAGCCTTCGAGCGCAAAACGAGGGCCGTGAGGTGGATCATCGGGGAGAAACAGAGAGAGTTGCAGAAGGGGTGATGCAATAGGGGCATTGTCATAATCACTTATTAAATATGAGCAAGCACAAAAAATTATTTATAACACAGAAAAATTTGTCTCATTAAGAATCGATTTTTTTGAAAAGCCGGTACCTACGTAAAAAAGGACTCACTAAATTGGCACGGAAATTGCTTTAAATAGAAAACAGTCATAAGGAGTTTTTTATGTGGATTATCTTTTGGTTTTCGGCAGTTCTCGTTGGCGGAATAGTGGGTTCTAATAAAGGAAAAACAGGAAAGGGAATTATTTTGTCCGTGCTCCTTTCCTGGCTAGGGGTGATTATCATAGCGGTACTTCAACCTTCGTCCGAATTTATTTCGCAAAAACAAAAATCCGATGAGAGTGAGCTTCTTCAAAATGGTGCGATAAAAAAGTGCCCCCACTGCGGAGAGCTCATTAGGAACGAGGCAAAGGTCTGCAAGCACTGCGGGAGGGATTTGTAAATGGAACAGAAGGAAAGCAACAAAGCTTTGCTAATTATCGGCCTCATTGCAGTTGTGCTGCTTATTATCGTTTTTACTACAGGGTTTTTTGTCGTTCAGCCGATCGGTGCTATTCCCGAGGGAGTAACCGTGTGGTATTTTCGTTCAGGTTTGGACCTGGGGTTCATTGAGTCTGCCGACGGAATACTCCTCGACAGTAAGGGTGGGGTGTCTCTTTTAGGTCGCATGACCGTTATGGGCGAGGTGATCAGCCTGATAGAAGGGCGAACTATCGTGAAGCTTCCATACTTGAAGTTTATGTACAAGATTTCTACCGGAGGTGTGGAGTTTGAGCAATAACTCCGTATAAAAATCTTGACCTATGCTCACGTGAGAGCAATACTAAGCAGAAGCAGCACTACGGGTTTCGTCCCGTAGCACCCCACGTAATGGACGTGGGGTTTTTTACAGTACACGGTGTTTGCCCGTTTCCTTGAGCTTCCTTGAGCCTTAATTTTTATTGATCTAGTAAAAAATAATTTATCCAAACTAGAAGCAATTTTACTTAAAGTTGTAATACGCCCCGCTTACATTCCAGAACTTGTTCCTTTTACAGAAAAGAATCACGAAATCTCTTGGCATGCTTATTGCTATTATAATTACGGGATGGTGTATAAACCTTTGAGATTGTGCAGATTGAGTATGTGAAGCGTGAAGAGCGGTAGAAACGTTTAATAAAAAAGGAAGGAAAAAATGAAGACTAACAAATTTACGTATGTTGCAGTAGTAGCTTTTCTGAGTGTGCTGTTTGGATCTTGTGCTTCAATGAGGAGTTTTCATACTACTGAGAAAGAAGAGGAACTTCGGTCGGCCGAAGAACGTGTTGCCGAACTCGAGGCTGAGAATAAAAAGCTAAAGGATCAGTTAGAAGCGCTCAATCAATCTCCGGAGGTTATGTATCGAAAAGCGGTATCACTTAAGAAGGATGACCCGCAGCAGGCGATGGAACTGCTGAACAAAATAACTGCCGAATATCCGATGAGTGAGTATAGTGAACCTGCGGCGGATGAATTAGCAGCGTTGGTCAAAACTACTGAAGAAGAACTAAAGCGAGTACTTTCCGAGAAAGAGCTTTCTCCCGAAGCAACGTTACAGGCTATACAAACTACTTTAGACAGCTATGGAGCGTATCTGGGAGGAGAGATGATAAGTCAGGCTGAGCAAGAAATAGAGGATCTACAAACGGAGATCAACCGAACCAGATATATCCGTTCGCGTTACGATGATATGCAGGAGGTTACTTTTCACTCTTCCCGCAGGGATACTGCAACAAGAACCTATCGGGGAACCATTTCAATTGAGTTTTACCTGGTTGAGTCTGATAAAACAGATCGTACCTATTTTCGTTTTCGCGCAGACTATAGAGGAGAAAGCTGGATCTTTTATAAGAAGATTACCCTGCTGGGGAGTAACGGAGTAAAAATTGAAATCGAACCCGATGAGTACCGGGAGAAAGATACCGAGGTAGTATCTGGAGGGGTACGCGAATGGTCCGACAGTTACCTGTCGGATTCTTACAATGAGAAAATCCTCCAGTTAGTCGAGGCGGAATCGATGAAGGTGCGATTTGACGGTAAGTACCGCATCGATTTTGAGATGACCGAGAAACAGCTTTCGGCGCTGCGGGAGATAGTCTTGCAGTATGAACATCTTGTTAAGAAAGGGGATGAATGAACTCAGCACTTCTGAAGAGACCGTCAAGAAGGACAGCAATGTGCAGCACTTGATTCTACAGTGAGCAATGGAGGACGTCCATCAACTCTACAAAAAGTCACTGTACTGCCTGAGAAAAAGCGCCGTCTGGGGAAGGGATATACTCTCTCAATGAGGTCCTGATATCCGGTGACCAATGCATCCAAGGCAAGACACAGGTGTCATACACTACC
This sequence comes from uncultured Spirochaetaceae bacterium, assembly GCA_964594775.1. Lineage (GTDB taxonomy): Bacteria > Spirochaetota > Spirochaetia > DSM-16054 > Sediminispirochaetaceae > CAYFVU01. The sequence continues at coordinate 117,535 of CAZQNO010000002.1, forward strand.
GTAAATTTGGGCATGATCAA
>CAZQNO010000003.1:0-109805 GCA_964594775.1 uncultured Spirochaetaceae bacterium
TGGCGCCAGGATCGATGCCGTTCAGAGCATTCTCCGTATTCCCCACTACTATCTGCCTCTGAACGTTATAGCCCTCGGGTATCCCGCCGAGGCAAGAAAGGCAAAGGACAAGTGGGACCCGAAGAAGCTGCAGTGGTTCGAATAAGACTCAGTTTATCGAGGGTTTCGTACCTATTTCGGCGGTAACGGAATATATCCCTCCCTTCCGGTAGAGGGCTGCCTGCCATACCCCGTTAGATTCGCTCGAGAAGAGAAGGCCGACGCTTGCCTTCACTACGATCCAATCGCTTCTCTTGAGTTCGGCCTCCAGCTGTCCGGCCGACCAGCCGGCATAGCCGGCAAAGAAGCGTATGCGGGTTTCGTGGGTTTCACTGAAACAGCCTTGCAGAAGGGTAAAATCCGGTTCGAAAACGATCCCCGGGACCGCCTCGATGGCGTTCTCACTCTTTCGATTATCTGCAAGGCCCGTATGCAGGGCGAAGAGGTAGTTCTGGTCCACCGGTCCCCCCACATATACGGTATGTTCGGCAAAGGGGGAACCTGCGTATTCTGCTGTGGTTATTTCACGTATGGTGGTGTTACTGGGTCTATTGATCACCAGACCGAGGGAGCCATTCTTATCGTGATTGAGAATGAAGACCACCGTCCGATAGAAGTTGGGATCCCGCAGCTCGGAATCGGAAATGATGAAATAGCCGGTGAGGAAGGTCGGCAGCGGCTCCATCTCCTGCGGCGGCGGTACCCTAAATTTATGAAAATCCCGCATGGCTCCATCATACGACGGTAAAAGTCTTTTTCCAAGCAGTTTTTTATAAGGCTGCCGCGTGCGGACCGGACAGGCGGGCCGGGTCCTTTGACTTTTTTATTGATACCTCCTAAGATGGTGTTTCACGCAAATTTTTAATGGAGAGTGTTATGGTGAGAAAGAACTTATTCTGCGGGGTCTTAACCGCATTTGTACTTTTCTGTTTTATCGTTACTCCGCTTACCGCGGGGGGGAAACAGGAGAAGACCGAGAAGAGTGAGACAAAGAGTGAACAGGAGTCAAAGACTGGAGAAACAGAAAAAAGCGAGGAAGAGGCGACGCCGATAACGGCGGGCAGTGCCCCGGCATCTCAAGCCGGTCCTGCCGCCGTTGTGGAAGGCGAGGAAATATCCATGAAGCGCTATAACGAGGTGGTCAACTACCTTCAGTTTCAGTACATGCAGCAGGGACAGCGTTTACAGGGGGCACAGTTGGAGCAGGTAAAAGAGCAGTCCCTCGAGCTCCTGATCAATCAGGAGGTCCTCTATCAGGTGGCAAAGAATGCCGGTTATAGTGCAGACGAGGCTCTTGTACAACAGCAGCTCGAGCAGTTAAAGGCGCAGAGCGGCGGTGAGGAGCAGTTTCAACAGGGTCTCGCTCAGCGAAACATGAGTCTGCAGGAGTTGAAAAAGGACCTCCGAAAGAGAGTCGTGTGGCAGCAGTATCTCGAAAAGGAATTTGAAACAAAGATCGACATAGGCGATGCCGATGCAAAGGTGTTTTACGAAGAGAATCCCGATTACTTTACCGAACAGGAGCAGGTGGAAACGAAGCATATCATAATTCAAGTGGATGAAGACGCTCCGGAAGATAAGGTTGCCGAGGCGAGAAAAAAAATCGAAGAGGTGCAAGAGGAACTAGAGAGGGGGGGGAACTTCGAAGAACTTGCAAGGGAGTATTCGGAGGGACCGAGCAGCAAGGACGGCGGTTCATTGGGCTTTATCCAGCGTGGACAGATGGTTCCCCCCTTTGAAAAGACCGCCTTCTCTCTCGGGACGGGAGAGGTGAGTGATATCATTCGCACTCAGTTCGGTTTTCATATTGTAAAGGTCACCGAACGAAAAGAGGAGCAGCTATCTCCCTTCGAAGAAGTAAAGAGCGATATTGTAAATCATCTCAAGACGGTAAGAATGGATGAAGAGGTCCAAGTCCTTTTGGAGAAAAAGAAGAAGGAGATGGACATCGAGCGGAAACTATTAAACGGATAGGGCTCGGCTTTCGGTACCAGCTTACGGTCCAATCTTCGTCGCACAGCAGAATTTCTGCATTTGCGCTTGATTTTTTTCGAGCTAGATAGTATTTTTTATCTACACAAGAAAACTTATATAATAAATCTTGAATATTAAAGGGCAGAAGGAGAGCGTAGTATGGCCGAATTTCTAACGAAAGAGACTTTTTTAGAAAAGATTTTCGATTATGAGAATAAGTCGGAATGGGAGTATCAGGGAGAGCTTCCTGCAGTTATAGATTTTTATGCCGACTGGTGTGGTCCCTGTAAGATGATCTCTCCGATCATCGAGGAGCTGTCGGATGAATACGACGGTAAGGTGATGTTCTACAAAATAGATACGGAGGACCAGCAGGAATTGGCTGCCGCCTTCGGTATCCAGAGCATTCCCTCCCTGCTCTTCATTCCTACCGAGGGAAAACCGCAGATGTCCGCGGGGGCCTTGCCGAAGGAGACTTTCAAACAGGTCATCGACGAGGAGCTCCTTTCCTAGCGTAGCAGCGGAGGGAAGGTCTGACGGTTTAGTGCGCCTTCGAATCCTGAAGCAACGGCCGGATGAGGCTTTTCAGGGGAGCCATATCCAAATCTAAAATGGTGTGGACGATTCCGCCGGTAAGCATGGTGAGCAGTATTTCGGCATACTCGGAAGCGGGATAGTGATTGCCGTAGATCTCTTCCAGACCCTGCCGCAGCATCTCCTTCCAATGTGCGTAGGCGCCCTGTATCTTTTTCTTGAGAGAGGGAGTATTGGTGACGGCCTCGTGAATGAGATAAATGTGGAGCTTTCCCCGCGTTCTCGCTTCAAAGATCGTGCGAAAGACCACCTCAAAGATGTTTTCCGGCGGGGCCCCCGGTTCCAGCCCCCGTACCCAGTCGAGAAGGCTCGTGGAAAGGTTCTCCATATAGATGTCCGTTACATCGAAGATGAGTTCGGCCTTGGTGGAATAGTAATAATAGAGGGTCCCCTTGCTGATTCCAAGGAAGCGGGCGATGTCGGCGAGGCTCGTATCCTGTGCACCCTTAGTAATGAACAGCTCCGTTGCCGCCTCTATTATTCTGTTCTTGTTGTCGACACCCGCATAGTCCTGTTTCGTTTTTCCCATATTCTCTCCGTCGGTACTTTTCGGTCGGCGACCGGCACATAATTAACTCTAAAGTGGGCCCATGATCGCTGTCAAGCAAAAAAAAATTTGAATTGTCGAGCACCGGTGTTTTCACTATACTGGATTTGTCATGAGGGATATTCGGGCAGCACTCCGGAGATGGGTGGATGATTATAACGATACGGGGAAGGTCTATGCGGCGACCTTGATCTCTCTCGAGTCTTCAGCGGTGCGCGGTGTCGGCGCGACGATGGCGCTCTCACCGTCCGGACTGATCGCCGGATCGGTGAGCGGGGGCTGTATTGAACCGGCCTTGATCCGCGACATGGAACGGCTTCGGGCCGCCGGAGCAGCCGAGCGGCGCAGCTTCTGTCCCGGGGATGATTCGGTCTTTGGAGCTCCCTCACCCTGCGGCGGGGCCCTCGAGGTGCTGATGTATCCGCTGGATGCGGAAGTGCTCTCGGCTATTGAGCGCGCGCAAGAGGCGGGAGGAGCGGCTCACTGGGCCTTGGTTGCAGGTGATTCGCATGAAGGGGAGAAGGGCTCCGATGTAGGGGTTTCCTGTGCCCTTGACGAATCGGGAAAACTTGTGACATCCCCGCGGCCCGACGGTTCATCGGCCGGCCGGGACCTGATACGCCTTTTCGGGGATGTTCTGACCGGGGCAGAGGTGCATGAAGCTGCGGGCGGTATTGTTGAAAAGGGAGGCTGGTCTCTCTACATCGAAAGGGCACAGCCGCCCTTCAGGTTCTTTATTGTGGGGGGCTCACAGATAGGAGAAGCCCTCTGCGCTGTCGCTGCCCTCTTGGGCTGGAAACCCTTTTTGATCGATCCCCGGGAGGCATTCTCGCAGAAATGGCGCTTTGCTTCCGCCTCTCTCATTCTGCACGAGTGGCCGGCAAAGGCCTTCGAGACCCTGGCCCTCGGTCCCGAAGACGGAGTGGCGGCGATTACCCACAACGAGGCGATGGACGACGAAGCGGTGGCGGAGGCTTTGCGCCGACAGTGCCGTTACGTGGGAGTCCTCGGCGGCGGACATACGCAGAAGGAACGCCGGCGGCGGCTGCGGGAAAGGGGCTTTCGCGAAGAGGCTTTGGCAAAGATCCATGGTCCCATAGGACTGTCCATTGCCGCGAAGAGTCCCGAAGAAATCGCCCTCTCGATTGCCGCAGAGGCGGTACAGGAGTATCGGAGATGAAAGAGAAAAACAGCGAAGAGCTGGACGGTAACGGCGGTCTCCACGATCTCACTACGATACGGGAAGCGCTGCGGTATGCCCGTCGTTATCGGGGTTCCACCTTCGTGATTCAGTTCGACTATCCCATGATCATCGACGATCTCTTTCCCGTACTTCTGCAGGATATCGCCCTTTTGTACCGATCGGGAATCCGGGTGGTCATTATCGCCGGATCGGAAGAGCGGACAGTAAAGATGCTCGAGGCTTATTCTATTGCCCACCCTCTTCATAACGGCGTGCCGATTACCTCTCCTGAGGCACTGCCGTTCGTCGAAATGTCCGCATTTGATGCGGCGAGCAGCGTGGTAACGGGGCTTGCGGGAATAGGCATAGAGGCACTGATCGGTAACTGGGTGAGGGCGAAGAGCCGGGGAATAATCGACGGGGTGGATTATCAATTCACCGGCAGCGTAGAGAAGATCGTTGCCGATTCCATCCGGCATCTTCTGGAGGAGGGCTACATACCCATTCTCCCCGCCGTCGGATGGAATCCCTCCGGTAAGAGCTACCGGATTGCGGCGGATGAACTGGCCTATATGACCGCTGCGGCCCTCACTTCGGAAAAGCTCTTCTATATCGGCGCCCATGGTATCCTCCGGCCCGATAGAGAGAAGCTTCCCAAAGCGATAGAAGCGGTCTCCGACGGAAGGATCAGCAGGCTTACCGTACAGGAAGCCCGGGAGCTCGAAGTCGGCGAGTATCTGGATGACAGATGGCGGCGCTTGATAGCCTTTGGCCGCAGGGCGTGTGAGAGCGGCGTTTCCCGCGTACACATTCTCGACGGCGGCATGGACGGAGTGATCCTTCGGGAGATTTTCTCCAATCTCGGCGTCGGAACGATGCTGCATACCAATAAATTCGAATCGATTCGTCCGATGGAGCGGAGAGACGTGTCGGAGATGCTCCATATCATGGAACCCTACGTAAAACAGGGCATCCTGCTTCCTCGAGATGCCGAGAGTATCGAAAAAGAACAGGGAGATTATGTGGTATACGATCTGGACGGATCGGTTTACGGATGTGCGGCGCTTCATCTCTACAGAGACGCCTGTGGTGAAATCGCGGCGGTGGCGGTGGACCGTAATTTCTCTCACATGGGAATCGGCAGAAGGTTGGTAGACTATCTCTTCGAACGGGCGAGGGAGAGCGGACTCACGCGAATATTCGCCCTGACGACCCAGACATCGGACTGGTTCGAATCGATAGGTTTCAAGGAAGGGAAGCTCGCCGACATCCCGGAGAAGAAAAGGTCACTTTACAATCACCGTCGTAATTCGAAGATTCTCGTCTATGAATTGTGAGAGAGAATAATCCCTCCCAGCGTTAGACAAACGGCGATTAGCGAAACTATGCTATCCTTCTTTTCCATCTGCATCTCACCGCCGAGTACCTCCTCGTCGTAAGAACGGGCTTCGAGTGCCATCGCCGTCTCCTCTACCCTCGTGAACAGCCCGTCTACGAGGGGAAAGGCGAGGCTGCTTATTCGCCGCAGAGGATTGATGCTCAGACCAACCAAGCGGGCTCGCCGGGCGAGAAGTATTTCCTGTGCCGTGTCGAGGAGCAGGGGAATAAAGAGAAGGGAGAGGGCGAGGTGGGAGGCGATCCTTCCGTGCGCTATGCGGGGAAGAGGGCGGAGAAGGAGAAAAACCGCTCCGTGGAGCTCGTCCGGGCTCGTTGCGGCGGTAAATAGCATTCCGGAGAGGGCGACGAGGAGAAAACGCCATGCCGAGACGGCTCCCGCGCTTCGGTCCGGAGCACTTACGAAGATGATGAGGGCCAGTATGCCGAAGACGAGGGTCTCTCGATGGTAGTGCCGCAGGTGAAGCGGAACGATGAGTGCCGCGGAGGTGAGTAAAAGGGTGATGATCAGAAGCCCAAGCCCTTCAGTAGTGTAGATGCTCAGCACCGTGAGAATGAGGAGGAGGAGCTTTACCCGACCGTCCAATCGATGGATCGGGCCGCCGCCGGGCCGGTAGTGAAAAAGATTCAGCTCAGCCACGTACTCTCCTCGGCTTTTTGCCCCCGGCAGCGGGGAAGACGGATGCCGTAGTTTTCCACCTCATAAATCGTATCGGAGGGCCGCCCGTCCAGGACTATCCTCCCCTCGGAGAAGACCACCAATCGGTCGGCATGGGCGATGCATTTCTCTATATCGTGAGAAACGAGGAGAATCGTTCTTCCCCTTCGGTGGAGCTCGGTAATATGCCTGAGGACCTTTACGACTCCCGGATAATCCAGATTGGAGAAGGGCTCGTCGAGGATGAGAAGCTCCGGTTCGAGGGCCAGAACACCGGCGATTGCCAGGCGCCGTTTCTCACCGCCGGAAAGAAGATGAGGACGATGATCGGCAAGCTCCTCAAGATCGAGAAGAGAGAGGGCCTCGGTGACCCGTCTCTCTACCTCTTCCTTTGGAAGCCGCAGGTTTTTTGGTCCGAAGGCTATGTCGTCTCTGACCGTTTGCCCTACTATCTGACTATCCGCATCCTGAAAGACCAGGCCGACTTTCTGCCGGGCCGCCGAGACATCCGCACGCGTCGGGATTCCTTCCACATAGACCTCTCCCTTCTTCGGGAGATAGAGGCCGTTGAGATGACGGACAAAGACGGTCTTCCCCGAACCGTTCGGTCCCGACAGCACAACGAACTCCCCCCGGGTAAGCAGGAAATCTATATCCTCGATTGCGCTTGTGCCGTCGGTAAAACGGTGCCCCAAACCGGCGGTTCGTATAAGATACTCGTTCGGGTCTGCCATCGCTTCCTTCCTGAACTCTCAGCCTTCCCGCTGAAGAAACTCGTCCACGCGGCCGGAGAGGCTGCGGGCGGTAAAGGCTGCGGCGGTGACTTTCAGCAGTTCACCGGGAATGAAGGGAAGAAGCCCCACGGCGATACTCTTGGACCAGGTGAAACCGCTTATGAGCTTGAGCCAGGGGACACCGAGGGCAAAAATGCATATCGTGCCGGCGGTGAGGGCGGCGAGGCAGGGGATAAGCTTGTCTCGCTGTATGCGGGAGGCCAAGAGTCCACTGACAAACGCTGCGGGGAGGAATCCGATAAGATAGCCGCCGGTGGGACCGAAGAAATGCGCGATACCGCCGCTTGCCCCGGCAAAAACGGGAAGACCGGCCGCACCGATAAAAAGGTACATCGCAACGCTCATCGAACCGTGCAACGGGCCGAGCAACAGACCGCTGAGAAGCACGAAGAAGTTCTGCAGCACCAGCGGTACCGGGCCTATGGGAATGGAAAGATACGCTCCTACCGCTATCAGGGCGGTAAAGGATGCCGCCGCTACCGTTGTCCGTGTGCGGCTCATGAGAGTCTCTCTATCACCTCGATAAGTTCTTCCACTTCGAAGGGTTTGGAGAGGCTCGCGTCTATCCTGAATTGGTCGGTGAGTTGCTGAACCGCATCGTTATCTATCCGAATCTTTCCGGTAATAACGACGATCTTCAGGTCTTCGTTCTTCTCCCGGATCTCCATGAAGGTCTCGATACCGCCTTTGTGGGGCATGACGAGATCGAGGATGAGAATATCCACCTGCATAGTGCGAAGAATTTCGAGGGTCTCATTGCCTTCGGAAGCCTCTAAAATCGTGTGATTCAAGGGTTTTATCGCTCTGCGGATGACATCGCGAATGTAGGTTTCGTCATCGGCGATAAGTACAACTGCCATCTGGAATCCTCCCTCTAGTCAGGACTATATTGCACTTTCCGGAAAAATTCCATTTTCTAAGCAGGTACTTCAAAGCGATCGAGAAGGTGATCTATCTCTTCGCTCACCAAAAGCGCATCTCTCCAGTTTCGGCGGGCGAACTCCTCGTGTCCGAGAAAATCGAAAAAGCCGAGAAGCTGATTGAAGAATCCGGCGGTGTTTAATAGGGCAATGGGTCTCGGATCATCATCACGGTACTTCAGTGCCAGAACTTCGAAAAGTTCTTCTAAGGTACCGAAGCCGCCGGGAAGGATGAGAAATGCATCGGCTTTCTCCTCCATTATGCGTTTTCTCTCTTGGATGGTTTCGGTGAGAATCAACTCGCCCCCCATTTCGAATCTCTTCTCCGCTTCCCGCAGCCTCTTGGGAATAACTCCCAGCAAATCTCCATGCGAGCTCACCGCTGCATGAGCGATGTCGTGCATCAGACCGACGTCACCGCCGCCGAAGATGAGGTGGTGTCCCCGCAGAGCTATTTTTTCACCCACCTCTTCGGCGGCAATCCGATAGATGGTCGGGGCGGTTTCGCTGGAGGAACAGAATACGCATATGTTCATGGCCGCTATGGTAGCATGATTGCTCTATGGGAGAAAAGAGTCTATCCGTGGAAAATGGAGATAACTTCCTCTATTCCCCCACGAAGCGTATCGATGTCCTCCCGGTTATTGTAGATCCCGAGAGACGCTCTTAGGCTCCCTCCGGCACCGGGTTCGAGGCATTCGCTGTAGGGCTGGGCGCAGTGAAGACCTGCGCGAAGGGCTATCCCCCGTCGGCCGAGAATGCTTGCCGCGTCGTGGGGATGTATCCCCGCAATAGTGAAGGATACCACCGAGCGTCTCTCTGCGGTGTCGGTGCTGCCGAATATGCGAAGAGCATCGAAGCCGGCGAGCATCTCGATAAGAGATTTGGTGCAGTCTCGTTCGTGCCGGCGGATCTCGTCTCGGTTTAAAGATTCGAGAAAGGAGACTGCCGCGGCCAAGCCGGCCGCTCCGGCGATGTGGGGAGTTCCCGCTTCGAAGCGATGGGGAGCCTTTCGAAAGCGGCTTTCCTTAAGGCTCACCGTCTCGATCATGTCTCCGCCGCTGCGGTAGGGCGGTGAGGCATCGAGCAGTCCGCTTTTCGCCCACAGCACTCCTATTCCCGTGGGCCCGTAGAGCTTGTGTCCCGAGAAGGCAAGAAAATCGATATCCAGCTCCCGGAGATTCACGTTCTCATGAACGATATGCTGCGAGGCATCCAGAAGAACGAGCGCACCGACTTCTCCGGCCCTTCGGACGATCCGTTCTATAGGCGGCACGATCCCGGTGACGTTGGACATACCGGTGAGAGCGACGAGGGCGGTTTTTTCTCCTATCTTCTCCTCTATCTCCTCCTCTCTGAGCATGCCGCTAAGGGGCTCCACCGAAATAACGTCGAGCTCACAGCCCCTCCGTACGGCGCATTGCTGCCAGGGCACGAGGTTGGCGTGATGCTCCATCTCCGTAACCGTTATTCGATCTTCAGGGCCGAGTCTTTCCGCCCAGCTGTGGGCCACGAGATTGATCGAATCCGTCGCGCCGGAGGTAAATATGATCTCTTGCGCAGAGGCGGCGCAGAGGAACTCGGCAACCCTTCGCCGCGCGCCTTCGTACAGCTCCGTCGCCTCCTCGCTGAGGGGGTAGAGTCCGCGGTGGATGTTGGCGGAATTGTCACGATAGTAGGATGTCACCGCCTCGATAACCGGACGGGGAGTAAGGGCGGTGGCGGCGCTGTCGAGATACACGAGGGGGCGGCCGTCAATCCGGCGAGAGAGAACGGGAAACTCTTTGCGAATCCGGTTGATCTGCTGCCTGTCCATCTGCGGGGAGCCTCCGTCTATTCCTTCACCGAAGCGATGCTCTTTTCAAAGGGCGGACGGAGGATGCCCTTTTCGGTGATGATCCCCCCTAGCAAATCGGCCGGAGTGACGTCGAAGGCGGGATTGTAGATGTCGATTCCCTCCGGAGCTATTCTTTGTCCCTGCACGTGGCTGACTTCCCGGGTCGACCGTTTTTCGATGGGAATCTCCTCTCCCGAGCCGATGTCGAAATCGATCGTCGATGTGGGGGCGACGATGTAGAAGGGGATATCGTGGTAGCGGGCCGAGACGGCCAGCATATAGGTGCCGATTTTATTGGAGGTATCGCCGTTAGAGGCGATCCGGTCTGCTCCCACGAGGATGAGATCGATCTTCTTCTGCTGCATCAGGAAGGCGGCGGTGTTGTCTGCTATGAGGCGGGAGGGGATTCCCTCCTGTACCAGCTCCCATGCCGTCAGACGGGCGCCCTGGAGCCGGGGCCGGGTTTCATCGGCGTAGACGAAGATCTCCTTGCCCGCAGCGTGGGCCTCTCTGACCACGCCGAGGGCGGTTCCCCATCCCGCGGTGGCTAAGGCCCCGGTATTGCAGTGGGTGAGAATTCTCGCCTTGGCCGGAACGACTTCACTGCCGTAACGCGCCATGCGGCGATTGGTTTCAATATCTTGAGAGAGGATGCGGTCGGCCTCCTCCTTCAAGCTGTCGCATAGTGCCCCGACATCTCTCTCTCTTTTCTCCTCGGCCCTTCGCAGCATGCGGCGGACCGCCCAGGAGAGATTCACCGCCGTCGGCCGGGCCCCTTCCAGGAAGGCCGCCGCTTCTTTCAGTTTTGCCAAGAACTCCGCCTCGGATAGATCGTGGAATTCGAGAGAGGCGAGATACACGCCGTAGGCTGCCGTGGCGCCTATTGCCGGAGCTCCGCGGACCACCATATCACGGATCGCGAATTCCACCTCTTTATAATCGCTGCAGGTATAGTAGGAAAGCTCGCCGGGCAGTGTGCGTTGGTCGATGAGACGGAGACTGCCGTCGGTCCATTCGATGCTGCGTATATCTTTCATCTTTTCCTCCCCCCTAAGATAGTACCCAGTTCTATGCGGAAAAGTAAACTAACAACTTCGGGTAATAGCTATAGCGAAGTGACCTGCCATCTCTTATACTTTATGCTGATGTCAAAGGGAAGGATACTCGTCGCCGACGATGAAGGGATAAACAGACTCTTTCTCAAGAGCCTTCTGCAAAACGACGGCTGGACCGTCGATGAGGCTGCAGACGGTCAGGAGGCGATCGAAGCCGCCGAAGAGCGCCGCTACAATGTAATCCTTATGGATGTAAACATGCCCCTCATCGACGGCTTCGAAGCCGCTCGACGCATCCGTGAGAAGAAGATCCTGGGCTGTGACGACGATGAGGTGGTAATCCTCGCCCTTTCGGCGTATAATGACAAACAGTTTCATGCGGAGTGCCGGGCCGCCGGTATGAACGGCATCGTGCACAAACCGATTACGGAAGCTAATCTCCTGCGAAGTATGGCCCAGTACGCCGCTGCAAAGGAGGCATGAGTATGAGTGATTCGAAGACGGCCCTCGTAGTGGTGGATGTACAGAGGGATTTCTGTCCCGGCGGGGCGATGGCCGTCGAAGAAGGGGACGCGGTAGTCGAGCCGATAAACCGGCTGCTTGCTCTCCAGGCAAGCGGCGGGGGGAGGTACTGGAAGCGGATCGTTGCGAGCGCCGATTGGCATCCCGCGGGGCACGTTTCATTCGCAGAGACCCATCCCGGAGCAAAAGCCTACGAAATGCGAGAGATAGACGGTCTTGAACAGAATCTCTGGCCGGTACACTGTCTTGCCGGCAGCGAGGGGGCCGATTTTCACCCTGATCTCGATGTCGAAAAAGCGGACATTATTCTCCGAAAGGGCCATAACCGGGGCCTCGACAGCTATTCGGCCTTCTTTGAAAACGACGGAAAAACGCCGACGGGGCTCCACGGATATCTCGGTGATTTCGGCGTAGAGAAAATTGTCGTCTGCGGCCTCGCCTTCGACTGGTGCGTCTATTTCAGCGCCGTCGATGCCCTGCGCCTCGGCTACGGAGTATATCTGATAGAAGGCGCGAGCCGCGCGGTAGACCTGCCGAAGGGCTTCGCCGATGAGCGAAGAAAGGCGATGCGGGACAGGGGAATCCATCTTCTCGATGAGTGGACCGAATAGCGCACTTGATTATTCATTCATTCTCGGTGAGAATGGCGGATAACGATGGCCGAAAAACTGAGAAACAAGGCACCGCACATAGAAAAGAGTGAAGAAGAGGGATCGGTATACTTCACCGTATTCTGGTCACGGTTCGGCAAGGTGGACAAGTACGACATCATCACCAAGGTGCCCGAGCAGGCGGGGATTCTCGAGCTCTACTACATGGATGAGCATCACCGAATCTTTCCCATGTACACGCAGAGGGTGTGGTACGGAGGCCTTCGCTCCCGGTTGCGGCGCATAACCGATCCCGAGCTGGTTTTGGATCCCCTCCATAAGAAAACACTGGAGCGCTATGACTGTTATTACCGGTATACCTTGACGGAAAGCATGGGTGACATGCTCGATCTCATTCATTTCTTCTCTCTCAGTTATCTGCCCGAGCAGCTGCCGCCGCAGCACTCCGGAAGGTACGAGAAAATATATGTGGAAGAGATCACACCCGATAAAATTACAGACATTGGTGAAGGAGATGAAAATGATTAGAACAAAGACGGTAGTTATCGCTTCGATGGTCCTCCTCTTGGGCCTGAGCGCCTCCCTTTCTGCAGCCGCAGAGAGTTTGGGTTCGCTCTTTTCGCGGATAGATGATAATTACATCGAGAGCCGCTACGATGAGAATGAAAAGCTCTTAGAAGAGGCGAAGACGAAGGTCTCCGGTTCTAAGGAGCGGGCCGAGTATCTCTGGCGTCTCTCCCGCAACGTGTTGAATCTCACCGACGATCTGCGGCGCGAAGGGGCCGATACGGACCTGCTTTTGGAACGCTACAGCGAAGGAGAACGCTACGCCGATGAGGCCGTCTCCCTGGATTCGAGTAATCATAACGCCTACTACTGGCGGGGCAGCAATGTCGGCCGGTGGGGACAGACGAAGGGCATCCTCAACAGCCTGGTAAAGGCCGGTCCGATGAAAGACGATCTGGTGAAGGCGGTGAACATCGAGTCCGAACATGCCGACTCCTACTACGTCCTCGGGATTCTCTACGCCTCGGTTCCCAAGATGCTTTCCTTCGGGAACATCGATTACGCGGTATCCTACAGCCGGAAGGCCATCGAGGCCTACGAGGGAGATAAGACGAAGTACAGTTACTATCTCAAATTGGCGACCCACCTAAAGGACCGCGGCTGGAACGAGCGCAAGCGCGGGAAGAACATCCGCGGAATGAAGGATGATTATCGAAAGGTCGATGAACCGGCGGAGAAGAATCAATACTACGAAGGGGTCTTCGATTTTTCCACCCCCCAGGTCTACAGTCGCAGGGGCGTAGAGAACATGTCCGATGAGCAAGAGGCTAAGCTCATTATCGATTGGCTCATCGATGAGCTGGAGGCGAAGTCGAACCTCACCTCCGGTGAGCGGGAGAACCTAAAGGATGCGAAGGAGCTTCGCTCCTCCTTCTGAGTGCATATCTACTCGAGGGTCGGTCCGTGAGGGTTTTCTCGGTTTTTCAATAGACTCGCCTTTTCGATTTTACTCCCCTTTGCCCGGAGGTCCCGGACCGTTCGTTCCAGCCGGCCCCGTTTAGAATCGGGGTCGGCAAAAAGCTCCTGTTGAAGCCCGCCTGTCTCGCAATAGACGCCTGAGACTCCGACCCCTATGAGGCGGATCTTTTCTCCCCCGGCGTAGCGCTTCTCCAAGAGCTCTCTCGCAACGGTATAGAGCTGTTCCGCCGATGAAACCGGCTGAACGAGGGTTTTCTGGGCCGTGGTACTGCTGAAATCGCTGAATCTCAGCTTTATAAAAACCGTGCAGCCGGTCTCGCCGGCCTCTATCAGGCGGAAGGCAACTTCGTGGGAGAGTTCCAAGAGGCTTTGGCGGATTATCTCCGGATCCGAGCTGTCCTGTTCGAAGGTGGTTTCGTTCGATACCGAGTGGCTCTTTCTCCGCTCTTCGAGGATGCCCGGGTCCATTCCTCTGGCGGCGCGAAAGAGATAGTCCCCCGCGCTCTTACCGAAAAGTCCCCTCAATGTTTCTGCGGTGTACTTTCGCAGTCCTGCCATGTCACGAATATTCAATTCGGCCAGTCTTTCAAGCATCTTTTTCCCGATCCCCCAGAGATCCTTCAGCTCGAGGCCTTCTATGAACTCCTCCTCCTTCCCCGGCGCCACACAGCAGAGACCGTCGGGTTTGTCGAAATCGGAGGCGAGCTTGGCAACGAACTTATTCGCGGCGATGCCGATAGAGATGACGAGGCCGCTTTTCTTTTTCACATATTCCTTGATCTGTTTTCCTGCTTCTTCCGGCGGCCCGAAGAGCCGCTCCGTGCCTGTCATGTCGAGGAAGGCTTCGTCTACCGAAATTTGTTGTATGTGGGGGGTGAACTTCGTAAAGAGTTTCATGATTTCGCGGCTCACCTCCTGATAGCGTTCCATGCGCACGGGAAGATAGATGCCCTGCGGACAGCGGCGGTATGCTTCAAAAATCGGCATGGCCGAATGGACCCCGAAATTCCGGGCCTCGTAGGAGCAGGCGGAGACGACGCCGCGGCTTCCCGGCTGAGCGCCGATGATTACCGGCTTTCCCCGGTATACGGGATTGTCTCCCTGTTCAACCGCCGCGTAGAAGGCGTCCATGTCGACGTGAAAGATCAGCTTTTCCATCAGCGGTGTCCGGAGATCTCCCGCTCGATGCGGGCGCGGTAGCGGTAGCGAAGATCGAAGCGCTCCTCGGGGAGTTCGGCCTCGTAGGGCGGCGTGTAGGAGGTCGTCTCTACGGTGAGTCTGCCGGTGAAATCGATAGGGACGGTAAAACTGAGCTTCAGCGGTGTCGGCGGGAAGCGGCCGATGTGGACGGTCAGCCGTTTTCGGTTTGTGGAGAAGGAAGTGGGAAATGAGCAGTCGTAGAGGACGATAGCCTCTTGTGCATCGAGGTGAAATGCCGTCGATTCGCTGTTTTGCGGCGGAAGAATCGTGACCTGGTATACCGCTCTTCCCAAAAACTCACGCCGCTGCACCTGCAGTTCTAAGGGGTTTTCCGAATAGGGGAGCCTTCGAGAAAACCCGGCTTTGTCAATCGTTTCATCAATTCGGTAATCTGCCCCGGTGATGAGAAGTGAATCGATCGGTACGGGGCTTTCGATATGGAGGCTGCGCCGTTTATCCGGAACGGAGAGCACTTCTTCAATGGTGAGAGGTTGTGAGCCCGTTGCGGTATAGGGCGCATGATACAAGAGCGATACAATGAGAGTTCCCGCCGCCGCGGCGAGGCTTATGTCGAAACCCGCAATTATCCACTTCGTTTTTCGGGGGTTCGGGTGATGAAAGAGCATGCGGAGCCGGAGAAGCATCAGCATGAAGGGAAGGAGATTGAGGGCGATGACGATGTTGCCGGTCCGGGAGGAGAGGAGGATGAGTCTCATGGCGTCGTAGTGGGATTGAAGAAAGATTTGCAGGACAAGTCCGGCTACCAGAGAGAATGAGAGAAGCAGATAGAGGAATTTCATCATCCTGCTGCGGGCGATGGAGAAGAGAAAGGCGAAGAAGAATATCCACACTCCATAGAAGGTCAGGGAAATGTCCAGCACCGTCAGAAGCAGTATGTCGAAGAGGACAAAGAGGAGGGCGGAAGCGGAATAGAAACTCCCCCGTAATCGGCTGAGGTGGAAAACCTTCAGCAGGTGGAGGGAAAGGGAGAAGAGAAAAGAGGCGGATACCATCTTGAGAAAGAGAAAACTCACGGGACGCAGGCGCCATAGTTCCGGTATTCCTCTCAGCTCCATGATCCCTTCCAGAAGAAGCGTCGCCAGATAGAGATGTATCACCATAGCGATAAGGAGGATGGGGACGATAAAGAGGTGACGGAGGATTGATCTGGCATATTTGAAGAAGCGTTTGGAACGGACGAAGGGATACATAAGAGTTGCGGCGAGAAGGAGAAGCAGTAGGACAACGTAATAGATCTCGTTCACGAGAACGAGGTACTCCTCCATCTGAATAAACTGATAGTGAGAATCCCAGCGCGAGGGAAGCCCCTCATCGAAGGAAGAGACGAAGAGTGAAAGGGCGGCGATTATGTCGGAGGGTGGCAGGGGCTGCTGAAGAGGCTCCTCCTTGTCCTGATAGAGATAGAGTGCGGGAAAACCTGCGTCGAGATACGGATCGATGGGGCTGGGAAGGTCGTTCAGGCCCAAACGGTGAATCTGGAAGCTGCTGTTCTCTATCTTGAAGCGGGTTTTTGTGCGAAAGAGGGCTCGGTACAGCTTCTCCAGCATCCATGCCGGACTCACCATCTTCGTGCCTGCAGGTCGTACGGCGAGAACGGAAGGGGGTGAGGCGAAATCCATATAGACGAAGGCAACGTTGTGACCGGGGGTGAACCGGTAGAGGAAGGCCTTAGAGCCGATATGGTAGGCCGGGTCCCGCCCCTTCTCGGCTCCCAGAAAAAGGATATGCACCGATACGGGAAGATCCCTTCCCGCGAGCTCTTCGGCCAGGGCGAGACCGAGGGCGGGACCAAGGCTGTAGGATCTATGAACCGGCGCATCGGCAGGATGGTTTATCGGAACGATGAAGTATATGCTGTCGGGCCTCTTCCCTTCGATGCGGGCATGGATGTTCGATGAGAAGGAATGAAATCCGGGAAACCCGCTCAGTCCGGTTCGCTCATAGGATACTCCAAGGGACTTCAATCTCTCTTCTATGTGGGCGAGAGTCTTGCGTTCTCCCGCCGAATTTTCGGTACGAGGATAGAAGAGGGAAAAGTTGTGCATATCGCGAAAAGTATGGTAATATGGGGATGTTACAATGTCTGCGTGTGTCGAAAGATACACGCCTGCAAGGCACAAGATTACGAGAAGACTGCGTTTCATTCCCCTTCACCATAGGTGAAGAGAAGCGGTGGAGTCAATAAGGATGCGGGCCATGTTACCGGAGATCGCCGAATGGAAAAGCGCACAGAGTTTCACCGATAAAGAGGTGGACCAGGCATCTCTCGACAGGATTCTGTCGGCGGCTCAACGGGCTCCGTCGGCAAAAAACCGCCAACCCTGGCGCATCATTGTTGTGAAGGACCGGGAGCTTCGAAGAAAAATTTATGAGGCTTCCTATGGTCAGGAACACGTGGGCCAAGCACCGATCATCCTTTCTCTCTGCACGACAAACGTGGATTACCGGATGCCCAACGGGCAGCAGGCATATCCTATCGACATCGGTATCGCTTCGGCCTTTATCATGCTGCAGGCAAGGGCCGAAGGATTGGGAGTCTGTGCCGTTACCACCTACGATGAATCCTCGATAAAGGAGATTTTTACCGTCCCCCATAAGATGCGGGTGGTTCTTCTCCTTTTAATCGGTCATTCGGAAGATACGGGTTTGCAGAAGGAGCGGCGGCCCCACAGGCAAATTGTTTCCTACAATCACTGGTAGCTGTACATTTCGCGAAGTATTTTTAATGCTTCCTCTTCTTCGTCCCAGGGTATCGGTCCGTCTGCATAGATGATTGATCCCTCATGGCCCTTGCCGAGAAGGACGACGAGATCTCCCTCCCGCGCAATGCCAAATGCCCGGCGCATGGCGTCGCGGCGGTTTTCGATGAGAAAGAGGTTCTTTCCCTCCTTCTTGTCCTCACAGCCCTCGGCGATCTCTCTCAAGATGCGCAGAGGCTCTTCCCCCCGGGGGTCCTCGTCGGCAAGGATGACGATATCGCAGTAGCGGGAAGCGACGGCGCCGAGCTTGGGACGCTTCTCCAAATCCCGCTCTCCGGCCGAACCGAACACGGCAATGAGCCGGCGTTTCGCGTGTTTTCGAAGGACCGGAAAGAGTTTCTCGAAGGAACCGGGGGTATGGGCGTAATCGACGATGACCTCGAAGGGGAGTTCGAGCCTGAGCCGGACCATGCGGCCCTTCACCGCTTCGAGTCCGGCGGTATGGAAAAGCAATTGCTCGATTGCCGACAGCGGGTGAGGGGCCGAAGCGTCCTTCCTCGGGCCGGTGAGAGCAAAGCGGTCAAGGGCGGATGCGGCGGCGAGGGCCGACGCTGCGGCGAGGGCGGCGAGCAGGTTTTCCACGTTGAATCTCCCGGGAAGCGGTAAAAAGAGCTCCGCTTCGTGCACTCGATCGGTCCGATAGCGCAGCAGAACCCGCTGTCCCTGGTCCTCCTCGAAAATCGATTTTGCGTACAGGTCCGCTTCGGTGTTTTCGAGGGAATAGCCGATGACCGGCGCATTCGAGGCGGCGATGAAATCCGCGGCGTGGGGATCGTCGAGGTTTATCACCGCCCAAGCGCCCTCCGCCGGGAGGGCCCGGAAGAGATTCGCCTTGTCGTGTAGGTACTGAGGAAAGCTTCCGTGAAAATCGAGGTGCTCGGGGCTGATGTTGGTGAAGACACCGACATCGAACTCTACGTCGGCGAGGCGGCTGTTGCGCGGCGAAAGACCGTGGCTCGTCGCCTCGACAATCGCATAGCTGCAACCGGCCGTTCGCATGGCCCGAAGAATACGGTGAATATCCGGCGCCTCCGGCGTCGACTGACGAAGATGGTTCTTCACCGACTCCTGTCCGAGATTGAACTGCACGGTCGAGAGAAAACCGCTGCGCACACCCGCCGCACCGAGGAGTTGATGGATGAAGCTCACCGTGCTGCTCTTGCCGTCGGTCCCGGTGACTCCCGCCAGCTTGAGTTCCCTGGAAGGATGGTTGTAGAGGGCTGCCGATATCGGTGACATGGCGTGGCGGCAATTTTCCACCCGCAGATAAACGGGTCCCGCTTTGTATTCCTTGAGGGGCCGGCTGTGGATAACCGCCGCAGCTCCCGCGCCGAGGGCGGCGGAAATATAGTCGTGTCCGTCCACGTGAAAACCGGGAAGGGCGAAGAAAAGCGAGCGGGGTCCGGCCTCCCGGCTGTCGGTGCAGAGTGAGCGGATAAGGGGATCGCCTTCTCCGTGTCTCTCGATTATGTTGATATTATCGCACAATGCTGATAGGCTCTTTCCGGTCATGACGGCATGGTACCAGGGCCATACCCTTTCGGCAAGTGACGAGTCCTTCGTCGCCCATCCCTTTCTCAATCGGCAACTCATCGCGTATATTGGAAACAAGCGGAGGGTGCTCGGTTTTCTCTACGGCATATTTCGCCGTCTCGAGGAGAGGGCGGAAATCCGAAGTTTCGTCGATCCCTTTGCCGGCACGGGGTCGGTGGCGAGGCTCGCCCGCCTGATGGGCTATCGGGTGTGGGCGAACGATTGGGAGGAATATTCCCGGATCATCAATTCGGCCTATCTCCAAATTACCCCGGCCGTTCTTTCCCGTCTCTATCCCGAAGACGGGGGGATCGGCGGGCTTCTCTCCCGGCTCAACGGATTGGGGGGGAAACCGCCGAAGCCCTTTATTTCCCGCCACTTCGCCCCAAAATCCACGGAAGGGGCGGACTACCGCAGCGAGCGTTTGTTTTATACGAGAGAGAACGCCCTCTTTCTCGACCGGGTTCGCCAGAGGATAGAGGAGCTCTATCCCCCCGAGGATATCGACGAGAGGAAACTACCGGAAAGGGAACTTCTCATTGCCCTTCTTCTCTATGAGGCTTCAACCCATGCAAACACCTCCGGGGTATTCAAGGCGTTTCACAAGGGCTACGGCGGTCACGGAAAAGATGCACTGCGGCGTATTACATCGCCGATGGAATTGGAGCTGCCGGTCCTAGTCGAAGGCACGGCCCCGGCGTTTGTCGGCAGGGAGGACGCCGCCGCCTTTCTCCGAAGGAGAAGTTTCGATCTCTGTTATCTAGACCCGCCCTACAACGGACATCAGTACGGAAGCAACTATCACCTGCTGAACTCCCTTGCTCGGTGGGACTTTCCCGAAGTGGACGAGAGCCGCAGCGAAGACGGGATTCTGCAGAGCAAGGGGGGCATTAGAACCGACTGGAATGAGACCCGCTCGCCGTTCTGCTCCCGCAGAACGGCGCCCCGTGCCCTGCGGGAGCTCGTGGAAGCGGCGGACTGTCGTTTTCTCGTTTTGAGTTACAACAGCGAGGGGATTATTCCCTTAGAGGATTTGATCGACCTGCTCTCCTCCTACGGCGAGGTGGAGATCAGCACCCTCGACTATGTGAAGTATAGGGGCGGACGGCAAAGCTTGAGCCGAAAGGTGCACAACGTGGAGTTTCAGCTCCTTCTGCATCGAAGCGAAGAGGTGAAACCTCTCGGCCGCAGAATTTCCGCAGAGCGGTTTCTTCTCTTACAGCGGATCCTTTCGCTTTTTCGAGAAGCCTACGTTCCGGAGAGGATCAAGGCGGAAATGGAGAGAGCGGGGGCGCGGTGCGAAGACGATTTACCAAGCGGATCGCCGCTTGCAGAGTTTTCCTCTCGGATGAAGGACCTGTATCGTTTTATCGATGTACCTTCCTTTGAAGAGCTCGAAACGCTCTCCGCAGAAGAGCTGACGCGGCTGGACGAGGTGCTTTCCGGCAGTACCTGCCGGGACCGACGGGAGGAGTTTCGGGTCCTTTTGGGCTTGATCTCACAGGATGCCGGAAGGGGAAGCGAGTACGAGCGGCGTCTGCTCGATGTAGTAAAAAAATTCGCGCACAAAAAGTACCGGCGGGAGTGGGAGAGCGCGGCGGCGGAGCTTACCGTTTTTCTCCAAGCCCGGCCGGAGGCATATTCCGTCCTGCGCAAGGGTTTCGAGGAGCTGCAGGAGCTCGCCGAGCTGCGCTTCAACGGGTAAAAAAACGCCGGGCCTCCTCTGAGAGGAGGCCCGGCGGGATAAGCAATCGATCTGTCTACTGATCCTCTTTGTCGTAGAGGAACTTGAAGTAATCCATGTCGGTGCTTAAGGTTTTTTCGAAACCCGGCAGCACCTTTCTGTACGACTCGATAGAACGCCAGAACTCGAAGAATTGCGGGTCCTGCATGTACGCATCGGCGTAGATCTCGGCGGCCTGTGCGTCGGCCTGCCCCTTAATCGTTTCCGCTTCCTTGTAGGCGGAAGAGAGAACCGTCTCCTTCTCGTTCTGCAGCTTTCCGAGCCACTCGGCCTTTTTCCCTTGTCCGTAGGAGCGGTAGGCCTCGGCAATCTGGTTTCTCTCCTTGATCATCCTGTTGTAGACGCTTTCGGTGAGGTCTTCGGAGTAGCGGATCTGCCGGACAACGATGTCGATGAGTTCGATCCCGTAGTCGGGGGTAATTTTCTCGGCGGCCACGAGCATCTCCCCAGAGAGGACTTCACGTCCCTTGCTGACCGTCTGATACTCCTTTTGGACATCGGTCAGTTCTTTCAACTCCTCGACGTTTACCTCTTCTTCCTTCTGTTCGATGATCGATTGGCGTTCGATCTCGTTAATAACGTTGCTGTTTCGGACCGCTTCCCGCAGTTCGTTGCGGGCAACGATGGTGCGAACGGAAGAATCGATTACATCGTCGAGACGGGTATAGCCCTGTTCGAGAGTGGTTACCGATTCGTAGAAGAGTTTTGGATTGGTGATCCGCCAACGGGCGGTGGTGTCTACCCAGATAAACTGGTTTTCCGCTGTCGGCAGCCGCTGGGCGTCGCCGTCCCAGGAGAGTATCTTCTTTGGGTAACGCACCACGTTGTCAAACACCGGGATCTTGAATTTGAGCCCGGCCTCCTGCGACACCTCAACGAGTTTTCCGAAGCGGGTAACCACGGCCTGCTGTCCCTCTTCGACGATATAGAAGGGGCCGAGGACGATAAATGCCGCCGCAAGGGCGACGATCACGACAAGGCTAATTATACTGCGTCTCATTGCGCACCTCCTTCAGCGGTCTGCTGCCGCAGGGTCTTCAGCGGAATGAAGTTTTCCAGATCCTTGTCGATGAGATCACTCTTCTCTCCGTCCTTAAAGATGTCTTCGAAGGTCTCGATATAGAGCCGGGTGCTTGTCACATCGGGGCTCTGCCGGTACTTTTCGAGAACCGAGAGAAACCTGGCAACGTCACCCTGGGAGTTGTTCACGCGCCTTGCAGCGTACCCCTCGGCCTCCTGGATTGCCTGCTTTGCCTGCCCGCGGGCCTTGGGAATTTCCTGATTATACTTCTCTTTTCCCTCGTTGATGAAACGGTTCATATCTTGAATCGCCTTGTTGACGTCTTCGAATGCATCCTGCACCTCCCCCTTGGGCGGGACGATGTTGCGCAGTTTGACCGTCGTCACCGTGATTCCTAAATTGTAGCTGTCGTAGATCTTCTGCATATGCTGCTGCGATTTGTCTTCGATAGAACTTCGTTCCGAGCCGATTACGTCGAGGATCGCCCGGTCGCCGACGAGCCTGTTCATTACCGACTGGGCGATGTCGCGGATCGTCTTGTAACGGTTCTCCACATTGAAGAGCCACTTGCGCGGTTCGTCTATGCGGTACTGGATGACCCATTCTAAGTCTATGATGTTCAAGTCGCCGGTGAGCATGATAGACTCTTCGGGGTAATCGCCTCCGGAGTAGGTGGTGTTGATCCCTCCCTGTTGGGTCCTGAACCCGAACTCCATCTTTTGAATCTGCTGGGTCGGAATGTTGTAATTCTTCTCGATGCCTATGGGCAGCTTGAAGTTTAGGCCCGGTCCCACGATTCGGTTGTATTTGCCGAATCTGAGCACAACGGCCTGCTCCGTCTGGTCAACGGTAAAAAACATGGTCGTGGCCGCGACGATGATCAATACGACGATCACCAAACCCGACACATACTTCGGTTTGATGGAAAATGGGCTTCCATCCGGTGTTACATCACGCTCGGACATGATTCCTCCTCTACGCTACGCGTGAAATTAATTGCCTTGTTCTTAGCTCAAGGGTACTTATAGGGACCGGCGGAGTCAAGGTAATTCTCTCCGCACTCAGGAATTCTCATTTTAGGAGTTTTTGACTTCTAAAATGAGAGAAATTGCAAAGCTACTTGAAAAATTACAAAAAGATGATAAAATATATTAAATAGTTGTAATAATGCGTGCGAGAGGTAAGAGATGGAAGAATACCGTATGCGGCCCGAAGATCACCGGATACTCTCGAGGGTGGTACTCATTGGCGAAGGAATCGCCCGGCAGTTCGGCAGTTACTGTGAAGTCCTCGTACACTCCCTCGAAGATCCGGAGAATTCCATCATCGAGATCTTCAACGGTCATATTACGGGCAGAGAGAAGGGGGGGCCGATGACGGACTTCGCCCTCAGCCTGCTAGAGAAAAGAGATCTCGAAGAGGACGTCTACGGACCCTACTATTCCTCAACGGCAGACGGGAAGCGTTTGAAGTCCACTACCACGGTGATCCGAAACGAAAACGGAAGGACTATAGGGTTTCTCTGCATGAATCTGGATATCTCCGCGCCCATCGACGACTATGTAAGAGAGCTCCTTCCCGACTCGGCGGGAGTGCAGACGGTGAGTGAACACTATCCCCTTACGGCAAAGGATCTCGTTGATAATGCCTTCAAGACCGCCATGGATGCGGTTCACGGGCGTACCGGTATTTCTCCCACCCAAAAGAACAAGATGGTGGTGGAGGATCTCTATCGGCGGGGGATATTTCACGTGAAAAACGGGGTGGATCTGGTGGCGGAGCTCTTAGGGGTTTCACGTTACACGGTCTATAATTATATTCGCGAAGTAAAGCAGAGCCTCGGCGATACGGACTTCGACAGGCTTTAGATATTTTTATCAGGAGGAATACATGGAGAGAAAAATAGTTCAGACCGACAAGGCACCGGCGGCCGTGGGACCCTATTCCCAGGCGCTAGTGTGGAATTCAACGGTTTATGTATCGGGACAGCTTCCCCTCGTTCCCGGAACGAAGGATTTTGTATCCGATTCGGTGGAGGACCAGGCCCGGCAGGCCATGGAGAATCTCAAGGCCATTCTCGAAGAGGCGGGGAGCTCGATCGACAAATTACTGAAGGTATCGATCTTTCTCGCCGACATCGACGATTTCAAGAAGGTGAATGCGGTCTACGGAAACTTTTTCAGCGGCGGGTATCCGGCCCGTTGTGCCTATCAGGTAGCCAACCTCCCGTTGGGAGCAAAAATTGAGATAGACGGCATCGCAGCCGTAGAGGAGTGAAAAAATGAAGAAGATGCATGAACTCGGCGTTTCGGTGCCGAGGAAGAAGGCACATGTAGTGCGTCCGCTCAAGGATGTGAGCAAGGAACAAAGAGAAAAGGCACTCAAGGAGACGGAGTACAATATGTTCTCCTTTCCCGCCGACCTCCTCGTCCTCGATTTTCTTTCCGACAGCGGATCGACGGCAATGAGCGATCTGCAGTGGGCGGCGCTGATGCACGGCGACGAATCCTACGGAAGGAACAAGGGCTACTACGTGCTCTTAGACACGATTCGCGACACCTTCGAACGGGGGGATTCGCCGAAGGAAGCGGTCAATCTCATCCTCTCGGGCAGCAAAGAGGTGAATAAATTGATGGACGAGCTCTATCTGACCCATGAGGAGGGCGGTTTTGTCAACGGCGGGGTAAATCAGCTCAAGCGCCCTAACGCGTTTATCACTCCACAGGGAAGGGCGGCCGAACACCTGCTCTTTGCGGCGTTGCGGGAAGTACTCGATGAGATGAACGGACCGGGTAAATCCTACGTGATTCCCAATAACGGCCATTTCGACACCACAGGTGCCAATATCGGCTCCGTCGGGATCCTCCCGCTGAACCTCTTCAAGGGGAACGTGCTCGAAACCTTCGATCATACGAAAATGGACGAGGAGAATCCCTTCAAGGGGGATATGGACATAGAACGCCTCGAAGCCCTCATCAAGGAAAAGGGCCGCGATGCAATACCCGTAATCTACCTAACCATTACCAATAATACGGTGGCGGGACAGCCGGTGAGCATGGCCAATATAAAGGCGGTGGCGGACATCGCTAAGAAACACGACATACCGCTCTTCTTCGACGCCTGCCGCTTTTCCGAGAACGCCGCCTTCATAAGGCAGTTCGAAAAGGGATATGAAGAGCGTTCGATCCGCAGCATCGTCCAGGAGATGTTCTCCTCTGCCGACGGGTTTACTATAAGTCTCAAGAAGGACGGACTCTCGAATATCGGCGGCGGGCTCTTCATTCGCGACAACGGGGTCTTTATAAAGCGCTTCTCCACCGAGAAGGTGAACATGGGCGTTCGGCTCAAAGAAAAGCAGATCCTCTGGTTCGGCAACGACTCCTACGGAGGGCTGAGCGGAAGAGACATCATGGCCCTTGCCGTCGGGATCAAAGAGGTTGTTGACCTCTCCTATCTCGAAGACCGAATAGGACAGACGCGGTATCTGGCTCGCAGGCTTGCCGAAGAGGGTGTACCCGTCGTGCTGCCGGCGGGGGGACACGCGGTGTATCTCGACATGAACCGCTTTTTCGAGGGGACCGACATGAAAATCGACGACTTCGGCGGAGTCGGCTTTAGCATCGAGCTGCTTCGCCACTACGGCATTCGCGCCTGCGAACTCGGCCCCTTTGCCTTCGAATGGGACCAGAAGAGCGAGGAACAGCGCAAGGGTATCCTCAATCTTGTGCGCTTTGCCGTTCCGCGGAATGTCTACGGCAAGGAGCACATGGACTATGTGGTCGCGGCGGTGAGTGAACTCTACAAGAACAGGACCGCCATTCCGAAGGTGCGGATATCCCGGGGCAAAGAGCTGCGTCTCCGTCACTTTCAGACCGGGCTCGAACCGATTAGGTAATTCCTCTTCTCAAAAACAGCGCTGGAGAGATTGGTTATTTTTATTTTTTTTAAATAAAAGGGGAGAAAAATCCGACTTTTTCCTTTTCTCATAAAAAGATATCTAGTACCTTTATCATAAATATCACCAAGGAGGAAGAATGCTGGCAGCAGAAAACAAGGTAGTAAGCATAGATTACACATTGAAGGATGACGAAGGAAACGTAGTGGACACGTCCCAGGGCTCAGAGCCCCTTTCCTTCATTTTTGGCAACGGATCGATCATTCCGGGGCTCGAAAAAGCCATAGCGGGTAAGGGCGAGGGAGATGAAATTTCTGTAAGCGTCGAACCCGAAGAGGGCTACGGCGAATACGACGAGAGTCTCATTCTCCAAGTGACCAAGGACAAGTTTCAGGAGCCCGATAACATACAGGAAGGCATGCAGGTACAGGCCCAGGGACAGGATGGGCAGGTACAGATTCTCACCATAAAGGCTGTAGACGGAGCGCAGGTAACCCTCGACGCGAATCATCCCCTCGCCGGGCAGCGTTTGAACTTCGACGTGGAAGTAACGAAGGTGAGAGAGGCCACGGATGAAGAAATAGACCACGGCCACGTGCATTAACGGGTGTGGCGGATGAGCCATGAACGGTCCACCGGACCCTTTCGGAAGGCGACGACCTCGCCTTTTCGATCAATAACAAGGGTGCGGGGGATCGATTCGGTGTTCGTCAGCGTTCCCGCCCGTCCCTCCCCATCGAAGAGTACCGGAAAGGGCATATCGTGTGACTCGATAAAGGCGCGCACCTTTTTCTTTGACTCTTCCCCGGTGGTGAGGTTGATCGCCGCCAGTTCAACACGGCCGGCCTGCCTCTGCCGGTAGAAGGAGGCGAGTTCGGGGATCTCCGCCCTGCAGGGCGGGCACCAGGTCGCCCAGAGATTTATCACCAGATACTCGGCGTTCCAGTCGACGGTGCCTTCCGCCTCTAATCCAAGGGATCGTAAGGATTCCCGCATTCCCTGCATCTTTTCGATCTCCTGAGGGACCCGGGGAAGCGCGGCGAATGCAACGAACAGAGAGAGAAGGAAGATACACAGCTCGGCGGCGCCGAATAAGAGGAATCTCCGATTCATGGAATTCTTCACTTTGATCTTCCAAAGTACAGAGAGAAGAGCGGCAAGAGTGCCTATGCCGATGCCTAGAGGACTCATTGGTCTGTAGAGGAGACGCAAGGGCTCGCTCCACAAGATTTTCGGTTCCGAAAAGAGGGGAAGGAGTTTCGCGATTACTAGAATGATAAGGGCAGCATCGACGCCCATATCCCGGATGAGTTTCGAAATCTCTTTGTTCTTTTTTCTCACGTAGAGGTGGTCGAAGATCAGCATGGGCAGAAGAGCTGCGACGATACGTAAGAGAGCTGTCTGCATCTTATCCTCCCGTCCATAAGATAACGCTAAGCAGCAAGAAAACCGAGGTTTTTTCCCGTTTTCCCTTGAAATCCCCATATGCCCGCCTATAGTGAGTAGCATGAAGCAAATTGAATTGCTGGTCCGTCGTGGCGGAGTAAAACGACGGGCCGGATTTTCGGCGGCAGTTGACACGACGGCGAGGCTACGCCTATAGTTTCCGGGTATGAACAGAAGAATACTCATCACATCGGCCCTCCCGTACGTAAACAACATTCCGCATTTGGGCAATCTCATTCAGGTGCTCTCGGCGGATGTATTCGCCCGCTTCTGCAGAAGCCGGGGGCATGAGACCCTCTATGTATGCGGCACCGACGAGTACGGTACCGCCACCGAAACGAAGGCCCTCGAGGAGGGAGTCACTCCGAAGGAGCTCTGTGACCGATATTTCAAGGTCCACGATGAGATCTACAAATGGTTCGAAATTTCCTTCGACCGTTTCGGCAGAACGAGTACCCAGTGGCAGACCGATATTGTTCAGGATATCTTCAAGAAGGCCGATGCGGCGGGATATATAAGCGAAGAGACGATAGCGCAGCTCTACTGCGCCTCCTGCGATCGTTTTCTCGCCGACCGCTACGTGCAGGGTACCTGTCCCCACTGCGGCTATGAGGAAGCCAGGGGCGACCAATGTGAAAACTGCGGCAAACTCTTAGAGCCGACGGAGCTCGTTGCGGCTCGCTGCGGCATATGCGGCGGGGCCCCCGTCGTTCGGGAGTCGAACCACCTCTACCTCGATCTGCCGGAGATCCTCCCGAAACTGCAGAAGTGGATGGACAGGGCCTCGGTGGAGGGCTTCTGGGCCCGCAATGCCATACAGATGACCAAGAGTTGGATCCGCGATGGTCTCCACAAACGCTGTATCACCCGTGACCTCAAGTGGGGCATCCCCGTGCCGAAAGAGGGCTACGAAACGAAGGTCTTCTACGTCTGGTTCGACGCCCCCATCGGCTATATCTCGATCACCGCCAATCACACGGAAGAGTGGGAGCGCTGGTGGAAGAACCCGGAGGAGGTCCGGCTTTTCCAGTTTATCGGAAAGGACAACATTCCCTTCCACACCGTTATCTTTCCCTCCTCTCTCATTGCCTCGGGAGACAATTGGACGATGCTCCACCACATGTCCTCCACCGAGTACCTCAACTACGAGAGCGGAAAGTTCTCAAAGAGCAAGGGCGTCGGTGTTTTCGGTACCGATGTGCAGGAGACGGGGATTCCCGCCGACGTGTGGCGTTTCTACATTTTTTACCACAGACCGGAGAAGTCCGACGCCATGTTTACCTGGAGCGATTTTCAGGAAAAGGTAAACAGTGAACTCATCGGAAATCTCGCCAACCTCGTGAACCGCACCCTCACCTTTGCCGTCCGCTTCTATGAGGGCGTAATACCGGAGGGACGGCCCGACCCCGATTTCGTTGGGGAGGTGAAAGCCCGGGAGGAGGAGATCACCGAGCTCCTCGAACGGGCCGAACTCCGGGAAGCTTTTCGCAGGATCTTCGCCCTGTCGAGTTACGGCAACAAGGCTTTTCAAGCCGGCGAGCCATGGAGGACTCGGAAAGAGGACCCGGAGGCCGCCGCCGGTCTCATAGGCAGGCTGGTCTATCTCGTTCGGGACCTGGCGATAATGGTGGAGCCGTATATTCCCCAAACCTCACGGCAGATCCTCGATTACCTCGACTCCGGCGGCCAACGGTGGGAGAGTCTCGCTTCGTTTACGGGGATAGAGAAGGTGAAAAAGCCGGAAATCCTTTTTCAACGCATCGAGGACGATCTGACACAGGAGTTCCGCGATCGATTCTCCGGTAGTCAGAAGGACCGGGAGGAGAAGAAAAAGGTGGAAGAGAAGAAAACTGAACAGACCGGAGCTAAAGACGCGGGACAGGAAAAGGCGGGACCGCAGCAGGTGAGCACCCAAAGTGCCGCTGAAGAAAAACCGGTAGCCGAACGTTTCGCCGAAAAGGTCGACATTCGAGTTGCCGAAATTACGAAGGTCGAGCAGCATCCCGAGGCGGACAAGCTCTATGTGGAGACGATAAACCTCGGCGGCGGTGAGGAGAGGACTATCGTTTCAGGGCTCGTGCCCTATTATGAAGTAGATGAACTCCTAGGCAAGCGAATTCTTCTCGTCTACAATCTGAAACCGGCTAAGCTGCGGGGCATCAAGAGCGACGGTATGCTCTTGGCAGCCGAAAAGGAGGGTGAGGAGAGCCGCGAAACCATCGAGGTGCTTCACCTCCCAGAGGTAAAACCGGGCACCCGCCTTCAGGTGGAGGGGTACGATGTTCCCGAGGAGCCGCCGAAGAAACTAAAGATAGACGAGTTCTTCGCTCTGCCCCTGCGCGTCAAGGGTAATAGAGTGATGGTCGGTGAACGGCCGCTCCTGGCGGACGGAAAGCCCGTACTCAGTTTCGCCATAGCCGACGGAAAGGTCGGCTGATGGTGGCCGAGTCGGCCGATTCCCCGCACTTCATCGAGGAACTTCCCCTCTCCGAGCTGCCGCAGGCGGCTACAATCCTCCAGAGCAGCCTGTGGGCGCGCGTAAAAGCGGAGTTTTCCTGGCGTCCCCACGCGTTCAAACTCGAAGGGGAGGGCCTGCTCCTGCTGCAGCGCCGGTTTCCGGCCGGTTTTTCCCTCGCCTACGTGCCCCACGGTCTTTCAAGCTGGGAAGACCTGAAAGAAGAGAGCAGGGGCCTCCGGCTTTTGGAACTGTCGCGTGCCCTATCGGCTCGGTTGGCAAGAAAAACACTTTTTATCCGCTATGATCTTCCCTGGGAAATGTCTCCCGAGCGGGCCGGAGAATATTTGGAGACCGTCGGATTTCGCAAGGCCCCCTACGACATTCAGCCGCCGAGCACGGTGCTCCTTTCGCTGGGGGAAGGCGAAGATGCCCTTCTTAAGGGAATGAAGAGCAAGACCCGTTACAACATTCGTCTCGCGGAGAAAAAGGGGGTTAGGACGCGGATTTACCGCGCAGAAGAGGCGCTGGGTGCTTCGGCCCCAGACGCCCCCGACCCGAACACCGGGCAGGACCCGCTTCGACGATGGTACGAACTCTACCGGGAGACCGCACGGCGGGATGCTATCGCGATTCACTCGCAGCAGTACTACCGGCGGCTCTTCAGCATTGCCGCAGAAGCGGCGGCCGATAATCGGCGCGAAGCCGCCGTCGACGCTTCGTTTCGAAGCAGTCCTCCGGAGCTCTCTCTCCTATTTGCCGAGCACGAAGGGGATCTCCTTGCCGGTATCGTTCTTTCCCTCTACCAAGGCCGGGCCGTCTATCTCTACGGCGCCGGTTCAAACAGAAAGCGAAACCTCATGGCCAGCTACGCGGTACAATGGCAGGCCATACGCTTTGCCGCCGAAAAGGGTGCCGAGAGCTACGATCTCTTCGGCATTCCGCCGGCAGACGACCCCAGCCATCCCATGCACGGACTCTACCGCTTCAAGACCGGATTCGGCGGGAGAATCGTTCATCGGCCCGGCTGCTGGGACTTTCCACTGAACAGCGGCGGCTATGGACTGTATCGATGGCTGGAACGACTGCGTTATACTTATTACAAGAAGCTGAGAAAGCGTTAGAGCTCTTCTATCAGAGCCTTGAAACGGTTTCCCCGGTCGAACTCGTTGAGAAACATGCCGAAGGAGGTAGAAGCCGGTGAAAAGAGCACCGCCGATCCGGGGTGGGCGGAATTTCTTGCTGATTCGACCGCATCGCAGAGACGGGAGAAGGGTCCGTAGTAAAATACCTTCTCTTCATCGAGGAGGTATCTCAGTTTGTCGGTGGCGCTTCCTTCGAGGAGGTGAATACTCTTTGGAATACGGAAGACCTCTTTCAATGAGGAAAAGTCGAGGTTTTTGTCCGTCCCGCCGACGATGAGATGGACCGAATCTTGGAAACTTCGGATTGCCGCCGCGCATGCCTCGGGAATGGTGGCGGCGCTGTCGTTGTACCACCGCACTCCGTTTACCGTCTTTACCACTTCCATTCTGTGGGGAATACCGGGGAAATTCGCCAAGCCCGAAGAGATGCTTCGGGGGTTGACCTTAAAAATGCGCAGGGCCACGGCGGCGGCGAGCAGGTTGAGTTTGTTGTGTTCACCCCGGAGGGCCGTCTCCTTCGGCAGACAGGATTCTTCGAGGCCGTTCATGCGTACATAGCCGATTTCTTTTTCTAAAAAGCCTCCGTCGAAAAGCTCGGCAAAGGGTTTCCGGGAAAAGAAGTAGGGCGCCGCAGCGGCGCTTACGGCAAAACGTCGGCCGAAGGGATCGTCGAAACCGCATACGGCGGCATCTTCTGCGCTCTGAGATGCGAAAATCCGTTTTTTGTCTGCAGCATATGTCTCTAAGTCGGGGTACCTGTCCTGGTGGTCATGGAGAAGATTGGTGAAAACCGCCACCCGCGGCTTTAAAAGGGATATTTCGGGAATGTCCGCCAGCTGCCAGCTGGAGAGTTCGAGGACCACCGGGTCTTCCGCCGCTTCCATGCAGGATTCAACGAAGGTGAGGGGACTAACGGTAATGTTTCCGCCTAGTTTTGTCTTCGGAAAGACAGCCTCGAGCACATGAGCTAGCGCCGAGGCGGTGGTCGATTTACCCTTGCTGCCGGTAACCGCAATCAGCGGACGTTTGGAAAGTCGGAGAAATATAGAGATATCCGTCTCCACCCGTTTGGCCGCCGCGAGATAAGAACTATCCCTGGGGACGGCAGGGTTCTTGATGACCATGTCCGCCGAGCTGAAATCCTCTTGCTCGTGTCTGCCCAGGACGAAGCGGATTTTCAGGTCCGAGAGGGCTTCTATGCCGGCGGCGAGATCTCCGCATTTCTTCATGTCGGTGACCGTCACCTCGGCACCGTGAGATGCGAAGAAACGAGCGGCTGCGGCCCCGCCGCCGTGCAGCCCCAGCCCCATGACCGTTATCCTGAGTCCTGAGATGTCACTCAAGCGGGTAATCAACGGAAAATTCCTTCATGTCGCGCTCGTTGAGATAGGCCTTTACCTGGAGACCGTTCCACGCCTCGGTCCATTTCGCCGGGACCTTCTCCTTGA
Organism: uncultured Spirochaetaceae bacterium; assembly: GCA_964594775.1. Taxonomy (GTDB): domain Bacteria; phylum Spirochaetota; class Spirochaetia; order DSM-16054; family Sediminispirochaetaceae; genus CAYFVU01. The sequence goes on from CAZQNO010000003.1 coordinate 32,282, forward strand.
GGCGGAGAAAGAGGGGCAGGTCATCGCGGAAATCCTCTTCCTTCAGGGTTTCTTGAATTTCATCGAGATAGGGAAGGAGGAATTCCCGGCAGCGGTAGAGATTGGCGAGGTGTTGTTTCCTTCCCGGAGGATCGAAACTGAGAACGGAGTGGCAGATGCTTCGATACATGCATATGAACGGATAGTAGGGATAGCTTCTCTTCCCCTTGGGGAGGAAGAGTTTAGAGAAAAATTTTGTAAGATCGAGATCGATCCATATCCCCTGGACGAAATATCCCTTTCCTTTTTCCCCTACCCATGTCTTTGTAACGAGCTGATCTATCTGAAAAGACCGGATCTTTCCGTTCGTTTCCTTGAATGAAGAGAGGGGAATAAGGGTCGTATCGACAAAGAGTTGCCTTGTTGTATACGTATGAGTCCTGTCGTTTCCCCCCTTCTTCGTGATTTTCCCGTAGTGGGTTCTAAATGATATATCTATCTGCAGGAGGTAGAGAAAAAGCAGGTCCTTTATCTTGTAGAGTTGGAAAAATCCGGGACGGAGAATGTCGGTTGGATCGAAGTAATAGGTGAGGCCTTGAAAGAGGTTCGGCGACATCGGGACCACCTGTTCGAGCAGGATTCTCAGCGATTTTAGGTATTCTTCTTCCGGCCGGCTTTTGTCAATATCGTGATGAATGGGGAAGGGGCTTACGGTAAACTCTTCGGGAAGAGTGAGGAAAAACTCCTCGTTTTGACTGAAGTGTTTAGAATATTCCGGTTCTATCCCGCCGCCGTTCGGACCCTCTCGTCTTCGTAATAAACCGTTAATCGCATTGTCCGTATAGGTAACGGGTATCTCGCTGAGAAGCTTCTCCATCCTTCTTACTATAGCCTTCCTTGCACGTCCTTGCAATCTTTTCATAACTATTGACGAAAGATTTCATATTTCGCATAATACCCGGACATTTGAACTGATATTACCTTACGTATCGGGATATATATCTTTTACCGGAAGGAGGTCGGGTATGCCCTGCGGACGAAAGAAAAAGCGCCATAAAATCGCGACGCATAAACGAAAGAAAAAACTGAGAAAGAACCGCCACAAAAAGAAATAACGGATATCTCATGAGAAGCGGATACGGTCTCCCCAAAAGGATCAGCGCAATCGCCCTAGGCTTCGGCCTGGCGGCGTTCCGTCTCATACTGCCCCTTTCGTCGGAGTCCCTTTGGGAACCGAGTTTCTCCGGTTACGTAAGCCCGAGCGGTTCTATCGAAGTCGGCGATCTAATTCTCGTCGAAATAAGCCCGCAAACCGAACTCAAGCTCGATTCAAGTCACATCGATTCAGAGCAGGCGCGTCTCTCCTTTTCGGGAGGAGAGGGCGGCGGTCTTTTCGATTTTCTCCCCCAGGGATCTTCGAGCAGCGAGAGAAGCATAGAGGAAGATGATTCCTATGCTCTTTCGACGAGAATGGCGGTACAGGTACTCTCTAAAGAGGAAAACGGACTGATCAGGCTGCGGGGAGAAAGAAGCGTAGAGATAAACGGTGTAAGGGAAGAAATCACCCTTTCCGCTTTCGTGTCTCCTAGACAGATCAGAAGCGGAGAGGTCCTCTCCTTCGACCAATTGAGTAATGCAGAGCTCAGCTATTCGGGTGTCGGGTATGGGGCTCGGCCCCTCTTGTCATCCGACGATTTGGAGGAGGGACCGCCGAAACCGGAACCGGTCGAGCCGGAAATCGAGGTTCCCGAAACCGCCGGGGAAGACGCCGCTGCGGCAGAGCTGAGAGCACCGGCCGGGGAAGCGAGCGCCGGCGGCTATAGCTTGAGCGAGGAAAGACGCCGGGAACTGCTTCTCTCCTACTTCAACCGTTTTCTCGACATGCTCTTTTCACAGTAAAAAAGAAGAAATATAATTGACAAAAATAGTAAAGTATAATATGTTTTATAATAACCCGTTCGAAAGGTGGTCAGATGAAAGATAAGAGCGGCATTCTCGATACCATTCACTCTCCCCAGGACCTGAGAAGAATCCCTCAAGACACACTTCCCGCTCTTGCGCAGGAGATACGAGAGCGAATTATCGATGTGGTCCTCAAAAACGGAGGCCATCTCGCCTCAAATCTTGGAGCCGTTGAGTTGACGCTGGCTCTTCACCGGGCATTCACTACCCCAAAAGACATGATTTTTTGGGATGTGGGCCATCAATGCTACACCCACAAGATTATCACGGGAAGAAACGACAGCTTCGACAGCCTTAGGAAGAAGGACGGCCTTTCGGGATTTCCAAAACGAAATGAAAGTGAACACGACGCGATGGAGTCGGGACACTCCTCGACTTCCATCTCGGGCGGTCTGGGTGCCCTGGCGGCAAAGCGGCTGCAGGGAGACCCGGGTAAGGTGATCGCCGTAATCGGCGACGGGGCGCTTACCGGAGGCATGGCCTACGAGGGACTGAACTATGCAGGCCACTTAGGAAAGGATTTTATTGTCGTGTACAACGACAATAACATGTCGATCAGTCCGAACGTCGGCGGACTCTCCTTCAATTCGAACCTCAGCAAGCTGTCCTCCTATGTAAGCAGGGCAACGGCCACCCCCTTCTATCAGAAAATCAGAAAAAAAATCGACAAGGGCATTAGGGGAATCCCCATACTCGGCTACCGGCTCTTCGAGCTGATGCTGCGGGTAAAACGAGCGGTTAAGGCGGCGTTTCTCAAGGAAACGATCTTCAGCGAATTGGGTTTCGATTATGTCGGTCCCATAGACGGTCATTCTATCTCGCAGATGCTGCGGGTATTCGAAGACATTAGGAGCATGAATAAGCCCGTTTTGGTCCATGTAGTTACGCAAAAGGGCAGGGGCCACAGCCTTGCAGAGGATGATCCCTCATCGTATCACGGTATCGCGCCGCTGACACAGGTAGACGGTAAAATAGAAAAGGTAAAACCCCTATCATTCACCCAGACATTCGCCGGTTCCCTCAACATGGCTGCCGAGCGGGACGAGAGGATAGTAGCCATAAGCGCCGCCATGGCAAAGGGGACGGGACTTTCCTATTTTCAGGAACGCTTTCCCCACCGTTTCTTCGACGTGGGTATAGCCGAACAGCACGCCGTCACCTTCTCCGCCGGTTTGGCCCTCAGCGGCTTGAAACCTGTTCTCGCCGTCTATTCGACCTTCATGCAGCGGGCGGTGGACCAGGTTATTCACGATATTGCTCTGCCGAATCTTCCGGTAGTCATAGCGATGGATCGTTCCGGACTCGTTGCCGGAGATGGGGAAACGCACCAAGGGCTCTACGATATCCCCCTCTTCCGTTCCGTACCGGGAATGACAATTCTCGCCCCCGCTAGCGCCGGGGATATGAGTCTCATGATCGACTGGGCCCTCGATTGGGAAGGTCCGGTAATGATCCGATATCCGAAAGATATCTGCCCCGAACAGAAAATAGCGGAGACTCCTGCCCTCGAGCAAGGGAGGGGGACCATGATGGAGGAAAACGGCGGCAGCGCACTGATAGTCTCCGTTGGCGGACTCTACAGCCAGGCAAGGGAGGCGGTGAATATCCTTGCAAAGGATGGAATCGAGACGGACCTCTACAACCTGCGCTTCATCAAGCCCTTGGATGAGGATTATCTCGTCGAACTCTTCTCCCGCTATCGACAGGTTCTTCTCTTCGAAGACGGGGCGGTGCGAGGCGGTGTCGGCGAATCTATCGCTGCGACACTCTTGCAGTCCGCATTTTCCTCCATCTACCGCTGGTACGGGGTTTCCGATAGATTTTTCGCTCAGGCGGAGAGGGATGAGCTGCTCGAATTGAGCGGGCTTGATGCAGAAAGCATGGCCAAACGGGTACGGGAGACCATTTCCTCTTCCTTGAGCATACTGCCGAGGGCCGTCTCCTCATAGTTCACGCGGCAGGATAGACCTGAGCACGCTGCGGCAAGCCGCCTATCACCCTTTGTCGACTTTTTTCCCCACAACGGTTAAGCCGCCCTCCTCGCAGCGACGGAAGAAGCAGCTGAAATAACCGGTATGACAGGCCGCACCGGTCTGCTCTACGATGTAGAGCAGACTGTCGCCGTCGCAATCCATGCGTACCTCAACAATTTTCTGCAGATGGCCGGAGCTCGCCCCCTTTTTCCACAATTCTCCCCTGCTGCGGCTGTGGTAGTGGGCAAAGCCTTCTTCTATCGTTTTTCGCACGGCTTGTTCATCGGCAAAGGCCAGCATCAGGACCTCACCGCCGCGGTGGTTCTGGGCAATTACGGGAATGAGGCCTCCGCCTTTTTTAAAATCCAATGCCTCGATCAGTTTTTCGGCATCCGCTGTGTGCATGATTTTCACAGCTCCTCGACGGACTTCGGTTTCCATAGAGAAGCCTCCTTCTTCATGCCGTACACCTCTTCCAGAAGCTTCTCGAGGCCCCGGTGAAGCGAATCGGCGAGGGAGCGAAGCTCCTTTGGGTAGGCGGGGGATTCCAGCCCGATGCCGCTGCTTATCAGGTTTTCGAGAAAGATCTTCGCGGCTATGAAGCGGCGTCTTTTGTCGACCCCAAGGATGAGGGGATCATCCATCATGCCGATGATTTCCCAGGTGATCTGTTCGGCCTGGGAGTACTTCCCCGCGTCTTTGTCCTGATCGGAAAAACGGGTCGGCAGCTCGCGGATGATTCTGTCGATTTCTTTGAAGAATAAGGAGAGATCGAAGAGGCCGGTGGCGCAGTTAAAGAGGATGGGTTTTCCTGCTCCCTCTGCCGCAGCGATTTCCTCCTGCGATACTGCCGCTCCTATGTCAACGGCGTTGAGCCTGTGCCGATCGTCGCGGATCAGGACACCTCCCTTGACATCTACGGGGGTCTTGAAGGAAAACTCGAAGGCACCCCGTTTCCCGCTGAGGGCGGTGAGGGCGAGGCTTCGAGGATCGACGGTATTGCCGAGGTTGTCGATGTTCGAAAGGTAGGCATAGCGGTATCCTCGGCGGTAGAGGTCCCGGTAGATTTCCTTTAAGGCGATAAAGTTCTGTCCGTGGCCGCCCGGAAGGGGGAGAAGACTGTTTTCACGGCCCCAGGCACGGGTAAAGAGCTTCTTCGGGCTGCCGAGAGAGCTGTGGCTGTAGGCGGCAATGAGGGGTTGTACGCCGGTAAGGACCCGTGTCACATCGCGGCCCGTTGCCTCAATTAGTTCCTTCAGCAAGGGACTGCTTCGATACTCATCAAGAGCCTCGGCAATGAGGTGAGCGTTCTGCATCCCCGTCATCTGAAAGAGCGGCAGGATCTGTCTATCCGAGGCGGCTGCCGCCGAGGCACCGCTGCCGCCGAAGTTCCGTCGGCAGCGCAGGGTGAGCAGGAGGAGGGACCGCAACTTCAATTCGAGAAAGCTGGGCCCGGCGCTGCCGTCCTCCTGAATGAATGCGGGAGTCAAGCCCTTCGGTTTGCCTCCCGCCCGCCCGGCAAAATTTTCGAAGATCTCCCTGTTGAGCTCGAAGAGTCCCCGGTGAAAGGACAGGTTCTTCTTTTCGTCCGCGTAACTGGTGGCGGACCCGCCGTTGAGAATTCCGTAGGCGGTATAGGGCAGCAGTCTCAGTCCGAGTTTTTCCACTGCCGCATCGTCGAAGATCAGCTCCTTGTTCCGGCGTACGGCAACTTCTTCTGCCGCCGCTATTCCTGCCGTAGCTTCCAGCCGCTCTGCCGCATCTTCATAGTTCAAGGCAAATGAAAGGCTCTCCGTTGTATCGACAATCCGACTGCCGTCTATCTGAGGGAAGGAATCTACCTGAGGAGGAGAGTAGCCGGCGAATTCTCCCTTATTGTAGCGTTCTAAAAGCGAGAGGGTCAGTTCCCGGTCGATGTGTTTATCTATAAATTCCTTTTCGATTGCGTCGCTGAGTTTTTTGTTGTGCATGACCGGTCCCTCGAAGACTCGTGTTTTTCAGGCGTCTCTGTCGAGAAGGAGTCGGAACTCTTCGCTGCTTATCAGCTCGCTTTGATCCTCGGTGGAGAGGATTTCCTTGAGGATTCCGCGTACCTGTTCGACTTCTTCCATCTGACGCCCGCGCATGTAGGAATACTCTTCGATATAGGCGGAAAGGTCAAGGCGATCTCCCGTTCCTTCGTCGAGGATGTGAGAGAGGAGCTCACAGAAGAGGAGCTTTGTCTTATTGAGAAACCGAAGGTTCTGCTGGAGTTCTGCATAACTCGGTTTGTTCGCGAGGGAGGAGAAGAGGGAGTGGAGGTGTGCGTCGAGGAAACGAAGATCTTCGTCCACCTTGCGGGCGAAATAGATACCGTCGATATCGAGTTTGAGGGAACGGATGTAGAGCCGGACAAATTGATTGAGATAGAAGATATCGTCGTCGAAATGGATCCACTGTCCCATGTACTTAGCATCGGCATAGTACGCCCTACTCTTGACATTGATCAAGGGGGTATGGTAGAGTTCTCGAGCCTCTTTATCCGCCGGTACGGCGGATCTTTTACGTCCATAAGGAGGGAGCATGAGAACGTACGAACTCACTATTATCGTGGGAACCGAAGAGGATGAAACGAATCTCGGCAAACAGCAGGTTGACGAACAGCTGAAAAAGACCGAGGCGAAGGTAAAAAAGGAAGAGGACAAGGGTGTGCGAGATCTCGCCTATATGATCAAGAAGCGGGAGAAGGGACACTACTACTACTACGAATTCGAGGCAGACCCCGAAAAAGTCCTATCGTTGGAGGAGGAGCTGCGGCTTCTCAATCCCCTGCTCAAACACCTACTGATAAAGCAGGACGAAAACTAAAAGAGTGAGATGCTATGGCAAACGATATTAATTCGGTAACCTTAGTCGGCAGGCTCACCAGAGATGCGGAGCTTAAATACACCGGCAACAATACCGCCGTGTGCAAGTTCTCCATCGCCGTCAACAGAAGAGGCAAGAGCGGCGACGAATGGAGGGACGAAGCACATTTCTTCGACATCACCCTTTGGGGACGGCAGGGAGAGGCGATTCAGCAGTATCTGACAAAGGGGAAACAGGTCGGTATTCAGGGTGAACTCCGTCAGAGCCGCTGGGAACAGAACGGGCAGAACAGAAGCAAGGTGGAAATCCATGCCATTAATGTGCAGCTTCTTGGAGGTCCCGGAGGAAGTTCCGGAGCTCCAACCGGTCAGCGCCAGGAGCGCCCTTCCTACAACGACGGTCCCCAAAATTCGGGCGCTGGAAACAACCAGGATTATTCGGGGCCCGAAAACTTCGAAGACGATATACCATTTTAGAAGGAGCTATTCATGTCCGATGAGACACAAAACGATAGAAGAGATTTCGGCCGCGATTCGGGCCGCGACTATGGAAGAGATTCGGGCCGCGACTACGGAAGAGATTCCCGGTCGTTTCGGGGCGGTAAGAAGCCATTTTTCAAGAAAAAGGTCTGCCGCTTCTGCACACAGGATATAAAGGCGGATTACAAGAAACCCGATCTGCTCCAGCGCTTTGTAACCGACAGAGGCAAGATCCTTCCCAGAAGGATCACGGGGACATGCGCGAAGCATCAGCGCGACCTTTCCAGGGAGATCAAACGGGCGAGAGTACTGGCATATCTGCCTTTCGTGAAACAGTAGGAGCGGAATGACGCCAAACGAAGCACGCCGGCGCTGGGTCGAGATAGGCCTGTTTACCGCAGCGGCGTTTCTTCTGTACCAGGTGAGGTCGGCATTCTTTCTCAGCGCCGTACCGCTCTTCCTCCTCGGTTTCAAGAGAGGGCGCGAGGACCAGCTCTACGGAGCGGCCCTTTTTCTTCTGTTCGTGGGAGTTCAAGCCCTTATCCGGGTACGGGGTTTTGCGGATCCCCAGCTGAGGACCTTTTTCGCCGTCGTGGAGATGGGCTATCCCGTTGGTTTTGTCGGCGGAGTGCTCCTCATACACTGGAGGAACGGCAGAAGCCTCTACGGAATGCTGGAGGCGGCGGCTCTGATAGCTGCGCTGAGTATTCCATTTTTTCTTATTTTTGCGGGAAACGCCGCGGTTACGGGCTTCCTGACCGAGCAGATACGGAGCATTACGACGATGCTGCAGGAAGCTCTTGCACAGGGCGGAGCTTCGGTGTTTGCCTCCACGGATGATGCGATTGAACTGGTAAAAGACCTCTTCTTTCGTAACTTCCTGTTCAGTTATTTCCTTCTGCTTTCGGCAGACTGGGCTTTGGCTGTCGGGATACACGGAAGGGTAGCGGGAGGAGTCGGCTTCAAGATAGAGAAGTTTTCCGTACCGGAAACTCTTCTCTGGCCCCTTCTCGGGCTGTGGGCACTGGTGCTGATCGATGTGCTCGCCGATATGCGAATGATTGGTTATGCGGCATGGAACGGAGGAATGATTCTTCTGTTCGTCTATGCGCTTCAGGGCATAGCTATTCTGCGCGTTCTCTTCCGACGCTATGGAGTGGGCAAGGGCCTGCGCATCATGGTGACCGCGGCATCGGTTTTCGTGCTGTTGACGCCGGGGATAAACCTCGTGCTCATCATTGGAGTTCCTCTCTTAGGAGTGAGTGAATATTGGGTTCATTATAGAATCGGAGAAGGAGATTAGGTATGAAGATTATTCTAAACGAGGATGTGTATAATTTAGGTGAAGAGGGAGATATCTGTGATGTGGCAAAGGGCTACGCACGAAACTATCTCTTTCCCAAAAATCTCGCCGTTTCTCACACGAAGGAGAATCTGTCGGTCTTTGAGAGCCGTCGTTCGGCGATCAAAAACCGGAAAGAGGAAAAACGGACTGCCGCGCAGGGCCTGAAGGAGCGAATAGAGGGGAAGGAGATCCGCATTCCCATGAACGCCGGAGATACGGGAAAGCTCTTCGGTTCGGTGACCAACGCGATGATCATCGACGAACTGGCAAAAGAGGGGATCGAGCTGGAGAAGAAGCAGATCGACCTGCCGAGCAACAGCATAAAAATGACGGGCAGCTACCCTATCATGGTGAAACTCTACGAAAGTGAAAGCGCCGAAATCGTTATCAAGGTCTACAATCAAAACAAACCGCAAGAGGCCGTTGCCGGACCGACGGAAACCACCGAAAAAATCGAGGCAGCCGAAGCCGACGCGGAAGCCGCTGTAGAGGCAGCCTACGCCGAGGAGGAAGCCGGCGAAGCCGATACCGGGGCGGATGAAGAAGAAGCGCCGGCGGACGAGGAGCGGAGCGACGAGGACTAGCGTTCAATGAGTACATCTTTATCCGGTAAGGGAAGAGTACCGCCCCACAACGACGAAGCCGAACAGGCTACATTGGGGGCGATCCTGCTGGATGGAGAGGTCCTATCCACCGTTTTCCGCTTTCTCCGTGCCGACGATTTTTATCAAGTATCTCATCAGAAGGTGTTCGCCTCCATCATAGATCTCTTCAATCGGGGAGAGACCATCGACCTCCTGACCCTCACCGAGGCGCTGGCATCGGCGGGAAACCTCGAAGCGTGCGGCGGGGCGGCCTATGTGTCTTTCCTCACCGACCAGGTGCCCACCAGCGCCAACGTGGAGTATTACGCGCGGATCGTCAAGGACAGGAGCGTGCGCCGCCGTTTGCTGCGTATTTCGCGGGAGCTCTCATCCCAGGCCCTCGAGGAGACCACCGACACCCGCGTACTCATAGAAGAGGCCGAGCAGCACATCTTCGAAATAACCGATAATCAGCAGTCCGAGTCGTATCGCGGCGTGGGGGAGATCATCTCCGAGACGATAGAGGCGATCGAACGGCTCTATCAAACCAAGGACAGTTACACCGGCGTCCCCAGCGGCTTCTCCGAACTGGACAACATGACCAGCGGTTTTCAAAACTCGGAATTCATCGTTTTCGGCGCCAGGCCTTCGGTGGGTAAAACGGCCCTTGCCCTTACCATGGCGGCGAACATGAGTATAAGAAAGAAGATTCCCGTCGGCTTCTTTACCCTCGAGATGACGAGCATGGCCCTTGTGCAGAGGCTCGTTTCTAGTGAAGCGAGAATAAACTCGGAGAAGATTCGCACGGGAATGCTCAAGCCTTCCGATTTTCACAGCCTCACCGAGGCGGCGGGCAGGATCTACGAGGCACCCCTCTACATCGACGAAACCCCGAGGATCAAGCTGCTCGATCTGCGTGCCCGGGCGCGAAGGATGAAGCTCAAAGAAGAGGTAAGGGTAATATTCGTCGACTACATCGGCCTTATTGAGCCGGAGTACAAGCAGAATGTTCCCAGACACGAGCAGGTTGCAGAAATATCCCGTTCCCTCAAAGCTCTGGCCCGGGAACTGGGTATTCCGATCATCAGTCTCTCTCAGGTAGGCAGGCAGTCGGAGGGAAAGGCGCCGAGCCTGGCGGACCTGCGGGAGTCAGGATCGATCGAACAGGATGCGGATGTAGTGCTCTTTCTCCACCGTGAGCGAAACGAGAACCGGGAGAGCAATGAAAGGCATGTTTCCAACGTGGAAACCGATCTCATCGTGGCGAAGCAGAGAAACGGTCCGGTGGGAACGGTGAAGCTGGCCTTTTTACCGCAGTACACCAAATTCGAGGCCTTTAGCAGAGAACGACAATAATTCTTAGGATGAGGCGCTTGATATTCACCCTGTCTGCTTACTACAATAGCACAGCCGGTTTTTGGGGAGAGAAACGATGAGTCTACGGGAAAGCTACAATTTCGAATTCTTGATTAACGAAGCGGAACATCTCGTTCTCGAGCAGCTCGAGGAAGAACTAGGGGCCGAAAAAACGAAGGATATATGTAAATGCCAGGACTGTGTACTCGATATGGCCGCCCTCGCCCTAAACAGCATCTCTCCGATGTACCGTGTGTCTCTTATGGGGACCCTCTATGCCCACAATCTAAAAGACACCGACTACGAGCGAGAGGTGAGGAAGAAGGTGGTAGAGGCCATCGAAAAGATTGCCAAGAATCCCTCGCACGATTAGAGATTCGTTTTATCTCGTTGTATGAAGATAGCGGTCTGCCCCTCCGAAGGTGAAGGCCTCCCCCTCCTTTGGAACTATCGCCCAACTGAAATCATCGAAGAGATAGATGGTCATGAGGAGCTTTCCCCTGTCGATATTCCACACCGAAATCGACGAGTCTCCGTTGAGAGAGTAGAGGCGCCCCTCGTGCAGATAGAGGTCTCGTGGAATATGGTCTATCGCCTCTAAATAGGTAAAGCCGTTCCACGCATACATGTGGACCTTCCCAAAACCGAGGGAGGTAAAAACCCGAGAACCGGCGGGGTCGACGGCGAGGCTTGCCTCGGGGTCTTCCCCCGGATAGGAGAGGAGGGTGTTTATTCTGTCGTAGTTCATTCCCGAATGCCGCTTGAGGACCGTTCTCAGCCCGCCGCTTCGCTGCTCATAGCCGAGGGTATAGAGATTTCGCGTCAGTTCGTCGTAGTGCAGCTGAAAGGTGAGAATATTACTGTCTTCGATGGGTACCGTTTCACCGGTTTTCGGATTGATGTGCAGAAGAGGGGTACCGATTACATCTGTTCGATTTCGCGCGGCGATAATACCGTCGTTATAGGTTTCGGAAATCGACTGCAGTCCGAAGGAGGTATAGGCGAACCGTTCGCTTCCGTCTTCGACGGAGATGATCTTGACGGTCCCGTTCTCTTCGAGCAGGAGAAGGTCCTCGTTATAGGGGCCTGCTTCCCTGATGGAAGCCTCAAGGCCGCTATAGAATGGAACGAAGTCGAAACCGGTAAAGCGGTATATGCTAGCCGAAGATTCCACCGCCTTCGGCAGGAGAAGACAGTTTTCCCGTCCTAATGATAAGAGAGAGACACTGCCCTTTACCGGATGAGTAAATGACTCGGACCGGAAACGAAAGGACGTTTCACTGTCGGCGGACGATGAGAAGACGGGAGAGGCGATGGAGAGAAAACGGGAACCGGAACTTATGAATATACGATCTCCCGCGAAGGCGATGTCGTCGATATTCAGGAGAATGGGCCGGCCGAAGGCGGAGGCCTCAGCGGTGCTCCTGCCGTAGCTTTCAAGAGCGTAGAGGGTTCCTCCCGCACTTCCATAGAATATTTCTCTGCCGTTATAGGCAATGGGACTCCTGTGGGAACCCTCCGTCGAGAAGCTTCTCTCTCTTTTGAAGCCGATGCGGGAGCTCCCCTCAACAGCTATGCCGTGCAGGGAGAGCGCCGCCTGCGATCTTGAATCGCCGGCCCTCAAAACGACAACCGAGCTGCCGGCCGGATCAACGGCGAGGGAACGGATTTCCCGGTAGCTTACCTTGTCCACGACCTTTCCGTTTACCAGATCGATCATGAAGAGATTTGCGGCCTTCGCGGCGATGAGATAACGACCGCCGGGGAGAAAGCGAATATCCTGTAAATCGCTGATCGTGCCGATCTGCCGGGCTCCCCCTCGCTGCTCACCGGTATTCATGTCCCAGTAGCGAATTTCTCCGGAAGGACTGTAGGTGAGAAGGGTCTTCTCCGTATCCGATATAAACGCCGCAGAGACGATGCCGAAGCCCTCTCGAAAGAGGGGCTCTACGAAACCCGTATAGGCATCGAGAAAGGTGAGGCTGCGCCAGTCGGTCATTCCATAGACGAGATAGCTCCCTCTCGGCGAAAAACGGAGGAAGAGGGGTATCTCCGCGATCTTATGGGAGTAGAGTTCTTCTTCTTTCTCATAATTCCAGACGCTGAGATGGTAGGTGTTTATTCTGTCGGTCTCTATCAGGGCGATCAGCGGCTCTGTCGGGTGTACGGAAATGCGTACGATAGGGAGGTGGGAGATCTGCAGCTTTCGCTCCAGTCTCTTTGAACCTGTGTGCCAGATGCGCAGAGTCCCGTCGTCTCCGCTGCTAAATAGGCGGTTCTGAGAAACACCGAATTCGAGATCCAGGACCTCGCCGGTGTGTCCGGTGTTCACCGTTATCCGCTCGTTTGCCAATGGTGCGGAAAGGGTACAGCTAAGAATCGTCAGCAGGACAAACAGTTTCTTCACTTCTCGTCTTCCTCTAGGCAAATTTTATTGATGGAAACGTAGGGCTCTGCGACGATACTAAAAAAGGGCTCTTCCTTGATCCGCTCTTCCAGTTCATCAAATACCTTTTCGTACATGCGCATCGGCATCTTTGTAAGCCCCAGTTCTTCTCCCTTTCCTTCGATGTGAAAAACGAGGTTCTCATCCTCGGAGACCTCGAAGAGGCTGATGCTCATTTCATCGGGTTCTTCCAGCTTCTCTAAGAGGTAGAATTTGAGAATTTCGATCGGCCTGTCGTCCAGACCTTCTCGCAGCATCACCGCCTTCTCCCGCAGTTCTCGAAAGCCGATAACCAGCCGATTGGTTTCCACCTCCCGTTTTCCCGTGAGGTAGCCGGTCCGTTCGAGTTCGGGAATAAAGGTGATGTTCCAGCCCCGGTCTGAGCCGTGAAGTACCGTGGCAAACTCGGGTTTTAGGAGGGCGCCGCACGAAGTACAGCGGACGGACATAAACGTACCGTCGAGAATTTCATCGATGGTCCGGGGCTCTTGCGAAAGATCGATTTCTTCGGGAAAATCGCTTTCGATTTCGGCGCCGCAGTGACAGGTCAGTTTTCGTTTCATACACATTCCTCATTGGGAGAAAAAATAGGAGATATCGCCGAAGGTGGTAAGAAAAAGCAGAAGGATGATAATGAAGAAGCCCACCGTCTGGTACCGGTAGAAGGTCCTCGGGCTCACGGAAGTCCCTCGTACTAGTTCAATCAAGGAGAGAATAATAAAGCCGCCGTCGAGAGCCGGAATCGGTAGAAGATTTCCAAAACAGAGGGCGACGCTGAGGAGACTCAAAAATCGGAAGAGGGTAATAAAGCCGCTGCCCATTCCATCTGAGAAGCTCGAAGTGGCGACCTCTCCAACGAGATAGGTGATACGGATAGGTCCGGATACGGCGTTGCGTACGTCTACCCCGGAAAAGAGAAGAGCAAGGCCCTTAATGGTGAGGGTAAACGTTTCGACGGCCTCACGGATCCCTCTGGCGAGGGCTTTGATGGGACCCATGCGTGGGCTCCTGTCGACGATTCGGGCAAAGGCGACGCCTAATGCGGGATTACCCCGCTCATCGTAGCGGGGAACGAGAACCGTCTCGCCGCTTCTCCCGTTACGTTCATATGTTATGTAAAGGCGTTCGGCTCCGTTCTCGAGGGCTGCATAGAGTTCGAGGTAATGGGCGATTTCTTTTCCTTCGACGGAGATAATTCGATCCCCCTTTTTGAGACCGGCGAGCTCGGCTGCGGAGTCCTCTTCGATCTTGGAGACGACCGGATCTATCCACGCGGCGACACCGATCTTTCCCGCTCCTGTGTCTTTATCGAGTTGTGGAGTGATGCTGAGGGCGAGCGTCCTTCCGTTTCTCTCTACGCGCAGGGCAAGCGTCTCACCCGGCGCCTGTGCAACGATCCGTCGGATGTCGTTGTAGGTGCGCACCTCTTCTCCGTTAAGACCGATAATCCTGTCTCCCGTTTCTAAGTCCGCCTCATCGGCCGGATAGTATCCTTCGCCGAAGATGCCGGGATATTCGGAGATGAGCACGATCTTGTTTTCAAAGGTTTCTATAGAAAAACCTATCCACCAGATGAGGGAGAGAACCAGGACGGCGAAAAAGAAGTTGAAGGCCGGTCCGGCGGCATAGGTAATGAGTCTTTTCCCCACCGGTGCGGTAAAAAGAGAGCCCTCCTCATCGTAAATCTTGTCATTGTTTTCTTCCAGAGCCTTTTTGAAGAGCTCCTCACCCTTCATCTTGCAGTAGCCGCCGATAGGGAGGATGCCGAGACGGTATTCGGTCCCGCGCCAGGTCCGCGCATAGATCGGTTTTCCCCAGCCGATGGAAAAGGCCTCTACGGTAATGCCGCCGGCCTTTGCCGCGAGGAAATGCCCCAGTTCGTGCACGAACACTACGATGCCGAGGCCCAACAGTCCCAGTATTACGGTAAGAATCATCCGTTCTTCTCCGGTTTTTCCGCAATCTTCGTCAAAACCCTTTGAGCGATTGTTTCGCTCCGGCGGTGGACCGCCAAAACCTCATCTAGGTCCTTCGGATCATCGAAATCGGCTTCTGAGAGTACCTCTTTTACGAGAATCGCAATGTCGGGAAAGGAGATTTTCCCTTCAATGAAGGCCGCTACCGCCGTTTCGTTGGCCCCGTTGTACACGATGGGATAGGCCCCGCCCCTCCGGGCCGTTTCATAGGCCAGAGGCAGCAGAGGATAGCGCTTAGTATCGGGCCGCTGGAGGTCGAGATGGAGGCCCTTGTCGAAATCGAGCCGTCCAAAGGGCGATTCGCAGAGCTCGGGATAGGTAAGGGCATTTTGAATAGGAATCCGCATATCCGGCGCGCTCAGCTGGGCGTAGAGAGATCCCTCAATCGTTTCTACAAAAGAGTGGATCGTGCTCTGGGGGTGGATGAGTACGTCGATGTTATCCGCCGGAAGATCGAAAAGCCGATTCGCCTCGATTATCTCCAGGCCCTTGTTTGCCATGGTCGCCGAGTCGATGGTGATTTTTGCCCCCATATCCCACGTGGGATGCTTGAGGGCATCCTCGAGCATCAGCTGTGAAAAGTCCTCCAGCGGGGTATCGCGAAAGGCGCCTCCGGAGGCGGTGAGTATGATCCGCTTTATCCTTTCCACCGGCCTCTTTTCGAGGAGATGAAAAACGGCCGAATGCTCCGAGTCGACGGGGAGGATTCTTGCACCGCTCTTTTTCGCCGCTTCGAATGCGAGAGGAGCGGCCATGACGATCGTTTCCTTGTTTGCCAATGCGAGGTCGAATCCCCGCTCCAATGCCCGCATGGAGGGAAGGAGCCCGGCGGAGCCGGCGATACCGTTTACCACGATATCGCAGTCTGTCTGATCAATGAGACGGAGCACCGCCTCGGGACCGTCGAACGATATCTCTTCCCTCGCGGATTGCAAACGGCTGACCGCCAGGTTCCTTACATTCCATTCCTTCGCAAGGCACCACAGTTCGTCCGTTTTTGCGCGGCAGGAAAGTCCTGCCACTCGATAATCGTGTCCGTGTGAGTTTAGGTTTTTCAGCACCTCTAAGGTGCTTTTACCTATGGAGCCGGTGGCTCCCAGTATTAGTATTCGTTTTTTCATCATAAATATGGAAACCTATCCGAAGATGATCATCCCACTATAATAGAAAAAGGGTGCGCTGAAAAGGAGGGAATCGATTGAATCGAGCATGCCGCCGCGCCCCGGGATAAAACTCCCCGAATCCTTCTTTCCCGCTTCCCTTTTAAAAGCCGATTCGACCAGATCTCCCATGTCGGCAAAGAGGGCCGTAAGAAAGAAGAACAAGAGCCGCAGGGACCAGGATGCGGAGAAAATTTCGGGGAAAAAAAATGCGAAGAGGCTGCCGAGGAGGAGGGAGCCTGTAAAACCGCCGATATAGCCCACCAGGGTTTTATTCGGACTTACCGCGAATAAACGTTTTGACCGGCTGCCGAAAATACGACCGGCGATATAGGAGAAGGTGTCGTTGGCAAAGTTCAAAATGAGGAATAGGAGCATTACCTGCAAGGCGGAAGGAAATTCGGCAAAACGAATGAGAAAACTCATGAAAAGAGCGGGATAGACAATCGACAGGATAAGAGAACCGCTTCGCCCGACAAAACCCTCCGGCCTCTTGCTGTCCCATTCATGAAGTGCAATGAGGAAGATGACCGTTACCTCGACAGCCAGGGCCGGGAGGAAGGCATTGAGCGATGGAGAATAAAGGGTATCCACCGCCGCGGATAGGAGAAGAAGACTTGCCAAAGCAGGTATGAGCAGCGCATCTCCTCTCTTTGCGCCTTCCCCTGCACCGGTAAAGAGTTTAAGAGATTCATGACTTCCCACGGCTGTGGCGAGGATGACCACGATAATCCAGCCGAGATGACTGAACCGATCGAAGTAAACGATGATGAAAATGAGGAAAGGAAGCCCGATGAAAAAGAGAAGACTGCGTTCGAAGAAATTGTTCATCCGTTGCCCCCGAATTTTCTCTTTCTCCGGCCAAATTCCTCTACCGCTTCCCTCAGGTCCTCTGCGGCCCAATCGGGCCAGAGTTTGTCCGAGTAGAAAAACTCCGCATAGGCGCTTTCCCAGAGAAGAAAGTTGCTTATGCGTTTTTCTCCGGCGCTGCGAACAACCAAGTCCGGGTCGGGAACGTCCGGATTGTCGAGATGAGCGGAGAGGTCCTCCACCCTGCAGATCTTCCCCTCCCTTTCCGCCGGGGACTTTTCCTCATAGGATCGATAGAGGCGGGCAAAGGCGCGGAGAATCTCGTCTCTTCCCCCGTAATTTATCGCCAGTACCGTGGTAATTGCATCGTAGTTCTTGGTAGCTTCGATGCGTTTGCCCATCTCCTCTTGGATATCCTTCGGAAGTCCCTGGAGATAACCGGCATGTCTGAGTCGTATTCTGTTTTCGTGGTAGAAGGCGACGTCGTACTTCATGTGATGCTTGAGAAGACGCATGAGGAAGTTGACTTCCCTTTTCGGCCGGCTCCAGTTTTCCGTAGAAAAGGTATAGAGGGTGAGGTACGGTATACCGAGATCGATGGCGGCCCGGATGACCCGCTTCGCCGCATCAATTCCCTGTTTGTGTCCGTAGGTTCTCGGTTTTCCCTTTTGCCTGGCCCAGCGTCCGTTGCCGTCCATTATGACGGCGATATGGATGGGAAGCGCCGGTTTCTCGGCGGGATCGGAATTCTCCCGTGCCACTATACTTCCATGATCTCCTGTTCTTTCGCCGCCAGGAGAGTGTCGATCTTTTCAATGTGCGAGTCGGTGATTTTTTGGATTTCGTCGGTCCCCCGTTTTTCCTCGTCTTCGCTGATATCTCCGTCCTTCGCCAGTTTCTTGAGACTCTCGTTGGCGTCTCTGCGGATGTTCCTGACGGCGACCTTGCTCTGCTCGGCGGTATTCTTTGCGACCTTGACCAGTTCCTTTCTTCTTTCCTCGGTAAGGGGGGGGATGTTAATTCGGATCACCTTTCCGTCATTGTTTGGGTTTACCGAGAGTTCCGATTTCTGAATGGCCTTCTCGATCTCACCCAAAAGGCTCTTATCCCAGGGCTGAATGACGATGAGCCTTGCCTCGGGGGCTGAAATGGTGGCGGTCTGGTTGAGAGGCGTCGCCTGCCCGTAGTAGTCGACCTTGATTTTCTCGAAGAGGGCGGTGGAGGCCCTTCCCGTTCTCATCGAATTAAATTCATCCTTGAGGTTGGCGACGCTCTTATTCATCCTGTCTTCGGCATCCAATAGAGTCTCTTCCATCTTTTATTCCTCCCTGTGAAATACGGGGCCGCCGATATCGGACGGTGCGCACGAGGCAGACCGGAGGACGGCCCTTCGAAAACCGGTTTATTCGCTTTCTTCTCCGACGCGGTAGTAGGCGAAATTCGAAATCGTTAGATCGCCTCCCGCTTCCTTCGCGATACTCTTCATCATTTTTTCGACGCTCTGCTTTTCTTCCTTCACGAAGCCCTGGTCCAAGAGACATATCTCGGAGAAGTGTTTATTCAATTTACCCTTTACGATTCCTTCGAGGACCTTTTCGGGCTTGCCGAGGTTCTCCGCCTGTTTACGGAAAATCGCCTCCTGCTCCTCGAGGTAGCTCTTGTCGACGCTCTCCCTGTCGAGATAGAGGGGATTGAAAGCGGCAATGTGCAGGGCCGTATCGAAGGCGAACTGCTTGACTTCATCCTTCTGGAGAGTCTCTGCGGATTCCGCCTTGAGCTTGACCAGAACACCGATAGCCCCCTCACCGTGGACATACTCGCGGATGAGCTCGTTCTCGCCGATCTTTAGGGTGGAGAATCGTTTGAGGGTCATGTTCTCTTTTATGGTGCTTATCGTGTCCTTTACCATCTCGTTGAGCTCATCGTCGATCTCGCTCTTGTTCTTTTCGATGATCGTATCGAGGAGTTTCTCCCCGAGCTTGATAAAATCGGCGTTTCGCGCAACGAAGTCCGTCTCGCAGGCGAGTTCGAGGATCGCGGCTGTTTTCTCCCCCACCTTGGTGAAGATGCGCCCCTCTTCGGTGGCACGACCGCTGCGCTTCGCCGCCGCAGCGAGGCCCATTTCCTTGAGTTTTTTTTCCGCTTCGGCGAAGTCTCCGCCCGCTTCGTTGAGAGCCTTCTTACAGTCGAGCATGCCGGCTCCCGTCTTATCTCTCAGTCGCTTTACATCGGCTGCCTTTATTTCCACAATGTGCTCCTTTGCAGTGTAGTATTAATCCTTAGGGCGACGGCGCAGTAACGGCCACTGCCTGGGGCAAGTGCTTTCTGCGCCGACGGACCGTTCTATTCCTCTCTATTCCTCTTCGTAGAGTTTCTCTTCTTCCTCTATATACTCTTCCTCTTCCTTCGGTAAAGCCTCTTCTTTAGGCTCCTCGCGCTCTTCTTTGCCCTTTTTCGGAACGTAGTCGGAGTACTCTTCGGCGCTGAAACTGCTGGAATCGTCCTCCTCCTTATCCTTAATGCTTTCGGCCACGCTTACCGTCTCGAAGTCTTCGGAATTCTCCGCAATTGCCACGCTAGCCTCTTCCTCCGCTTTGCTGTCTTCGGCGCCTTCTTCGCTTTCGGCGGCCTCTTCTTCGCTTTCGGCGGCGCCTTCAGCGGCTTCCGCTCCCTCTTCCTCTTCATCCTGAAGGGTTTCGATTATCTGGATGCCTATTTCGTTGTCCGCGTCGATTACCGCGTCGGCGATGACTTTGGTGAAGAGAGAGATAGCGCGAATGGCGTCATCGTTGCCGGGAATAGGGTAATCGATGTCTGTTGGATTGCAGTTGGTATCCACGACCGCGACAATAGGAATTCCCATTCTCTTCGCCTCGGCAACGGCGATTGATTCTTTTCGGGTGTCGATGATGAAGATCGCTCCGGGAAGGTCCTTCATTTCCTTGATCCCGCCGAGGTTTTTCTCCAGGCGCTGCCGCTCCTTGTTGAGGCGAGAAACTTCCTTCTTCGTGAGGCTTTCGAAGGTACCGTCTACCTCCATTTTCTCGATCTTTTTGAGTCGAAGAATAGATTTCTTTATTGTGGAGAAATTGGTGAGCATTCCGCCGAGCCAGCGGTTGTTCACGTAGAACATGCCGCAGCGCTGGGCTTCCCGCTGAATTGCCTGTTGGGCCTGTTTTTTTGTTCCTACGAAGAGAATGGATTTTCCCGCTTTGACCTGTTCGCGGACCATGTCGTAGGTCTCCTTGATCGCCGCGATCGTCTTCTGCAGGTCGATGATGTGGATCCCGTTTCTTTCGGCGAAGATGTACTTCTTCATCCGAGGATCCCACCGCTTGGTCTGATGCCCGAAATGGACGCCCGATTCGAGCAAACTTTTCATGGTTACTACCGACAAGAGTATCCTCCTTCACATACGGCGAGCGTAAGTCCTGCCTGCCGCATTCCTTCTCATATTTCTCACCGTCTACGCGGTGGAAGATGTGTCGGAAACGTTCTGCAAGAGATCGTATCCGTACCTTCCTAACATGCCATAAAACCGGCGCAATGGCAAGCCCATGACGTTGAAGAAGCAGCCTTCGATCCGCTCAACGAAAACGGCTCCTGCACCCTGGATTCGGTAGGCTCCCGCAGCGCCGATCCATTCATCGGTGGAAAGATACCACCGCACTTCCGTGAGAGAGAGGGGGGCGACGGCTATTGAGGTAGATTCGCTTTCAACGAAGATTTCGCCGGAGTTTTTGCCGGATGCCGGAGGTTGAAGAGCCAGTGCGGTAATAACCTGGTGTCGCTTTCCCGAGAGCCGCAAAAGAAATTCCTCCGCTTCCTGCCGGTGTTCGGCCTTTCCCACTACTTCACCGTCGATATCTATCAGCGTATCGGCACCGAGCACGTAACGCTTTTTGAATTCCGGTCGTTCGGTCAGGAGGGCTTCCACCTTTCCGCGGGCGAGACGGGCCGCCTGTAGAGAGGCTTTTGCCCCGTCGAAGTACTCTTGGTAGGGCGACGGGACGACTTCGAAGTTCAGGCCGAGTCGAAGGAGAAGTTCTCTTCGCCGGGGGGAGGTGGAGGCGAGAATGAGGGGATCAGCTTTCATCGGTCACCTCCTCAAGAAGCTGCCTCCGCTCTTCTTCGAGCCCTTCCCAGCGCCGGGCGTATTCCTCCTGCTGCCGCGTGTTATCCTTCAATTCCTCCTGGAGCTTCTTTACCCGCCGGCCGTCGGTGTACACCTCAGGATCGGTCATGCTATGCTCGATCTCTGTATGCTCCCTTTCAAGCCCCTCGATGCGCCCCATGAGCTCCTCCTCCTCCTTTTTAATTATCCGCAGGCGGTTTTTCCTGCGCTTTTCTTCGCGGTAATCGTTTTTTGCTTCTCCTTCGGCAGGGGAGCGCCGGGCAGGCGGCCTGGTGGGAATTGGCGAGGTCTCCTGTTTTTTTCGATGGAGGTAGTAGCTAAAGTCGCCGGAATACTCCTTCGGTCCGTTGGGGCCGAGCTCTAAGACCCTCGTTGCCAGAGATTCAATGAAGTAGCGGTCGTGAGAGACAAAAACTAGACTCCCCTCGTACTGTTCAATGGCCCGCAGGAGGACTTCCTTGGAGTGGATATCGAGATGGTTGGTGGGCTCATCGAGTATCAGCAGATTGTAGGGCTGCAGCATCAGGCGCAGGAGGGCAAGCCTGCTCATCTCGCCGCCGCTCAAAACCTGAACGGGCTTATAGATATCGTCACCCTGGAAGAGAAATGCGCCTAGAAGCGATCGGAGCTCGGGAATTCTTTCCGTCGGGCACTCCCTTTCCATCGTTTCAATGACCGCCAGGCCGGAATTTTCGAATTCCTTCTGTTCCTGGGAAAAATAACCGATGCGGACCCCCGTTCCTGTTTTTACCGATCCCTGATACTCTTCATCCTTGCCGGCAATAATACGGAGGAGGGTGCTCTTTCCCGCCCCGTTCATTCCGGTGACTACCATCCTGTCGCCTCGTCTCAGCTCAAAGGAGAGGTGTTCGAGCACGGTATTGTTCCCGTAGGTCTTCTGCAGTCCGTCGAGTGAAAGGACCATCTTTCCCGAATGGGGTGCCGGGGGAAAACGAAATCCCATTCCCTTCATGTGGACGGGAAGTTCGATTCTCTCGAGCTTCTCCAACTGCTTCACCCGGCTCTGTACCTGGGCCGCCTTTGCCGCATTGAAGCGGAATTTGGCGATGAAGGCCTCCGTGCGGGCAATTTCCTCCTGCTGTTCGGCATAGCGCTTTTTGAGCTCCTCTATCTCCCTGTCGCGGGTCTTTCTGTAGTCGTGGTAATTACCCGTGTAGCGCTTGAGCTTTCCCAGGAAGAGTTCATAAACCTCCCGGACCGTTACGTCGAGGAAGTATCTATCGTGGGAAACGATGAGGAAACCTCCCCGGTAGGTGGAGAGAAAAACTTCCAGCCAAGTCCTCGCCTCATAGTCGAGATAGTTCGTCGGTTCGTCGAGGAGGAGGATGTCGGGGTGCGCCAAGAGCACCTTGGCGAGGGCTATTCTCATCTGCCAACCGCCGGAAAACACCTCGCAGTCCCGCTCGAAGTCCTCTCTGGAGAAACCCAAACCGATGAGCACCTTGTCTATCTCCGCTTCCCGGTGGTAATAGCCCCCGGACAGCAGCTCTTCCTCTAAATCGTGCCGCCTCTGCAGGAGGGCGTCGACCCGCTCATTGTGGCTTTCGCTCTCTCCCAAAAGAAGGTCTATTTCTCCCTTTTCCTCATGGATGCGGTGCATGGCGCTGAAGGCGGTATCCGCCTCTTCCCGCAGACTCCTGCCGGCGAATACCCTGCCGCTTTGGGGCAGATAAGAGACCCGGGTCCGTGGTGATGAACTGATTGTTCCTTCGTCGGCCGCGCGAAGTCCGGCGACGATTTGCATCAGTGTGGACTTGCCGCTGCCGTTGCCGCCGGCCAGGGCGGCCCTGCTTTCTCTAGTGAGGGTGAGGGTGATTTCTTCAAGAATTTTCCTCCCGCCGAAGGATAGTGAGACGGAGGAGAGTTGAACCGATTTCATGTTTCGGAGAAAAAGACCACGATAAGAGGAGATGCATTTCTCTGCAGGACCACCTTGTCTTCGATGTCTTTCTCGGAGACGTACTCGAAGCTGAGTTTTTCTCCCTCGAGCCGGTAGAGAAAGACGATACCGGGACCTTGCGGTGCGGTAAAATCGAGACGAAGGGCACCGTCGTAGCCTCCCGCTGTCTCCTCTCCAAGAAAATGATCGAAGAAGACCGTTCCTTCGCGGTAGTCCGAAGAGGGAATGATTCTGGGAACGAGGCGGTCGAAGCGCTCCCAGCGAAAATTCCCGCTTTCGGAGAAGGAGAGTTCACCGTAGGCATTGCTGGAAAAAACGGGGCCCGATTGGACGAGGCGGTCGAGCAGTTCCTTCCTCCGTTTCCGTTCCTCCTGCCGAATCTCGTCGATATTCTCCACGATAACGAAGCCCGGAGCGTAATTTACGTCGTCTTTCGTATAGATGAGGGTGATATGCGTATCGTCCTCTATCCGCAGCTCGAGACCGGCACCGGTAAAGAGGTAGGACCGCTCATTCTGCTTCTGTAGCTCTTTGTAGGAGAATTCGTGGCTGAAATCGAAGGTTTCGACTCTCAGTTGATTCTCTTCCGGGTCGGGAAAGAAGCCGTATTGGGAGGTGAACTTTTCCAGTTTTATGTGTCCCTGTTCCCGCATCATTTCATAGTCTATAGGACGGTAGATACGGGAAAGAACCCGCCTCACCTTCGACAGGTCCGGCCCTTCATCTTCGCTCGGTGCGGCTTGCGCATCGAAGAGGTCGAGATAGTGGTCGAAGCAGTAACCCTGTACACCGTCCCGGGTGAGCACCCGATACCAATAGCCGTTATTAGCGCCGACGCTTACCTCCTCGCCGCTTCGTCCTAAAACTTTCAGCTCCTGTCCCTCCCTCAGCTTGTAGACTCTCTGAGAGCTAACCTCCGCTTCCTTGCGCACGGCGAGACCGTCTTTGAGGTTTTCGGCGAAAACGGTTCTATATTCGGCGTAGGCTTTGTAAAACTCCTCCGCCTTCTCCTTGCGATCGAAGAACTCGATCCGCCACCTGTCTATCTCAATTTTTTCCGAACCCTCATCTGCGGTGACGGTGGAGGTCTCGTGGAGGGAACTGCTTTTTTCTATCGTGAGAAGACTTCCGGTTTCGATGACGGCTTCATTGGGAGAGAGCAGAAGAACGCCGTATCCTTCCGGCCCTATGCTGCAGCCGAAGAGCAGGAAGATAAAGAAATATATACCGCAGAGAATTGAGGAGCTTTTTCGAAACATATTCATTGTATAAAACGATTGCGGGGTGAGAGTCAATGTGAAAGGGAGTTTTCTGTTATTTGTAGACGACGGCGATCTTTCCCTCCGAAAGGAGCCGTATCGTCTGCTCCCTGGAGAGGAGAATATCGGAGTCGCCATTGGAGATGATGAGATCCGTCGAGCCGATGCCGAAGAGTGCCCGTGCTTTGCAGTAGAAGGGAACTTCGCCTACCCGTTCGGGGAGGCGGTCGATTTGATCGAAACTATAGTATCCGACGGCTCCCCATCTGCGCAGCTCCTTTGGCCGAATCATCTCCTTGGAAAGAACGAGCTCCATCTCTTCGTTGAAAATACGCGGGAAAAATGCGGGTCTTAGGGTCGTCTGCCGGGTCGTTCCGTAAAGCGGCAGTTCCCTTTCTACATAGATCACGATTCCGGAGTAGGGACCTGAGGGCAAATACCGTAGAAGCGGTACAGGGAGGGCGGCGTCTCGGTGGGAGAAGAACAGAGCGATGATGTCGGGAAAGAGGGAGTAACGATATTTCACGCGGAATTCCGAATAATCCTTCGCATAGGCGGCTGAGCGGGATTCATAGCTTTCCGAAACCAGGCTGCTCAAGCCGACCGCCGCGCGCGGCTTTTCCTTGAGGAAGTCCTCCACGCTTTGTCGAGAGTCTATCCGAAGAGGATACATGGCATAGACGAATTCCGTACCCAGTCGCAGACTACTCTCTGTAATAAAGCTTTCCCGAAGTCGAGGAGATATTTTCACCTCATCCTCAATGGAAAAGATGAAGGTGAGCGCGATTTCTCCGCCGCTCCAGTCTATCTCGAGTTCCGTTCGGTAGTCGCCCGGCACCTCTGCTTCGAGGGATAGGGGAGAGAAGAGCAGAACCATCGGCAGGAGTATGCCGCATATGCGGGGAAAGCGGTGCTTCATCCTTCTTATTATCGACAGAAACGTTTCTTCGTTCACGTTTGGAGAATAAATATTTGAACTGTCGCGGCGGCTAATCGGGAAAACGGCTTCCCGCAAATGGTTTTTCACCAAAATAGATGCCTCCCCACTCCCACTGCCCGTGTATGTCCGGATCCGAGGGCAGATATACCCGTCGAAAATAGAGATACCAGGTTTTGATTCTATAAGACCATCCCCAGGTTTTTAGATAGGCCTCCTGAGCGTTGGAATCCAGGTCGAGGTCGACGGAATAGTGTATCCGTCTGTTGAGAAAGGTGTGGAGGCCCTCTAAAAAGTTGAGGTTCGCATCGATCATCTCCTCTTCCCATGATACGGCGAAGAAGTTGACCTTGGCGCGGTACCGGCTCAACAGAGCGCTGTTTCTCGTTCTTATCGCGTATTTGATCGTATTTACCAGGTCTTCGAGACTCTCCATCGTCCACGTCTTGTCTCTATAGTCGTAGAACTCGATCATGGTGCGAATCTGTTCCTGGGCGTTTGGTGCCCCTTCGACTTCCGCTCCGGGATAGTTGAGAAAATTACGGTATGCCTGTATGGCCAGATCCCATTCTCCCAGTTCTTCGTAGGTGCGCGCCAGATGATAATAGGTCGACCCCATCTCGATTTCCTCTCCGAATCGGGAGATGAGATTCTTGTAATAGTTGACTTTGAGTTCCGGGTCGCTCACCAGCTTAATGAGATTCTTTAGACAGACGAAGTGAATCGACATGTTCTCGACGGCGAGGTCGGGATAATTTTTTAGAATTCGTTCGAAGTAGTGAACGGCGAAGGGTTCGGCTCCCGCTGCCAA
Organism: uncultured Spirochaetaceae bacterium; assembly: GCA_964594775.1. GTDB lineage: Bacteria > Spirochaetota > Spirochaetia > DSM-16054 > Sediminispirochaetaceae > CAYFVU01. The sequence goes on from CAZQNO010000003.1 coordinate 58,262, forward strand.
GTAATTCCGCGCAACAATGAGGAGATAATAACCGTTAAAGGGATCGCTGTGGTGAGACTCTACATAGGTGCTGAGAAAGAGATTCAGCAGCGTATCCTTTTGTTCCGCGTGGAGTATCTTGGTGATTTCGCGGATGATGATGAAACGTGTCTCCGGATTCGCGGGTTCGGACTCGAGATCGGAGAAGAGACGTGTCAGCTCCTTCCTCTGCTCTTCGTTACCGATGAGGTATATCTCGGAGGCCGGCGAGATACGGGGTCCCTCGTTGCGGCAGCCGATGTAGATAAAAATCACCGAAAAAAGTACCAGGATGCCGATAATACTAATCTGACGAAGTTTTGTGATGTCGTTCATTCGTTTTGTGGAATGTAGCACAGCCCCGACGGGTTTGCAAGAGAAGGACCTTTTGTTACACTTCATTCACGGAGTTATCGGGAAGGGTGAAAAATTATCAGGTAGTGACTCTCATCGCTGTTCTTCTATTTTCCGCCTGTGCCGGTAAGCAGGTAGAGAAACGGGAAATAGATCCGCTACAGGAAAAAATACGTCAAAGGGCTCTCGCTTTTGAGCAAGCCCGGGAGGCGGTAGCGATGGGAAGCCCCGCGGCAATCGATCGGGGGCTAAAACTGCTGGAAGAGACGGGCGTGCGGGAGACCGAAAGAGGCAGCGAATTGGCCTACGCGGCTCTCGCGATCCGAAGGATTGTTTTCCCCTATCTCGAAGATATCGAATACCCGGTAAGCCTTCCGTCGGCGAGCGTGTACACGCGTATCGTTAAGATGCTCGAAGAGGGTTTTTATCCGGAACTAAACAATGAAAACACCACGTTCATTACCCTCCTCATGGCTTCACTTACCCTTATCACGGGTGAAGCAGAACAGAAAAACAGAGCGGAGGAGACGGCGGTGCAGCTGGTAGAGGTAAACCCCGCATCACTTTTAGCCCGCTACCTGCGAGCTCTGGTGTACAGAAGGAATGGGGATATCTTTGCCGCCCTCGATAGTTTCATGGAGATAGCGGAAGAGGATTCTTCCTTTTACCCCGCTCTGCTCGGAATTGTGGAGATCTGTGAAAAGAGGGGCCGGCCCGTCTCGGCCCTTCCCTCCCTTGAAGAACTGCTGGAGCGCTTTCCCAGAAAATCGGAGGTGCTTTTTTACGGATCACGCCTGTTAATCTCTGTTGCCGAATATCAAAGGGCCGATGCCTTGCTTTCCGGGGCGATTTCCCTCTTTCCGGAGGACGAAGAGTTTTTACTTATCCGTCTTGTTTTGCTTGAACGACTTGGGAACCTGGATAAAGCCGAGCGTCTTCTCCGGGCGATAGAGAGTGGACCGGGAGAGCGCTTCGAAACTCTTCTCGTTCGCGGGCGTATCGCATTAAGAGAGGGGAGATATCAGGAGGCGGAGTTGTCGGCCAGACGGGCGATGGAGGACTACGGGGACCGCTATGAGGCTGCCTTGCTTCTTTCGCAGCTGCTCTTTTTCCGGGAGCGGGGAGAGGAGGCCTATACGCTGCTGAAGACGGCATGGGAAGAGAATCCGTGGAACATGGAAATTCTTCGTGCCCTTCTCGATGTCGGTCTCGCTCAAGAACAGTGGCAGGAAAGTGAAGGGTATCTCAGGCAGCTCTTAGACTATGCGCCGCAGAGCTTCGAGATTCTCCGGCAGGCCGTACGATTTTTCCGGGATTCCGGAAAAATCGAAAAGGCCGTCTCCCATGCCGAAGAGATGGTCAGCTTGTATACCGACAGAATTCCCGCCGTTACGGTGTATCTCGAGCTTCTCATTTCATCGGGGAGAAGCGAGGAGGCGCGGCGTTATATCGAAGGACGTTTGGCCGTGAGTACGTCTGCGGAAATGCGGAGTCTGCTCTATTACTTTCGCAGCGAGGTAGAGGAGGGAGTCGATCGGCAGATAGAGAGCCTTCAGTCGGCGCTCTTCGAGAATATGCAAAATATAAGGGCCCTGATCAAGATTGCCGACCTGTATGAAGGGAAGGAAGAGTTGGATAAGGCCGCACGCTACCTCCGCCAAGCGGTGGCGGCGCGACCTAATAACGAGGAGCTGCGGTTCAGGTTGCGGCGCTTGGAGATGAGAACGGAGTAATATGTGGTGCGTGAGAGGATGCGGCGGCAGTGGGGAAGAGAGACGGGAACGGGCGGGCTGCCGGATTATCGGCGGGGCATGTCCTCTCTCCCGATGAAGAGGGAGTTTTTCCATCTTTTCACGTAGCTTATCTTGCCGACGGGAATTGTCTCCGCCTCACCGTGGGGAAGACTGAATCCGTGGAGATAGAGCTCTTTTTCTCCTCGCACGAGTCTTTGCGGGCGCAGGAGCATGCGCTTCGGTTTTCCCGCCTGCATGCGGAGGATGATCTCCAGTAGTTCGAAGTCTTTGGAAACGGACTCTTCGATGATTCGCACCTTTCCCGTATAGTCTAGTCCCCTGGCTTCGGTGAGTTCGTCTTCGATAAGATGGGCTCCCACCTGTTCGGAAAAGAGTATCAGTTTGTGCTCTATATAGCCGGCAATCTCCCTGCGGCTCTTCTCGGGAAGTTTTCGGTTCTCCATTGTCGAGTGCAGGCTCTCCTTGAGCTCCCTTCCCGATGCCATGGCGGCGTTTTTCTCCTGCGGCGAGGCATCTCTCCGATAGCGGAGCTGGGGAGAGAGAGGGAGAGCCGGTTCTTCCTCGGGGGGAAGGGGAGAGGATCTCTCCATCTCTCTCTCCCGTGCACGGCGAATGGGGGGGAGGGGATCGATTCCGCTCTTCTCCAGAATGCTCCTCCATTGCTCGGTGGAATCGGGCTCCAGAAGGTAGAGGCCCCTGCCGAAGGACTGGAGCAGATACGGCTGCAGGGCCGGACTATGTTCGACCAGATGAGCCCTTTCTTCGTCGACCTTGAGGATGATACCTTCAAAGAGAGCTATCCCGGAAAATGCCTGCTCCCAGGTGCGGAGCGTCATTTTTATGTTATGGGGTACGTCTCTGCCGGAAGTTCTTTCGATAAAACTCGTCACTTTTTCGTAGCTGAAGCGGCTGCTGCGGGCCCGGGTAAAGGATTCCTTCGTGAGCTCGAAGCGGGGATACACGTCGAAGCCCCGGATATCGAAGAGTTCGCCTATGAGGATGCCGGTAGAAAAGGGGACGGGAGGGCTGACGGTTACGGAAAAGTCGGGCTGAATCATCAGTGACATGCTATGCTCGGCCGAGTTCATGATCTCGAGGATTCTCGGGGAGAGGGAGTAAACGTCGCCGTGTCGTTCAAAGATGCCGGCATTGTATAATTCTTCCGGTGAGGGGCCGTGAAGCGGCACCGAATGGCCGCCTCGGAGGGACTCAATGCGGAGAAAACGGCGAAGTCCCTGTTCACCATAGCGGCTCACCGGCTCCAGCTCCGCAATAAGGGAACGGATGAGACCTGCCCTGTGGGAAAGTAGTGCCGGGGAAAGCTTCTTCAAGACCGAAAGATTGCCGGTCTCCTCCGGAGGCATACAGGCGGCCGCCCAAATTCTGCAGAGCCGTTCGCTTCTTTCAAATTGAGAGAAGCGGTCTATCTCCCTTTGCTGCAAAAAAAGGGAATCCTTATGCTTTTCAACCAGACCGAGACGGACCGCACTAGCGAAGAGACGGGCAAGGCCCCGTTCGGTATGCTCCTCGGGAAAAACACGCAGTAAATGGGCGAGACTCCGCTTTTTCAGTTCACCGTTACGCTTCAGGGGCCTTTCTTCAATGTGCAGAAAGGCGAGAATGTTCCAAAGAAGGGTTTCCGAAAAGGGGAGGGCCGTTTCCGTTTTTCCTCTTTTTTCATCCTCCTCGGCTTCTCTGCTCTCGAAAAGGATGCCTCTGCTGAGGACACGTTTCCTCAGTTCCGTCTTCAAAAATGGATTGAGGGCCAATCCCCCGTCCGAACTTCTTTGATAGATGAGAAGGCGTTCCTGCAGATTGCGAATCCTCCCGTAAAAGGAAAAATAATCCATCTCCTCTTCGAAGATTTCATAGAGTTCGGTGAGTTTCGGTCCTTCGAGAAGATCGACGGCGGTAAGAAAGATCGTATCCGCATCGTCGATGAGCGAACAAATGCGGCTAAGGGTTTCTTCCTGAGCGAGGAAGGAAATGATCCTCTCGACCAGGGCCGGCTTATGAAATGGTGTGCGCAGCTGACCGAGGTAGACTCTCATGATCGAAAAGAAGAGCTCATCGGGAAGTTCGATCATCCCCTTTTTCCAATCAGCTATCTCCGTCATTGAATCCTCACTCGTCCCATAGTTCGATGTGATACTTATAGCCCTGTTCGGTGAGGAATTTCTGGCGGTTATGGGCGTATTCCTCCTCCACGGTATGGCGGGTAACGAGGCTGTAGAAAAAAGAGTTCTTCTCTTTTGGCCTGAGAATTCTGCCGAGCCGCTGTGCCTCCTCCTGCCTGCTTCCGAAGGTTCCGGAGACCTGAATCGCTACCGATGCATCGGGCAGGTCTATGGCGAAGTTTGCCACCTTTGAAACGACGATTACCCGGAGCTTTCCCCTGCGAAAATCTTCATAGATTCTCTCCCGCTCGGCGTTCGGCGTTTTACCGGTAATGAGGGGAGTTTCGAGTGAGGCGGCAATGTGCTGCAGCTGTCGGATATACTGACCTATCACGAGGATCTGGTCCTCCCGGTGATTCTCGATGAGCTGCCGGGCGATGTCGAGCTTCTTTCCGTTCTCCGCGGCGATACGGTACTTCGTCCGCCGGTCTCCCGTCGCGTAGGGAATCTTGTCCTCCTCGGGAAGGGAGAGCCTGATTTCATTGCAGAGGGCCTCGGCTATCCACCCCTTTCGTTCGAGCTCCTTCCACGGTACGTCGCAGCGTTTGGGGCCGACGAGAGAAAATACATCCTCCTCTCGACCGTCTTCCCGAACGAGGGTAGCGGTGAGGCCGAGTCGGCGGAGTGCCTGGATCTCGGCGGTTACGCGGAAGACCGGTGCCGGCAGCAGATGGACCTCGTCGTAGATGATCAAACCCCAATCCCTCGAGCGGAAGAGCGAGAAGTGGGGAAAGTCTCCCCCCTTATCGGGACGCCAGGTGAGTATCTGATAGGTTGCCACGGTGATCGGACGGATTTCCTTTTTCTCGCCGGTATACTCTCCTATCTGTCGGCGGGGCACTTCAGTCTTATCGGCGATCTCATCGATCCATTGATGCACCGCCGCAGTATTCGGCGCGAGGATAAGGGTGTAGGTCCCGATGAGCTCCATGATCTTCAAGCCAATGACGGTCTTTCCCGAACCGCAGGGAAGCACAACCGTGCCGAAACCGTTTCCCATTTTCCCCCGGCCGTAGAAGACCTCCGCCGCTTCCCTCTGATAGTCGCGTACGTGGAAAAAATAGCCGTCGGAGGTGGTGTCCCTGAGCCTCACTTCAAAAGCTTTTCCCTCTTTGAGGGGAGCCTCGTCCTTCACGGGATATCCGGCCTTTATGAGCATGAGCTTTATCGTACCTCTGTCCACTAAGTCGACGAAGAATCCGCCCTCCGCGGGGCTGAGATGTTTCATCACCTTCTTGTTCCATTCGAGTTCGGTCCGGATCGCCGCATCCTCGATCTTCAAGAGCAATCTGTGCTCTTTCCCTTCCAGAGGCACGAGGACCAGTTTGCCGAATCTCGACATGGTATCGAAGACGGTGTACGAGACGTTCTCCGGTATCTCGTAACGGGACCAGTGTGAGAGTCTCTCCACTATCTCCTCTGCCGCATATCCTGCAGATGCGGCATTCCACAGGGAGAGGGAGGTGATGCGGTAGGTGTGCATGTGCTCCGGCGATTTCTCCAGTTCCGTGAAGGGACCGATTTCCGCTCTCGCCTCCTCCGCCGAGGGATGATGAACGTCGAGAAGAATGCTGCTGTCGCCCTGTACGATCAGCGGTCCGCTGTTTTCTGCAAAAGCCATAGTATATTAGAGTAGGGAATCGGCGCGCTTCTTTCAAGATGCGCAGATAAGATGAATTGCGGGAATAATATACTTTCCAATACTATGGAAACTCGTTACAATGAAGCTGAATCCATTATACAAACCCGGAGCGGGAGAGGAAACGACATGAAGGACGTGATTGTGATCGGCGCCGTTGCCGATAATCCCGTAGTTGAAGACGTCGCTCACCATTTCCGTCAGCAGGAAGATTATTCCGACCTTATTTCCCTGAAGAGTTTTCTCAATACCGAATTTTGCCCTCGATTCATCATAGACGAAGACAATTGGGACAATATCGGTTACAAGCTGAATGGGAAAACGATCCTCCTTATCAGCACCAATCAGGGCTGGAGTACACGGGACGAATTGGCGATGCGCAATTTTCTCATAGCACGGGCGGCAAAGGATAACGGAGCCGATAAGGTCATCCTTTTAGAGCCCAATCTTTTTTACAGTGCCCAGGATAGAGGGCCGCGCCGGGAGCAGGATTATACCGGGCAGCCGAGGACGCTGAAGGATCAAAAGAAGTTCGACGGACAGCCCTTCTCCGCCCGCCTCTACGCGGATCTGTTGAAGCACTCCGGAGTAGACGAACTCTTTACCGTTCACAACCATTCCGAGTCCGTCGAGAGGATTTTTTCAGACCGCTTTGAGGGACGCTTTCACAATCTCATGCCTTCGGACCTCTTTGCCAGCTATATCCACGATTCGGATGTGGTGAGTGTGAAGAATCTCGTTCTTTGCGCTCCCGACAAGGGTGCCCTCGGTTTCGTTCGAAAGGTGAAGAAAGAGATAGACCGGGAGGGAATTCCCCTCATTTTTATGTCGAAACAGCGCTCCGGTGAACGGGAGGTGGAGATCACTATATCCGAAGAATCGGAGGTGGGCTACGACGATATCGCCGGGAAAGATGTGGCGGTTATCGACGACATGGTGAGGACGGGCAATACGATTATGGAGTCCTGCAAGCTCCTCAAAGAGGCGGGAGCGAACCGGGTTGTGTTCTTTGTTACCCACTTCTACTCCAGCAGAGAATGCCGGGTCAACCTCAACAGTTCGGTACTCGACGAAATTGTTACCACCAGCACCATCCCCGACATCCTCAACCGGGATGTACAGGGAAGACTCCGCCACAAGATGGTGGTGCTTCAGATCGCCCGCTGGATGTGCAACGATATTATCAAGATTATCGGCGACGAAGAGCATCTTCTCAGTCCGCCGCTCTATGCGGAGGACATGTCTTCGAAGAACCCGCGTTGGCGGGGGAAGATGGGCCCGCTCTACTCGGCGATAAACATTTAATTTGGGAGAAGCCCCGTGTCAAAGGAAGTACCGGATACATTCCGCATCGGTATCGTCTGCGGAAAGCTCGGAGACGTAGACGGCGTCTCTCTCGAAGTCGATAAATGGATTCGGATCCTCGTTGAGCTGGGGCACGAGGTGTTCACCTTCGCCGGGAACTACGCGGCGCCTCTCGCCGGTATTTCCGAGGACCATCAATTCAGCATAGAGGCCATCCGTTTCGGCAGTGAAAAGCAGATGGAATATGAGCGGCTCGTTTTCCCCTATCTTCAGGAAAACCCCCCGCGCTTGAGCCCGCAGCGCAAACAGCTCTTGACCGAGGAGCTCGAACAGGACGGAACGAGCGTCGCGAATGAGCTCTTTACCTATATCAAACGCTTTTCCATCGATGTAATTATCGCCCAGAATACCAATGCCATGCCGATGACTCTCATCGGCGGGATGGCGATCTACAAACTCGCCACCTGGCGGCGGATCGCCACGATCTTTCATCATCACGACTTCTGGTGGGAGCGCAGCCGATTTAGCCAAAATTATATTGAACAGCTTCTCGGCCGCATCATGCCGCCGGTAGACCCGGGTTTTGAACACGTGGTCTTATCGAGTTACGCAGAGCACATTCTTCGCTCCATAAAGCGGGTCCATCCGAAGGTCATTCCCAACTGCGAGGACTTTTCCCGGGCCGTCGGCTTAGACGAGTATAATTCTCGATTCAGAGAGGAGTTTGAGTTTTCAGAGGATGACCTGCTCATCATCCAGCCTACGAGAATAGTTCGTCGAAAGCGCATTGAGGACTCCTTAGAGCTCATAGGCCGCTTCGTGACGAAGTATCCCGAGTTTCACCCGAAAATTCACTTTATCATCAGTCTCTACCAGGGAGACGAACCGGATATTCATTACATAGAAGAAATTCGTACGAAAGCGAAAAAGTATAATCTCCCACTCCATCTCATTTCCGAGAGAATAGCTTCGGAACGGGGAACCGATTCGCAGGGCAGGAAGGTCTTTACCAATCGAGACGTGCTGGCTAATGCGGACCTGGTCTGCTACCTTCCCATCTGGGAGGGCTTCGGCAACGCCCTGCTGGAGGCAATAGCCGCCCGGGTACCGATAGTTACCACCGAGTACCTCGTCTATAAAACCGACATCAAGGTCGCCGGCTTCAAGAACATCGAAATCCGGGATATCTACGATCGGGAGGGAAAGCTGATAATTCCCGACTCGGCCCTCGATGAGATGAAGCTCATACTCACCGACGAGAAGGAGAGAAGGCACAGAGTCGACTGCAACTTCGAACTGGGAAAGAAGGAGTTCGGCTTCGAGACTCTCAAGGATAAGATCCGGGCCGTCTTCGACGATTACGGAGACGAAATTCGTGCATCCCGAAAGAGGATAGAAAAGAGCAAGTGGATCTACCCGGTGTAGAGTTCGGGTCTGCGGTCTTCGAAGAGCCTGTTATAGGGAGTAATCTCCTTGTTATCCGCCTTTGAGGGATCGATTTCCACGGCGTCGGTTTCCTCAGCGTCGGGTTCGGCGGCGATGAGGATCTTTCCCGTGGGATCAACCACCTGACTGCAGCCGGTAAAGGTGAGACTCTTCTCTCCCACCGTTTCGCGGCCGAAGCGGTTGGAAAGTATCCAAAACACCCGGTTCTCCAAAGCCCTGACCCTGCTGGTGAGCTGTCCGTATTCGGGCAGCACGAGATTGGAGGGATGACAGATGATCTGGGCGCCGGCCAGGGCGAGGGAGCGGGCCGCCTCGGGAAACATATGATCGAAGCAGACTAAGAGTCCTACCTTGGCGCCGGCAACTTCGAAAAGGGGGAAGGCTTCAAAGCCCGCCGCGAAATGGAGCTTCTCCTCGTTGAAGAGGTGCACTTTTCGGTAAACTCCCCGTAGGCCGCCGCCGTCTATGAGAACGGCGCTGTTGTAAAGGTGTTCGCCGTCTTTCTCGGGGAGACCGAGAACCACGTGCATACCCCTGTCCGCCGCAGCTTTCGCCACCGCGTCGGTGGTCGGTCCGGGTACGGTTTCGGAAAGACTGCGGGCGCAGGCACTGTCCGGATAGTAGTATCCGCTGGTCGCCAGTTCGGGGAGAACCAGCAGTTCCGCGTCGCTCTGCCGTACCGCTTCTACGATTTTCTCTCTGTTTTCTTCGACCTTGCCGAATATCGGGGCGAATTGGAAATATCCGATCTTCACGCGTGATCTCCTTCTTCCTCTTTTCTTTCCAGTATACCGGAAACTGCCGAATGCTGCATGAGCAGATCCAAAATTACCACTGCCGTCATCGCTTCGATCACCGGTACTATCCGCGGGCATATGCAGGGATCGTGTCGTCCCTCGGTGACGATTTCTCTTTCCTCTCCCTGCCGGTTAACGGTTTTCTGCGGGACCGAAATAGATGAGGTCGGCTTTACCGCGGCTCGAAAGAGAATTTCCTCTCCGGTGCTTATTCCTCCCAGCACTCCTCCGGCATTGTTCGAAAGGAAACCGCCCGAGTCCATGGGATCGTTGTGCTCGCTGCCCTGCATGTCCGCCGCCGCAAAACCGGCGCCGAATTCGATGCCCTTTACCGCACCTATTGAAACGACGGCCCCCGCCAGTTCGGCATCGAGCTTAGAGAATACCGGCTCGCCTATCCCCGGCATGAGACCGAGGACGGAACACTCTACTATGCCGCCGATGCTGTCTCCTTTTGCTTTCATCTCCTCGACACGCGCTATCATTTTTCTCGCCGCCTCGGCGTCGCAGGCCCGCATGGGGTTTTTCTCTATCTCTTGGAAGTTTTTTTCAAGGCATTGAACACCGCCGGCCCTCCAGGTATAGGCCCGGATTTCTATTTTATAGCCGTGCAATATTTTCTTGGCCAGCGCTCCGGCGGCGACCCGAGCGGCGGTTTCCCTGCCGGAAGCCCTTCCGCTGCCCCGCCAATCTCTTTTGTGATATTTTTTTGCATAGCTGAAGTCGGCGTGTCCCGGACGATAGAGATTCTTTATATCATTGTAGGCCTCGCTCTTCTGGTCGAGGTTGTAGAGGACCATTGCCAATGCGGTACCGGTGGTCTTACCCTCGAAGAGTCCCGAAAGGATGTGGACGAGGTCGCTCTCCTTCCTCTGGGTGCTGACTTCGGACTGACCGGGTTTCCGACGGTCGAGCTCCCTTTGGATATCCTCCTCATTCAGGGGGAGTCCGGGCGGGACACCGTCGATAATGAGTCCGAGGCCGGGGCCGTGTGATTCTCCAAAGGTATGAACTCTAAAGAGGGTGCCGAAGCTACTTCCTGCCATGTAAGACCTCCGAAAGCGTTGAGCTGCAAAGAAAGAACGAAACGGGCAGAGTCAGCCGTTGGACGGCATACTGTCGGTAGAGGCGGTCCCGTTTCTCAAAGAGCCGGTGAAAGAGGACCCCAGCTGATTTTTCCCCCGCGAGCTCGTCCGCCGCTGCGCTCACGAACTCTTGGAATTTCTTTAAACCCGCGCTACGATACAGTTCCCGGATGGAGGAATACCCTTCCCTGCGGATGGCTAGTAAGGCGATATCATCTAAGTCGTAGAAGGGCGGAGACGGACCTTCGGCCGCCGTCTTACCGAGGGTGCTTTTTCCGCAGTGTTTCAATCCCATGAGGAAGAGCCCGTTTCCACCGGACATGATTCTTCGACAGTAGTGACTTCGTTTCGCTCTGTCAAGGAAAGGAGATGAGAGGAGTATGAATACTTCCAAATCGGTGCACGATTCCTTCGGAGAAGGAGGTATCCCCAATGACGCCTACTGGGGGATTCACACCCAGCATGCTCTGGAGAACTTCAATGTCTCACCTTACAGAATTCCAAAATCCTTGATTTGCTCCCTGGCCCTGATTAAGCGGGCCGCGGCCGAGACAAACGAAGAGCTCGGTCTTCTTGACAGAGAGCGGGCGTCGGCGGTGAGAGAGGCGGCCCGTGAGGTCGGCGAGGGGCGTTTCGACCGGCACTTTCCCGTGGATGTGTTTCAAACCGGTTCGGGGACCAGTTGGAACATGAACATGAACGAAGTAATCGCTCGGCGGGCCGGCGAGTTGATCGGCGGAGCCAAGAAGGCCGGCGACGTCGGCGAAAAAGGGACAATTCACCCAAACGACACGGTAAACCTCGGCCAGTCCTCAAACGACGTTATTCCCAGTGCCATGCTCATCGCTTTTCGCTTAGAGGGGGAGAGACTCCTCACACAGCTGAAGCTTCTTGCATCCGCATTCGAAAAGAAGGAGAGGGAATTCGCCGATGTAATGAAGCTCGGCCGGACTCACCTCCAGGATGCCGTGCCGATGACCGCGGCCCAGGAGATTTCCGGCTGGAGGAGTCAGATAGAGGCGGGGATCGATCGGCTGCGGGGAAGACTGGAGGAATGCGAAGCCCTTCCGCTCGGTGGAACGGCCCTGGGAACCGGACTCAATTCGAGTTCCGTCTTTGCCGAAGGGACGATAGCTCGGATTGCCGAAGAGACGAAATTTCCCTTCCGAGGCTGCCGCAACCGCTTTGCCGGTATTTCCTCTCGGGATGAGTCCCTCGCTCTGATGGGTTCTCTTAACGAGGCGGCGGCGGCCCTTATGAAGATCTCCCAGGATCTGCGCCTTCTCTCCAGCGGTCCCCGCGGCGGTTTTGGAGAGATCCGTCTGCCGGCACTTCAGGCGGGGAGTTCGATCATGCCGGGGAAGGTCAACCCGGTGATTCCGGAGATGGTGATTCAAGCCGCAGCCTTTGTGACGGGAAAGTACGTTTCCGTTACCGTGGCGGCACAAAACGGGCCTCTTCAGTTGAATATCATGCAGCCCCTCATAGCCCATGAGCTGCTCAGCGCGATCGATATCCTCACCCGGACGGCCGAACGCCTTCGAGAAAAGGCCGTGGAGGGCATGGAGTACAAACGGCGGTGCTGCCGGCGCAGGCTCGATGAGAGTCTTGCCTTGGTGACGCCTCTTGCAAGAAAGATCGGTTATGACCGGGCGGCGGCTATTGCCCGCCGTGCCTACGAAGAGGAGAGAGAGCTCTTCGTAGTTGCCTTAGAGGAATCCGGTTTGTCGGAAGATGAGTTGAAGAGGCTCCTCGATCCGGGGACAATGATAGGCCCCTTTTAGGAAAACCTCTTGTACGGGCGGCTTAGCGCTTTTCTGAGGAATTTGCCTCGGCGGCTTCGGAGACATTCTTCTCTTCGAGCAGGTTGGTCAGCGGGGCGGGTTTGCCCAGATGATAGCCTTGACCGTAATCTACACCAATTGCCTTGAGAAGCGAGACGATTTCATCACTTGCGACAAACTCGGCGATGGTTTTGATTCCGATGAAATGACCGAGACTGTTGATCGCCTCGACCATTCCATGATTCACGTGGTCCTCGTGCATATTTTTTACGAAGATGCCGTCGATTTTGAGGTAGTCTACCGGCAGCTGTCGAAGGTAGTTGAAGGAAGAAAAGCCGCTGCCGAAGTCGTCGAGGGCAAAGGAGCAGCCTATCTTTTTTACCTCTTTGATGAAGTTCACCGCCGTACCCATGTTGCTGATGGCGGCGGTTTCGGTTATTTCGAAGCAGAATGCTTCGGGAGGAACCCCGTGTTCCTGAAATTCATAAAAGAGGAAGTCCAGCGAGGTCTCTTCCGTCAAAAAAGGAGGAGAGAGGTTGATCGTAAAGATGTGTGAGATTTTCTCCTTGCCGTTTCCCTTCATCAGCTGCTTGTAGATCTTGAAGGCAGCCTGAACGACCCAGCGGTCGATGGCCGGCATGAGGTTGTACTGTTCTGCCGAGGGAATGAAATCCGCCGGCATCACGATGTTGCCCTCAATATCGATCATCCGAATGAGGAGCTCGCTCTTCGGAATGTCCCCTTCCCGGCCGTCGAGCGATTGAATGGGTTGATGGTAGAGAACGAAACGGTCCTCTTCTAATGCCTTGGTGAGACGGCTTATCCATTCCATCTCTCCACGGCGTTTAATAAAGAGGTTTTCCTCGGTGTTGTAGACTCGTATTCTGTTGCCGCCGGCCTCTTTCGCGATGTAGCAGGCATCGTCGGCGGCGGCAAGGACGGAGTGGAGGTCTATGCTCTTAGCGTCGACCATCACGATCCCGATACTGGTATTGATGTTGAAGACATGCTTTTCCCAGATCAGTTTCTTCTCGTTGAGTCTGGTTTGCAGACGATTGGCGATTTCCATGGCCTGACGGCTCTGGGCGTCCTCTAAGAGGATGCCGAATTCGTCGGCTCCGAGGCGGGCACAGACATCGCTGCTTCGTACCACCGAACGAATGACGGTGGTGGTTTTTAAAAGGAGTTCGTCTCCCGCCGTATGCCCGCAGATATCGTTGACCACCTTGAACTGGTCGATGTCGAGGTAAATGAAGGCATGGCTTCTGCCGCTCTTCACCGCATCCTCGATCAAAATGGAGAGGTGGTCGGAGAATTCATCCCGGTTGGCCAGTCCTGTAAGGGTATCGTGTTTGGCTTGATAATTGATAGTTTCACTGAGGAGCTGCATTTCCGTGGTATCGCGGAAGGCGAGGACCTGTCCGTCTACCGAGTCGTCTCTGTCTCGAATCGTTGCCAGAGAGCCTTCTACGGGGATTTTACTCCCCCCCTTGTTCGTCAGAAGGGTATTCTTGAAGACGAAGGGTACGCTTTGTTCTTCGTTTTCCGCCATCTCAGGAAAGGAAAGGGGAGATTCGTCATGTTCGCTTAAGAGGGGGAAAACCTCTTCGAGTTCCCGGGACTTTGCCTCCTCTTCGTTCCAGCCGGTAATGTTTTCGGCCACCGGATTCATGAATTGGATGAGGCCGTCCCTGCCGGTGGCGATGATGCCGTCTTCGACACTGTGGAGAATCGCCGAGAACCAGCGCTCCTGTCTCCGGAGCTGCATGTTGACGTTGAATTTGTAGAGGGAGATGTCGATGGTGGTGTAGAGCTCCCTCTCCTTAAAGGGCTTGAGTATGTAGCCGTAGGGCTCGGCTTCCTTGGCTCGGTCGAGCGTGTTTTCATTCGAATAGGCGGTAAGGAAGATTACGGGGATTTCGAAGGTCTTTTTTATCTGTGTTGCCGCTTCGATTCCGTCGATCTCTCCGGCGAGCATGATATCCATCAGGATGATGTCGGGTTTGAGAGAGCCGGCGGTCTTCACGGCATCTTCACCCGTAGAAACGATGGGCGGGTCGGGAAAGCCGAACCGTTCAAGGCGCTTCTTGAGATCTAATGCGATGATCCGTTCATCTTCTACTATGAGTATCTTTTCTGTCCGCATTGCCTTTCCGTTTGTCCACCTTCTATGCCTTAATAATAGAGTTTGTGGAAGAAAAAATCAAATAGGGAATAATAAAAGTTCTCACACTATGATATACTAGTGAACGATGAAGTGTTTTGCAAATTTACTTGACGAGAAACTCCTCCTAACTCGAAGATTTCCCCGGGAAGAAGATGAGAGAGGCCATTTTTTTCGGGATACCACCGCGATTATCCATTCCTACCCCTTCCGCCGGCTGAAACACAAGACACAGGTCTTTTTCTCGCCAAAAAACGATCACATCTGCACGCGGATAGAGCACGTCATGCACGTGGCCTCTATCGCCGCAGCGGTATGCCGAGGTCTCGACCTCGACGCCGACTTGGCCTGGGCGATTGGACTCGGGCACGATCTCGGACACACCCCCTTCGGTCATGTGGGCGAGCAGATCATGAGCCGTCTTAAGAAGGAAAACGGGCTGGATGAGTTTATTCATGAGATTTATTCCCTCCGAGTTGTGGATTACCTTGCACGCTACGGCAGCGGACTGAACCTCACCTACGCGGTACGGGACGGGATAGTGAGCCACTGCGGTGAGGTCTTCGAACAGTCTATACGACCCGATTTTTCGGTAAAGGAGCTGGAAAAAATTCGGGGCCGTGACCGCTATCCTTCTACCTGGGAGGCGGCAGTCGTGCGTATGGCCGACAAAATTGCCTATCTCGGAAGGGACGTGGAGGATGCGGTACAGCTGAAGTTTATCGAAAAGGAGCAGATCCCGGAGTCGGCGGCCCGGGTGCTCGGCATCAGCAACAGCGAGATCATCGGCAGTCTCGTAAGCGACCTTGTCCGAACGTCGGAAAAGACGGAGGCCGTCGGCTTCAGCGGCGAAGCCTTCGAAGCCATGAAGGAGTTGAAGGAGTTCAACTATCATAAGATCTATGGAAACCCCGTGCTCACCGATTACCACCGCTATTTTGAACGAATAATGAGGAGTCTCCATGACTATCTAAAAGGCCTTTTCGCCTCCGCCGGCTTTGACTTAGAGAAATACCGGAAGGAGCGCAATCTCCTCTCCGTCCGCTTCGGCGATTATGCGCGGAAGATGCGGCCCTTCTACGAAACGGTCGACGGAGGCTTCGATAATATGGTATATGATTATCTCGCCGGTATGACCGACGACTACGCCATCGAATGCGTAGCGGAAATAATGATCCCTAAGAAGATGGAGCATCAGTTCGATCAGCTGCTCCTCGGTTCTTGAGGGGCGGCAATGCGGCGATTATAGCAGCAAACGGGAGGTCCACGTGGCAGCAGGCAACAGGGGAACAACGGGTGACGGTCTCGACGACTTGGTGAAACTCTCCTTCTTTTCCGAAATAGGGAAGGCGATCGCCTCCACTTTTACCCTGCAGGAGACGGTATCCTGCGTGATGGAGCAGATAGGAAATATTTTCGCTCCGAGCTACTGGTCCCTCCTTCTGAAGAAGCATGCTACAGGAGAGCTCAAGTTCGTCCACGTGGTGGGAAGCGGCGTCGAGGATCTTAACGGGAAGGTCTTGCCGAAGGGTTCCGGTATTGCCGGCTGGATTGCAGAACACGGAGAGGCGGTGATAATAGAAGATGTGAGCCGCGATAAGCGCTTCAATCCGGAAATAGATAAGATGACCAATTTTACCACCGAGTCTATCATCGGTGTGCCGTTAAAGAGCCGGGGGAAGATCTTTGGCGTCATAGAGCTGATAAACAAGCTCGACGGGTCGAGCTTCACCTCCTTCGAACTGAAACTGCTGCAGACGGTGGCCGATTATGCGGCCATTGCCATCGAGAAGTGCTACTACTTTCGATCGCTGCAGAGGATGGCCAGCATCGATCCTCTCACCGGACTCTACAACCGGCGGTTTTTTCACCGCCATCTGGAGAAGGAACTCGAGCGGGCGAAGCGCAGCGGTGAATCCTTCACCCTGGTACTCATCGATGTTGACAAGTTCAAGACGATAAACGACAGTCTCGGACACACCGCCGGAGACAAAGTTCTCATCGCCATAGCCGACGCGCTGCGGAAAACGGTGAGAAAGGCGGATGTGGCCTGCCGCCTCGGCGGAGACGAATTCCTCATACTGATGCCGGAGGCCGGCGTTGCACACGCGGAGAAGCTAAAAAAGCGGGTGAATGCGTATATCGCGAAATCCGGCGACGAGTTAGGGATCGGCTTTTCCGTCAGTTTCGGCATTCACGAAGGAACGGCATCCAAGCCGGAGGAAGCTCTCGATTTCGTAGATAGGCGGATGTACGAAGAGAAGGAGAGGAAGAGCGAACGCTATGTCTTGGAGATGGAGAGAAATATCAGCGAGTATTTCTAAGGGAAGGGGGGTAAATGACGGATACCAAAGAAGATACGCTCTGTTGGGACGAAAATCGACCGCTCTATGAGCTTTCGAAGGCTCTCACCATGTGCGAGGATGAGGTGCTTATGGAAGGATTTCTCCACAGCCTCTTCACCCCGGCGGAAGTAATGGAGATGGGCAAGCGCTGGGCTCTCGTCCGACTGCTGAAGCAGGGTTTGAGCCAGCGCAATATTGCCAAGAAACTTGGCCTGAGTCTCTGTAAGATAACCCGGGGTTCGAAAGAGCTGAAGAAGGAGAACTCACCCTTTCGTCGGATCATCGGCCTCTACGAGGAAAAGGATATGGAGAAAGCGGGCCGATGAATCACCACAGCCTATGGCGGTGATCCGGCCTCGCCGTTAAACCACTTGATTACTTCCATCGCTACTCTTTCCCGTTCCACCCCTTCGGTAATAACGTGCGGGCTTTCCTCCAGGACTATCCGGTGTTTCTTAGAAGAGGATATGCTGCCCTCGATGATATCGGCGACCTCCGGAGGGACCGTTTCATCGGCTTTTGAGACAATGGTGAGAGTTTCCGCTTTTACCTTTGTCAGGCATCGGCGGGTCATCCGCTGCAGCCGGTAGAGCTGTGAGGCCGCGTAGGAGCTGTGAATGCTCCAATACTCTTTTGCGAGGTAGTTTCGCTCCGGGTCCTCGCTCTTCTCTTCATATTTTGAAGGGATCGTGGGAAGCACATACCGCAGAAGCGGGGTAAAGGGTAGCAGCCGGCTTTTCGCCTTGAGGGCGGGAGCGCAGAGCGCAATCTTCTCTATATCGAAGCGGGAGGCGAGAATGAGGCTTAAAAGTCCTCCCATCGAGAGCCCGGTAACATAGACACGGCGGTAGGAGGCGCGGAGTTCCAGGTAAGAGTCGATGCTGCAACGAAGCCAATCCTTCCATCCGGTGAGGCTGAAATCGGCAAAGTTGGTCCCATGTCCCGGAAGCCGGGGAGCGTATACGGCATAACCGTTTTCGTGCAGCCGGTGCACGAGGTAGGAGATGTTTCCCGTTATGCCTCTGAAGCCTTGGAGGGCCAGGACGGCGGTATCCCCCGGCGCCTCGAGACGAATGGGAAGGGCTATGGAGACGGGGCGGGTTTCTTTCGGAATGCGTTCTATCTGCATATGCCCATAGTATGAACCGGGCCGATCTGATCTGTCCAGTCCCGGCCGAAGGATTCGTCCGACCCGACCCTCCGGGACCACCGGGGGGAATTTTTTGCTTGCCCCGGCCCGGTATTAATGCTATACATATGTTTAGTAGTATGCAGAGCAGAGACTCCTATTCGCCCATCCACTGTCGATCCTTCTACTCTCTTCTAAAGGGACTTGTCTCTCCCGCGGCCCTCTGCCGAGAGGCGGCGCAAAGGGGGGCAAAGGCGGCGGGACTGGTGGACGTAAACGGATTTTACGGGTTGATGCGCTTTGCCGTCGATGCCCGCCGCTACGGGCTCAAGGCTCTGTACGGGGTCGCCGTGCACCGGGCCGGTGCCGGTGGTGCTGAGCGGGCCGGAGCTGCCGTTCGCGGCGAAGGTGAGCATCTTCTCAGCCTTCTCTGCCTCAACGCCGCCGGCTTCGCCAGGGCCAACGAAATCATCGGCGGCCTCCTTTCGGGAGAAGCCTACGATCCCGTGGCGGACCTTCTCTCGGGGGGCTGGGAGGGGCTCTTCGTGATAGTTCGGGATCCGTCGGTCCTGCGGCCTCTCGCTGCGGCAGGACGCCGGGAGGGACTTTTTGCCGGTCTGCCGTACGGTTATCCCTACGACCGGATGCGGCGCATCGCCGGGAGTCTTTCGCTGCCTCTCTTCGCCTTCAACGATGCGGTATACCTGCGGGATGAAGAGGCGGCTGTCTTTCGAGTGGTCCGCGCCATAGGAGTTAATCGGCTCGTCTCCTCTCTCCCCGAGGCCGGCGGCCTGGGGCCGGCGGAAAAGATGGCCGACGCCGCGGAGATGCGGCGCTTTTTCTCCGCCGTACCCGAAGCTCTGGATAACGCGGAGGATTTCGCCGAGAGGGCGGAGGGTATCAGCGCTGCCCGCAGCTTCGTCTTTCCCTCCTTCCGCGGTCTCGACGAAGAGAAGGCCTACACCCTGCTGCGGCGGTACTGTCTGCGGGGGGTGCGGCGGCGGTACGGGCCGGAGGCTCGACGCCGGATGCAGGACGAAACAGCCGCCGTTGCTCCTCTGCGGCCGGATCCGGTGTTCGAGCGTTTGGACTACGAGCTCTCCATAATCCGCCGAAAAGGCTTCGCCTCCTACTTCCTCGTCGTCCACGACGTGGTTCGGCGCTTTCCACGGACCTGCGGAAGGGGGAGCTCGGCGGCGAGCATAGTCTCCTTTCTGCTGGGGATAAGCCATGTCGATCCGCTGAGACACAATCTCTTCTTCGAGCGCTTTCTCAACGACCAGCGGATTGACCCGCCGGATATCGATGTCGACTTTCCCTGGGATGAACGGGAGAAGGCATTGGACTATCTGTTTCGGCGTTATCACGGCCGATCGGCGATGGTGGCCGATCACGTGACCTTCGGTCCCCGTTCGGCCCTGCGGGAGGCGGCACGGGTCTTAGGCTTCGAGAAGGAGCTGCAGGACCGCTTCGAGACGCTGCGGCGGCGGGGCCGGGCGGGGGAGCTTCCCGATCTGCTGAGAGAGTCGGCGGCGCTGCTCTACGGCATGCCCCGCCACATCGCCACTCATCCGGGCGGAGTGGTCATCACTCCCGGCCCTATCACCCGTTACACCCATGTGCAGCGGTCACCGATGGGCAGGCCCGTCATAGCCTGGGAGAAGGACGGGACCGAGGAGGCGGGCTTGGTGAAGATCGATCTCTTGGGTAACCGTTCCCTCGGGGTCCTCCGGGACTCTCTCGAGGAAATAAATAGGGTCTTCGGAAAGGGAATCGAATGGGAAAGCTTTTCGCCCCTCGAAGAGCCGCAGACGCGGAAACTCATAGAGGAGGGCGATACCTTGGGTGTTTTTTACGTAGAGTCTCCCGCCACCCGGCAGCTCCTGCGCAAGATGGGAAAGGGTGACTACGCACACCTGGTGGTCGCCTCCTCTATAATCCGTCCCGCGGCAAACCGCTACATCAATGAGTACGTGCGGCGGCTGCGGGGCGGGTACTACAAGCGCTTTCCCGCGGAGATCGCCGAGGTCCTGGAGGAGACCCACGGTATTATGGTCTACCAGGAAGATGTCTCCCGCATCGCCATTGCAGCCGCCGGTTTCGGCCATGGAGAGGCGGATAGACTTCGGAAAATACTTTCGAAAAAGGACCGCGCAGTGCGGCTCCCCGATTTCAAGAGGCGCTTCTTCGAGGGGGGGAAGGCGAAGGGACGAAACGCACCGCTTTTGGAAGAACTGTGGAACGGTATTCTTTCTTTTGACGGCTACTCCTTCTGCAAGCCCCACAGTGCGTCCTACGCCCTTCTCTCCTATCGTCTGGCCTGGGTCAAGCGGCACTTTCCTCTCGTGTTTTTTACGGCGGTCTTGAACAACGGGGGTGGTTTTTACGAGCGGCAGGTCTACATAAATGCGCTTCGCCGGACGGGCTTCACCATACTGGATCCGCACATCAACGAGAGCGGACTAAAAGACTCGGCCGATTACCGGCGGCGGGGCTTGCGGGTGGGGCTGCTGCGCATGCGTGATCTTTCAATGGCAAGCGCCGAACGCATCGTGGAGAGGCGAAAAGCCCGGGGGCCCTTCACCGACATCGTCGATTTTCTCGATCGGGTCCGGCCCGATGCCGCCTCGCTTCGTTCGCTCATCCGGGGAGGTGTGCTCGACTCGATTTCGGGAGACTACACCAGGCCCCAGCTCTTCTGGCTCTCCTATCAAAGGGAACGGGAACGCGGACTCTTCGGCTTTCCCCCGGTGCCGGCGGAGATAGGGGACTATCCGACATCGGTGAAGCTGCGCGATGAGCTGCGCTTTGTGGGGATTTTCGTAAAGAGCCATCCCCTCGAGCTTTTTCTCCCCCGCATATCACTGTTCGCCGACGGCGAGCTTCCTCTGATAGATTCGCGGAGTCTCGCCGCTTCGGTCGGCTCGAAGGTCCGGATCGCCGCTTATCTCATAACGGAAAAGGAGGTTTTGACGAAGAAGCGGCGGGAGATGAGCTTCGTTTCCTTCGAAGACAGGTACGGAGTCTTCGAAACGGTGCTCTTTCCCGAAGCCTACGAGCGGCTCGCCGTCGTCTTGGAGGAAACGGCGGCGTGCGTGTTGGAGGGGAGGGTCGACAGAGAATGGGGGGCCCTGCAGCTGATCGTGGAGCGGCTCTTTTCTCTGCAGCGGCAGCCCTCTCACAGAATTAAAATTTCTACTCGACCTTGTTGAGTTCTTCCATGTTTTCTTGGAGTGTCAGAGCGCGCTTCGCGATGAGCATGTTCTCCGAAGCCGGCAGAAAAGCGGGGTCTATGTCTATCGCCGCCTGCCAGTATTTGATTGCCCGTTGCAGGTCGCCTTGTGCATAGGATTCGAGTCCGGCGATGTAGTATTCCTCCAGTCTTGCCTGTTCTACGCCGCGGCCCCGATCGCCGAGTTTCATATTTGCTTCGATGCTGAAGCGGTCGGCGGAGTTGATCTGCGTGGTCATATCGAGGGTGTAGTTGAGATTTATCCGCATCTTGTCGAGATCCAGACCGCTTCCCAGAGAAATCCGCGGATTGCTCCCTCTATGGGTAAAGCCGGAATGAACGGAGAAGAAGTTGGTGAATTGAACGTCTATGCCGCCGGCAAAATAGATCCTCTCCCATTGATCGGAGGGAAGCCCTATGGCGAAGGGATAGTTCACGTCGAAGGCGAGAGTCACCGGCCGAAGAGGAGAATAGGCGAAACCGGCGGTGGCGACGGAGGGAAGGGGCTCTCCTTCGTCGGGGAGACCGATATTCTTTACCGCCAGACCGAAGGAGAGGTTTCTCTCCCGCGATGCGTAGGGCTTCAAGAAATTTACCCTGGTAAGGACGCCGAAATCCGTCATGGCGGTAAAGATAGACTGATCGGGATAGATGGCCGAAGGAATGTTCCGATAGGCGAACTTAATATTGGCGCCCACGGAGACACCGTAGAAGTAGTAGCTGGAGAAGAAATTGTAGGCCACGTTTGCCGTGGCGACGCTTTCGGAGATAAATCCCCGGGAATCGCGTTCTCCCCACTGATTGTAGGCGGTAAAGGGCAGATAGAGGAATTTCCCTCCGAAACCGATACCCAGATCGTTTATCCGCATCGTATAGACGACCCCTTCGAGGCTGGAGTCGGCGATCCAGTTGTTGTGATGGAGGGAGAGCTCGGTCTGCTTGAGGACGGCGCTGCCGGCGGGGTTGGCTTCGATATAGCCGGAATCGTCGGCAAGGGCGGTAAAGGCGGTTCCCATTCCCTCGTATCTGCCCCCCAGAGGCACGAGAAGGGTGGGAAAGAGGGTGCGGCCCGTATTCGGATCGCGGAACAGCGGAGAATCTCCCAGTTCCCCATAGTCTTGGTAAAAATCCGAGAGACCGTCGCCGAAAAGAGCCGGCGCGGCAAAACAGAGGAGAATAAAAATGAGAAATATGCCGATTTTTCTTCTCATCTCACCATTAAGTATACTATGAAACGGGTCATATTTCCAGCATCGATGAAAAAGCGCCGATAATTTAGCTGAACATTCATATATGTCGATAATGTGATACATTGGAGGCGTAGGGGCGGTAAAGATTGCACTTTGTGTATAGATATACAACACTCGTTCTTCTCGCGGTGATACCCATAGTGTATGGAACGGGTGAGCTGTACGCCTCGGGTGCCAAGGAGTCAAGGGCCAAGGAGAGAATCAGCCAGGCGGAAAGTCTCATCGAAGAGGGGCGCTACAATGATGCGATCGAGCTGATCAGCGAGCTTATGAAGAGCGAACCGCGTTACTTCGACGAGGCGGAAAAGTTGATGAAGAAGGTCAGGGCCGCCCGCAAGGAATACAACGATACCTACCAAGAACTCATAGATATTCTGGATTTACCGCCGGGAGAGGAATTGAACGAGGAGGAAGCCTATGCGATCATTCAAAAGCTGGAGGAGCTGGACGCCGATCCCAATAAGGCATCCATCGCCGCCTTCGCTCAGGCCCGCCGTTCGATTATTTTCGCCGTAAACGACCGAAGGTTTCGGAGTATAATGAACGAGGCGGAGACTCTTCTCGCCCAGGAGAGATATTCGGCTGCCATCGACCGCTATTTGAGCGGTTTTTCCCTGCATGAGGAGCTCTTCTTGGAGGACGATTACGGAGAAATCGTGGTCAACCAAGCGGAGGGACAGAAGAGTGAGATACGTCGAAGGGCAGGGAGCATCAGAGAACGGCTTCCTCCACTGCTGCAGCAGTCAGCCGAACTCCTCCGTTCGGCGCAGAGCGATTCTCCGCAAGAGATGGAGGCGGTGTACCGCGCCTTTGCACAGCAGGCCGATGCTCTGTTTTCCCAGTGGGACGGGACGGTGAATACGGCTCTGCAGCTCGATACTCTTCGTGAATCGATTCAGGGAGATGATAGAAGCGATATCCCTCATCTATCCGTCATTCGTGTCCTTACCAAGGGCAGAGAGAGCGGTGAACTACCGGCGGGGATAGCCGGAGCGGCGGAACGGCCGGCTGCCTCGGGGATAGCTGCCGCCGCCGCCGCTTTGGATTCGCGGATGCTCGCCTCCTTCAACACGGCACTCGCTTCCTACGACCAAGGGCTCTTCGAGGAGAGCAACAGTGAGTTTTTTCTCACCGACGGGTATGCCGGGATTTATCGAGAGATCCTGGAACTCTGGAGAGGCCACACAGAAAGCCACGATCGGTATGATGTTCCCATAAAGATGGGGTTGACGGAAGATGATCTGCGCCGGGATGACCTCTTTGCACAGGCGGTAATCGCGGCGGCGGGAGAGTATGGTGAGCTGATCACTGCGGGAGAGACGGTGCAGCGTCTGCGGGAAACGGGACTCGCCGCGGAAGATATTAACCTCATAGAAGAGAGCCACAGGGAGCTCGAGGAAGTACTGGAGCGGATGCGGCAGAACCTCACCGACAACAAACAACGCCGGCAGATTTATCGGGAGCAGGAGGGGACGGGGATCGATCTGGAGGAAGCACTGGCCATTCTCAGCGGATTGGCGGAACGATATGAAAAGCGGAGCAGGGAAGGAACGGAACTGCGGGCCGGCTTCGTCGGAAGAATCGCCGAGCTTCGCCTCGATCCACAGGAAGAGACACTGGTATCTGCCGAAAAACGATTCTCCCGAGCCCAATCCTACGTGAAAGGGATAGAGCAAGTGGTCCTGGAGGGCGGCGAGGCAATCGAGGTGAAGTACCCGTCACAGGCCCTCTCGCTGATATCCCGGCTCAATGAAGACATTCAGGAGATTGAGCGGCTTGTGACCGAGATCCTGCAGGGCCTCGAGGAGGAGCCTCAGGTGCTTCGTGAACTCGAAGAGCCGGCTCGACAAATGGTGCGGTCGCGGGATATCCTGGCAAGGATAGAAGAGTTACGCACCGAACAGGGCGCTGTTGTCCAAAAGGCAGGAGAATTGAATAGAGAGGCGGATATCGCCTTAGCGGAGGGTGATCTGCGTTTCTCCGAGGCCGAGTCGTTGATGAACCGGAACAATTTCGAGCGGGCCCGGGAAAAACTCGAACAGGCCGGCAGCGCCTATGCCACGTCTCTCACCTTCCGGGAAGATCCGGCGGTTCGCGAGAAGATGGACGAGGAGATACCTGCTCTTGCCGAGAGGATAGTATTTCTCCAAAATCAACAGATCGTGCGGGAAGTCCGCGATCTGATAAACCGGGGAAGAGAACTCTTCTTCCAGGAAGATTTCGTGCAGTCTGAACGGGTATTGCTCAGGGCACGTTCCAAATGGTTGATCACCCATACTCAGGAGGACCCGGAGATAAGTCTCTGGCTGAACCGAGTACAGCGGGCTTTGGAAACGACGGCCGGTGTGTCGATCTCGCAGACAGACCCGCTCTTTCCGGATATGATGCAGGTGCTCAACCTGGCGAAGAAGGATTACCAGGAGGGAAGGGAGCTGTTCGAAAGGGGAAGAAGAGACAAAGCGATGGAGCTCTTCGTCGAAGCGGAAAAGAAGATAGAGTACATAAAGGAACCCTTTCCCAACAACAGAGAGGCAGGAGTGCTCTATCTGCGGATACTGCGGTATACCGAGCCTCAGGATTTTACTGCTATCTTTGGCCGAAGATTCACCGATGCCAGGCAGAAGACCCGCACGGCACCGGAAGAGGCCTATCGTGAGCTGAAGGTCCTCGAAGAGATAAATCCCGATTATCCTGGAATGGCTCAGGCCATCTACGATGCCGAAATCGCCACGGGGATACGCCGGCTTCCGCCGGACCCGGCAAAGCTCGCAAGGGCCGGGGAATTGTACGAACAGGCCAGGAGCATAGTCGAAGAGGATGTTCGAGCCCAGTTCCCCGTAGCCTTGACCTATCTCAACGAGGCCATTAACCTCAATCCGGGCTTTCAAGATGCCCTCCTCCTCAAGGACAGAGTCCAGGCGGGGCAGGGAGGACAAGTCCGCGTCGTTCTCTCCAGTTTCGATCAACAGAAGCTGAGGGAGGCGGAGAACCTCTTCATCGACGCGAGATACTTCGAGGCCGGCGCCATAGTGGACCAGCTGCTGCAGGACCCGGAAAACCGCAAGAATCCGCGGCTGCTTGAGTTGAAGAGGAGGATAGAGTCGAAGCTCTAGCACTGATGGGACGAAGACCTGTGGGGAAGACTCAATATTTCAGACCGCGCACTGTTCTGCAAGTGCTTCTCCTTTTTTCGATTGCTTTTTCCCTCTTGAGCCCCGCGCTCGCAGCACAAGAGCTCTACTGGGAAGCCCCAAGGGTCATCGTTCCGTCGGGGGCCCGGTTTCCCGATGCCGATGAGGGAGGCGGAAAGTCGGCCTTTCTCTGGCACGAGTACGAACGACAGGAGGGGAAAATAGTCGGGCTCAGCATCTCCCTTGCGGTAAAAGGCTCCATCAACGCAGAGTGGGAGTTGTATGAGCGAATCATCGGGCCGGTCGACTATACCGGAGAGGAGGTGCCCCTATCCACCCTGGCGGTGACCGAAAGCGGTGAGATATACATCGCCGCGGCCCTCACCGGTCAGCGCATAGATGTCTACCGTTTAGCCGATGGTGGTGAGGCTCGTTTCGATCTCATCGGAAGCGCCGGAAGAAGGGGGGGCTCGGAGGTCTCCGTTGCTCCAAAGCTCTTCGAACGGAAAGACGGCGGATTCATTCTTTCGGTAACGAAACCCTTCGCCGCCTCTGTTAGCGCCGCTGTGGGCGAGACCCTCGGGATTACCTATTCCTTGAGCGACGACGGAAGATCATGGACCGAATTCGTTCCCCTCGTCGACTCACCGGAACTCTCCTATATTTATCTTCCCTCCCATTACCGCTACGACGGAAGGGATTTCATCGTCTTTCAAGCCTCTCCCCCGTCCAGCCGTTACTTTCAGATATACATTACCCGCAGCGAGGACGGCGGCAGGAGCTGGTCCTCACCGGTGAGAATAACGGATTTCGAAGACAGGCAGATTACGGAGGACGAGAATCCGGAGAACTACGATAATCAGCGGCCGCATCTCAACGGAAGAGACGGCAGGCTCTATCTTACCTGGGAACGGAGGTACATCGGAACGACTCCGCCGCAGATCTACTACCTCGAGCTGGATCAAAACGGAGAGCCGGCGGGAGAGGCGGAGCGAATATCAACCGTTTCGAGCAGCTGCAGGAATCCGAAAACCATCGTGCGGGGCGACGATGTCTACATTGTCTGGTTCGACGACAGAAAGGGGGACAATCGGGTCTTTCTCGCCCGGCGCGAGGGAATCGCGTGGCTCGATCAAGATGTGAGTATAATGCCCGGCAGCAGCACCTTTCCCCGTTACTTCGTAGCGGAAGAGGAAATCCACCTGGTCTGGGAGAATACCCTAGACGATACGGGGCGGATAGTGCTTCTCGATCCGGACAGAACCGTTCTTCCCCCGGATATCAGGGCAGTGAATTTTCGCCCCGGCAGTCGGGCGAAACAGGATACTTTCCGCATAAGCTGGAATATACCGGACGATTCGTCGGGAATCGCGGGATTCAACTATTCCGTCGACAGGAATCCCAACGGCAGTCCCCGCAAACAGATGCGGATTCTCCGCCAACAGGAGCGTCTTGCCGAGACGGAGGTCGAAAGCGACGGCTCGTGGTATTTTCACCTTGTCGCCCGTGACTATGCAGGCAACTGGTCGCAGCCGCAGACCGTCGAGTTTATCCGTGATACGACACCGCCCCCTCCCATTACCTTCGAGGAGCATGAGACAAACGAAAGAGGATTCTTTCCCGGCAACACCGCATCCATTCGGTGGAAGCCGGATGCGGGGGAACCGATTGCCGGATACAGCTATCGTCTGCAGTATCTGGCGAGTCAGTGGTATCCCGGTGAGCCGGAGGACTTTCAGGTAAAGGTTCCTCCGGGGAGCGTTCAGACCGCAAGAGAGGAGTACTCCTTTACCAACATGGACAACGGCTTATGGGCGCTGACGGTGAGTCCTGTCGATACCGTCGGCAATGTCGGACCGCCTGAGACCTATTACTTTCGGCTGAACAACTATATACCCGTTACCTATATCACCTCCATCGATGTACAGAAGGATCAGCTGAACCGTTACCAGTTGGGGATCTACGGGAGAGGTTTTTCCGCAGGGGGAGAGATAAAGCAGGTGATGCTCGATGCCGACGGAGAGGAACCCTACGATCTGGTTTTTCCGGCCGAAACGGGTATCTATGAGGTGCAAAACGATCGGTACATTGAGGGTCCCCTGGTGCAGGATGTCTCCGAAGCTTCCTACCGGGTGGGTCTGGTGCATCCAAGCCGGGGGGTCTACTTTACCGGATACCGTCTCAGTTTCGAAGCTTCCGGGACGGTGAAATTCGGAGACTTCCGAATACTCGGCGGGGCCGAAGAAGAGCTCGTCCGGAGAGAAACAGTTACTCTCTCGATGGGTTCGCTCGCCTTCTTTATCCTGATGCTCTTTTTGGCGAGCCTCCTGGTGTTTGCCGTGCTGAAGCTCTCCTCGGTGGTGAAGGAAGGCTACGACCTGCAGCAGGAGGTAAAGGCCATCGTAAATACTAGGGCCCTTCCTTCGGAGAAAAAGAAAGAGAGGTTGAGAACCATGAAAAAACGAAGAGGGAGTCTGTGGATTAAATTCGCTCTTCTCGTGACTTTTCTCGTGCTGATCATCGTACTGCTTGTCTCGCTGCCTCTGGGCAGGTACATGATCCAAACTCAGCAGGAGGATCTGACGAACGGACTGCAGGAAAGCACTCGGGTGCTCATCGAGAGCATCAATTCGGGAGCGCAGAAATTTCTGCCGGAGGAAAACAGTATCGAACTGGGACGCTTGCCGAGACAGATCAGCGCGGCGGAAGACGCCCAATTCGTCACCATCACCGGTCCGCCTTCCTCGAGCATCCAGCCGCAAGAAGAGAACCGCTTCGACTATCTCTGGGCGAGTAACGATCCGGAGATAGGCGAAGACCTCGTACGAAATGAGGAAGGCAGGACAAATATCGACGACGGCGCACAATTCGACAGAGGGGTATCGCGGCTGGAGGACGAAATAAGTCCGGAGGCCGAAGAGCTGAAGGAGAGAATTAACCGCGAGGGCGGGCAGCGGGTCGGGGAGCTCACCAAGCGAATAGGCGAGCTGCAGGATGAAGCGCGGACGGCCGCCCAGCGCCTGGTGCAGACCCAGGATGAGGATGTGGCCCAGCTGCTCACCGAGCTGCAGAACGAGATTACGCGACTCAGCGCCCAGGTGGATGAAGAGCTCGAAGAGATAGGCGATATGATGGGCAGCTATCCGCAGTTCAAGCCCGAAGAGATTCTCACCGGACCTGGCAAATATGTCTTCTACCGGCCCGTCGTATATCAGGAGACCGACCAAGAAGGAGTCTACTATCATGGCATGGTCCGCCTCGGCATAAGCACCGATCGCATCAGGAGCGTAATTACCGAATCGAGGGAGACCCTGGTCCGACAGACGATTATCATCGCCCTCGGGGCCGTAGGCATCGGCATAATCGGCGCCCTTATCCTGGCCGGCATCATCATCATCCCGATACGAAAGCTCATGGCGGGAGTGGAGAAGATCCGCGATGCCGAGGACTTGTCGAAATTCACTGAGCGGATCAACGTGAAGTCGCGGGACGAGATTGCTGTTCTTGCCGCTACGATAAACGAGATGACGGACGGACTGGTCAAGGCCGAAGCGGCGAGAAGGGACCTCATTTTCGGCAAGGAAACCCAGAAGCGTTTCATCCCTCTTGAAGAGAGCGGCAAGGAGAAGCTTACCACGGGGAAGAAGGTTACCGAGAAGATGGATTTCTTTGGTTACTACGAGGGAGCCAAGGGCGTGTCTGGAGACTACTTCGATTACATCGAGTACGCCCCCGACAGATATGCCTTTATTAAATGTGATGTTGCCGGTAAGGGGATTCCCGCCTCACTCATCATGGTGGAGGTGGCAACTGTCTTTCACAACTATCTCAACGATTTCATGGAGAACGAGGAACGGCGAAGGAACCTCGCCGCGGCAAAGAAGAAGACACATACGACCCAAGACCCGGATATCGGCAAGCTTATTCTCGGGATAAACCGTCTGGTACAGGAGCGGGGATTCGAGGGAAAGTTCGCCGCCCTTGTGGTCGCTCTGGTAAATGCCGGCACAGGATCGACGGTTTTTTGTAATGCAGGAGACAGCCTTGTCCACATCTTCAACAGAGAAAAGGGGCGAATGGAGATGAAGGAGCTGAAAAAGGCCCCCGCCACTGGAGTATTCGACAACGAAATGGTCGAACAGACCGGCGGTTTTCCCAAGGAACCCCACATGCTCAAACGGGGTGATGCAATTCTTTTCTACACCGACGGAATAGAAGAAGCGAAGCGCAATTTTCGCGACGCCAACTTCGAGAGGATCGTCTGCCATGAGCCAGGTCTCAAAGAAAACGAGGATCACGGCGGAACACACCTTGTAGGAGCCGATAACGAGGAGTTTACCAATGAGCGCATATATTCTATCATCAATGCCGCTTTTTCCCGGGGGACGTATCGGCTCTATAAGTACCACAATCCTTTCGGAGAGGAGTATCTCGATTTCGATTTTTCGGAGTGTGAGGGAACGATCGAAGATGCGGTCCTGTCCCTCGTGTCTGTAGAAAAAATCTTTCGAGTCTATCCCGACCCTTCGGCAGGAGATCGAGACTACATTCGAGTGGACAGGGCTATCCTCAATTTCCTAAAAAAGCATTTTTTACAGTATCAGTCTTACTTTGCCAATGAGGTTGAGCAGGAGGCGCCGGGCCAGTATGCCGTATTCGCCCGGCTGCGTGAGGATGAACAGTACGACGACCTGACGATCCTCGGTATTCAGCGTAAGTAGAGGAGGAAGGCGAGATGGGAGCTAAGAGAAGAGGAAAGAGAGGTGAAGGCGAGCCGCGGTTCTACTGCGAGAGCTGCGGCAAGCAGGTTGCTCCCGATGTGTCTTCCTGTCCCCACTGCGGCATGCCCTTCTACGCGGTCAAATGCCCGAGCTGCGGGCACACGGGCCGGGCGGTCGATTTCGTCGACGGCTGTCCCTCCTGCGGCTACCTCGCCGTCGACGGCTCCTTCGGCCCTGCCGAAGGAGCCTATCCCCCGAACAGCGAAAGTGAAGGAAGATCCCGAAGGAGCTCGGGGAGCCGAAACGCCGGAGGAGTAAAAAAGGGCGGCGAACTGCCGGGCTGGATCTTCTTTATCGTTCTTCTTATTCTCGGCAGTCTCTTCGCCGGTAGTGCCATGCTCTATCTCAACATGTAAAATCGAAAGCCGCACGGCTATTTAAACAGCTTCTCGATTTCCTTGTGGTAGAGCTGAGTCACCTTATCGCGCCTAATTTTCATCGTATGCGTGAGTTCCTTTCCCACCTCGAAGGGTTTGGGCAGCAGGACGAAGCGATAGATGCATTCGAAATGCTTGAACCCGCTCTTGGTGTTTACCAGGGATTGGATCTCGTTGTGGATGTACTCCTGGATCTCCGGGTTATCGAGGAGCTCGTCCCTCAGTACGTAATCAATTCCGGTAGACTCCGCGTACTCCTCCAGAAGGTCCATTTCCGGAACGATGAGGGCGGCGAGAAACTTTTGGTCCTGACCTACGACCATCGATTGAAAGATGGCCTCCGATGCGTTGAGCTTGTCTTCGATCGGTACCGGTTCGATGTTCTCCCCGCCGAGCAGGACGATGGTTTCTTTCGATCTTCCGAGAATCTTGAATTCCCCGTTTACCGTAAAGACGCAGATGTCCCCGGTATTGAGCCAGCCGTCCTTCAGCACCTGTTCGGTGAAATCGGGACGCTTGTAGTAGCCCTCCATGATCTGCGGACTCTTGACGAAGAGAGTACCCTTCTTCCCGTGGGGAAGGATTACACCGTTCTGGTCCACCACCCGGTGCTCGATGTCTCTGAGGAGGGGACCGACGGTGCCCGATACGGGGTGCTTCTCTTTGCGGGCGGAGAGCACCGGTCCCGTCTCGGTGAGTCCGTAACCTTCGAGGAGGAGAATCCCGGCGGCCTGGAAGAAGCGGTCAACGTAGGGCGGAAGCGCCCCGCCTCCCGAAATACCGGCGATAAATTTTCCGCCGAGTTTTTCCTTGATTTTTCCAAAAACCAGAACAGCACCGAGGATTTTCAGCGGAGTGAGGAGAATGAGGGGGATAATCGATACCCCCTTGTCGAAGATCTTCGAACGCTTGTTGAACTCCGGCACGCAGCCTCTGAACATATTGAGAAGGCCGGTGTGCAGCTCTCCGACGGTAACGAAGAAATTGAAAAGCACCCGTTTTACCGGGCTCTCTTTCTTGATGTTCTGATAGATTGCTGCCCGCACGCCCTCCCAAATTCTTGGGACCGAAGAGAGCCACTGCGGCTTTACCTTGGCCATGTCGGGAAGCATCACCGATCCTATGGGCTTAGAGTAAGCGAGACAACCGCCTATGTTCAACACGATGTACTCTACCGCCCGTTCGAAGGAGTGCCAGATAGGCAGTACACTCAAGAGCTTGTCGCCGGCTTTAATATTGACATGCTCGTATATTCGTTCAATCTGGAATACAAAGCTGCGGTGTTTTAGCATTACTCCTTTCGGTTCTCCCGTGGTGCCGGAGGTGTAGATGAGAGTGGCGAGGTCATCGCCTGTGCCCTTGTCGATTTCCGATTCGAAGAAGTCCCTGTTGGCTGCCGCAAAAGCAACGCCCCTTTTCATCACGTCTTCGTAGTTCAGTATTTCGACTCCCTCGGAGAGCTTTGCCGATACCTGCTTTGACGAGTCGTAGAGAATGACACGCTTGAGCTTGGGAAGGTCCTTCTTCTTCGAGAGGATCTTCTCCGCCTGTACGGCGTTTTCTGCGAATGAAATGGAGCAGTCCGCATGACCGATGATGAAACCGATCTCTTCGGCCGTGGAGTCCGAGCCCCGTGGTACATCGACGGCGCCGAGGCCGAGGAGGGCCAGGTCGGTGATGATCCACTCCTTGCGGTTGTCGGAGATGATGCCGACATGATCTTTGCGCTTTACGCCGAGCTCATGAAGACCGCCGGCGAATTCTCCGGCGATTCTGAAAAAATCTTTGAAGCTGATTTCTTGAAACTCACCCTGTTCGTCCTTGCTGAGAAGGGCGGGATAATCGGGATACTCACCGGCGGTGTAACGTAAGCGTTTGGGTACCGTGTCTAGACCTTCCATAGTCTCCTCCTAATGATGGTGGAGAGGGGGAGGTCTCAGCGGAGCCTGGATCTCAGCAGGTCCATCGTAAGAACCTCGGGAAGCAGCTCATAGCCGCCGCCGTCGGGCGGATAGTAGGCGTATACGGGAACTCCGGCCCTTCCGTAGGAGCGGATCCACTCTTCGATGAGAGGATTCTCGTTGGTGAAGTCCCCGTAGAGAACTTTGATCCCTCTCTCCGCGAACAGCGCGTTCGCTTCCTCGGTGTGCAGAACGGTTCGTTCGTTCATCTTGCAGACGGTGCACCACTTAGCGGAGAAGATCACGAGAACCGGCTTATCCTCTTCCCTGTACGCCTCGAGTCTTTCCGGCTCGAACGTTTCCCATCCCTCTCGTTCGGTCGAAGCAGCCGCCGTATCCTGATTCGCTTCGAAACGTAGGAGGCGGTCCGCGGCCGACAGGCTTAGTATAATAAAGATTCCTAAAATAATCCACTTCCTTTTTACTTCCGTCGTCGGTTTTGCCGTCTTTCCGTAGATCCAGAGAAAAAAAGCGAGGAGAAGCAGAAAGAGGATGATCTTGATAAGCTCCTTTGAAGAGACCTGAAAACGAAGAATGGAGAGCAGGTATACCGCGGTCCCCAGGAGAAGAAAGCCCATCAGCTCTTTGAAGGTGTTCATCCACGGGCCCGGTTTGGGAATGTGCCGGATGACCGTCGGCCGGATACCGACAAGGATGAAGGGAAGGGCAAAGCCCAATCCCACGAGAAGAAAAAAACCGAAGATGACGGGAGGCGTTTGAGAAAAAGCGAAGCCGAGGGCGGTTCCCAGAAGGGGTGCCGTACAGGGCGTTGCGAGAAGAACGGCGATGATGCCGTTGAAGAAGGAGCCGATATATCCCTTTTGGCCGGCCCGCTGTACGGCCCGGTTCATCGTGGGAGCCTGGAAGACGTAGACATCGAAGAGAGAAAGGGAGAAAACAAAGACGAGAATGGTAAGAAAGACGACGAAGCCGGGGTCCTGAAACTGAAAACCCCAGCCGACCATTCGGCCGGATAGCTTGAGGACGGTCACCGCGGCAGCCAGTACGCTCATGGTGAGGAGAATGCCGGCGGTGTAGAGCAGAGATCCGGCAAATAGCTCCCGCCGTTTATTGCCGCTCTGCTTCACCAGGTTGAGGGCTCTGATGGAGAGGACGGGAAGTACGCAGGGCATCACGTTCAGGAGAATTCCGCCGATGAAGGCGAAGAGAAGATAGCGAAGGAGCACCGCGAGGGAGAGTTTTCCGCCGCTTGGCGCCGGCGCACCGGCCGCATCGGCGATATCTGTCGCTGCCGGGGCGGTCTTTTCGCCGAAAACTATCGTCAGTTCTTTAACGGCCTCCTCGGGAAAGAAGCAGGTCCCCTCTTCATCGCAGAGCTGGTAGGCGGCCGAAAGGGGAACTCGGTACTCGCCGCCCTGCATTCCCGGCCGCAGAACAAGGGTAATGTCCAGACCGGCCTCGCCGTAGTAATTAATCAGCCCCTCTTCTTCGACGCCGGGAGGATAAGAGATTTCGCGAATCTCAACCGGCGAGGAGGGAGGGAGGCTGACGGTGAACATCTCCTCCTGTTTTGTCTGATGAAAGCCCGCCGGAAAGTCATAGTGGACGACTATTCGTCCTATTCCCTCCGGCCCGAGTTCCAGTACATCCGTCCCCTTAGCTCCCGTCTCCTGCAAGTTTGGGATTTCGATCGTTACCAGCGCCTCCGGCGGCCCCTGGGGAGCCGGCTCGGCCATATCGAGCCCCGCAATTTGCGCACACAGCGGAAGACTCAGCAATAAGAAGAGGAGGCTGAAGAGTACCGGCCGGCGCATTTCTACGTTTCCATCAATTCCCGCAGGGCATCGACAATCGCTTCTTCCGTCCAGTCTCTGGCCCCTATCAGACGTGCTATGAGGTTGCCGTCGGGACCGACGATCCAACTGGTAGGAATGCTTCCGCTACCGTAGGCGGCATTTACCTCCATATCTTCATCTAAGAGGACGGGAAAGGAAAACTCATTCTCCTCGATATGCTGCTCGATTTTCTCTCTAGAGTCTCGGGAGGTATTGGGAGCTGCAACGGCGAGGATGGTGAACTCGTCTCGGGGAAACATGTCGTAGAGCTCCTGCATCGAGGGCATCTCTGCTCTGCAGGGTGGACACCATGTCGCCCAAAGGTTGAGAAGCACCACCTTCCCCTCAAGCTCGCTCAATGTGACATCCCTTCCGGAGAGATCCTTCAGCGTGAAGTCCGGAGCCGGAGTGATCTTTTTCGGCACCCCGAAACCGATCCGATAGAAGCTCCGGTAGACTTCCGGGAGCTTTTCCACCGAAGCCTCCTGCGCGAAGAGCATGAGTGGAGCCGATAGTAAGACACAGAGGAATACCGTCTTTCGTAAATGTCTGAAAAATTTCATATAGAAAAACTACTATAGAATAGGAGAGAAGGCAAGAGAAAATGTCCCTTTTACCCGTGCTGCGGGCCTGTCTTCGAACAGGAGAGTTTATGAGCTCAATAGTTCCCGACGCTGAGCAGCACAAGAATCGCGGCGAAGTTGTAGAGTCCGTGGGCGATAGCCACCTCGTGAAGGCAGCGGCGACGCAGAAACCGATAGGAGAGAAATATCCCTATGGCAAAGGTACCGGCGAAACCGGTGACTCCCTGGTAGATATGACCTGATGCGAACAGAAGAGAGGCGGCGAAGACCACCACCCGGTTTCGCCCCTTCGCGGACTCCCCGTCAATGAACTCGGTGAGGAGGTAGGAGCGAAAAAAGAGCTCCTCGTGATAGCCGACGACGAGGCAGGTCGTAAATATGAGGAGATAGACGAAAAAAGGAAGTTCGGCGCCGGCAGCGATGCCCCGTTCGGCCCCGTTCCCGACGGGAAAGGGAGCTTCGGCTCCAAGGGAGAAACTGAACAAGGCGATGGAAGCGGCAAGGAGGGAAACGGCGATAAAGGTGAGAAGGCTCCGCGGCAGTGCTCGAAGCTTCGGTCTGAGCAGTCCGTAGGCAGAAAGCCCGTATGCGCCGCTTCTCGAGAGAAGGTAGATGAGCAGCAATATCTGGGGGATGGCCGTTACGAGGTAGTGTAAATGAAAGAGAGGGCGGAGAAAGAATTGCACATCGAAGGCCCCGCTTTGCCGGATATAGCCGGGAAGATAGAACACGGAAAACAAGAGTACTGCCTCTATGACGGGGAAGGAACGAGAATGTTCGTGTATAGCCATAAAAGGAGATTAACTGATATACTAATAAGAGTAAACAAAACATACTGTTGCTGTAACATACGGTTTAATTTTGTCTCTAAAGGTACGATAATCGTAGTATGATAGGCTGGATACTGGTCGGAATAGTTTTTGTACTTCTCCTGGTAAGCATAATCTTCCTTCGTAGTGCAGGCGGGGGGAATTTCCCCTGGGTGTCTTTCTATGCGAAGGGAAAAGAGTCGGGCTTTTCCTTTGCAGAGGTAAATCTTCTGCGGAAGGTCGCCGTGGAAAATCGGATGAAGAATCCGACCTCTCTTTTCTGGTCGATAAGTCAGCTCGACAAATCGATTAGAGGAATGATTATAAAACTCCGTTCGGAAAACAGAATCGACGAGGATGATGCCCAGCTCTTACTCTCGAAACTCTTTGATTTCAGAAAGAATGTTGAGTTCGACCTGCCGAAGTATAAGTTGGGGATCAAGAGTACGCGAAAACTTCCCAATAGACAGCGGCTGACCATAAATGTCCCCGGTGCGGGCGCCTATACTACCCAGATTGCCGAGAATCTCCGACGCTACATCGCCATAAGCTATCCCGAAGGACCGAAGCTTCCAAAAGAGTTTTCTTGGAAGGGGAGCAACATCAACGTGTACTTCTGGCGGCATGACGATGCAGGGTACGTCTTCGAATCGAGGGTCATCGACGATTTTTATGCTCAGAAGTATCCTATTCTTCACATAGCCCATTCCGATAACCTCGTCCGAAGCCAGAAGAGGCGTTCCATTCGAGTCGATACCGACATTCCCGCCTACGTGTTTCCCATGAAGAGCATCGAACAGGCAAACGAAATGACCGAAAAGAGCGGAGGCCTGCGCTGTAAGATCCGCGACATTTCCGAAGACGGATCGGCCCTGCTGATAGGCGGTCGGGCGAAGGTGGGCATGCCCCTCAAGCTGCAGTTCAAGCTCAGTAAAACGACCCTCGCCATGCCGGGAGTAATCAAGGGGGTCAACTACAACGAGAACAAGAACCAATCGATTCTTCACGTACAGGCAAAGCCCCTCTCTGCCCCAACCAGAAACCGGATCCTCATGTTTGTCTACGATATATTCGGAGAACGAACCGGTCCAGACAAGAAGAAGAAAAATCGATTTTAAATTATTCGCGAGATAGGCTATACTCTAGGAGTAGCATTTGGAGGACCACATGAAAAAAGAGTTAGCTGTAATCACGCTACTTTCTGTAATTATATTTTCCGCCGCGGCGCAGGAGGAAAATCCTCTTCTTCTTGCCTATCAGCGTAATTTTGCCCGGGGTAATCTTTCCACAAAAATCCAAATTCTCCAAGATGCCGGAGAGACGCAAGAAGCCGAGATGGGACAACTCTATCTCCAGGCCATAGATTTCTTTCTCGACAACAGCGAAACCCTCTCCGAGGATGCAACGGCACTGGAGCTGGCCAAGCTGGGGGCGCAGCTGATAGGACAGGCCGAATACCGCGAGGGCATTCCCCGGCTCTGGGTTCTCTTTCAGCAGAGCAGTAATATAGAAATTCGCGTTGCGGTCATGCATGCCTTCGGAACACTCCTCCAGCCGGAAGACGTGGTGGTGGAAGAAATCGAAGCGTGGCTATCCCTGCAGAACGGCAGTTTTCGTGAGGGGCAGGAGGTCGAACTCCAGGTCGTCGGTGAGGCGGTGACGACCCTCGGAAAGGTGGGCAGTTCGAGCTCCTTCGGGACTCTCTTTACCGCCTCGATTCTCGGTTACAGTCAGAGGATTACCGAGAGGGCCATCGACGCCCTCGACTCATTAGAGGGGAATCTGTCGGAATTGGTCCTGGAGGTAATCGCCCAGGGCTATCCGGCAGAAAAGCTCAGCGCGCTCAATTGGGCAATGGGGCAGGAAGACTTTTCCGATGAGCAGAAGGGCACTATCGCTGCCGCCGCTCTCACGGAGGGACTGGAACGCTTGGCCTCGGAAGAGGAAGACAGCAAGCTGCAGAAACTCAGGCTTCAGGCGGCGAGGGACCTTACCCGCCTCCAATGGGCGGACGCGAGTTCCCTGGCAATAGAACACTTCAACCAGACGGTAACCGAGGTCGATACGGGCAGCACCACTCCGTCGAATCTCCTGGAGGCCATCGCCCTGCTTGGGGCAATGGGTACCCATGAAGCAGCGGTACGACTCTCCCTCTATTTAGAGGTACTGAACTCCTATGTGGAGAACGGAAGGAGAGTCAATGAACAGGTGGTCCTGGCGGTTATCAACAATCTCGGAAGACTCGGCGACAACGTCGCCTTCGACAATCTCCTCCTCGTCCGCTACCTCAACTATCCGCGGCGGATCAAGGAGGCGGCCCAAGAGGTCCTCAGGGCCATGCGATAGCTCAAAGCTCCGCGGTAAGACCGGGCCGCAGGCGAAGCGGCGGGCCCGGCCGTTCGAGGCTCTTGAATTTCTTCTCTTCGAAAGACTCGACGATCTTGCTCTTGCCCTTCCCTGGCTTCTGCTTCTCTATCTTCCAAAAATCACGAACCCGCCTCGGGCGTATCTCATAGTACTTTCGGTCGGCGGTGCAGCCGCTGTCGGGGCGATTGGCAGCAGACTTTTTTTTCGTACCGGCAGACACACGGGACGGAGACTCCTGCTGTTTGTCTTCTCGTGTCTCCTTGCCGCCTTAGTGCTTATCCCTCGTGTTCGACAGCGGGAGCCCTTTTTCGGCTTGAGCCGAGGGAGGATAGCCGTACTCTATGGAACGGTAGCAGCCGATCAGAGTCCTGCAACCGGAAGCGGAGAGCGCTTTACCCTCCGTATAGAATCGGTGGAATCTCCGTCAGGCGACCGTGCCGACGGAATGGGGTACATAGAGGTAACAACGCCGTTGCCCGAGAGACTTCGCCGGGGCATGCGGATACGATGTCCCATCGGAAAGATGTCGATGCCTGGTATCGCTCATGTAAGAGAAGAACCCGAGATTATCGGCTGGCGAAATCCTTGGGAGAAACTGCGGGCGAGGGGCTTCGAATTCATAGAGAAACGGATCAGAAGCATCGGTCATCCCTCATCGGGTCTTCTTTCGGCCCTCCTATTAGGAGTACGGGAGTCTTCGATCGGGCCCCTTATCGATCTCTTTCGCCGGGCCGGAGCGGTTCACCTCCTTGCGCTATCCGGGATGCATCTTGGCTTTCTCTTTCTCCTCATCGCTGGACTCTGCATTCCCCTTCTGGGAAAGCGTACAGGCCTCTTGATCACCTTTGCCGTGATACTCTTCTACCTCTCCTTTGTAGGAGCACGGCCCTCTCTTCTGCGGGCGGTATTGATGAGCGGCTTGGGTATTTTATGGAGCCTTTCCCCCTCGGGAAAAATCGATATGCTTCGGGTACTTGTTCTCTCCTTCATCATCCATGCCGCGCTGCTTCCCGGCGATGCGTACAGCCTCTCCTTCGGCCTCTCCTATCTTGCTCTGCTTGGAATACTCTCATCCTCCCGTGCGATTGAACGGCGGCTTCCCTTTTTTCTTCCACCGAAGTCTCGCAGCCTTCTTGCCGCGGGAATTGCCGCTCAGCTGTTTTCCGCTCCTCTCCTTCTCTCAACTTTCGGAGAACTATTCCCTGCGGGAATAGTGTCCTCTCTCGTTCTCACCCCGCCGGTTATGGTGTTGATGGCTTTGGGATTGTTCTATCTTGCCGTTTTCCCCGTCTTCTTCTTCCTTCACCCGCCTCAGGTTTTCGCTGCCGAATTTTTTTTCCGCCGGCTTTTGGAAATGATTTCCCGGGCAATAGAGAGAAGCGCCGCAGCCTTCGCCGAACTGCCGGCCCTGCGCTCTGCTCCTGGAGAGGAAGCGCGAATGGTCGTTCTTTGGTGCCTGCTATTGACCCTGGCGGTCCTGCTTCACTATGCTGGAATGGGATTTAGACTGAAACGGAGGATGCATGCACCGGCTGGAGAGTCACGATTCGCCTGCACAGATAGAACGATTTCTGCGGGAGGAGGGATTGGCTCCGTCACGCCGCTTTGGGCAGAACTTCCTTATAAATCCGGGGATACGGGAGAAGATCCTCCGGCTCCTCGATCCGCCGGAGGGGAAGTGTATTTGGGAGATAGGAGCAGGTTTGGGAGCGATGAGTGAGAGTCTATCCGCTCTTCCGATTTCTCTTCTGCTCTTCGAAATCGACAGGAGTTTCGCCGCATACCTGCGAAGGATCTTTCATGAGAGCGGAAACGTCGAGGTGATTGAGGGAGATTTTCTCTCCACATGGCGCCGCCTCAGGAAGGAGAGGGGAGAACCCTTCGGCATATTGGGAAATCTTCCCTACAATGCGGCATCACAGATAATTGCGGTCCTGCTGGAAGGCGGCATAAAAGCTGAGCGAATGGTGTTTACCGTGCAGCGTGAAGTGGCGATGAGAATGAACGCCGAGCCCGGCAGCACGGACTACAGCTCCTTTACCGTGCTCTGCGGTCTGCATTGCAGCGTCGAGGATGCCGGCGACATC
This sequence comes from uncultured Spirochaetaceae bacterium, assembly GCA_964594775.1. GTDB lineage: Bacteria > Spirochaetota > Spirochaetia > DSM-16054 > Sediminispirochaetaceae > CAYFVU01. Next base: position 98,634 of record CAZQNO010000003.1, read on the forward strand.
GCCGCCGGTTCCTTCTATCCGGCACCGAAGGTCGTCTCGCGGACCGTTGTCCTGAGGCCCCATCGACGTTACGGCGAGAACGAACGGCAAATAGCAGGGGCTCTGGCGCGTGATGCCTTCTCCTCGCGCCGCAAGACAGTAAAAAATACGCTCAAGGCAGGAGAGACGGCGGCTCAGTTCGGCTACCAATGCATCGCTGCGGCAATGAAAGAGGCGGGAATCGATCCGGGTCTGCGAGGCGAGCGTCTTTCGGTGGGAGACTACGTAAAACTGGCAGAATGTATCAAAAGATGATTAATTCTCGAAACTGTTTGACGAGTAAATTTCCATTATCTATACTTAGCATATACAAGGCAAGGAGTAGTTCGATGAAGAGAATGAGAGTTGTTCTGCTTGCTCTGCTCACGGTCTGTCTTTCGGCACTGTTATTCAGCTGCGCGGGGGCACCGGAGGGAGTAGAAGCGGAGTCGGAAGTAGCTGCAAAAAAAACGGTAAAAAAGGAACAATCGAAATACAAAGAAGTACGTGAAAAGATACAGCTGGTAGAGAAGAAATCCTTCTACTATCCCGATGGGGTCCTGGACCGCTACCGGATCTTTACCTATCCCGAAGGAAAACTCACCCTTTTGAAAGAGAATCTGTTTAATTCGGAGGATGAGCTGCAGGAACGCATTTCCTACGAGTATAACGAGGGAGTGTGCAGTTCGAAGAGCAGCTTCGATGCGGAAGGTAAGCCGGTGAGCGTTCACCGCTACGCCTATGACGGTGACGGTAATCTCATCGAAGATACCCTGTATGACGGAGATGAAGAGGTTCAATCGATCTCGAAGTACGAGTATGACGATGCGGGCAGAAAAACCAAATGGAGCATCCACGAGGGCGGCGGGGCGCTTCTCGCCTATACCGTCTACAGCTACGAAAACGGTCTGAACACGAAGATCGAGAACTTCAGTCCCGGCGGGGAGCTGGACGATTACTTTATCATCGAATACGGGAATAATGGGCAGAAGAAGAAAGAGACCTGGTACAAAGGATCGGGAGAAATCGAGGAGTACCGCCTCTACAGCTATGAAGAGGGTGCCTTGACGGAGGAGACGGTACACCGAAAGAACAATTCGGTAAAGCTGAAGATCCGCTTTCGCAACAATGAGATGGGTAATCCCGAAAAGACGGTGTACATGGACGGCGGAGACACTGTCCGTGAGCAGGTGGCCTTCGAATATATCGAACGGACGAGGATGCGCAAGGTTCAGGTCGAGTAAAGTGGGGGAGAAAACAATGATGACTAGCAAAACGCGGACAATACTCGCAGGAATAATTCTTCTCTTGGCAGCGGCATCCTTCGTTTCTGCGAGCGAAGTCGCCGCAGTGTGGACACGACTCTACGGCCGTGCGCGTACCCTCGATCAGAAGTATCAGATCATGCTCAATATAGTTGAGCAGGACGGCAGGGATATGATTCCAATCCTTATCGATGCCCTGGACGAACAGGTGACGAGTTTTGAAAATCCCCGCAGCAGCTCGGAAAAGCAGGAACAGATCAGGCTCATAAAGATGGTGGTAAAGGAGCTGGGAAATCTCAAGGCTCGGGATGCCGCCGATCTCGTCTGGCAGGTGCTGCAGTCTTCGGACGATGTGATCCTTCGGGGCGAAGCGATTCTTGCCCTTGGGAAGATGGGTACTCGGGCGTATGGAGAAGAGATGGCCCTTATGCTCCGTAATCTCAACTATGCCGGCGGCGAGGTGGATACGCAGAGGGAAAACGAAATCCTCGCTTACAGCCTGGTCAAGGCCTTTGAGCGTATCAAGCATGAGGCGGGTTTGGAGCATGTCTTTTTCGCCTCCGACGGTTGGTATTCTTCCCGCCGGGGGGTAAAAGAGGCGGCTAAGAAGGCCCTTCAGGCGATGACCGACGATCCGAGCGATATGCTCAAGCAGGTCATAATGACCAACGACAACTACAAATGGAAGCTCGCGGCACTGGAGGCTGAAGAGCGTTCAAGCGCTCCGGACCGGAGAAAGGCAGAATTGGCGGCCGAGGCCCTTGAAGAGGGCATCAGGCTCGATTGGAAGAATCTTGTGGAAAAGCGGCAGCTGAAGAGTCTTCGCGTTACTGCGCTGCGGATGCTTGCCGGCTATCCAAAGCCCGAATCCTCGACTCTCATTTCCAACATGGAGAGGATGTTGATCGATTATCGGCGGGAGCGCAGCTATGAGGAGGACGAGGTCCTCACTCTTCTCGAAACGATGGCCACCTTCAAGACCGATGAAATGGGGGAAATCGTCTCCGAATTCCTCAAGTATCTCAATGAACGGAGAGAGTTCGGTCCGGTGAGTTCTCTGCGTATTGCTAGCCGGACGATACAGACGCTGGGAGAGATCGGCAGTATTCAGGGTATCGAAGAGCTCACCCTGGTAAAGCTCTCGCAATACTGGGAGCGGGCCATTCGTGTGCAAGCCGATGCTGCCCTCAAGACGATACAAGCCGGCAATTGAGGCGGCCTTGCCCGCGTGAAACTTATTTCGCCTGCACCAGCGTGATCGCCGAGGTGGTTACGATGTCTTCGACGCTGCAGCCTCGGGAGAGATCGCTTACCGGTTTCGCAAAACCCTGGAGAATGGGACCGTAGGCTTCCGCGCCGGCGAAACGCTGGGCGAGCTTGTAGCCGATATTTCCGGCCTGAAGATCGGGAAATATCAGTACGTTGGCGCGGCCTGCAACCTTTGAGTCGGGGGCCTTCTTTTTCCCTATGCTTTCGATCATTGCCGCATCGAGCTGGAGCTCACCGTCCATCATGATGTCGGGGCGTTTCTCCTGGGCGATTTTAAGGGCTTGGACGACCTTGTCGACATTGGGATGGCTCGCCGAACCCTTCGTCGAGAAGGAAAGGAAGGCGGTGACCGGTTCGGTTTCCAAAAAGGTCTTGAAGGAATCGGACGCGGCTATGGCGATTTCGGCCAGCTGCTCCGCCGTGGGATCGGGAATGGTCGCACCGTCGGAAAATACCACGTTTCCCTCCGCCCCCCACTTTGGATCGGCGAAGGCCATCACAAAGGCGCTGGAGGCGTACTTCGTTCCCTCTCTGGTCTTGATGATGGTCATAGCCGCCCGCAGTACGTTCGCCGTTGAGTTTTCCGCTCCGGCAACCATGCCGTCGACGATTGCCCGCCGCACCATCATGGCGCCCCAGTTGAGATTGTCGACGATTTTCTTCTCCGCCTCTTCTCTGCTCAACCCCTTGTGCTTGCGAAGCGCGTAATATTCGTCGGCGAAGCGGGCGAGGTTTTCGGCATTTCCCGGTTCCTCTATGCGGATCCCGGAAAGATCGACTCCGGCCTTTGCCGCGGCATCATTCACCTCGCCGCGTTTTCCTACAAGGACCACCTCGGAGGCGATCTTCTCGTCGACGATGATCCTCGCGGCATTGAGGGTCCGCTCTTCGGTGGATTCGGGAAGAACGAGGCGTTTGCCCATTTGTTTGGCTTTTTTCTTCATTTTTTCTGAAAAATTCATATACACTCCTTTTGCGGTGTTTTATCTGCTGCTGCCGTTATTGTAACGAATTTTTTTTTTCTATACTATCTCCGCCATGAGAGTCGGAATATACGGTTTGGGGCGCTTCGGCGCATTTTGGGCAAAAATGCTGATGAGCAGGTTCGAAGTCGTGGGGTATAACCGTTCGAAGAGCCGGCCGGTGGCGGAGGAGATATCGGTCTGCTCGGAAGAAGAGGTGCTGCAGTCCGACGTTCTCTTTCTCTGTGTTTCTATCTCTTCCTTCGAAGCGGTCGTCGAACGGATAGCGCCGATGCTCGGGAGGGACACTCTGGTTTTCGATACCTGTTCGGTTAAGGTGCATCCCGCCGAGATCATGCAAAAGAAGCTTCCGCAGAGCAGCGAGATTATCGCCTGTCACCCGATGTTCGGTCCGGATTCGGCCCGGGAAGGTTTGGATGCGCTGCCTATTGTCTTCTGTCCGGTCCATGCGAAAAAAGAGAGTATCGACTACTGGCGGTCGGTCTTTCAGGAGTACCGCTTGCGGGTCATCGAGATGAGCCCCGACGAGCACGACCGAAAGGCGGCGTATACCCAGGGAGTGACCCACTTTGTCGGGAGGGTCCTCGAGTTTCTCAAGCTGGAAGAGAGCGAAATGGGGACGGTGGGGTATCACAAGCTCCTCGATATTGTAGAACAAACCTGCAACGATCCGATGCAGCTTTTTCTCGATTTGCAGCGGTATAATCCCCACACAAAAGAGATGCGGGATGATGTCTATACGGCTTTCAAGGAGACCCTCGCAAAACTCGATGTTCGGTGAGCGGCATCGGCAAACTCTTTATCTAGTGAAGGCCAAAAGCCGGCCTCTATTGACAGCGCTTTTTTGGAGCGATAGGATGAGCCGGAAAGGGGAGGGAGCGAATGTCGGATGTACAGATTCGAGAGATAGACGAGAGTGATATCGTTACTATCCTTGCCGAAGATATTGAATTCAACGGGAACATGAGTTTTGACGACTCGCTTATGGTCAAGGGACACTTCAAGGGTGATATCAAGGCCCGGGGAGATCTCTATGTAGACAGGGACGCTTACGTGGAGGCCCGCGTAGAGGCAAATATTGTTTCGCTAAAAGGAAAGGTAAAGGGAAACGTTTACGCCCATACGCGGGTGGAGCTTTTTACATCCGCCATGGTAGACGGCGACATCACTGCCCCCGACGTAATAATGGAGAGCGGCTGCCGTTTCAACGGCATTTGTAAGATGGAATCGCCGGGAAAGAAGACGGCTCCGAAGGTAGTGGTGGAGGAGAAGCAGGTATGAAAAAGAGAAAAATTACGATGCTGCTCGTTGCAGCGTTTCTGCTGGCGGGCACCGGCACCGGCTTCGCCCAGAACAAGCCCGATGCCTTGAAACTCTATAACGGCGGCGAGTTTGATGCGGCGATGGAGGTCTGCCTCAACGAGATAGAGGCGATGCCGAGGAACATGGACTCCTATGCCGTCCTCTGCTGGAGTCTCATCCGGCTCGGACGCTACGACGAGGCCTATAAATACGCCCAACAGGGCTTGAAGATTTCCCGTTACGATGCGCGGCTGGTGGAAGTGGTGGGAGAGGTTCACTACTACAAGGGAAACAACCTCGAGGCCCTCAAATGGTTCGAGGAGTACAGCGTTCTGGCACCGACGGGACCGAGGATCGATTCGGTCTACTACTTCATGGGAGAGATCTTCATCCGCATCGGCGAATACCATCACGCCGACATCGCCTTTACCACGGCGGTCTACCACACTTCATCGGTGGCCCGTTGGTGGGCCCGCTTGGGCTACTCGAGGGAGATGGCCGAAAATTACCGGCACGCGGTAAACGCCTACGACCAGGCCCTGCGGCTCAATCCCAACCTTACCGACGCGGTGCGGGGCAGGCAGCGGGCCGAGGAAAAGCTGAAAGAGGGATGAGGGCGGCTTTCTACACGCTCGGCTGCAAGCTCAATCAGAGCGAGAGCGAGGCCCTGGCCGCCGCATTTACGGGCCGGGGTCTTTTTATTGTCCCCCCAAGCGAGAAAGCGGACATCTACCTCTTCAACACCTGCACGGTCACCAGCATGGCGGAGCAGAAGGCTCGACGGATCATCCGAAAGACGGCCAGGGAGCATCCCGAGGCGGTGCTGCTGGTAACCGGCTGCTATGCCCAGCTCGAGCCGGAGGAGGCGGCGGGGCTTGCAGACAAGGTGGTGGTGGTCGGCCAGCAGGAGAAGGACATCCTCCTCGACCTCCCCGGCTGTTTGGCCGAGCGGTTCGGCGGTACCGAAGGAACTGCAAGAGCGCTGTGTGCCGACGATGTTCGTCGATGCATCGCCAAGTTTTTCAGCTCGGACGAATCCGCCGGTGTGAGAAGTCCCTTCCGCTTCGATGCGGTGCTCCAGGAGTTTCACTCCCGCGCCTTTCTCAAGATCCAGGACGGCTGCGACCGAAGCTGCGCCTACTGCCGCGTACCGCTTGCCAGGGGCCGATCGGTGAGCCTTCCAGGCGGCGAGATCATTGCGCGCGCACTGCGGCTCGAGAGGGCCGATTATCGGGAAATTGTGCTCACCGGAGTCAATATCAGCGATTATCGGGACCCCGAAATCGACGGCTTGCCGAGGCTCATTCAAAAACTGACCGATGCTTTGAAAAGTGCACGGGTCCGCCTCTCCAGCCTCGAACCGGAGATGGTGACGAAGAGATTTCTCGAGGCGGCGGCTCATCCTTCGGTCTGTCCGCATTTTCATCTCTCCGTCCAGTCCGGCTCCGATTCGGTATTGGCATCCGTCGGCAGGACCTACGGGCGTGAACGGGTGCTCAGGGCCGCAGAAATGCTCAGAGAGGTCAAGGACGACCCCTTTATTGCCGCCGATATCATCACCGGACTTCCCGGTGAGTCGGAGGAGGACTTCGAGGCTACACGAAGGCTCGTAGAGAGCGGTGACTTCAGCAGTCTTCATGTTTTTCCCTATTCTCCCCGGCCGGGGACCCGCCTCTATCGGGATCACGGAAAACCGGTCCCGGAGAGGACCGCCGGAGAGCGGGCGAAGGTCCTGCAGGAGCTTTCCCGGTGCGGATATGAGAACTATCTTAAGCGTTGGGAGGGAAGAGTTGTCAAGGTGATCCTCGATCGACGAAGCGAGGGGGGGGCGTGGAGCGGGGTGGCGGAAAACTACCTTCATCTATTGGTCAACGGTATTCCAAAATCGCGTGCACGGAGGGCAGAGCTCTTCGAGGCGCGCATCGACGGTATCGAACCGGAGATGCCGACGGCGGTATTTCTTTGAGCGGCGGGCGGCGGTGAGCCGATATTGTGCTTCCTCTAACGAGGAATAATAGAAAAAATAGAGTTATAGTAAAAATTAGTAAAAGATTTTTAGAAATTTGTATTCTCATTTTCCATGCGTTATAGTAAAAATGACTGGCCTAAACCGATAAGAGCCGTCGGATCTCTCAAGGAGGAAGCGGTGAACAATTTTTTCATTGGTAAAAAGAGACCGATTCTGCTCGCGGGCCTTGCCGCGCTGCTGCTCATTGCCTCAGGCTGCGAGGGAAATCTCTTCATGGACCTGGATAAACCGGATCTCCCCTCGGTGTCGGAGATCTCAGGCCGTAACGTTTCATCACCCTCGGGGGCTAATGACTTTCTCAGCGATGTTCAGGACTGGATGGATGCCGACCTCTTGTCGGGGGACGGCCTAACGAGCGAGGCGGTAGCGGATAAACTCGCCGAGATATACGGCAATGGAAGTTTGAGTCCGGATATCAGACAGAAAGCCGCCGCGATGGCGGGGAAAGTAGCGATAGAGGGGAATGAAGAGGCCTCCGAAGTGGTCGAAAACCTCATCACCTCTTTAGATGGGTTGACCGATGAAGGTAGTACTACCGATCCGGAGGACTTTTTTTCCTCGCTTATTCCGAGCTCTGCAAAAAACAACAGCAGTGTTTTCAACAATATGGTAAACACCCTCGCCACCGCTGCCAAGGCATATCTGGCCTTGGGAAATATCGGCGACAGTAATGGCGACGGGGTAGCGGATCCCGGCGAGGAGCTGAGTGAGCTTTCTTCCGGAGACCTGGGAAACGCGGTACAGCGGGCGGCAGTAGGCGTTGCCGTATTGTCTGCCGTCGACGCCCTCGACGGGAGCTTAGACGGCCCCGGAAGTGTTACCCTTTCGCCGGCCGATACGGAGACTTTGCAGGATATAGTAAACGGCACCGGTTCTTTTTCCGTCGATCCCTTAACCGTATATGACGGAGGCAACGGCTACAACGATATGGCCTTTCTTCTAGACTATTCAGGATTATCGTTTAATTAGGAGAAATAAGAGTGAATACACCGGTGAATAGAACTGTGCTGCTGCTGCTGAGTGCTCTTTTTCTCATTTATGGTCCCGGTATTCTCTGCGCCGAAACCATCGACAGCCCTCGATTTGCCCCCGTTACACCGGAGGTGACGGCTCAGGGCGGCTCCTTTACCGCGATTGCGAAAGGATATAATTCACTCTTTACCAATCCTGCCGGCTTCGCTAAGGAGGGGGGAAAGCTGACCCTCCTTTCCACGACGGCGACGAGCTACTTTCCTCCTACAGACGAGAACGGAGAAAACCTTCAGAGGGTACTGGCAGCGGAGGATGAAACGGGAACCGCCGATGCACTCGGCAGTCTCAGCGATCTCATTATCAATAACGGAATCGGCGGCTCGGCCCGGGCGGGAATCGGTTATGTGGGACACAATCTTGGCCTTGGAATAGTCGGAGACCTGGACTTCTACGGAAGGGGAGAGACGGCCCTGGGAACGGAGATCGATCTCGTGCACACCTGGGGTTTTATCGGAGGCATGGCTTTTCCCTTCAGCTTGGGACCGCTGGATCTCTACCTCGGCGGCGATCTGCGCTACATGATGCGGTCGCAGACCAACGATATCGGAATCGTCGACTTCATGAGTTCGGCCGGCGGAGACGGAGAGAGCATCAGTGTTGCCAGTCTCGTCGGCGGCGGTTTGGCTTTGGATGCCGGGACCATTATCGAGCTCGGGCCCCTGGCCCTCGGTTTCGCCCTGCGCGATATAGGAGGAACGAAGTTCGACTACACCCTTGCGGCGGGGAATGATTTTTCTTCTGCCCTGAGCTTCGAGGACGGCGCTGAGACTCCGGAAGATACCTACGCGATTCCTATGAGCGCCAACATCGGCATTGGTTACCACCCCGACTTCGGAAGGCTCAAGTGGCTTATCGATCCGAAAATTCACGCCGAGTATCAGCACCTCTGGTATGCGGCGGAAAAAACCCCCTCGTTCTGGACCCACCTCCACATGGGAACGGAGATACGGACCCTAAAGTTCATCAAATTACGAGCGGGAATCAACCAGGGCTATCTGACCGCCGGCGCCGGTGTTCATTTGTTCTTCCTCGATCTAAATTTTGCCTATTTTACCCGGGAAATGGGTCGATACGCCGGGGTGCAGCCGAATGAGGGGATAAGTCTGGAGGCGGCGCTCCGCTTTTAGACGGATTCTGCCGCATTGAATTTCCCGCAGGACTTGCGAAGGAGGGCTTGGGGGTATATGGTATATAAAGAAAGCCGGCACCGCCGCCGATAGTTGTAGGAGGGAGCGTATGAAAAGAAAAATAAAAGTCGTCCGGTACCTATTGATTATCCTTGTACTCACCGCCCTCACCCTCGCGTCCTGCGAGCAGATCTTCACTACAAGTTTTCTCGAATGGGCGCAGCGGGACCCGGCGAACCTCAGCGATGCGGGAAAGATAAGCTATGCCTATGCGATCCTCGGCAGTTCCAACGCGACCGATGCGGACTATAAGGACGCCTACAACGCCTTAAAAGACGTAAACGACGAGGAAGCCCAGTATCTCGCCAGCCAGTTGGCCGTGAGCGCGGCGGGCTTAGACGACGCGGTCGACTACGCTCTGAACAACGAAGGTGCAACGGAAGCGGAGATTCTCGGACAGATGGATGGGACCTGGCTCAACAATGCGATCAGCTCCTTCGATCAAGCGGTAGCCGGGGGAGCGGAGATACCGCAGGAGGACTATTTAACAATGGCCGCGGCGATTATTGCCAATGAAGTAATAAAGGGCGATTTTGGCGATATAGAAGCTGCCATTACAGATATCGACGGGGGAACCGCTGATCCGGAATTGCAAACCGCCGAATCCTACATTCAAGCAGCCGGGTACAGCCTCACCGACATGGATGAACTGATGGATCTCGTCCAGGTCTAATGGGATAGCTTAGTGAAGAGGAGTGTGTTTGTAAAATGAATCGAAGGGCGGCAGTCATCCTGTGGCTACTCTCTCTCAGTCTTCCTCTCTTTGCCGTAGACTACTACGAAACGCCGATGGAGCCGATAAATCCCCGTTTTTCCGCAATGGGCGGGGGCCACGCGGCGGTCTACGACGGGTTTTCGGCCCTCTTTCAGAACCCCGCAGGCTACCTGTTGACCGAAGAAGAGATCAGTTTTGCTCAGTTCACTATCGGGCTCAAGGGGCCGGTTTTCACTATAGCCGACACGATCACCCAAGGCGCCGACTTGGCGGACATTTCCGACTTAATGTATGGACTCTACACGGGTATCGATATTGCCGGGCCCCTCTCTTTCGGGTACGTGGGTAAGGGACTGGGCCTCGGACTATTTAGCAGTACCTCGACGGAGATAAAGAGCAACAATCCCCTCACCGCAAAGGAAAACATCATGCAGGACATCCTCCTTACCGGAGGATACTCCTTCAGCCTGATAGGTGGAGAAGACTCGGTCGAGCCGCACCGGCTCGACGGCGGTGTCCTTCTCAAGGGCGGCTACCGGGGGAGGATCCAGGGAGGCGTAAGCGCCGTCGAACTGCAGAACCCCTCTCTCGACCTTGTTCTCGGAAGGCCCTTCTACTTCACCTCTCTCATAGGAATGGATTTGGGCCTGCTCTACCTCTACGAGAGGCGGTGGTACGTGGGACTCACGGCGAAGGACGTTTTTACTCCGACCCTCCGCACAGAATACAGCGATATCGACGCTTTTTTCGCCGGAGAGGCCGCCCTGGGAGACGAATACGGACTCGTCCCCTTCAGCCTCAATCTCGGCGGGATGTACCGCTTCGATCTGAGAGACAGAAACATCTTTATCAGCGAGGCGAAGCTGATGCTCGACTACAGCGACATCTTCGACTTCTGGCTCTATCCCGAATTGGCGACCAATCCCATCCTCCATGTGGGCTTAGGTACGGAGTTGACGATGCTCAACATCCTCGATCTGCGAATTGGTTTTGCCCAGGGTCTTCCTGCAGCGGGCCTCGGCATCGATCTCCACGTGTTCACCCTCAACGCGGCGATGTTCGGCTCGGAACGATCGACCGAACCGGGCTTAAGTCCCGTGTACAATCTGCAGTTCGGCTTCGAATTCATCAAATAAGTTGACATTATCAAAGCGAATTGTTATAGTGCCCGAGCAGTTTTTTTCGGGCCGCTAGCTCAGTTGGTAGAGCAACGCCCTTTTAAGGCGTGGGTCACAGGTTCGAACCCTGTGCGGCTCATTCCTCTATTTTTGAGGAATATTGACATGCAAGGGGCCTTCCGGGTAGTATTGGAAAGCCGACACGTCTCCTTCGTCTAGTGGTTAGGACACCGGGTTTTCATCCCGGCAACAGG
>CAZQNO010000004.1:0-77316 GCA_964594775.1 uncultured Spirochaetaceae bacterium
TCGCTCTCAGCGAGTATCTATTGCCTATCCCGCATGATTTGAACCACTATGTAACATAAAGGTATGTTATCATAAGAAGGACTGTTTCGCCATAATTTCTATGGAAAAGAATAGAAGCGACCTCAAAAGGACGGTCCCGCTGCACGATGAGGATTGGCACTTTGAGTATCTCATGCTCGAGACGATGCAGGCGGCATTCCGTCGGGGTAATAAACGACCATTTAGTCGGCTGTTTCCGCCGCTGAGAGGTATAAATAAGATCGAAAATTTTTGGATTTTACTCGTTCCTGTGCTACCTATTTAGCTAGGAGGTGGATATGAAAAAGCTATTTGCAATGGTAGTACTGTTCATGCTTCTCGCCGGTGCCGTCATGGCCGATGAGAAAGAGAACAACTGGCGCCTGCAGGCGAAGACCGGAATTGCCGGTTCTCTCGTATCTTCCTACATAACCCCCGACATCACTCTGCTCTACAACCCCCTGTTCGTGAGTTTCGGAGGAGGACTCAAGTCATTCTTCGGGACCAAGTATGGCGATATATACCTGGCGCCCTACGGCACCGTGGAGCTGGCCTGGTTCTATGTGAACCTCGGTGTTTCGATGCAGGTAAAAGAGCCGGATGAACCGATGGCCACTCCTGCCTCTGATTATTCGCCGTTCTATTTTTCTACCGGCCTGTATCCGAGAATTAAGGCCGGTCCCGGTTGGCTGGTATTTGGGGGAAACATGGACGTCTTGGCGACGGCTTCTCCCGTAATAGAGGGAGACCACTTCATGGAAACAATCATTCTAACTATGTTCGGCGCCGGTTTTAGTTTGGTAAAATTTGAGGCGGGACTGGGATACCGGCTTGCTCTCTGAGTACGACAGGCTTTTCGCGCATACCCATAGAAACTAAAAAAGCCGTCTACTGCATGCAGCAGACGGCCCAATTGTGATAATGCCGCCGAACAGAATCGAACTGTTGACACGGGGATTTTCAGTCCCCTGCTCTACCGACTGAGCTACAGCGGCACATCGGGGGCTACGGTAGCGATTTCCGTCTTTTTTGTCAATAGCTCCGCGCAGATTGACCGCCCCTTACCGTACTTGCTACTATGTCTCTATGAAACGCCGCAAACAGGCCTCCGACGCCTATCGATCCAATTCGGGAAAGAAGTCCGATTTCGAAGCCCTTCCGAATTGGTTGAAGCGCCACAACGGCGAGGTGAGTGAAACAAACGGGCGGGTCTACTCCGGAAGACAAAACGATCAAGAAGACGACGGACGCAGCTCTCCACCCGCAAATTCGGCAGGACCGGTAAAAAGAGTGTCGAAGACTGAGGACCCTAACCGGAGTGTTCTTTCCGGCTTCCTCAAGACCGGTTCCGGTGCCAGAAAGGCGGCAAAGCTCCTCCTTCTTCTCGGAAAAGACCGGGCTGCCGAAGTCCTTCGGCATCTCTCATCCGAGGAGGTCGAAGCGGTTACCGCGGAGATCGCCAAGATAAAGCACATCGAAAAGCCCGAAGCCGAAAAACTCCTCGAGGAGTTCGGCGATATCACCAAGCGGGTTTCGGGGGTCCGCGGAGGCTACCAAGTTGCAAAGGGTATCTTAGAGAAGGGCCTCGGTGAGGAGGAGGCGGAGAGAATCCTCAGAAAGGTCAGACCGACGGGAGAGGAGACACCCTTTGCCTTTCTTCTCGACTTAGATTATCAGCAGACGATGATGCTTCTGAGAAAGGAGCCTCCCCACATAGTAACCCTCGTGCTTTCCTATCTCCCCTCCGATAAGGCGTCGAAGGTTTTAGAGGCATTTCCTCCGGAATTTCAGGTGCAGGTGGTCAAACGAATGGCCGGACTCGGCCGAATATCCCCCGAAGCATTAACGACGGTGGAGGGAAAACTGCGGGAAAGGCTGCGAACCCAGGGCAAGGTCATTACCGAGGAGGTCGACGGCCAGGAAGTACTGGCGGAAATTCTTAAGCACATGCCGATCTCCGACGGCCGGGATATCCTCGGTACCCTGGAGCAACGCTACGGGGAAATCGCAGAGCAGGTGCGGGAACGTCTTTACTCGATCGATATCGTGAAGGAGGTTTCCGGTTTCGATCTTCAGAATGTTCTGCGGGAGTGGGACGATAGAGAACTGGCGGTCATTTTGAAAGGGGTAGAGACGGAAATCGAAGGGCGGTTGTATGAAAATATTTCGAGCCGCCGTCGGGAGTCTATTTCTTATGAGAGGGAGCACCTGGGGGAGATGCGGCGCTCGGAGGTCGAAGAGGTGATCAAGGAGCTGATAGATGATCTGCGCCGCCGGGTTGAGGCGGGAGAAATCGTATTAGAACGGGATGAAAAGATATAAACATACTTTAAAAGGAGATAGATGGTGTATTCCATGGGTCTTGCCTACATGCTTTGGTTTATTTCCGGCTTCGGTGCACTGGGCTTTCACCGTTTTTATCTGGGGAAGTTCGGTACAGGGCTTCTCTATGTGCTTACCGGCGGTCTCTTCGGCATAGGATGCGTCTACGACCTTATTACCCTGCCCATTCAGGTAAGGGAAGCGAATTTACGGCTTGGGTATCACCGGGCTCTGTGGGACCGCAGCATACGCGACGCAGGAGGCGGGAGCACCGTCGAAAAACGGCGGGATTCCATCGAAAAAATCATACTGCGGGCGGCAAAGAAGAGCGGCGGAATCGCCACACCGCCGGATGTGGCGCTGGAAGGGGACTACAGCCTCGACGAGGCAAAGAAGGCCTTGGATACCCTTGTGGAGAAGGGGTACGCAGAACTGCGGGTCAATAAAAGCGGCGGTTTGGTGTACTTCTTCAGCGAGTTTTCACAGGGAGAAAGCCACCCGGACCTCGAAGACTTCTGAGTCCCTCATTTTGAAGTGTTGACATCAACACTTCAAAATTGCGGTATCTATTGACATTTCGTCGACTGATTCCTACTATCGAGCCTATGAATTTCATGACCGCAGACGAACTGAGACGCAGGTATATCGAGTTCTTCAAAGAGAAGAATCATGCCCAGATATCCGGAAAGTCCCTCATCCCGGAAAACGACCCCACGGTGCTCTTTACCACCGCCGGGATGCACCCCCTCGTGCCCTATCTCCTGGGAGAGGACCATCCTTCGGGAAACCGCCTGGCCAATTATCAAAAGTGCATTCGCACCGGCGACATAGAGGAGGTCGGCGACACGAGCCATCTCACCTTCTTCGAGATGCTGGGCAACTGGTCACTCGGGGATTACTTTAAGGAGGGGGCCATTCGGATGAGCTACGAATTCCTCACCGACGATCGCTGGCTCGGTATTTCGCCGGAAAAGCTGAGCGTTACCGTCTTTGAGGGAGACGAAGATGTTCCGCCGGACCACGAATCGGCGGAGGTGTGGAAGGCACTCGGAATTCCGCAAGAGCGCATCTTCTACCTTCCCCGAAAGGACAATTGGTGGGGTCCCGCCGGTGCGACCGGTCCCTGCGGTCCCGATTCTGAGATGTTTATCGACACGGAGAAGGCAGCCTGCGGACCCGACTGCAGGCCCGGCTGTTCCTGCGGCAAGTACTTCGAGGTCTGGAACGACGTATTCATGCAGTACAACAAGACCGAAGACGGCAGCTTCGTGCCGCTGTTACGAAAATGCGTGGACACCGGGATGGGAATCGAACGGACGGCGGCGATACTCCAGGGAAAGGATTCGGTCTACGACATCGAGGTCTTTGTGCCCATCATCGAGAAGATCGAGGAAATCACCGGCGCTTCCTACCCTACGGACGAAGAAACCGATGCCTCGATACGGATCATCGCCGATCATCTGAAGACTTCGGTGTTTATTATCGGCGACGAGCAGGGGGTGAAACCTTCGAACGTGCAGCAGGGATACATTCTCCGCCGCCTTATCCGACGGGCGGTACGCCATGGGCGAAAGCTCGGGATAGAGAGAAACTTCCTCGCAGAGTTGGCGGAGATTGTTATCGACATGTACGGCGATTCCTATCCTATGTTGGAGGAGAACAGGAGCTTCGTCCTGCGCGAGCTCGACGCCGAGCAGGAACGCTTCTTTGCCACCCTGCAGAAGGGGGAACACGAGTTCGAGAAGATGCTGCCGAACCTCCTCAAGGGTAAGCAAAAGCTCATCCCGGGGCGGGTCGCCTTCAAACTCTACGACACCTTCGGCTTTCCCCTGGAGATAACCGAAGAGCTGGCCGGTGAGCACGGGCTCACCGTCGATCGGGAGGGGTTTCAGAAGGCCTTCGAAACGCATCAGGAGCTCTCTAAAAAGGGATCGGAAAAGACCTTCAAGGGCGGCCTGGCCGACCATTCGGACATCACTACAGCCCTCCACACCGCCACTCATCTTCTCCACGAGTCCCTCAGACGGGTCCTTGGAGAACATGTGCGCCAGATGGGGAGCAACATCACCGCCGAGCGTCTCCGTTTCGATTTTGTGCATCCGGATAAAATGAGCCCGCAGGAGATCAAAAAGGTAGAGGAGATGGTCAATGAGCAGATTAAGCGGGAACTGCCTGTATCGATGAAAGTTATGAGCCTTGAAGAGGCAAAGGAAGACGGGGCGAACGCCTTCTTCGATTCCAAGTACGGTGAGCAGGTAAAGGTGTACTCGGTAGGGGATTTCTCCAAAGAGGTCTGCGGAGGGCCCCACGTGGAACACACCGGCAAGCTCGGCACCTTCAAAATTAAGAAGGAGCAGTCCTCATCCGCCGGCGTCAGAAGGATCCGCGCGGTCTTGGAATAAGCGGATGGAGGGTCAGCCGAGTCCCGTGGCCAGCTGTCCGCATGCGCCGTTGACCCCGCGTCCTCTGGTCAAACGCCGGGAGACGGGAATGCCGAGCTCCTCAACCGCCGCGATCAAGCGATGCAGCTCGTCCCTGGAGGGCTCCTTGAAAGGGAGCCCGTCGACGGGGTTCCAGGGAATGATGTTGACCTGGGCCCGCAGGGGCTTGGCGAAGGCGGCGAGCTTTTCCGCATCACCGGTTCCCGTGTTTACCCCGCCAATCGCCACGTATTCCAGGGTAATCCGCCGCTTATGGACCGAACGGTAGTCGGCAAGGGCCTCGTAGAGACGGGGGAGGGGATTTGCCGCGGCGATGGGCATCAGCTCCTCCCGCTTTTTCTGATCGGCGGTGATGAGGGAGAGGGCGAGGCGGACCCTCGGTCCCTCTTCGGTGAGACGCCGGATTCCATCCACCAGCCCGCAGGTCGAGACGGTGATCCTGCGCAGGCTCATGCCGAGACCCTCTCGATGCCGCATGAGCTCGACGGCTTTTTGGACCCGCGGGAGGTTTGCCAAGGGCTCGCCCATTCCCATAAATACTACATTGTCGATTTTTCCGTAGAGTTCGCGCAGGTGGGCGAGCTGCTCCAATATCTCTCCCGCGCTGAGTTGCCGGTAAAAACCCATTTCGGCGGTTCGACAGAATCGGCAGCCCATACCGCAGCCGATTTGACTGGAGAGACAGGCGGTCTTTCTGCCCTGCCGGTCCTGGAGGAGAACGCACTCAACGGGAATGTCGTCCTGCGACTGCAGCGCCAGCTTTACCGTCCCGTCTTCATCGCTAGTGGAGGCGACAACCCTGCCGACCAGAGGTGAGCCTATCTGCTCATCGAGACGACGGCGGAGGGCGGCAGGCAGTTCGGTCATTTCCTCGAAGGACCGGGACCCTTCGAGGTGAAGACGGCGAAAAAGTTGTCTCCCCCTAAATCCCTTCTCCAGCTCCAGACTATCGTTGAGTTCTTCGGGAAACAAACCGAGAAGGGTTTCCCGGCCGCCGCTCATGAACTCCTTCCGGCTTGGATCTTCTGCAGGAGTTTCGAGACGTAGCTGTTGCGTATGCCGAGTTTCTGAAAGTCTCCGAGGACCTCCGCCGCCTTCTGACGGTTTCCGAGGGCGATGTAGCATTCGGCTATTTCGGTGTAGAGGCGGTGGTTCTTGGGATCGTTGCGCATGAGACTGTAGAGGCTCTCTATAGCGTCTTCGTACTTGCCCCGTTCCTTGTTGATGAGGGCCAGTCCAAGGACGGCGTACATATCGAATTCGATGTTGAGGGCCGCGTGATAGTACTCCTCTCCGTTGTCGAGGTCTCCCATCTGACGGTAGGCGTCCCCCGCCCGGGTAAGAATGACCTTGTTGTTCGGGTCCATCTTGAGGATCTTGTGCCAGTAGTCAAGAGATTCTTCGTGCCGGTTGAGTCCACGGTAGCAGTCGGCGAGGCCGAAAAGGGCGTAGAAGTTGTTCGGCTCCAGCTCCAGAGCTTGGACAAAGTACTTGAGGCCCTGGTTGTAGGTTTTCAGTTTCCGATGACAATTGCCGAGACTGGTGAGCACCCGAATGTCTACGTTCTCCTGCTTCACCTGCAGCATCCGTTCCCAGTAGTTGAGGGCTTCCTCGAACTCCTTGAAATCGTAGTGCAGATGTCCCAAGCCGATAAGGGCGTAGGGATTGTCCGGTTCGATTTCGAGTACCTTGAGGTAGATCTCTTTCGACCTCCTGAAGTCCTTGACCTTGCGGTAGGCATCGGCCACCCGGGTAAGGACGGTGACGTTGTTGTCGTCGTATCGGAGGTACTGCTCCCAGATCTTTATCGCATCGTTGTAGCGATTCAGCGCCTTATAACAGTCGGCCAGGCCGAAGAGGGCATAGTTATTACCCTCGTGGTTTTCCAGACATCGTTGGTAATAGGATATTGCCTTACGGTAATCACCCTTCTTTCTAGCCGCATCTCCAAGACCCACAAGGGCGTAGTTGTTTACCTCATCCAGTTCGAGTATGCGGGTAAAACACTCCTGCGCATCGGAGGTGAGATTTTCCTTGAGAAGCTGGTACCCCCTCTTGGATAATTCGGAAATTTCGTTCAGCTCTTCCTCGTTGAGCCCTTCCGGGGTCACGGAAGATTCCGGCTCCTCTTGAATTTCCGGTTTTTCACTATCTGCCATAAAACTATCCTTCCTCGGCGAGCCACGTACGAACTACCTGCGTCATCTCTTCTACCATCTGTTCTTTTTTCTTCTGAGACGGGGCGAGCCAGTACATTCTGAGAGCTTCGTACGGTTCTCCTTTTTTTCTGTAGTAATCCCCAATGCGTTCAATACCATAGGTGTACCCCGTGGTGAGGAAAATTTTCTTTGCCGTAGGGATGTCTCCTCCGTTGAAAAACTCATTACCCTTTCGGATAAGAGCGGCCTTCTGTTGAGCGGAGAACTCTTCCTTTTTTTGAGGACTGACCTTGAGAAAGCCCTCCACCGGCATTTTTTTTAACGCATCATCATTTTTCATGTGATTCTGCACGCCCTGCTAAAAATATAATGAAAAAAAGAGGAGAACGCAATAGAGAAGTAGATAGCTAACTATAATTCTCAACTTTTTAGGACTCGATGTTTCCCTTAGTGGACGCCTCGCCTTCGCCGGAATAGGTCTCGTAAGCCGTAAAAAGAGCCCTCCCCAGAGCCTTGAAGAGGGCTTCGGCCATGTGGTGGCTGTTTTCTCCGCAGCGGCAATCGGCATGGAGATTGATCTTCGCCGCATTGGTCAATCCGAGCAGGAATTCCCGTAGGAGAGAAGCCGAAAATTCACCGCAGTACTCCTGAGGATAAGAGGCGTGATACACGAGATAGGGCCGCCCGCCTGCGTCTATCGTTACCTCCGCTAAAGCGTCGTCCATCGGAATTACCGCGTGACCGAACCTGCGCACGGCCCCATGATCACGGACAAGGGTGGCAAGGGCTTTGCCGAGGACCAAACCGGTATCCTCTACCAGATGGTGTGGATCGACCTCCGTGTCGCCTTCCGCCCGGAGGGTCAAAAAAAAGCCTCCATGAAAACTCATGGCGTAAAGGAGATGGGTGAAGAAGGGCAGTCCCGTCTCGATTTCTCCTCCCTTCCTTGAGAAGTCGATCTCGATAGAGATGCGGGTTTCCTTCGTTTCCCGGTGTTCTTCGGCCTTTCGCGGACGCTTTTTCATTTTCTGCCTCCTGTGAGCATTCCCACTAATCTTCGGATCGCACGGTACCGGAGTTTATAGTAAGAAGGATTTGCTATGAGGTGTACATCTATTGCACCGAGGTTTTCTACTGTCTCGAGCTTATTCGCCTTAAGGGTGGTCCCTGTCTCCACCAAGTCTACGATATAGGGGGCAAGGCCGAGAATCGGGGCCAGTTCCACCGAACCGTTGAGTTTGATTATCTGAACGGAAACATTTCGGCGGTGAAAGTAGTCTCTCGTAAAACGGGGAAACTTCGTGGCGACGGTGAGCGAGCGGGAGAGGTCCTCCGCTTTCGTCTCTTCCCTGCGTGCGGCCAGACACATCTTCGTTCCACCGAAGTCGAACCGGTGAAGCCGGAAGAAGCGAAGATTCGATTCGTAGAGCACGTCATCTCCGCAGACTCCCAGACCTGCTATCCCGTGGTTCACGTAGGTGGGAAGGTCCGAGTTCTTTACGAGAAATATTTCCAGCAAGCCCGAATCTTCCCGGGCCACCAATTTTCGTTTTTCGAAGGTGAATGAAAGGCCTCTTTTCGCGAAATCTTCCCGTATCTGCTCGAAAAGCCTCCCCTTCGGCAGGGCGAGAGTCAATGGGCCGCGGTCGTAACTGTCGGTCATAATATGGCTATCCTCCCCTGTTGCCTGAGTTTTTCCGCTTCGGCAAAGGCCTTTATGAAGTCCTTCTCCTGAACTTTCGTGATATCTTCGGGGAGACCGAAGCGGTCCTCCACCCTGTCTTCTATCTTTCGCAGCATGAGAGAAAAGCCGACGGATGGACAGTCGAAGCCGAAGGAGGAGAGGAGCTTGTCGTAACGTCCACCCGATGCCGACTCGGAGTCGAGTCCGGGAAGATAGGCGCGAAAGACGATTCCCGTGTAGTAGGGCTGGCCGCCGACCTCCGAGAGATCTATCCGGACATCGGCGCCCCGGCCAAGTGCATCGAGGAGCTCTACTATCCGCAGGAGATAGCGGAGTTCTTCTCGCTCCTCTTCGGTGAGATTCTTCCCCTCACCTTCGATAAGGCCGGCAAACTCCTCTTTCTCGCCGATGAAACCGAGTATTTTGATAACGGTTTCCCGTTTTTTCTTAGAAAGCTGTTTTTCGAGGATGCCGGAGATGGCATCGAAGTCCCTATTGTGCAGTTCCTCTACCGCTGCAAAGAACTCCGATTCGGGAAGCTCCTTGAGGGTTTTGTGAAGGAACTGTTGTGATCCGATGTGGAGGGCGGGAGACAACCCCAGCTGCGTAAAGGTCTTCTTGAGAAGGAGCAGGATCTCTACGTCCGCCTCAAAACCGGCTTTCCCCATAAGTTCCGCCCCCATCTGAAAGAATTCGTTCTTCGAAATATCCTCGGGATTTTGATGGCGAAGGATAGTGTCTCCATAACAGACTCTGGCAGGCAGATCCTCCTCTCGCAGCCACAAGCCCATCTGTTTTGCGAGAAAGAGGGTAATATCGGATCGCAAAAGGAGAAGATCTCCTTCACGGTCAATCAACCGATAGATGTTTTTGCTGTTTCCTTGGAGCAGGGGGCGATAGATGTCGTAAAAATCGAAAACCGGCGTTTCAACGGGAAGGTAGCCCCAGAGCGTGAAGAGCCTGAATATTTCCGTATGTATCTGTCGATGCCGATATGCTTCTTCCAGATGAACACCTTCGGTCCCCTGGGGTACCTGGAGGTAGCGTTTTTTCATGTCTTTCACAGAGCGGCCTCTTCTTTCGTGGATCTCAGCTAGTGCCGCCGATTATAACCGAAAGCAGACGGGGCGAAAAGTGGTGAGAGCGGCTGCAGGGACGGGTGTGCGAGCCGGGCGGTCTATGCATACCGGAAAAAACGCAGGGTCGATCCGCCGTATTTCCTCAGGTCCGTGCAGGAGAGAGGCCCTATCGTCTCGGGCCACGTCTTCTCCTCGCTGGGGTGGTGGATGATGCAGAGTCCCTCCCGTTCCATGAGTCCCCGCGTGTAAACCATGGTAATGAGGCCGATTTTTTCCGTGTAGGCGAAGGGCGGGTCGAGATACACGATCGAGTAGGGCTGCTCTTCGAGCCTAACGCGTTCGGCGGGCTGTATCCGCAGGCGGATTTCACTTTCTACGAATGAGATGTTCTTGAGGATAACGGGCCGCTTTCTTGCGTCCTTTTCCACCAGGGTGACCGGAGAGGCACCCCGGCTCGCCGCCTCTATCCCCACCACCCCCGAACCGGCAAAGAGGTCGAGAAATGAGCTGCCGCTGAGGTCTCCGAGGATGGAGAAGAGGGACTCCCGCATCCTGTCCATGGCCGGTCGAATCACCCCCTTGGGGCACTGCACCTTTCGGCCGGAATAGATTCCGCCGGTTATTCGCATGTTCTCAGGCTCCTAAAAAGAGTTCTTCGGAAAAGGGCGGGCAGCGATCGAGGACCTCTCTGAGTGCGGCATGTTGAGCATCTAAAAGTCCAGGGTCAGCCTCGACGATTTCGAAGGCCTCCCTCCGCGCCGATTCGAGGAGGCCGAGGTCCCGGCCGAGATCGGCAAAGTTCAGCCGCAGATAGCCGGACTGTCTGACGCCGCCGAGTTCACCGGGGCCGCGGAGTTTGAGGTCCTCTTCGGCGATACGAAAACCGTCGGAGGTCTCCTTCATCACCAAGAGGCGCTGCTTTCCCTCCTCGGTGAGCTCGTCGCGGTAGACGAGAAAGGCGTAGGATTGGTGGGGGCCTCTGCCGACCCGGCCCCGCAGCTGATGAAGGCCGGCCAAACCGAATCGCTCGGCATGTTCGACCACCATGCAGGAGGCGTTTGCCACGTCGACGCCCACCTCGACTACACTGGTGGCCACGAGGACCGAGGTTTTTCCCGCGGCGAAGGAACGCATCCGTTCCTCCTTCTCCTCCTCCGGCAGCCTCCCGTGTATCGTCTCGACGGTGAATTCGGGATAGACCTCTTCGGCGAGAAAGCGGCCCATAAGCTCGGCGCTTCTCCGTTCGCCGGGAGTGGAATCGTTCTCCAAGTCTTCAGCTTCCTCTATCCGGGGGTAGACGAAGTAGGCCTGCCGTCCCCGTTCGAGCTCCTTTCGTACCGCCTCGTAGACCTTTTCGGCGTTTCCCCGGCGGGCGAGATGGGTCACGATCTCTTTTCGCCCGGGAGGCATCTCGGTAATGCTGCTTACGTCCAGGTCGCCGAAGAAGGTGAGGGTGAGGGTCCGGGGAATGGGTGTCGCCGTCATTAAAAGGAGGTCAGGCGAATCACCTTTGGCCACCATCCGGGACCGCTGCTTTACCCCGAATTTGTGCTGTTCGTCTATAATCACGTAACGCAGATCATGGAAGCGGACGTTTTCGGTAAAGAGGGCGTGAGTGCCGATGATGAGATCTATCTCTCCTTCGGCCAGGGCGGTGAGGAGGGGATCCCGGTGGACCCGTTTCACCCCGCCATGGAGGAGGGCGACCCTTATGCCGAGAGGTTCCAAAAGGGCCGCGGCGTTTTCCCCGTGCTGCCGGGCGAGCAGTTCCGTGGGAGCGAGGAATGCCGCCTGCCCCTTATCTTCTATAACGGAGAGGGTCGAGAGGAGGGCTACGAGGGTTTTTCCCGAGCCTACGTCTCCCTGCAGGAGGCGCGCCATCGGCTTATCGGAGGCGAGATCCCGCTGTATCTCCTCCACCGCCCGCCTTTGGGCCCCCGTGAGGGAGAAGGGCAGAGTGGAAAGAACACGCGCTTCGAGGCCCCGTTTTTCTCTACCCTCTGCTTCGCCGGGGCCGCACCCCGCCATATTCTGCCTCCGCCGCCGCTTTTTTCTTGCCGCCGTGAGTTCGAGGAAAAAGAGCTCCTCCCATGCGAGACTGCGGCGGGCCTCCTCGATCTCCTCCGCTTTCTTGGGAAAATGGAGCTTCTTCAGGGCGAGAGCCTTGGGCATGAGCCGATACTGCTCGCTGAGCCGGCGGGGCAGCTGCTCGTCCACGTATTTCCCGTATCTTCGCAGCGCATCGGCCGCGGCCTTGCGGAGAGCCTTCTGGGTGAGCTTGCCCGAAAGGGGGTAGATGGGTTCGATGCTGCCGAATTTCGGCCGCTTTGTTTCGTACGCTTCGGTCTCGAAACTGCCGGACTGCAGCTCTCCGTAGCCGTAGGAGAAGTTCCCGTAGAGGTAGAATTTCTTCCCTACGGTGAGAACACGGGCAAGAAAATTCCGGTTGAAGCAGAGGAGGGCCGCCGTTGCCGTTTCATCCCGCACATAGACCTTGAGGACTTTTTTGTAGCCCCGGCCGAAGTAATCGTGGGCAACGACCTCTACCACCGTGTTCACTTCCTTTCCTTCGGCTCCTTCTCGGAGGGAAACGGGAGTGGTGAGGTCTCTCCACATCCGCGGGGGCCGGCAGAGAAGGTCTGCAACGGTCTCTATTCCGGCCTCGGCAAGGGTCTGGGCCGAGGCTTTGCCTATGGCCTTCAGATCGCTTACCGGATAGGAGAGCTCCCCGAGGAACATGGTCGCTCCGCTTTAGAACGGAAGCTGCTGCAGAAGGCCGCTGAGACTTCTTACCAAGATGTTTCCGACGAGAGAAGCGGCGAGGAGTCCGGCTCCTCCAACGGCCAGTCCCGTCTGGTAGGTGAGGAAGCGCTGCTTGAAGAATTTGCGGTGGACCCAGTTGAGATAGGGGGTAATGAGAGTGTCGACCGTGCGAATGAAGGGGCTGACGGTATTTAACCTGAGGATCCACCAGAGAAAGCGAATGAGAATGAGGAATATAAAGAGCGTCAGGAGAAAGGAGACGGCGGACCATACGGCCTGGAGAATTATCGTTAGAATGATACCCACGCGTATTCTTCCATAGGCGGCGAGGGTGTTGAGTATGTTCAGCACGACGACGAGGACTATCAGTCCCGCGATGGGGGAAAAATCGACCATCCCGACCCGCAGGAAGGAGAAGCGGCGGAAGTAGGAGAGATAGGGGTCGGTGAGCGAGGTGAGTATCCGGTAGGGCCGGCCGTACTCGACGCCGCTGAACCAGGTGAGGAGTATGCGGATAAAGATAATCAGCATATACACAGAAACGATGGTTGAGAGTATGCGCGCAATGGTCGAAATCATGTCATATCCTTTCGCAAAAAATCATGCGGTCCACACATCGGTGATCGACGGAGTATTCTTCAGTCCTTCTATTACTTCACGGGAACCGGAAAGGGTGATCTGCCCGGAGGCCTTTATTACCGTTTCTCTTGTATCGTCATGGCCGTTGAGATGGAGATAGAGCGTGCAGGGCCCCTTGTGGTCGAAGAGGTAGGACCTGAGGGAATACAGCTCCTCCTCCGAGTGGGCGCCGGGGGAGAGACGGACGTGGATCTCCGTCGTTTCGATTTCCTTCAGTTCTTCGGGAGGATGGATGGACTCGACCACGAGTTTGGCCTCGCCCCGGGAGGTGTCGATTTTCCCCACGAAACCCATAATCGCATCGACCTCAAGGCGCTCGCGAAACTTTTCCCAGAGATCGGAGAAGACCACGAGTTCTATGCTGCCGTTGTAGTCCTCCACCTGCAGAAAGGCCATGGGACGGCCCCTCTTCGTTTGGATCGACCGCAGGCCGATGATGATGCCCAGCAGAGAGCAGCGCTTTTCGTGGACGAGGCGTTCGGGTTTCGAGAGGTCGGTGTGTACCGCCTTTTCCCACAGTGCCCGGTGGCTGTCGAGCGGGTGACCGGAGACGTAGAATCCGAGAAGCTGTTTCTCCGCCTGCAGGCGTTGGTGAATCGGCCACTCTTGCGGTGCCTCCTCGAGCTGGAAGGCGTCGAATTCTTCCTGGGGGCGGTCTTCGAAGAGGGAGGACTGGCCCATTTTCTCCTGTTCTTTCTTCTTCGAAATGAACGCGACCGCCTCTTCGAGATTGTGCTGGAGAGTGGCCCGGGAAATGCCGAAGGAATCGAAGGCGCCGCTCTGTATCAAGGTCTCCACCACCTTCTTGTTTACCGCCCGCAGGTCTATCTTGTCGAGGAAGTCGATAAAGGACTCGTAGCGTCCCTCTTCGCTGCGGGCCCTGAGAATCTCTTCCACCGCGGCTTTGCCGACATTCTTGATCCCTACCAGACCGTAGACTATTTTCCCGTCGTTTACGGAGAAGCTGCTCAGGGAGAGGTTGACGTCGGGGGGGAGGATCTCAATGTCCATGCTCTTGGTCTCTGTGATGTACTGGGCAAGCTTGTCGGGTGTGTTGATTTCGTTGGTGAGGTTCGCCGCCATGAATTCCGCCGGATAGTTGGCCTTGAGATAGGCCGTCTTGTAGGCCAGAACCGAATAGGCGGCGGCGTGAGACTTGTTGAAACCGTAGCCGGAGAAGGGGACGAGCATATCGAAGAGCTCGCCTGCGTGGACTTTGCTGTGTCCCCGGGCAACGGCTCCGTCGATGAACTCGACCTTCATCTTGTCCATCTCTTTTTCTTTCTTCTTGCTCATGGCCCGGCGGAGTATGTCCGCTTTTCCCAGGGAAAAGCCGGCGATAATCTGTGCCACCTGCATCACCTGTTCCTGGTAGACGATGACTCCGTAGGTGGGTTTCAGTATCTCTTCGAGGCTGGGGTCCGGATAGGTGATCCTGCTCCTGCCGTGTTTCGCTTCGATGAATTGCGGAATGTACTGCATGGGGCCGGGACGGTAGAGGG
This sequence comes from uncultured Spirochaetaceae bacterium, assembly GCA_964594775.1. Lineage (GTDB taxonomy): Bacteria > Spirochaetota > Spirochaetia > DSM-16054 > Sediminispirochaetaceae > CAYFVU01. The sequence goes on from CAZQNO010000004.1 coordinate 14,608, forward strand.
CGTTCAAGGCGATGAGTTCCTCGATGCTCTCCGGTTTTGCCTGCTTGAGTATTCCCTGCATGCCCGAACTCTCGAACTGGAAGACGCAGGTGCTCTTTCCCTCACCCAGCAGTTGGAAGGTTGCCGGATCGTCCTCGCGAATCTTTTCAATGTCTAAATCGACGCCGGAACGGCGGATGAGCTCTTCGGTGTTTTTTATCAAGGTCAGGGTCTTGAGTCCGAGAAAGTCCATCTTCACAAGACCGCACTCTTCGAGCTGGTCCATCGTATACTGGGTGGAGACCGAACCGGTCTTCGGATCGACGTAGAGCGGTACGTAATCGGTAAGAGCCCGCTTCCCGATTACTACACCGGCGGCGTGGGTGGAGGCATGACGGCTCAAGCCCTCGAGGGTCCGCGCGGTGGCCATGAGCTCGGCGTAGGTCTCGTTTTGCTTTTCGATTTCGCGGAGCTTGGGTTCGGCGGCGAAGGCATCCTTCAGGCTGGTGCCGGGGGCCCCGGGAACGAGTTTCGATATCCTTTCCGACTCCGAATAGGGAAGGTCCATCACCCGGGCGACGTCGCGGATCACCGCTTTGGCTCTCAGCGTCCCGAAGGTAATAATCTGTCCGACTCTATCCTTGCCGTACTTTTCGGTGACGTAGTCGATGACCTCCTGCCTGCGTTCGAAGCAGAAGTCGATGTCGAAGTCGGGCATGGAGACCCGTTCGGGGTTGAGAAAGCGTTCGAAGAGGAGGTTGTACTTGAGCGGATCGATGTCGGTAATGCCGAGAGCGTAGGCGACGATGGAGCCCGCGCCGGAGCCTCTTCCCGGACCTACGGGAATCTCCCGTTTTTTCGCGTAGTCGATGAAGTCCCAGACGATGAGGAAGTAGCCGGAGAACCCCATAGAATTGATGATATCCAGCTCCTTCTTCGCCCGCTCATAGATCTCTTCGGAGACGGGAGAATAGCGGGAGGCAAGCCCCTCCATCGTGAGAGATTCGAGGTATTCTTCGAGGCTTTTATATTCCGAAGGAATCTCGTAGTGGGGCAGCTGCGGGCCGGGAAGCGCTATCTCAAGGTTACAGCGCTCGGCGATTTTTATCGTGTTGTCGAGGGCCTCCGGCGTATCGGCAAAGAGGGCCCGCATCTGCTCTTCCGATTTAAGATAGAACTGGTCCGATTCGAATTTGAGTCTCTTCTCCTCGTGCAGCTTCTTATTCGTGCCTATGCAGATGAGGGCGTCCTGGGCCTTCGCGTCCTCCCTCTGCACGTAATGGATGTCGTTGGTGGCGATGAGGGGAATCGAAGTCCGTTTCGAGAGTTCCTTTAAGGCCTTATTGACGGTTTTTTGCTCCGGTATCCCATGGTCCTGCAGTTCGAGATAGAAATTTTCCCTGCCGAAGAGTTCCTGCATTTCCAGGGCCCTGCGCTCCGCCGCTTCCCTATTACCCTCGAGAATGAGGGAGGGGATTTCGCCGGCGAGGCAGGCGCTTGCGGCGATGAGCCCGCCGCGGTACTGCTCTAAGAGCTCCTTATCGACCCGCGGCTTATAGTAGAAGCCTTCGGTGTAGGCCCGGGAGCTCAGCTGAATGAGGTTCTTATATCCCTCTTCATCTTTTGCCAGAAGGAGGAGGTGATAGTAGCGGTTTTTCGATTCAGAGCCCTGTTTTGTGAAGCGGGACTCCGGCGAGACGTAGAACTCACAGCCGATGATGGGATGGATGCCCTGTTTTCTGCATGCCTTGTAGAACTTGAGCACGCCGAACATGTTGCCGTGATCGCTGATGGCCAGGTGCTCCATTCCTAGTTCGACGGCCCGGGCGACGAGCTTGTCTATGGCCGCCGCGCCGTCCAGGAGTGAATAATCTGTATGGTTGTGCAGATGAACGAACTGAGACATGAGCGGACTCCTAGGAAGAATATACCGAAACTATCGCTCTGTTGCAAGTTCGGATTCCGGTTCATGCAGAGCACTGAGGTACCATTGGAAGAGCCGCTGGGACCGCTGCTTCTGGAAGAGGGTCACCTCACCGGGAAGCTCCATCAGCATTGAACGGAAGAGCTCCCGGGCTTCCCCCCGGTGGCGCTCGGAGAGGGGTACCTTCTTGCTCGTTATCATCGCCTCCAGATTGAGGTCGCGCATCACGGCTCTTCCCAGAAAGGTTACGGCGATACGGAAATCGGTGATCTCCCCCTTTCTCACCTCCGTGAGGGCGCAGAAGGTCAGCGCCCGTTTCGGAGTGGTGAAGGGATCGCCGAGCTTTTGAAAGAACTGCAGGTTCCAGTCGACGAAGGGGATGCGAAACCTGGTGAGGAGTTCACCCGCTTCGAAGGCCGGTGCTCCGGTCTTCGTGAAAAGCCGCGTAATGGGGATCCAGCGGGAGCTGCCGGTGCTTCTCAATTCCGCCCGCGTATCGAGTAAAGCGAGAATTCCATAGGTGTTGAGCCTTCGTTGATGGTGACAGATATTCCCGCCTAAAGTTGCCACGTTGTGGATGGCGGGGTGGCCGATTTTTCGCAGTGCATGATCGAGAGCCTTGGGCAGCACGTGCTTTCCTACCTTTAGAATTCTGTCGACAGCCACGCAGGCGCCTATTTCCAGGTAGCGCTCGCTGCGGCTTATCTTCTGCAGTTCCGGCACGTGCAGCAGCTGTATCACCTTGGGGGGAATGGCAAATTCTCTGCCTTTCTGCTCCCTCGCCAGTGCGCTCGCGCCTGCAACGAGAAGGGCGTCGGGATAGTCCTGATACAGGCGCAGGAGATCTCCCAGGGAGAGGGGACGAAATACGTTGATCACTCGCTCGTTACGCTTCTGCAAGACGGTTCCTCCGGAGCTCGGCGGCGTAGCGCACCCCCTGCACCATCCTGTTGAAGTTCGTACAGGGACAATAGGTGCCGGATAGGGCTTCGAAGATGAGTTCGGTATCGGGGTCGAGGCTGTTCTCGAGAATGGACTGGACGATGAGGGATTTGGAAGGCAGACAAAATTCACAGGGCCGGGCGTCGGCCTCCTCCAGTCCGCGAATAATGTCTTGATACCCCGTCGACCGCCGTATCCCCTCGAAGGTGTGAATGAAGGCCCCTTCGGCGGCGAAGGCGGGAAGGAGACAGGAATACACGAGCTTTCCGTTGAAGAGAATGGCACAGTTTCCGCACTCCCCGTTGTAGCAGGTGGGGTGGAGCCCTTCGACGGAGAGTTCGTTTTTCAAAAGATCGACCAGCCGCATAGCGGGGGAACTTTCCAATGAGATGTCTTTTCCGTTGAGAGTAAAGGCTAGTATCATTGTTCCTCCAGGTAACTCTGGATGAGCTCGGGAGTAATGGGCAGCACGTCGAAGTAGGCGCCGGTGGCTTGGCAGAGGGCAGAGATGAATGCCGAGGGGACGAGGGCCTCTGCCAGGGGAGTAATTCCTCCGGGGGTGCCCTTTTCTTTGTCGATAAAAACGACATCCACGGGAGGCAGGCGCAGAGAGATGATCTCCTCCGCCTCTAAAGAGTATTCCTGGTAGTATCTGGGGGTGAGCTTCTGTTCTCCCATTGCCCAAGAAAGGGCTTCGTAGATACTGTTTTCTGCAAGAGAGACGGCGTACTCATTGTTGTAGACTATACCCGCGTCGAAGACCGCCCAGATACCCCGGATGACGGGAATAAGGGTAAGGGCGTCGAGTTCGATCTCCACCACCACCGCACCCCACGAATAGTTGTGAAAGGGGTTTCCCCGAAAGTGTTTTTCGTCCCAGGAGCCTTTTCCGATTTTTGCCGTCCCTCTTTTCACCGTTATGGGCAGAGGCCGGTCAAAGCGCTGCTTTTTGATCTCCCTGCAGCATCTTTCGATCAGATTGGTGTAGACACTTATGGCGGTGGAAAGCATCAATGGACCCGAATCGGGAAGCGTGTCCGAATCTCCCTTTATCACTTCTACGTTCTCTATCGGGGTTCCGAGAATTTCCTGGGTGCGCCGCCGCCAGATTCCCTGGATGGTCTCCGGTGTCGTTATATCGCCGCAGTAGATTGTTACCTTGTCCTGCTTGTCCAAGCGCATGATCACGTTCCACGAACCCTTGTTGCGGAAATTGTGGGAGAAGCCGTTGCCGGTAAAACCGGAGGATATACCGATACCCCGCAGGTAGCGCCGGGAGGCCTTGGTGCTGCTCCTCCGTTTCTTTATCTGCTCGTAGGCCGCGTGCTTGCGATGGAAATCGGATCTCTCCATCACTTCTCCAAGAATTTTTTCCAGGGGAATGTCCTTCGGTTGGGCTCCCGTCGGCAGTTCCTTTATGTCGGCGTAGGCCCGCTTCCATTCGCCGGGATTGTGCTGTGCCAGTTCGGCGAGCCGGGAGAAGTGGGTTTCCGTTGCGAAGAGACTCTGACTCAGTCCCAGTTCGCGATAGATATTTTTCGGCGGCGAACTGGTAATGACGGCCTTCGCCTCTATTCGTAGATTTGGGATGGGATAGTATCCGGCGGCACCGACGGCGGCGCGGGTGAGCAGTTCCCGGGTAAAGAGGGGATATGCCCCTATGTCGAAGAGTATTTCCACCTTCTCGCTGTGCACGCTGCCCGCAGGGTCGAGGGTCGAGGTGCGCTTCATTCTCATCGGCGCCTTGCTCGTGGTGTAATCGGCCGTTTCGAAGGGTGAGAGAATGATTCGGGCCGGCCGCTTTGATATACGCAGTGCGAGGGCGGCGAATACCGCCAGCTGGGATGGATAGAGAATTTTCTCTCCATATGCCGGAGAGCTTGCACACTGCAGCACCCGGATTTTCTTTCCGGATATCCCGAGGGCCGCGGCGACGGTTGCCCCTACGTGGTGGAGCCAGTGGGTCGGTGTCTGTATGACGAGGCGGTCATCGTCATGATAGGCCAGGGCCCCCAGCGGTGCCCTGGTGATGTGAGATTCCGGGATCGTGTAGTACTCCGCCTCTATGATCTGATGCGGGGAATCGGTACTTTGAAAGACATTTCCCTTCTCGAAGAGTACCGTATCGGCCACCTGTTCCTCGCTGTAGGGGTCGAAGGCGAGGATCGAGTAGTCCGTCGTGTAGGAGACCTGTATCCGCCGTCGACATTCCGAGAGGCTGTTTCGATCGGGTGCGGCGATTACGAGGAGGGGCTGCCCCTCGTAGCGAATCTCCTTTTCGCTGAGCAGGGGCATGGATTCGCCGAAGAGTTCGATTTCCCGCCGGCCCGGAATATCTTCTTCTCGTATAAGAAAGCATTCCTCGGGGAGTTTTTCTACGGTGAGCGACTCAACACTGCCCCGGGGAATCGCGGCGCGAAGGATCTCTAGGTGAAGCATGCCGCTTCTGGACATCTCGTCTATGAAGTTCAACTCAGCGGCCATAGGCACTCCCGATGCGGCGGACCGCCGAGATTATCCGTTCCAGTTCCGTCTCCCGTAACGAGGGATAGATGGGGAGACTTACGGCGCTTTGGTAGACCCGCAGCGACACCGGGAAATCTTCGGGGACGAAACCGTAGAGCCTGCGATAGTAGCTCATGAGGTGGAGGGGTATGTAGTGGACCGAAGTTCCGATTCCCTCCTCGTTGAGCAGGGAAATAACGCGGTCCCGGCCGATGCGAAGACGCTCGGGGACAATGCGGATGATAAACAGATGCCAGGCGTGCTCCTGCGGGGCCGAGGGGAGGATGAGAAAATCGAGGTCCGCCAATTCCCGGAGATACAGCCCGGCGATTTCGCGGCGCCTCTGGAGAAAGGCACGGGCTTTTTTCAGCTGCACCCGGCCCAGCGCCGCGGCGGCATCGGAGAGATTGTATTTGTAGCCCGCCTCCGCCACATCGTAGCGCCATGATGCCCCTCTGTCGGTATACCGGTTCCAGACTTCGCGGTCGATGCCGTGCAGACGCATCAGGCGCATTCGCTTCGCAAGCGCCTCGTCGTCGGTGACGATCATTCCCCCTTCTCCGGTGGTGATGGTCTTAGTCGCGTAGAAGGAGTACACTCCCGTTTTCCCGAGTGTGCCGATACATTTCTCTTCGCCCCCCTCGTTTCGGTATACCACGGGAAAGGCGTGGGCGGCATCTTCCACGAGGGCTGTCCCGTAGCGGCGGGAGATGTCCAGGAGCTCGTTCATCCTGCAGGGAACGCCCCCTAAGTGAACGGGGATCACCGCGCCGGCACGTCTCCCATCGGCCGGCGTCTCTTCGAGGGCCTTCTCTACCTCCGCCGGGTCGATGGTGAGACTCTCCTCTTCGATGTCCGCGAAGCGCAGCTTCGCTCCGAGGTAGCGGACCACTTCGGCCGTGGCGGTAAAGGTGTAGGGAGTGGTGAGGACCGTGTCAAAGGGGCCTATGCCGAGGGCCTCGAGGCTGAGATGCAGGCCCGCCGTCGCCGAATTGACGGCGATTGCGTGGCTGCTTCCCGTCTCTTCGGCGAATTCCCGTTCGAAGCTCAACGCCTGTTCGGCGGTGGTGAGCCAGCCGCTTCTCAGCACCGACAGCACCGCATCCTCCTCCTCCCTGCCGATCGAAGGCCGGGCGAAGGGGATAAACTCAGTACTCCGGCTCATGTTTCGGGACCTCGACGGTGGGAATGTAGGAGTGCAGCACCTTTTTTAGATGAATGCGGCTGCGGTAGATTTCGGGCCGGGAGGGATCGTAGAAACAAATCGGTGTGAGCTCCTCGATCATCTTTTCTACCTGTTTTTCTCTGTCGCAGAGACGTTCGAGACGGTTGATTCCCTCATGATCGGTGGCTTCCAAGTGCTCCCCCGCTCTCCAGAGGTGTTCCTTGAGCCGTTCGCCGGGGCGGAGCCCCACGTACTTTATGGCTATCTCCTCCACGGGGGTGAAGCCGTAGAAGCGTATCATCTGTTCGGCCAGCTCCTTTATCGAAAGGGCCTCTCCCATATCGAGGATATATAACTCGCCGCCGGTTCCCACGCCGCCTGCCTTGAGCACGAGGCTCGCCGCTTCGGGGATGGTCATGAAAAAGCGCATCGCTTCGGCGTGGGTAACCGTCACGGGCCCTCCTTTGAGAATCTGCTTGGTAAAGAGCGGGACGATGCTTCCCCGGGAGCCGAGGACGTTGCCGAACCTCACGACCATGTAGTCGCCGGCGTGACCGTTGCTGGAGAGGACGAGCTCTTCGGCAATCGTTTTACTCGCCCCGTAGACGCTCACCGGATCGACGGCCTTGTCGGTGGAGACGAGGACGAAGCGGGCGACCCCCGCCTTTCTCGCCGCACGAATGACGTTGCGGGTGCCGAAGACGTTGTTCTTCACCGCCTCTACCGGATTTTCTTCGAGCAGGGGTACATGCTTGTAGGCGGCACAGTGAAATATGGCGTCGGCTTTTAAACGGCTGAGAATGAAGTCCATGTAGGAGGCGTCCTGCATTTCACCGAGCACCGGCACTATGGTGGCCTTTTCGCCGACGCCCTCTTCCTGGAGTATCCGCAGTTCCTTCTCTATTTCGTAGACGCTGTTTTCTCCGTGATCGAAGAGGTAGAGCCTCGCGGCCCCTCCGGAGAGCAGCTGTCTGGCCAGCTCGCTTCCGATGCTTCCGCCGGCCCCGGTGATCACTACCCGCTTGCCCCTGAGATAGTCCAGACTCTCCCGCAGCCCGATGGCCACTTGGTCGCGGCCAAGGAGGTCTCCGGCGGTAATCTCCCGCGTTTGGATGAGGTGGGCATCTCCGTCGATGATCTGACTGAGACGGGGAAGAATGCGGATGCGTGTTACCTCGGTTTGTTTGAGAACCGTATAGATCCGCCGCAGCTGGGAACCGGAGGCGGCGGGTATGGCGATGAGGGCTTCGTCGGCGGGATGTGTTTTTAACAGCTGCGGGATGGCGGTGATGGGACCGAGAACGGGAGTTCCCTCGATCTCCTTCCCTATCTTCTCCGGGTTGTCGTCGACGAAGGCCGTCACATGGCCGAGTACGCCCTTAGAGCGTATTTCCGAGGCGATTTCTCTGCCGGCGAATCCCGCACCGATGATTAATATGTTGCTGCGTTTTTCCTGTATCATTTTCCGCCTGTCATGCTTCCGGCTCTTTTATCTGCTCCATGATCTCGAAACCGAAGTCGATGAGAAAGGAATCTTCATAAAAGCTTAAGCTTACCTTTGCCCTCTTCTTGCGCTTGTCGACCTTCACGACTTGGCCTTCCATTCCCTTCATCGGACCGTCGACGACTCGTATGCGGCTGTTTTCATCGAAGGTGACGGTGGATTTCTCCACCACCTCGCCGAATTGGAGAAAGTGTAGAAGCAGCCGTCTCTCCTTTCCCCGCAGGGGCTCGATATTCTGATTGCTTCCGAGAAAACGCACGAAACCCGAAGTGCGCTTGAGGGTCCAGTAGGTGTCGGGAGCGATGTTTTCGGCCTCGAGAAAGACGTAGCTGGGGAAGATGGGGGCCAGTTCCTCGCGGGTCTTCCCTCTGCGGCGCAGGGTAAGTCTCCGTCTCGGCCAGAGAAAGCGCATGTGTTCCCTCCATCCCGGCATGCCGATTTCGAGATAGGTTCGGGCGAGTTTGAGGTACTTTTCTTCTTCTCGTGTCCATACTTGAAGTGCAAAATATTCCATTCGTTAATACTCACGGCCTAGAAGTGAAAAATATCATGGAAAGTCCGAATCTGCAAGACGGGGCCGGGCATAAAACCGCGGCTGCAAAGCATCGATTATTCCCGTTTACCGGCGGCGAAAGTATTCCGATAGATAAGTATGAAGAGAGTTATGCGTGTGTTCGGCCTCGTGTTCTGCTTTTTCGCCGCGGCGGGGCTTCAAGCCGCTGCCGCGAACACCGTGATGGTGTATACCAAGACGGTAGAGGGGCAGGGTGAGATAAAGGAGACCCGGGGCACATTAGAGGACGGCATTATGGCGGTTTTTTTCGATGCGGGGCATATCGTTTTCAACGGCTTTCCCCCCGATGCGGAGGAAGACGAAGAGCCGCCCGATCTTCCCGAGGATATCTCTTTCAGAATCGCGAAAAGCGGAGGAGCCTCCCTCCTTCTGGAAGTGGATATGTGCTTCGGCGATGATGAAGAGGAGAAGCTGCTTCAATCGGTGCGATACCGGTATTTCGACCTCTTCTCGGGTGAATTGCTCGACGAGGGGTCCCTCCTCCTTAGCGACATAGATAAGCCCGAGGAACCGGACGGAAAGACGAGACTTCGTCTTCTTGGAGAGAAGTTGGCACTGAGAGTTCTCAGATAGATAGCGATCCGACGGGAGTAATTTCGGCTCAACTGACCCCTGCGGATGCCGAAAATAGAAGTGGGAGAGAAGTATGGATAGACAGATTATACAAAAATTCAGGGTCCTGCGGCCGATCGTGGTTCCGGCGACCCTCATCTGCGTCCTCCTGCTGGGCGCGGTACTGGGTGTTTCCGCCGAAGACACCTATTGGGAGGGGGGGATATCGATCAGTCCCTACGGTATGCTGCCGAAAAGCGGTCGATACGCCGCGAGTAACGCCTTTGCTCAGGACACGAAAGTCAGGGTACACAACGCGGAAACGGGAAAGAGCGTCGAAGTCCGAGTGGTCGAGCGCTTGGACGATCCTCATCTGTTCATGCTTGTTTCACCCGAAGCGGGGGAGGCGCTCGGTATTCGTGAGGATGAGGTGGTCCGCGGAACGGTCACTCCCGCCCCGGAAAGAGATGACTTGATCCGGGAACGTCTCGGCGGTGAGACGGCATATTCAGCGGATCCCGACAGAAATCCCTCCGCCGAAGTAGATGAAAGCGGGGCCGTAGACGATGCTGAGGGGCTCGCCGCAGTGGAAGAATACCTGGATGAGAAGGGCGGCGCCGAAGACAAGGTTCTTGCTCCGGAGACGGCGAAGGGCCCGAGCGAACCGGCGCCTGCATCTACGCCCGCACCTGCACCCGAAGCCGTAATTGCCCAAGAGGCGGAAGAAATCCCTCAGGCAGAAAGCATGCCGCATATGGCAGGAACCATTATAGCCGCCCCGGAAGAACTTCCTGAACCCGATGTGCAGGAGGGAGAGGAGAGAGAAGAGATAGTGATAGCGCCGAAGGAAGGGCCGATTGAGGAGCTTCCCGAAGGTCCTCTCGGTTATGAGGTGCAGGCGCTCTTCGCCCAGGAACGGGATACTACCTATACCCCCCTTCTTCCGGTACCTCCCGAAGAGGCCGCTTCGGAGAAACGGATCGGACCGAGTCCCTCCCTCGCATATATCGACGGCTCCGGTGTCGGAAAGGGCGATTTTGCCGCCGCCGAACCCCGGCTGCCGGAGGCGGAACGGACGGTGCCGGGTCTGGCGGACACGGGACCGGATGACCGTGAATTAGAGATAGCCGCACTCCACGAGCCGAAGCCGGTAAAAGAGGCGGAAAAGGCCGCAGAGGCGCCTCCGGCCGAGCAGCCGGTCGAAGAATCGCCGGAAGTAGCCGTCGAGGAAGAAGACACCCAGGAAGAGGCACCGATTCCTGAGGGAGCGGAAATCGTCCTGGAACCCGCCGAGGAACGACCGCCGGAAGGCGGCCCGGACAAGGAGGCTCCTCCCGTGAAGACGACGAAGCCGGTGACCTACGATGAGGCTTTGGTACAGCGGGTAAATTATACGGGAAAGCTCTCCGCCGACTCTTATTACCTGCAGCTCGCCGCCTATCAGGAGATCGAGACGGCGAAGAATCTGGCCTCCAAATTGCTGCCGAGATATCCGGTGACGATCTATACGAAGGAGGGCGAGACCTTCCCCTTTAAGGTGATGGTCGGCCCCTTGAATGAGGATGAAAGCGGCGTGCTGCTCTATTCCTTTACCGCCGGGGGCTATCGGGACGCATTCTTGCGACGCGGAAGCAAATGACCGATCGAGGAAAGGCGGAGGAGGAGATACGGAAACTCTCCGAGCTGCTGCGCCGGTATCAGCACGACTATTTCGTGCTCGCTGCGCCCTCCGTGAGCGACAAGGAATACGACAGGCTCTTCGACCGGCTGCGAGAGCTGGAAGAGGAGTTTCCCGACCTCAAAGCCGCCGATTCACCCGCTCAGCGGGTCGGATCGGATTTGAGCGAAACCCTGCCCGAAGTAGAGCATCGCATTCCCGTCCTCAGTCTGGACAAGGCCTACACCGTCGAGGATGTGGCCGGCTGGATGCGCCGAACCGCCGATAAGATCGGAAGACCCCTGAGCTTCGTCGTTGAGGAAAAGATAGATGGAGTTTCCATAGTTCTCTATTACGAGTCCGGGCTTCTTGTCCGGGCCCTTACCAGAGGCAACGGTTACGTGGGAAACGACATTACCGCAAACGTTAAGACGATAGGGGCCATACCCCTCAGACTGCCGAAAAGCGTCGACCTATCGGTGCGGGGAGAGATCTACCTTCCCTTAGATAAGTTTGAAGGGCTCAACAAGACCCTGGAAACGCCCTATGCCAATCCCAGAAATCTGGCGGCCGGAACCTTGAGAAGAATAAGAAGCAGCGAGGCAGCCGTCTTCCCTCTGACGATTTTCTGCTACGAGGGTTTTTTCGGTGATGACCGCTTGAGCCATATCGAAGTGCTGACGAGACTCCGCCGCCTCGGCTTTCGGGTAAGCAGCCGCATAGGGGTATTCTCCAGCCGGATAGGGGCGGAGGAGGTAGAGCATTCGGATCCCGCGTGGACCTTCGGAGATATCGAAGATCTTCCCGGTTACCTGGAAAGGGCCGCCGAAGAACGACGGAGCCTCGACTACGAGATAGACGGGCTGGTGGTAAAGGTCGACGAACTGGACGTCCGCGAGGAGCTCGGTTACACGGGGCATCACCCTAGATGGGCCATCGCCTACAAATTCGAGTCTCCCGAGGGTAGCACGATAGTGCGAAACATCGAGGTGCAGGTCGGACGCACGGGGAGAGTGACTCCCGTAGCCAGGGTCGAAGCGGTGCAGATCGGCGGTTCGACGATCCGTAACGTAACCCTCCACAATCAGGACTATGTGGCGATGCTGGAGATCTCCATAGGAGACACCGTTGCGGTGAGCCGGCGGGGCGAGGTAATTCCTGCCGTCGAGCGGGTCCTGCAGAAGAATGAGGAGGGAAATCCGGTCTGGAAGATGCCGGATGAGTGTCCTTCCTGCGGATCCCTCCTTGAGATTCACGGGGCCCACCACTTTTGCCGAAACCCCTCCTGTCCCGATCAAATACGGGGAAGGCTCCACTTCTTTATCGGGACGGGACAGATGGATATCGACAATCTCGGTCCGGAGACGGTGGAGCTCCTCATTCGAGAAGGAATGATCGAAGATATTCCGGACCTCTATACGGTAGACTACCGGAAGCTGGTAGAGTATCCCGGTTTCGGTGAAAAGAAAATCGCCCTCATCGAAGAGGGAATAGAAAAGAGCAAACAGCGACCCTTTTCGGTGCTTCTTCCCTCACTCGGTATACCGGAGGTCGGACCGAAGGTGACCGAACTTTTGATAGGCTCCGGATACACGGACATAGACGCGATTCTGCGGCTCGCCGAAGAGCAAGAGGAAGAAAAGTTTGTCGCCATCAAGGGTATTGGAAAAAAGACGGCGAAGACGATTATAGAGGAGTTCTCGCGGCCCGAACAGCGTCGGCGTATTCAGCGGCTGCGGGAGCTCGGTCTGCGCATGCGGGCGGAGGAGAAGGAGATTTCCCCAGCCTCGAGGGCCGGCGGTGAGTTCGCCGGCGAGCTGTGGTGCGTGACCGGCAGTTTCGCCCGCTTCAATCCGCGGAGTAAGGCCGTCGAGGAGATAAAAAGCCGCGGCGGGAGAACGAGCTCCCAGGTTTCCGGGGCCACAACGCATCTACTGGTGGGAGAGAATCCGGGCAGCAAACTGAAGAAGGCCCGAGACTTGGCTGTGAAGATAGTACAGGAAGAAGAGTTTCTGCGGAGACTCGGCTTCGATCAGGAGGAAGAGTGATGGCTAGTGTACAGCAGATCTATGAGACTCAGGAAAAAACCGAGGACATCATCCAAACGGTTGGTGAACTCAAACGTGAAGGATTCGGCGTCATCCCGCCTCAGCAGTATCGTATAGATATCGATGATGACTTTTATCCCCTCTGGCGGCAGGTGGAACCGTACACGATGATCAGCCTCGAGAGAGGCTACGCGGTCTACAAGGCCGTCGAATACGTGGTAAAGAACCGGGTCCCCGGAAGCTTCGTCGAGTGCGGCGTGTGGAAGGGGGGGGCGAGCATGCTCATGGCCCTCTCTCTCAGAGCCTTCGACGGGCCCTTGAGGAGGATCTATCTCTACGACACCTTTGAGGGTATGACCGAACCGGGGGATGAGGATCGCATAGCCTGGAACGATGAGCATGTCGGCCAACGGTGGAACCGCTTCACCAATTGGGCCGTCCCCAAATCGGAGGTAATGGCGAACTTCGCGGAGATCGACTATCCCCTTGAATTGATTCTCCCGATCGAGGGGAATGTACTGCGGACCCTCCGGCGGACTAAACCCGATGAGATCGCGATCCTGCGCTTGGATACGGACTGGTATGAGTCGACCCTCACCGAACTGAGGGTGCTCTATCCGCGGCTCAGCAGGCGGGGGGTTCTTCTCATCGACGATTACGGGCACTTCACCGGGGCCCGGAAGGCGGTAGATCAATACTTCGCTTCCGGCGGGCCGCTATTGCACAGGGACGATTACACCGGGCGCAGCGCCGTCAAACCCTGAATCATTTAAAATGGTCCCGGGAAGGTCCCCTCGATATCGGCTTGAGATAGCTGTGAAGGGGGCCCTTCGCGCTGCCGCTGAGCTGCTCAAGAACACTTTCTATCATCATACGGTACTGCGGATATCGTATTCTCATCTTGTCGGTATAGACAATTTCCTCTTCGACCCGGCGCCGCTTCTCCCCTCCGAGAAAGGAGAGGAGGACGTGCCGCTCCTCCTTCACGAGGTAGAGAAGGGATACGGCTATCTCACGGTCGGCCATACGCATCAAGCGGTTCTGCACCTCCGCCGGAGGGAGGAGATCGAGCAGCTTGAGCAGCCGCCGGTCGGGAGTGTCTTGGGCCGGCATTGACTACCTCGTTACGGAGGCACCGATGCCTCCGCCTAAGGAAAACTCTTGCGGATACGCGCCGATATCCGCCGCCGCAAAGAGATTCACAGAAAAAACGGATTTCGTCGGCAGCAGATGGCTTTCTGCGGCCACCCGCAGGATTGCCTCGTTCGGCTGCTGCGTGTCGTAGAGCAAACGTGCCGAGAGGGCTCCGACAAGCCTTCCGGCTTCAAGAAGAAGGGCGGCTGCGGCTCCCGATGAAAAGGCGGCGGATATCGACGAGGGCGGGAGCTTTTCGTTGTGCGCTTCTTCCTCTTCGGTCTCATCGGCAAAAAAGAGGAGAGACGCCTTCGGTTCGAGGGCGAAGGCGAGCAGGGACCCGCCTATCCTCACCGGAAAGGATAGGCTCAGACCCGTAGCGGGGAGGAAGGAATCGCGGCGAAAGGAGTGGAGATAGTTTCCCGAGACGGCGGCGGAGATGCTGAGGGGTGAAGTTCCGCCGGAAGGAAAGAGGAGGGCCTTCGCCTCCATGCCCGCATAGGCTGCGTCATTCCCCGATTCGGCTAGTTCGACACCGGCCGTAAGGGCCAGAGAACGACCATTCTCTCGGGAATAGACCCCGTAGAGAGAGGCGGGAAAGTGTGCTTTAGCGGAGGAACTATATTCTTCATAGAAGAAGAGGGGGATAAAACCGGTCTGCAGCCCCTCAGCTCGCCGGGGAGGAAGGGCGCAGAGGAGGCTGCCGCTTCGACCGAACGGTGCCGGAAAGAGGGCCGGCTTGAGATTTCCGTCTATCAAAAGGGTCGTTTCTTCGGTGAGAGTCGAACCGTCCTTAAAAGTCCCTTGCACACGTATTCGGTAGGTCCCCGACCGGAGCTCCCGCAGGCGCGGCGACGCGCCGGTATCGCCGGGCCACGTATACTCCTGCGAGGCCCGGAAAGCTTTTCCCAGTCGGCGGTGCTCCACGCTGCGTCCGTCGGGTCCGATTATTTCCAGCTTAAGTTCGGCCGGTGCGCTGAGCTCCCAGCGGATCTCCGTGTAAGACTTGGGACCTCCGGTTTTCGGATTGATCCGGCTCCTAGAGAGCTTGAGGGGAGAGATCATCGGGGCCGCCGGTTCGAGTTCGATTCTTTGTTCCCACGGCTTTCCTTCCTCGATGCCGATAGTCTGTTCAAAGCTAATAGAGCCGAAGCTGCGGATGGTGAGCCGATAGGTTCCCACGGGCAGTAAAGCCGGGAGCGTCTCGACGCTTTGTCCGCCCACCAGGACTTCGGCATCCTCCGGAACGATTATCGGGGCGAAAATGCCGTTTTTTCGGCGGAGCTCTATGTTCATTCGCAGACCCGTTTCTCTCTTCATGTCCAGCCATGCGGAGACGGGCTCGTAGCCGGGCATTGCCGCAAAGACCTTATAGGAGCCCGGTTTGAGTTCGATGCGGAGGGGTGACTCTCCCGCCGCCCTTCCGTTGATCGAAAGTTCGGCCCCCTCCGGTTCCGTTTCTATAAGCAGAATGCCGCCGGACAGATCGAGGTCTTTTTCCACCGTCGCCGTCGAGAGCGCTAAGGGCGCCGAGGCTGTCGTGCTTGCTTCCTGCGCGAAGGCTGCCCCCCCGCCGATGAAGGTGCTGAGAAGGAAAAAGCACAGGAGTATATGCGGTGTGGTCTTTCCGGCATTCATTGCCTCTTCATTATCCGTCGAATCTAGGGGAAAATCAACAAGCTCAGAGTCCCTTTCCACGTCCCAAATAACCGGTCCCCTATAGCCGGCGCTAATATTTGCCCCCGGCCCTGACGATAATAGGAAAGAAGAAGCGGCAAAGAGAGGAGGAAGAGGCCGAGTGACGACAGCCGGTATACATCGCAGAAATCCCGCGGGCACGGCCCCTTTGAGACTCAGCTCTTTTGCCTTTGCGGCGAGGCTTCTCTGCATTCTCCTCCTCTTTTTCACCGGTTTTCCCGCAGCGGCCCAAGATTCCACCCAAGATCAAACCCAAGATACTGGGCAGGAAGCTGCGGCGGGTCCACCGAGTCCATCGAGCGGAGAAGACGGTAAAGGGGACTTCGAGCCCCTGGCCAAGGGATTCAACAATATCCTGCTCGGTATGGGGATGGAGGCGGTGAAGGAGGAGTTGAAGAGGGATCCGAATTTCCGGTTCCGCGGCGATCCGGACGTGAGCATGATGCGTACTCCCAATACCAGTCTCATAGAGTGTCGGGGCTACTACTATGTAGAGCGCGCTTCTTTTCAATTTATCGACGACTCCCTCTATACCATCACTATCATCCTCGAAGCGAAGAAAATGGGACACTATGCGATGTTTACGGCCCTGTCGGAAAAATATGGCGAGCCTGATTCTCTTTCTCCGGAAAAGTCGATCTGGGAGAACGATGAACTCATCATTTCCCTGGAACGGCCCCTCAGGGTAAAGTATATGGCGAAGGAAATCCTTGAGGAACTAATGCGGGAGCAGAGGAAGAAGAAGTCCGTCGAAACGATCTCCCGGGAGCGGTTCCTCGAACAGTTCTAGGATAAAATGATGAGAGGCCGTACAACGTCGTATCTTCTGCTTGTGTCTCTGCTTTTTATGCTGCTCCTCGGTTCCTGCGCAGGGGGGGAAGAGAAGTTGGACGAACGGATAGAAATTGGAGTTGGAAGGGAGACCGTTACCGTCGAAGTTGCCAGGAGCGAGGAAGACCGGCGGCGGGGGCTGATGAATCGTGAGGCCCTTGGAGAACGGGAAGGGATGCTCTTCGTCTTCGAAAGCGACCGACAGATGAGCTTTTGGATGAAAGACACCGAGATCCCCCTCAGCATCGCCTATATCTCGGCAGAGGGGCAGATCCGCGAGATCCACGAACTGGAGCCCCGCTCGCTGAGGACCGTGGAATCGCAGCGGGCCTTGCGCTACGCCCTAGAAGTCCCGCGGGGAGCCTTTGAACGGGCCGGAGCGGGCGTCGGCGACTATATCGAGTTTCCCGAGAATTGGTAGGCGGCCCCTGTGGTCGGTTCCTAACTTTCGTCGTCTTCGAAGAGCCGGAGATTCGGCTCTTCGTTCGGGGCTTCGGGCTCGTTTACCAGGATTTCGATCTTCCGTTCGATTTTTGAGAGGTCCTTCTCCAGGCTTTTCGCCAGTTTGATGCCCTTTTCGAAAAGCTCCACCGCTTCGTCCAGAGGAATGTCGCCGCCCTTCATCTTTTCATTGAGCTCCTCCAGTTCCGAGAGCCGGTCTTCGAATTTCTTCATCTTACTCCTCCTCTGTAGAAAGGCGTGATGTTTCTCGCCGACGATCTTCCGCTGCCCCGCCGGCAATGACCTCCGCAGAGAGCCGCCCGGCGTGGAGTCGAATGTCCAGACGGTCTGAAGGCCCCGCCTGCCGGTAAGAGCGCACGAGACTTCCGTCGTCGCTTCGGGTGACCACGGCATAACCCCTCTTCAGGGTTGCCTCCGGGGAATTTGCCTCCAGCTCGCCGCAAAGCAGGGCGAGGCGGTGCCTGCGCTCCTTCACCAGATCGCCGCCGCGGCGGATGAGTTCCTCCTTTGCATCGTCGAGGCGTAGATATGCCGGTTGAACGATCCGCCGAAGGCGTTCGAGAAGGTTATCGGAACTGAATCTCTCGATGAGAAGGCGGCTGCGTTCGGTGCGCTCCTGCAGCCTTCGAGCCATCTCTTCCCGGACCGCGGTGACCCGTTGAGAGAGTTCTTCCCTGCCGGCGCTGACTAGTTCCGCCGCGGCGGAGGGGGTGGGGACGGCGAGGTCCGCGGCGAAGTCGCTGAGAGCCGTATCGGTTTGATGCCCGACGGCGGAAATAAGCGGCGTAGCCGATGCGGCAATCGCCCGGACGAGTCTTTCGTCGGAGAAGGGAAGGAGATCCTCTAAGGAGCCGCCTCCCCTGCCCACGATGATCACATCGCCGAGGGCGTAGCTGTCCGCCCGCCTCACCTGATCCGCCAGCTTCGCACCGGCTTCCTCGCCCTGCACCGGCGCGGGGAGGATCACCACGTCGAGGCCGGATGACCTGCGGCCGAGTACGTTGAGAATGTCGCGTATGGCGGCGCCGGTAGGAGAGGTGACAACGGCGATCTTCCGGGGGAATACGGGGAGGGGGCGCTTTCGTTCCTCGTCGAAGAGTCCTTCGGCGGCCAAACGTCTTTTTCGTTCCTCCAGCATAGCGAGGATCGTACCGGTGCCGGCTCTCTCCATCGTTTCGGCGATTATTTGATAGACCCCTCTCTTCCCGTAGACCCCGAGATTTCCTCGCAGGATTACCTTGTCGCCGTCCTTGGGAAGAAAACCCGTTCGGGCGGCCCGGTGACGGAACATCACCGCCTGAAGCATTGCCTCCTCGTCCTTGAGGGAGAAGTACCAGTGTCCGCTGGAGGCGGGCCGAAAGTTCGAAATTTCTCCTTCCACCGCAACGACGGGAAAGGATGTCTCGATGACCTCCTTTATGATGGACGTGAGTTCCGAGATCCCATAGACGTGCTCGGTGTTCTGCATTCCTTATCCCTCTCCTCAGTATACTATGCCCAGTATACTAAAACCGGCATAGAGAGGAAAATATGAAACAGATGACATACAGAGTTTTTTTGGAGTATACTCCTCGAACTCACCGAGGGGGAAACGGGCCTTTCTGTGGCCGGACACACGTTCGACCTCAATAAAAAAGACATTCCCGGGGAAGTGTCCCTTCTTCCGGATAACTACCGCGAAGCGATGGCCGTGCTAGCCGAACTCTCGGAGGTGATGGAAGACTCCGATGAGGGCTTGGAGACCCGAGTCTGGACGAGCGGCGGCAACGGCGCGCCCTACGGAACCGAATTCATCAAGGTCATAGCATCGACTCTACAGTTTAAGGAGAGAGAAGAGGCCTTCAGCGAACTCGGCAGCGCCGACAGCCGTATGCTGACGAGGGGCCTGGCGGTAAAGGCGAAGAAAGAGATGCGTTCGGAGGAGATGATCAGCTGTACTAACGTGGAGTAGGGGTATCCGGCAATCTCCGCCGCTCGTTAATCGCCGTAGCGCCGCTGCAGGGACACTTCCAAGCGGCGAACACCGGCGGAGCAGGCAAAGGTCAGTACGAAGTACATCAGGGTAATGGTGATCCACACTTCGAAGGTGAGGTGGGTCGCCGCCATCAGTTCGAGTCCCTGAAAGGTGAGCTCGGGAACTGAAATGACTGAGACGATCGCCGAGTCCTTTATCGCGGAGATAAACTGTCCTGCCAGAGGGGGAAGGGTCTTGCGCCATGCCTGGGGCAGTATGACGTGTCGATACTTTCGGTAAGGGGCGAGACCCAGTGCATAGGATGCTTCCCACTGTCCCTTGGGTATCGATTCTATTCCCGAACGAACGATCTCCGTTACGTAGGCGCCCTCATAGAGTCCGAGGGTGACTATGGCGGCGATAAATGCGGAAAAGCGGGAGGGCTCGGAAAAGAATAGACCGAGCATTCGACGCGCTCCCGGTCCAAAACGGGTGACGAATTCGTCGATCGCCAGGATTCCGGCGATCTGATCGGAGAAAAAGTAGTAAACGATGAAGATGAGCACCAGCGGAGGTAAATTCCGCACGATTCCCACGTAACTGCCTGTCAGCATCCTGCCGAAAAGCCCCTTTCCCGCCTTCAGCACACCCATGAGGGTGCCGATTACCGCGGCAAAGAGAGAAGACCACAGCGCGAGCTTTACGGTATAGAGGAAACCGATGAGCAGGAGATTGGGTATCGGACGGCCCTCCGGGCCTATCCTGAGGAGATAGCGGGGTACGACCGCCCAATTCCAATCGTAGCGGACTTGGGTTTCGACCCGATAGAAAAAGTAGACCAGCAGACCCGCGATGATTGTCCCCACCGCCACATCGAGGGCGACTGCCTTCGATCGGCGGGAGGATGAGAAGAGATGATATTTTTCCTCGCGAAGAGGGTTCGACACCGGTCCTCTTATTTTATCCGGCCTTCCCAATCCCGGGATTCGAACCAGTAGGCCTTTCTCTCGGCCAGCCAGCCCTCCGACTCGACGACCCTGATCCACGAATTAAAATAGTTGAGGGTGTCGGGCTGTCCCTTTTGGAGGGCGAAGCCGATGGGCTCCTTGGTGAAGGTTCCCTTGATCGGAACGAAGAGGGTGTCGGGATTGTCTATCGCCTGAAAAGCCGGCAGGGGCGCCGAGGCGACCACGGCATGGGCCCGGCCGTTTTTCAATTCCTGAAGGGCCTGGCTCTCGTCGTCGAAGAGACGTAGTTCCGCCTTCGGCATGAACTTCTTCGCCGCGTCGGCGGCGGTGGTGCCGATACGGGCGGCAATAACCACATCGGCGGAGTTGAAGTCGGCGAGCTCATCGAAACCGGCGGCCATTTCCTTGTGAGCGACGATGGACATGCCCGTGTAGTCGTAGGGGATGGAAAAGTTCACCTTTACCGCCCTGTCGGGGCGAATGCCCATACCGCCGATGATTACGTCGAACTTCCCCGTCAGCAGTGCGGGGATGATTCCCGACCACTTTGTAGGAACGAATTCGATTTCCACACCCATGTCTTCGGCCAGCCGGCGGGCCACGTCGATCTCGAAACCGATGAACTCGCCGTCCTTGTCCTTCATCGCCCAGGGAACGAAGGTCGACATGCCGACTCTAAGAACTCCCCGCCTGAGGATCTCGTCTACCAGGTCGGGCTGTTCTATCGGGCTGCCTGCCGCCGCTGCCTCCGCCGTTTTTGCATCGGACATACCGCCGCCGCAGCCGGCAAAGGCGAGCACCAGTATCGATATGAAAAGAAGAAGTGCCTTCTTTGCTGTGTCTCTTACCATCATTTTCCTCCTAATTCTAAAATTAATTCTCTTTATTATAGCACCAATTACCCCTGCGTTTAGAGGATCGTCGAGAGGAAGGCCTTCGTCCGTTCCTCCCTTGGAGAGGTAAAAAAACTCTCCACCTCTCCTCCCTCTACAAAGCGGCCCTCGTCGATAAAGAATATCCTGCTGCCGGCCTCCCGAGCGAAACCCATTTCATGGGTCACCACCACCATCGTCATTCCTTCTCTGGCGAGGTAGCGCATCACATCGAGGACCTCGCCGATCATTTCGGGGTCAAGGGCGCTGGTGGCCTCATCGAAAAGCATGACGGCGGGATTCATCGCCAGGGCTCGTGCTATGGCGACCCGCTGCTGCTGCCCTCCGGAGAGCTGTCCCGGCAGGGCGTCTATTTTTTCGTGGATTCCCACCCGTTTCAACAGGTTTTTAGTGGTCTCGTTGGCCTCTTCCAAACTCTTGCCCCTGACGTAGCGCTGGGCAAGATTGACGTTCTCCCGCACGCTCAAGTGGGGAAAAAGGTTGAAGGCCTGAAAGACCATGCCAACTTCCCGACGGATCTTATCTCTGTTGGCGCTGCTGCCGTCCAGCGGTGTACCGTCTATGATGATTTCACCGGCATCACTCGTTTCCAGTCCGTTGAGACAGCGCAGCAGGGTCGATTTGCCCGAGCCGCTCGGACCGATCAGTACAACCACTTCCCCGCGGTTTACCATGAGGTCTACGCCGTCGAGGGCCACGATTCCGCCTTGAAAGCTTTTTCGCAGTCCTTCGACCTTGATGATAGGCTCTTTCCGCAGTTTTTCGCTTCTTTCTATTTCGTGCGAAGGAGCGGGAGAGGTGTCTAGTGAGTTTTTCTTCTCTGAAGGGGCTTTAGATATCATAGTCGAGGGCCGTATACCTTTCCATGATCCGGACAAAGCCGGACAGGGTGAGGGTGAGAATGAGGTAGATCGCCGCAACGGTAAACCAGACTTCGAAGGCGAGGAAGGTTTCCGAGACGACGATTTGACCATGCATCGTTAATTCGTATATCGAGATCGTGCTCACCAGGGCGCTGTCCTTTACCAGGGTAATCGCCTGACTGGTCAGCGGCGGCAGGGCGAGACGGAAGGCCTGGGGAAGGATGACCTTTTTATAGGCAATAGAACCGGAGAGGCCCAGACTGTAGGCGCTTTCCCACTGTTCTCTGGGTATCGAGACGATCCCCCCGCGGATCATCTCCGAAGCGTAGGCCCCCTCGAAAAGGCTGAGGGCGGCGACGGCGGAAACGAATGGCGAGAGGTTCAAGACCGGGGCCGCGACGAAGTAGATGAGAAAAATATGGATAAGAAGCGGCGTGTTGCGCACCACCTCCAGATAGACTCGAGCCGTCGTCCGGGCCAATGTCGACCTGGAGAGACGGAAGAAGGCGGTGACCATCCCGATTATCAGGGCAAAGAAGAGCCCATAGGCTGAAAGCCGGAGGGTCTGCACCAAGCCATGGAGCAATACACCGGGGATAAAGCCTTCCCCGCCCATCTTTCCGAGATAGCGGGGGACGCGAAACCACTGCCAGCGGTATTCGAGATTCTTTACTCCAAGGCTGAGGACGAAGATGAGCAGTCCGGCAAAGAGGAGAAACTTTAGCGTCTGCCAGACCCTCGTTCTGCGGATCTTTTCGAAGGCGCGAAGCACCTGTCGGGTCTGCCTGCGCAGCCCTTCATAGTTTTCCATATAAAACCTTAGCTATAGTGTAGTAAATTGGCGGGTCGGGGGCAAGCGAAAAAAACGTACCCCCAGCGTTTCTCGTTCATCGAGATCACCGAGAGGCGTAGCAGTAGAGGCGGCTGGTGCTTTTAGAAAGTAAAGAAGAGTGCTACACTCTGCCCTGATAGGCGGCAAAAGGAGTAAAGAGACGTGGAACAGCGAAGCACAGCGATACTGTGGGATGTAGAAAATGTGAATACGAGGAGCCTGAAGGCCCTCGTCGACGTGGTTGAAGAGTATGCCGGCAAGTTCGGCCGGCTTTCCGTTGCCTACGCCTTCGGCGATTGGACCCGCCGGGCCCTCAAGGGGGCCGATGAGATCCTCGGCCGCTCCTCATTTCAGCTCGTGCATATTCCCAAAGGGCGGAAGAACAGCGCCGACATTTCCATGGTTACCAGCGGCATGGAGCTCCTCTTTCTCTATCCCCACGTTACCACCTATATCCTCGTAACGGGAGATTCGGATTTTCGCCCCCTTCTGATGAACATGCGCCGCCGAGGGGCCGAGACGGCAATCATCTGTGACGCAAGGAGTGCCAGCGAAGATCTTCTCGAGCTGGCGGATTATTATCAAGACTTTCGAGATCTGCTCCGGGCCGACGACGACATGGATTCTGCGGATCAGGAAGAAGACGAAGGGGAGGAGGCGAAACTCACCAAGGAGCAGGCATTTTCCCTTCTCTCCGAGGCGGTTTCCATCATGAGGAGGAACGGCAAGAGGACGAACCTCGGCCCCACGAAGATTCGCATGCGTTTATTAAATGAGAACTTCGATGAGCGGGATTTCGGTTTCTCTTCGTGGAAGCGCTTTGTCCTGGCGGCAAAGGACCGGGGATATATCGTCGTGGAGACGAAGGATTCGGACATGATACTCTCTGTTCCGGAGGGGCAGGAAAAGAAGGCCGAACGGCTCTCCGAGCCTATCGCCGGTTTCGTGAATGCGGTGGAAAAGGCCGGCGGCGGCGCGAATGGGCAGGGGGTTCCCTTTGCCGTGGTAGGTAAGGAGCTGAAGAGTCAGCGTATTAATTACCGCAGATACGGTTATAGAAACTTCAAGCGTCTGGCCGAAGCGGCGGAGAAGCGGGGTCTGGTGGAGCTGTGGAACCGGGACCTGGAGTGGTTCATTCGTCTTACCGAAGCCTGATTACTTCTTCCCCAGACGGATTTCAACGGCCTGGAGATTAGGGTCGACGGGCTCGGGCATCTTCACCGAACCGGTAACGGCCTTCATGTCCTTGAAACCGATTCCCGTGAGAAGGATCACTACCTCGGCATCTTTAGGAATACGTTCGGCATCGCGGCGAAAACCGGCCCAGGCGGCGGCTGCGGCGGGCTCTACGAAAACCCCCGCTTCGGCGGCGAGCTCGAGCTGGGCGGAAAAAATCTCCGAATCCTTCACCTCTACGGCCCAGCCTCCGCAGCTCTTGATGCTCTTTACGGCCGTCCTTCCGCAGGCCGGGGAGGCGACGGAGATCGAATCGGCCTTGGTGGAGGCCCGCTCGATGGTACGCATCTCTCCGCTTCGCCACGCGCCGGCAATGGCATTGCTCTTCTCTGATTGAACGGCGATGAGCTTTGGCAGTTCCTTGATGAGCCCGGCCCTCTGCAGGTCGGAGAATCCCTTGTGGATACCCGAATAGATGACTCCATCGCCGACGGGTATGTAGAGGTAGTCGGGTATCTTTCCTCCCAGCTCCTTGTACAACTCAATCGAGAGGCTCTTCTTTCCCTCAACGGTCATGGGGTTGAAACCGGTGTTTCGGTTGATGCCGCCGTACTTGGCGGTATACTCGAGAGAGAGGGCGAAGGCGGTATCGTAGCTGCCCTTGACGGGCAGCACCTTGGTGCCGTAGAGGACCGACTGCAGCAGTTTATTCTCCGGTGCTGTTTCGGGAACGAAGAGGATGACCTCTAAACCGTAGGCTGCACCGGCACAGGCCATGGCAGAGCCGGCATTGCCGGTAGAGGCGACGGTGACGGTGTTCTCCCCATGGTGCAGGGCCTGAGCGGCAACGACTTGGCTGGCACGGTCCTTGTAGCTTCCCGAAGGATTCATCCCGTCGTTTTTCAGCAGCAGCTGATCAAAGCCCGTCTTCTCTCGCAGACGCCGTGGGGCCACGAGGGGGGTGTCGCCGACCGGATAGGTGGCTTTATGCGGAATGGGATAGGGGAGGAAGTCGTCCGGATCAAGCTCCGCGCGGCTTCCCAATTCCTTCAGGTAGTCGGAATCTATGACGATTTCGAGATTTCCCTTCTGCATTTCCCCAGGGGCTTCGCTGCCGCCACAGGCGGGGCAGCGGTAGGTGATTTCTCCCTTCGGATATTCTGCGCCGCAGTCCGTGCAGCGGTAGGTGAAGTACATTTCTCCGTCTCTCTGCCTTAGAGACGCCCGATTTCTCTGTTGAAAGACTCGATGAGGCGGTCGATCTCGGGGCTTTGACTCTGGACGGCGGTCCAGTAATCCCGGTCGTACCACTGGGCGTTGAGCTCCTCTAAGGTTTTGCCCTGCTGTTCTATCCAGGTGTAATACTTGAGGTTGTGGATCCGCAGGCGCTCGTAATAACCGAGCTCCTGCATATTGTCGATGCCGATTCCCTTGAGAGACTTGCCGTAGACCATCGCCGCATCCTCGGCGCTGAGTTTACCGTTCTGCTCCTCCATCTCCCTGAGCCGGGACTGATAGAGTTCCATCGAATCGGTGAGGACCGTAACCACTGCCTCGTCCTCTTCGAGCTCGTAGTATTTGGCGAATTTTATCGCCGCAATGACGTTCGCTATCCCGGATATACCGAGGAGATCGGCCTGCTCGATAAAGTCCGTCGGTACTCCCCGCTTCTTCATGAAGTCTTTGCCCGCTTCCTCGTTAAAGAGGCGCATCAGGTCCATCGAATCGTTGTCGTCGACGGCGATGATCATGTCGGTATTCTTCACGTTGTGGATCCACGGCACGTGCTTGTCGCCGATACCCTCGATTCTGTGGCCGCCGAAGCCGTTGCGCAGAAGGGTGGGGCACTGCAGGGCCTCGGCGGCGGCGAGGGCGATGTTCGGGTAGAGCTGCGTGAGCCGGTCTCCGGCTGCCAGTGTGCCGCCGGAACCGGTCGATGAGATATAGCCCCGCAGGCGTTCGGGAGCTATACCCTCCTGCCGAACGAACTCATCTATTGCGCTTCCCGTTACCTCGTAGTGCCAGAGGTAGTTGCCGAACTGATCGAACTGGTTGAATATAACGATGTCGTCGCCGCGCTCGGCTTCGAGCTCGTGGCACTTGTCGAAGATCTCCTTTACGTTGCTCTCGCAGCCGGGAGTGGCGATCACCTCGCCGGCAACCTTCTTCAGCCATTCGAAGCGCTCCTGACTCATCTCCTCGGGGAGGATGGCGATCGAATCGCAGGAGAGGAGGTCCGAGTTGTAGGCGCCGCCCCGGCAGTAGTTGCCGGTGGAGGGCCACACGGCCTTTTGCGCGGTGGAATCGAAGTTTCCCGTTACCAATGAGGGGGCAAGGCAGCCGTAGGTTGCGCCGACCTTGTGGGCCCCCGTGGGAAACCACTTGCCCACGAGGACGAAGATCCGTGCCTTCGTACCGGTAATCTCCCGGGGAATTTCCATGTAATTGACGCCGCCGTAGGTGCCGCCGGATTTTTTTGGCTCGTTTTTCCAGGTAATGCGAAAAAGATTGAGGGCGTTTATATCCCAAAGTCCCACCTCTTTCAGCTTTTTCCGTATTTCATCGGGAATGAGGGAGGGGTCCTTCATTTGCGCAAAGGTGGGGTAGATGATTCCCCGTTCTCTGCAGCGTTGGACGTTCTTCTTCTTTACCTCTTCGCGCATGGTCAAATCTATCATTACTACTTCCCTCCTGCTTCCTCGTAGGTATGTCTGATTATCTTTTCGGTGTAATATATAATGAGGGTAAGGTCAAGCCGAAAAGCGGTATAAATGTTGCGAATTGTTGCATTCGTTTATTGACAAGCGACGGAGAGGCGGTAGAATGGAAAACGCGGTAAGGAGAAAACATGGGTGATACGATGCGACCTATTCCTTTTCGGGAACTGCTAAGAAGAATTTTCGAAGAGTATCGAAGTTTGAATTCGATCTTTGGTATTCCGCGCATGCATTTTTTTGAAAAACAGAATAGGCGGAGAGTCCGGGTCTTCGGCGACAGCTGCGAGACTCCCGTCGGTCCCGCGGCGGGTCCTCATACCCAGATGACGCAGAACATCGTGGCAAGCTACCTCTGCGGCGGACGTTTCATGGAGTTGAAAACGGTGCAGAAGCTCGATTCCTTAGAGATAGAGAAGCCCTGCATCGATGCACGGGACGAGGGCTACAATACCGAATGGTCCACCGAGTTCAGTCTCTCACAGGCCTACGAGGAGTATATAAAAGCGTGGATCCTCCTCCATCTTGTAGAGCAACTCTTTGACCGCCGGCTCGATGCGTCCCTCCCTTCATTCATCTTCAACATGAGCATCGGCTACGATCTCGACGGCATAAAAACGGAGAAGATGGAGCGTTACATCGAAGATATGATCGATTCCTCGGGAAACGGGTTTTTCCGCCGCTGTCTCGATGAACTGTCGGGCGTCATCGAGAAGGGTGCATTCCTCCATGATACGGGCCTCGAGGACCGGGTAGAGAAGCTCAAGGGGCTAAAGACGCGTATCTCACCCCGCATCAGCCCCAGCGTGACCCTTTCGACCATGCACGGTTGTCCTCCCGAGGAGCAGGAGGCGATCTGCAGCTATCTTCTAAAAGAAAAGAAGATAGACACCTATGTGAAGCTCAATCCGACCCTCCTCGGCTACGATCGGGTGAGAGGTATTCTCGATGGGCTCGGATACGACTACCTCCGCCTGAGCCGGGATTCATTCTCCCGCGATCTGCAGTACGACGAGGCAGGGGCCATGCTCAAGCGGCTCACCGCCCTGGCCGCAACGGAGGGGCGGGAGTTTGGGGTAAAGCTGTCGAACACCCTCGGCTCGATCAATGATCAGGGGGTCCTGCCGGGAGATGATATGTACATGTCCGGCCGTGCCCTCTATCCCCTCACCATCCGCTTAGCGGCGGTGCTGTCGCAGGACTTCGACGGAAAGCTGCCCATATCCTACTCCGGGGGGGCGAATGGGTGGAACGTGACGAAAATTTTCCGAACGGGGATACGGCCGATCACCCTCGCCACCGACATGCTGAAGCCGGGCGGCTATATGCGCATGAAGGAGATGGCCCTCGAACTCGAAACCGCCGAAGGATGGGACGCACAGGAGATAGAGGCAAAAGCGGTAAGCGATCTCGCCGACGAAGCGATGAAGGCAGGATATACCCACAAGAGTTTTCGCGGATTCGACCGGATAGAAACGAAAAAGGCTCTTCCGCTCTGGGACTGCTACGTTGCTCCCTGCACCGTGGCTTGTCCCATCGGGCAGGACGTGCCGGAATACATTCGTCTGGTGGGAGAGGAGCGCTGCGAGGAGGCCCTCGACCTCATCTACGAGAAGAATGCCCTGCCCAACATCACCGGCTATATATGCGACCACCAGTGCATGTACAACTGTACCCGTCTCGACTACGAGGGAGCGGTGCAGATCCGCGGTTTGAAACGGGCCGCCGCGGAGCGGGGACGGGAAGGATACTTCGCCGGCTGGACGGCTCCCCGGAAGAGGGGACCGAAGGCGGCGGTCGTCGGCGCCGGCCCGGCGGGCCTCTCGGCGGCGTACTTTCTTGCCCGGGAGGGGCTCGAGGTAACGGTTTTTGAAAAACAGCCGAACGCCGGAGGCGTGGTGAGAAACGTCATTCCCCATTTCCGCCTTCCCGTTGAGGCGATCGAACGCGACATAGAGTTTATCGAAAAACACGGGGTAAAATTCCGTTTCGGCGTGGAGGGAGGCCTCGGCGTCGAGGGACTGAAGGCCGAAGGCTACGAATACCTTTTTTTCGGCATCGGCGCGGAGAAGGATAATCCGCTGCCCCTCGAAAATGCGGGGGCGGAGTCCCGCCTGCGGCGCTCCCTCGATTTTCTCCGCGATTACCGGGGGAACGCCAAGAACCTGGACCTCGCCGGCCATGTGGCGGTCGTCGGCGGCGGGAACACCGCCATGGACAGCGCCCGGGCGGCCCTGAGTCTCGACGCGGTGCAGCGGGTAACGGTTCTCTACCGCAGGTCGAAGGCCCAAATGCCGGCTGATCTGGAGGAGTACGAAAATGCCGTGAAAGACGGGGTGGAGTTTAGATTTCTTCGGAATCCGGAGAGACTCTCCGCCGGCGGGACTCTTACCGTCCGGGTCATGAAGCTCGGCGAGAAGGACGGCAGCGGTCGGGCTAGACCGGAGAAGACCGAAGAGACGGAGAGTCTTTCTATCGACTATCTCATCTCGGCCATCGGAGAACGGGTTGATACGGAGGCTTTGAAGGCCTTCGGTATTCCCCTGGGCGAAGACGGCTTTCCCGTGGTAGATGAGGAGCGTCTGGAGACGGTGCGGGAGAATGTCTACCTTGGAGGAGACGCGCAGAGCGGACCGGCCACGGTGGTGCGGGCCATAGCCGCGGGGCGGAAGGCCGCCGACGACATTGCTCGAAAGGCCTTCGGCGAGGCGCGCTGCAGAGATGTGCGTTCCTATTTTGATGAGGAGCGGGTCCGTCAGGAGGTCTTGAGCCGAAAGGGGGCACTCCTCACCGCGAAAGACGAAGCGGCGGTGGGCAGCGACGTGGTGTCCGCCCAGGCCGAGGCCCGGCGCTGTCTCGAGTGCTCGGCTATTTGCAATAAATGCGTGGAAGTCTGTCCGAATCGGGCCAACGTGGTTCTGCCCATCGGCATCGGCGGCTCGGCGGGGGCAAAAGAGGATTTTTCCCGGAAGTATCAGATCCTCCATATCGATGCCCTCTGTAACGAGTGCGGAAACTGTGCCGCCTTCTGCCCTTGGGAGGGAAAGCCCTACAAGGACAAGTTCACCATCTTCAGCACCCGGCAGGATTTCGACGATTCGGTGAACCCCGGTTTTCTTATCGAGAAAGATATCCTGCACTTGAGGATTGAGGGGATCGTTCAACGCTGCGATATCGACGGTGAGGGGGAAATCTCCGGCGCTGCGGCCGACCATGATCCCGCCTCCCTCGATCTTTGCGCCGCCGCGGTGATTCGAAATGTTTTTCAAGAGTTTCCATATCTGTTAGGAGAGAGAGAGTGAAATGATCGTCATAGAGAATGCTACGGCCCTGCAATTTACCCCCGCCCGGGTATGGGAGGGAGTGGACATTGTTATCGATGGAGACAAAATAGTCGAAGTCGGCAGGGGAGCATCTGGAAGTGTCCCCGCCGGTAAGAGGGAAAAGCGCATCGACGCTTCGGGACGGATCGTCTCCCCCGGCTTGGTCTGCAGCCATCATCACTGCTACTCCGGATTCGCCAGGGGAATAGGCGGCGGGGTCGGTCCCGTCCGCGACTTCGTCACCGCCCTGAGGAACCTCTGGTGGAAGATAGATAGGGGGCTCGACGAGGAGAGCCTCTATTACTCGGCCTTGATAAATTCGATCGAAGCGATAAAGGCCGGCACCACCTCGCTCATCGACCATCACGCCGGTCCCGCCTTTATCCGCGGTTCCCTCGATACGATAAAGCGGGCCTTCGAGAAGACGGGACTCCGAGGCATTGCCTGTTACGAAACCACCGACCGCCACGGTACATCGGATATGAAGGCGGGGGTGAAGGAGAATATCGTCTTCGCCGAAGCGGCGGAGAAGGAGAAGAAGAGCGGCGCCCCTCATCTCGTGGAGGCGGCCATCGGCGGTCATGCCCCCTTCACCCTACCCGATGAGGGATTGGAGATGCTCGGCGATGCGGTCCGAAGAACGGGCCGGGGTTTTCACGTTCATGTGGGGGAGGGAGTCCACGATGTCTCAGTTTCTCGTCTCCGGTACAATAAGGAGATCACCGAGCGTTTGGCCGAATTCGGTCTTCTCAACGAACTCGGACTCTTCGTCCACGGGGTTCATCTATGCGGCGAAGATGCGGGGCGGATCAACGAGGCGGACGCCTTTCTTATTCACAATGTACGGAGCAACATGAACAACGGGGTCGGTTACAACGGCAGGCTCGGTGAATATAAAAACGTGGCCCTCGGTACCGACGGGATCGGAGCGGACATGTACGAGGAGTTCCGTTTCGCCTTCTTCAAACACCGGGACGAGCACGGGACCTTGGGGCCGGACGACTACCTCGGCTTCCTCGCAGCCGGCAACGAAATCATCCACCGCTACTTCGGCGAATCCTTCGGGCGTGTGGAGAAGGGGTACAAGGCGGACCTGGTGATAACCGATTACCTGAGTCCCACCCCTCTGAAGGAGGACAACATCGCCGGACACATGGCCTTCGGCATGAGTTCCAGAGATGTTCATACCGTTCTGATAAACGGCAGACTCGTCTACGAGAACCGGGAGTTTCCCTTCGACCTGCAGGAGGTCTATGCCGAGAGCAGGAAGGCAGCGAAGAAAATGTGGAAACGGGTAGAAACACTGGAAGAAAAAGGATATTAGGATAAGAGAATGAATGATCGGATAAGCACCTCGATCCGAAGGGTCGATGCAAGGGACAAGGCCGGGGGAGCGGCAAAATACATCGCCGACATGGATTTTCCCGGCATGCTTCACGCCAAGTTCGTCCGCTCCACCGAAACACGGGCAAAGATCCTTCGGGTCGAAGTCCCCGAGCTCCCCGACGGCTACTATTACATCGACGCGAAGGACATACCGGAGCGGGGAAAGAACCGCATCGAGATGATAAAGGACGACTGGCCGGTATTCTCCGACAGAGAGGTCCGCTTCTACGGGGAGACCATCGGTTTGGTGGCGGGGCCCGAGGTGGAGAGGGTAATCGCCCTGAGAGACGCGGTGAAGGTGGAGTATGAGCCGATGGAGCCCGCCCTCAACATAGACGAGGCTCTGGCCCTCAAGGGAGGACCGATCCACGGCAGCGACAACTGCTATGTCGATTACCGGCTGGAGAAGGGTGATTCCGACGGAGCCTTCGCCCGCGCCGCCAGGGTGGTGGAGGAGGAGTTCCGCACGGCGTATCAGGAACATATCTACATGGAGCCCCAGGGGCTGGTGGGCAGCTGGGAAGAGGGGAAACTCAGCATCTACTTCTCCGGACAGTGCCCTTTCTACATCCGTCATGCCGTCTCTGCAGCCCTCGGCACTGAGGAAGATGAGGTGCGGGTCGTGCAGGCGGTAACCGGCGGTGCCTTCGGCGGCAAGGAGCACTATCCCGACGTGATATCCACGCCCATCGCCGTCGCGGTCTGCAAGCTCAAGCGGCCGGTCGGGGTGATCTTCGACCGGATCGAAGACATCAGCTATACTCCCAAGCGCCACCCCAGCGTATCCCGCTTCCGCACGGCCCTCGATGAAAAGGGAAGGATCATCGGCATGGAGGTCGACGCCCTGATCGACGCGGGGGCCTATGAAACCTGCTCGATGGTGGTGCTGCAGAGGGATATTTTCTCCATCAACGGAGTCTACGATATTCCCAACGTGAAGATCCGCGGCCGGGCGGTGGCGACAAATCATCCTCCCTCCGATGCCTACCGGGGTTTCGGCGCCCCGCAGGGAATATTTGCCATTGAGATGCACATGAGCCACCTCGCCCGCGAATTGGGACTCGGCGAGCTGGAGTTTAAGAAGAACTACCTCATAAAAAAGGGAGGGACCACCGTTACCAACGGGAAGATCCACGAGGAGGTGAAACTTCCCGAGATCATCGAAAGAATCACGAAAAGTTCAGACTATGAGCGGAAACTGCGGGAATGCCGGCCCGGCTCCTTGCGGGGCATCGGGATCTCTCTTTTCAGCCACGGCAGCGGCTTTACCGGCAACGGGGAGCAGGCGATCATCAAGGGTGTGGTGAAAATGCGCCGAAGAGGCGACGACGGTGCCGACCTTTTGGTGAGCAACGTGGAGATGGGGCAGGGGGTGCAGACCACCTTCCGAAAGATCGCGGCGATGGTCCTCGGGCTTCCCGTCGACTCGGTGTACTACGAGAATCCCGACACCGATGCCGTCCCCGATTCTGGGCCGACCTGCGCCTCCCGATCGATCGCCGTCGTCGGCTATCTCGTGCAGGAGGCGGCGAAGAAGCTCAAGGCCCGCTGGGAGGAGGGACCGGCCGTGGAGGTCCGGCAGGAGTACCGGCACCCCGATTTTCTCGATTGGGACCAGGAGAGTCTACAGGGAGACGCCTATCCCTCCTACGGATGGGGCGCCAACGTTATCGAGGTGGAAGTCGACCCGGCAACCTACGAGGTGAGCACCACCGGCATCTGGAGTGTGTTCGACGTGGGAAGGGCAATCGACGAACGCATAGTGGAGGGCCAGGCTGAGGGCGGTATTGTACAGGCCCTCGGTTATGCGAACCTGGAGAAGCTGGAGAGCGCCGCCGGCCGCTACCTGCAGCGGACAATGGCGGACTATACGATTCCCACCAGCATGGACTTTCCCTCGATTCACTTCGACCTGGTCGACAATCCCTACCAGTACGGTCCCTTCGGGGCAAAGGGCGCCGGCGAACTGGTTTTCGACGGAGCCGCCCCCGCCTTTGCCGACGCGGTGCAGATGGCCGTGGACCGCAACATTCATCGGCTTCCCGTCACGCCGGAGTACATCATGGAGGTTTTGGAATATGAAGAAGATTGAATTCCTCCTCAACGGGAAAAAGACGGTCGTAGAGACCGACGCCATGCGGCGGCTCCTGGACGTGCTGCGAAAGGACTGCGGCATGACCGGGGTAAAGGAGGGCTGCGGCGAGGGCGAATGTGGTGCCTGCGCCGTTTTTAAAGACGGTCTTTTGGTGAACTCCTGCATGGTTCCCGTCGGCATGTGCGACGGTTCACAAATCGAGACTCCCGAGGGGCTGCGGGAGACCGAACGGGGAAAGATGATTATCGACTCCTATGCCGAGACGGGGGCGGTACAGTGCGGTTTCTGCACTCCGGGGATGATGATGGCCGCCGAGGCCCTCCTGCGGGAGAACGCGGAGCCTAACGAGGCTGAGGTCAGGGAGGCCCTCTCGGGCAATCTCTGCCGCTGCACCGGCTACGACATGATCGTCGAAGGGGTCCTGCGGGCCGCCGAAAGGGGGAGGGGCTTATGGTAGAGACGTACAGGCCGACCGATCTTGCCGAAGCGGTGGTGCTTCGGGCCCGTGCGGGGGCCCTGCCCTTTGGCGGGGGAACGGACCTGATGGTGCGCTACCGCTACGAGAGCGGGGCGGTGCCGGACTTCGGACGGCCGATTCTCTTTCTCGACCGAATCGAGGAACTCGGCTGTGTCGAGCGGTCGGGAGACTTCCTTCGCATCGGCGGGGCCGGCAGTCTGACACAGGTCCTGCGGCATCCCGATACCCCCGGGCTCCTGCGGCAGGCGGTACGGAGCATCGCCGCCCCCGCTCTGCGGAATAGCGGGACCATAGCGGGGAACCTCTGCAACGCTTCTCCTGCAGGCGATTCGGTCCTCGCCCTCTACGCTCTGTCTGCACAGATCGAGCTGGCAGGCTGTGACGGCGGCGGGCAGGAGAGCATTCGGGAACGCGTCGTGGCGGTGGAGGACTTTATCACCGGTCCCGGCCAAACGGTCCTTCGGGACGACGAGCTGGTTTCGGCGATACTGGTGCCTCTCGAAGCCTCTGCCGTGTCGTTTTTCCGCAAGGTAGGTACGCGGCGGGCAAACGCCCTTACGAAAGTAGCTATTGCAGGGTGGGCGAGCATAGAAGAGGGCGGAAGCCTCGGATCACGCGAAGCGGTGGTGGAAGATATCGCCGTGGCTCTTGGCGCCGTCGCCCCGACGGTAGTACGGTCGAGGGAAATAGAGGGGCGGATTTCGGGCAAGAGCCTGGGCGAGATTGCAGAGCGAAAGGAGGAGCTCATCGATTCCTACGGGCCTTTCGTTCGTCCCATAGACGATCAGCGTTCTACCGCCCGCTATCGCAGGCGGGTGGCGATGAACCTCCTTTGGTCTTTTTTCGAGGACCATCTGTTGGCGGGCCTGTAGGGAGGAAATAAATGGCGCGGCTGCTGTTGAAAGACATTTTCCACCTGCAGACCTCCGCGGAGGCGGAAGGCCTGCAGGGCTGCGACCTTCTCATCGATGAAAACCGAATCAAAAAGATAGCGAAGAACATCGACTTCACTCCGGGACCGGAGGACAGGGTGATCGATGCCTCGCGGCACGTGGTAATTCCCGGTCTCGTAAACACCCACCACCACTTCTACCAGACCCTTACCCGCAACATTCCGGAGGTGCAGAACGCAAAGCTCTTCGACTGGCTCGTTTACCTCTACGAACTGTGGAAGTTCTTAGACGAGGAAGCGGTATACTACTCTTCTCTTTTAGCAATGGCAGAGCTGCTGAAGACCGGCTGCACCACTTCGACCGACCATCACTATCTCTATCCGCGGAATTTTACCGGAGATCCGATGGCCCTGCAATTCGAAGCGGCGGAGAAGCTCGGTATGCGCTTTTCACCGACCCGCGGCTCCATGTCTCTTTCGAAGAAGGACGGCGGTCTTCCCCCTGACACCGTGGTGCAGACCGAAAAGGAAATCCTCGAGGACAGCGAACGGGTCAT
Source organism: uncultured Spirochaetaceae bacterium (assembly GCA_964594775.1). Lineage (GTDB taxonomy): Bacteria > Spirochaetota > Spirochaetia > DSM-16054 > Sediminispirochaetaceae > CAYFVU01. The sequence goes on from CAZQNO010000004.1 coordinate 49,714, forward strand.
CAAGAAGTACCACGACGGCTCGGATTTCTCTATGCAAAAGATCGTGCTCGCCCCCTGCAGCCCCTTTTCGGTGAGCGAGGAGCTGATGAAGCGCACCAGCGAACTGGCCCGCAGACACGGGGTGCGGATCCATACCCATGTGGCCGAGACCATCGACGAGAACGACTTCTGCATGGAGATCTACGGACGCAGGCCGCTGCGGCTGATGCAGGACACCGGCTTCGTGGGAGAGGACGTCTTCTACGCCCACGGAATCCACTTCAACGATGAGGAACTCGACATCCTCGCCGAGACGGGGACCTATATCGCCCACTGTCCCTCCAGCAACATGCGTCTCGGTTCGGGCATCTGCCGGGTAAAGGAGATGCTTTCTCGGGGCGGAAATGTGGCTCTGGCGGTGGACGGTTCGGCCTCGAACGACGCTTCGGACATGCTGGGGGAAATGCGGGCCGCCTTGATGCTGCAGCGGGTGCGCTACGGCGCCGATGCCCTCAGCGCCCGTGAGGTGTACAAGATCGCCGCGGAAAACGGGGCCCGGCTGCTGGGATACCGCAAGGTGGGGCGGCTGGAGGAGGGCTGGGCGGCGGACCTGGCAGCCTTCGACGTAAGCGGGATCGCCTATGCCGGTTCTCTCTCCGACCCCCAGGCGGCCCTCCTCTTCTCCGGTTACGATCACGGGGCCGATTACACCGTGGTAAACGGTAAAGTAGTCGTTGAACACGGCCGACTCGTCGGTTTTAACGAGGAAGAGCTGGCGGAAAAAGCGAATGCCGTCGCGGCTGCGATGCGAAAAATGGCCGAAAACTACAACGGAGGAATGAATGGACAGAATAGGGATTGAAGAGATGGTAAAAGCCCTCTCGCGATTACAGACCGAGAAGATGTATCTCAACGACTTTTTTCTCACCTGGGACAAGAGTGACGATGAAATCGCGGCAAGCTTTGCTGTGGCGGAAATTTTCAGAGGAATGCGGGAGCGGAACATCGCAGCCCGGGTCTTCGACAGCGGGCTGGGGATTTCCATCTTCAGAGACAACTCTACGCGTACCCGCTTCAGCTATGCCGGCGCCTGCAATCTCCTCGGGCTGGAGGTGCAGGATCTGGATGAGAAGAAGAGCCAGATCGCTCACGGAGAGACGGTGAGGGAGACGGCAAATATGGTCAGCTTTATGGCCGATGTAATCGGTATCCGCGATGACATGTACATCGGCCGGGGACACACCTACATGCAGGAGGTCGCCGATGCGGTTTCCCAGGGCTATCTCGACGGGGTCCTGGAACAGCGGCCGACTCTGGTGAACCTGCAGTGCGACATAGATCATCCCACCCAGTCCATGGCGGACATGCTCCACGTGATCAATCATTTCGGCGGAGTGGAAAATCTCCGGGGGAAGAAAATCGCCGTAACTTGGGCCTACAGTCCCAGCTATGGAAAACCCCTTTCGGTACCCCAGGGAGTAGTCGGGCTCTTTAGCCGCTTCGGCATGGACGTGAGCCTCGCCCATCCGGAGGGCTACAATATAATGCCCGAGGTCGAAGAAGTAGCGCGGAAGAACGCCGAAAACAGCGGCCGCTCCTTCACTCGGGTCGACAGCATGGAAGAGGCCTTCGATGATGCGGACATCGTCTATCCCAAGAGTTGGGCGCCCTTCTCCGTCATGGAAGAGCGGACCAGACTGGTGGAAGAGGGAGATGAGAAAGGTTTGGCGGAACTGGAGAAAAAAGGTCTCGAGCAAAACAAGAGGCACATGGATTGGGAATGTACCGAAGAGCTCATGGCCTCGACGAAGGATGGAGAGGCCCTCTACCTGCATTGCCTTCCCGCCGACATCACCGGTGTGAGCGGTGAGCACGGCGAAGTCGCCGAAAGCGTCTTCGAGCGCTACCGTGTGCCCCTTTACAAAGAGGCCGGCTACAAGCCCTACATTATCGCCGCGATGATCTTTCTCTCTAAGTTCGCCGCTCCTACGGAGAAACTCATGGAGATCCTCCGGCGGGAGGCAAAGAGGATGGGCTGAAATGTCGGTGCGGTCTTCCCCGTTTCCCCGCCGGCCCCGCTCAGTTCCGATTTAGAAACGATCGAAATCGTCATCGTCGAGATGTATCACCTCATTCGGATGAACCGGGCGGATTCCCGTTTCGTTCTGCGGGGACTTGCCGCGCTTGCTCGCTTGGGTACCGCCGAGTGCGCTGCTATGAGCGCTGCCACCGGCTGGAGAGCTCTCCCTCCTTGGTGCCGGAATCTGTCTCTGAGAGCCGCCTTCCTGAGAAAGGGAAACGAGCCGGGCATCGAGGCGGAACTGTCCGACCATGCCTTTAAGCTGTTGTGCCTGTCCGGCGAGTTCCTCCGAGGCGGAGGCGCTCTCTTCGGCACTGGCCGTGCCGGCCTGGGTTGCCTGATCGATCTGGTCGAGGCCCTCGGTTATTTGTTCTATCGCCTGGGCCTGCTCTCTGCTCGCCTGGGCGATTTCTTCGAGAACACCGGCCTTGTAACGAAGGGCATCTACCCTGTGTTTCACCGAGAGATACACTCCTCGAATACTTTCGTCGGCGAATTCGATATCCAAATCTCCAAGGGCGATCCTTCCCGCTATCTCTTCTCTCACCACCGGGTCGGCGCCGAGCTGTCTAAGAATACCGCGGATGATGAAGAAGGCGAGAACTATGCCCAGCACGAAGGCGGCGGCAGAGACGATTATCGCCGTTAAAATGGCGGTGTGCTTGTTGCGCTGCACCTGCGGTCCCAAACGGCCCTGGTCAGCCTGGATCGATTCTACAACGGACTGACCGTCTGCGGCAATTTTCGGGCCCAGTACATCGAGATAGTTATCCACGTAGTCGTTTCGTTCGGTGATGATGTCGACAACTGCGGGGAAGTGACTCTTATACTGCTGAGATTTGCCTGTCGCCGTTTCCATCAAGCTCCGCCGCTGAAGATTCTGCAGCTCCCTGTCGAGGGTGTCGAGATTTTCGTAGAGTCCCTTCAATTCATCATTTACCCGCTGCACGTGCACCGTCTCGTTTCTCTCTGCCGCAGTATTTCAGCTGCGGTCCAGCCGGTCGAGGCTGCGGGAGTGCTGCAGGGTGTAGATGTAGAGCATTACCGTCAGCAGTCCGAAGATCAGGGGACCGTAGAGGATGCCGATGGGGCCGAAGAGGCGTATTCCGCCGATCAGGGCGAAGAAGAGGATGAGGGTAGACATGCCGGACTTTCCCTGCATGAGGGAGGGGCGGAGAAAGTTGTCGATGGATCCGACTCCGCCGGCACACCAGATGAAAATAAAAAGCGCCGAGATGTACTTGCCCAGGACCAGCATGTAGAGGGTGATGGGGACCCATACCAGGGCGGTTCCCACCAAGGGAATGAATGAAGAGATCCCCAGCATGACTCCCCAGAAGAGGGCCGATACGCCGATTATCTTGAAGCCTATCATCGCCGCCGCGGCTTGTAGTGCCGCGGTAAGCAGCATGCCGAGAAGCACCGCCCGGACGATGTGGCGCACCCTCATCACCAGAAGTTTCTCGTGGCTGCTCGAGAGGGGCAAAACCCTCAGGAAGTAGGCGAGCATCTGGTCTCCGTCGCGGAAGGCGTAGAACATGATGAAGAGCATAATGAAGAAGTTCATGAGAAGGAGACCGGTCTGCGAGAGGAGAGGAAGAATAAAGCCGCCAAGGGTCTGCACCATGCGTTTTCCCAGATTTGCCAGCCCGTCGGTCAGAGTTCCCTCTTCTCCCAAGAAACGGGTGAGGGCGCTCTCAATCGAAAGTCTCACGTTTTCGAGGAGGGGCCGGTTCTCGAGGTCCATCGATCGGAAACGATCCACGAGCTCCGCCGGTGCTCCGGAGGCGACCCAGGACTGAATGTTCTGTCCCACGCCGATGCCCTGTCGCACAATCGCCGCGGTGAAAAGGAAGAATGGGATGACCACCACGAGAAAGATCCCCGCTACCGAGAGGGCGGCGGCAATGCTCTTTCGCATATTCAATCGGAGCAACAGGCGCGTATAGAAGGGATGGAATATCGTGACGAGAAAGAGGGCGAGAACCATTGGTGCGATAAAGGGGCGGATGAGGAAGAAGACGCCGAGCAGGCCCAGGCCCACGAGGAGAAAGAGCACTCCGTTGGAAAGTGCCTTGGTCTCAATTGTCTCATCCCTATTTCGCCGGGAAGGGCGAACTTCCCCCCCTCGCCTGTCCATGAAATCGATGGTACTCTCTGCCTCCGTCCTGGTCAAGCCGATGGCAGGGTGTATACTGTGTTCATGCCCGATTTCGAGATGCCCCTGAAAGATCTGCGGGCCCGGGACCCGGAAGTGGCCTTTGAGTCGGCTTCCTTTTCTGCTCCCTGCGGCGAGTGCTTCCCACATTCTTCCATTAGTGAAAAACCATCGCAATTCGTGACAAATTCGAAAATGAACTCGAATAGCCTTATCAAGGAAGCTGCCGCGAAGCAAGGCCGGAGCCCCCTCCATAGTGACGAGGGGTGCCCCTGGCTTGCCCTCCGCTGACCCCCTAGCAATTCTGTCGCCGCCCACAGTAATGCTAAAGGTGAAGGGTATTTCATACACTTCACCTTTAGCATACGCACAAACCCTTAGAAAAAGCAAAAATGAGAATCGCCTCACCGCCAAGAGGAAGATTGAAGCGGTATGGATTGTGGTGTAGAATCTTGCCTGTATGAAGAGAGGCGAATCGGCCGTTTTTAGAAACGACGGCTATGCGAAGGTCACCGGTCGTGCGAACTACACCGACGACCTCAAATTTTACGGGATGCTGCACGTGGTCCCCGTGTATTCGGAATATGTCCACGCGAAAAACCTCTCTCTCGATACCGCCGAGGCCGCGCGTTCTCCGGGGGTCCTCGGGGTTTTTACCGCCGCGGATGTACCCGGCAGCGTGCGTTTCGGCCAAATAGCGCAGGATTACTGTATGCTTGCCGAGAGGAAGATCCTCTTTGAGGGTGATGTGGTCGCCCTTGTGGCGGCCGAACGCCGCGAGCAGGCCCTTGCGGCGGCCGAACGGGTAAAGGTGACGGCGGAGCCGCTGCCGGCGGTTCTCGATCCGGAGAAGGCCCTCGAGCCCGGAAGTCCGTCGCTGCGGGAGATCTCCGACAGCAATCTGGTCAATCATCATCGTGTCCGACGGGGTGATGCGGAGAGAGAGATCGAGAACTGCGAGATAGTGGTGGAGGAGCGCTTTAGTACACAGGCGATAGAACATGCCTATATGGAGCCCGAGTCGGCAGTCTGCGTTCCCCGGCAGGACGGTGTCATGGAGGTCTACGGAAGCATGCAGCACCCCTTCAGCACCCGACGTTTCGTCGCCGCCATGCTCGGTGAACCGCACTCCAGCGTTGAAGTCTACCAGCCGCCGGTCGGCGGCGGCTTCGGCGGAAAGGACGACACCGCCGCCATAGTCTGTGCCAGGGCGGCCCTCGTCGCCCGGCTCCTCGACCGCCCTGCGAAGCTCACCTACACGCGGGAGTGGTCGATGAGAGAAAGCTACAAGCGGCACCCCTACCGGCTGCACTACCGGTGGGGTTTGGACGGCAGTGGACGGCTCAAGGCCGCGGTGGTGCGTATGATCGCCGATTCGGGGCCCTATCTCTCGGTTACCCCCTGGGTCAACTGGCGGTCCACCGCTCAGTGCTGCGGTCCCTACACGATGGACCATGTTCGGGCGGACGTAATGAGCGCCGCCACCAATAACACCGTTGGCGGGGCCATGAGGGGTTTCGGTGCGCCCCAGGTCCTCTTCGCCGTCGAGCAGCTTGCCGACATGGCGGCGGAGAAGGCCGGCATAGATCCACTGGAGTTCCGCCGCCGCAATTTCGTCACGCAGGGGGGGGAGACGATCACCGGCCAGGTCCTCGATACCCATACGGTGAGCGTAGAAGAGGTGATGGACCGGGTGGCCGAGGAGATAGGCTTTACAGAGAAGCTTGCCCGCTGCAGCTACGGGGGGCGGGGGGCCTCTGCCCCCCGCAGGGATCCGGCAGCACCTGCCGGCTCCGAGGAGCTCTACGGCATAGGATTGGCGGCGAGCTATCGCGGTTCGAGCCTCGGGGCCGAGGGAATGGACTTCTGCTCCGCCCTAATAAACTGTCAGTTCGACGGTTCGATCCTCCTCGAGACGGGGATCCATGAGAACGGGCAGGGTTCCGAGTCGTTAATGATACTCGTGCTTGCCGAGGAGCTGGGGGTACCGGTGGAGCGGGTCCGTTATAAGCGCTCATCGACCAGCAATATCCCCGACGGCGGGACCACCGTGGCCACGCGGGGGACGATCATGGGCGGCAGCGCCGTCACCGCGGCGGCGGGAAAGCTCAAGGTCCTCATGGCCGAAGCCCTGGCGGGGGAACTCGGCTGCGGGGCGGAAGAGGTGCGCTTCCAAAACGACGGGCTGGAAAGTCCCGACGGCAGGCGGCGGCTCGAATGGAGCGAGGCGATGGACTCGCTCTTTCTCCGACGGGTCTATCCCTATGCCTTCGGCGTCTTCAAGGCCCCCGACGTCTCCTGGGACGATGAGACGGGGCAGGGGGACGCCTACTTCACCTACGTCTACAGCTGCCAGGCCGTAGAGCTGACGGTCAATAGAAAGACAGGAAAAATCACGCTGCTGAACATTGTCGCGGCTCACGACATCGGAAAGGCCGTCAACCGCGCGATGGTCCTCGGGCAGATCTACGGGGGCATCGCCCAGGGGATCGGCATGGCCCTCTTAGAAGACCTCAAGCCGAAGGAGGGGAGGATCGGCGCCAAGAACCTCAACGCCTACCGCATTGCCCGGGCAACGGACCTCCCCGAGATGAACGGGATCATCGTGGAGAACTATGATCCTCAGTCGGCCTTCGGGGCCAAAGGGATCGGCGAGCCGGCCCTGGAGATCATCGCTCCGGCGGTGGCCAACGCCGTCTACCGGGCCACGGGTATCCGTTGTACCGACCTGCCCATTCGTATCGAGCTGGAGGAGCCGGCGTGAAGAAACAGGTGAAGGAAAAGAAAATCATCGTAAACGGACTGCTGCGGCCGCTGACAGAGGAAGATCTGGACCTCACCCTCCTCGACTTTCTGCGCGAACGCCTCGATCTGACCGGGACGAAGAACGGCTGCGGCATCGGCGCCTGCGGGGCCTGTACCGTTCTCGTCGATGGAAAGGCGAAGCGGTCCTGCATCACCAGGGTTTCCGACGTCCTCGGCAGCGAGATCACCACCATCGAGGGGATGGAAGATCCCGACGGCGGGCTCCACCCCATCCAGCAGGCCTTTCTCGACGCGGGGGCGATACAGTGCGGCTTCTGCACCCCCGGCATGGTTCTGGCGGCGGCCTCCCTGCTGAACAGGGGACCTCGTCCGACGCGGGAGGAGATCCGAAAGGGGATGCAGGCAAACCTCTGCCGCTGCACCGGCTATCAGCAGATAATAGACGCCGTCGAGCTGGCCGCCCGGCGGATGGCGGGAGACTGAGCCTTCGAGTCGGCGAGTTTGCCTCCGCCGGCCGGTACTGCAGACGGTAGATAAAAAAGCTCGACGCCATAGTAGTAAGTAATTACAGTAATTACATGAAGACTAAGATAATCCGCATTGGAAATTCTCGAGGAATTCGGTTGCCGAAAAAGCTTATTGATCTATATGGATTGGAAGAAGGGGCGGAACTGGAATTTGAGGAAAGCCGGGAAGGCATATTTCTCAAACCCTTGCAGAATCCTTACCGCATCTCCTGGGAAGAATCCTATAAACAGATGGCCGCGGAGCAAGAAGAGTCCCTTGAATGGGAAAAGTGGGATACCCTTGTGGAGGATGGGCTGAATGATTGAACGATATGGAGTGTACCGGGTGCAGCTCGATCCTTCAATGGGAAGCGAAATGGCGAAAAGGGGGCCCGCAGTAATTATCAGCGATGAGCAGATGAATCGGCATCTCGGTACGGTAGTGATATGTCCGATTACTACTCGAATACACGAAAAATGGCCTAGCAGGGTGCGTACTACTGTTTCCGGGAAAGAGGGGGAGATCGCGGTGGATCAGATCAGAACCGTGGCGAAGCGGCGCTTAGGAGAAAGAGTAGGCAAAATCGATCAATCGACAGCCGAGCAGCTGCGGCATATCATCACGGTTATGTATGGAGTGCTCGCGAGATAAAAAGATCGATTTTCTCCGGCGCACTATAGGTACGACCCTCTTCGTAAGCCTGCCGCGGAAATTTACCGGATAGCCATCTGCTAAATTGGTGCACGCGCATTATGATTTCAAGCTCTTCGACCTGCCCCGTATTTCCGCAATCGTTGTACTAGTAGAAAACGTAAAGAGTATTCTCAAGCCTGGTTCCGCATGCAGGGGACAGGGACGTTTTTGTTTGCCCTTGGCCAGTAAAGTCAAAAAATAACTGAAAATATGATAAAAAGTCATAAAAAGAAAATTATATTGACATATATACTTTTCAGTGAGATAATTTTGACAGGAGGGAAAGGATGACGCAGAAGATAGACGAAACGGACCTTGACATAGTTCGGCTCTTGTGGAACGGACGCACTCCCTACGGGGAGATAGCGGCACAATTGGGCCTGGCCACCAATACGGTGCGCAACCGGGTGAATCAGATGATAGAAAACGGGACCCTTCAGATCATCGGTTTGATTAATCCCGAAGCCATCGATGGACATCAGTCTGCCTTCATCGGGATCAAGATAATGCCGAAAAAAATGCACTCGGCCCTGCAGGAGATCAATGCCCTGAAAGGTGTAGTAAGTGCGGTACAGGTAAGCGGACGTTTCGATATCATTGCCCTGGTCATGTTCAACAAAACGTACAGTTTTCGTCATTTTTACGAAAAACATCTGTGCTACGTAGATGGATTGATAAGTTCGGAAACCTTTTTTGTCTCTCCGGGAGAAGGATTTCAGCTGCGTTACGCACTTTAACACTTTGTCTTAGGAAGGTAATTAGATGCAGAGAATAGGTGAAAAGGATTTAGCGTATATTGCCGTGGGAGCGGCGGTATTAGGTGCAGGCGGCGGGGGTGATCCTCATATGGGAAAGCTCATGGCTCGGCAGGCGGTCCTAAAACACGGGCCGGTAGAACTAATCAGCCCGGATGAGCTGGAGGATGAGGATCTGGTGATCCCTTCGGCAATGATGGGCGCTCCGGCGGTGATGTTGGAGAAACTGCCCAACGGGCGGGAGCCTTCCTTCGCATTCAATGCACTGGAAAAATACCTGGGCAAGAAGGCTCGGGCGGTGATTTCCATCGAAGAAGGGGGGCTTAATTCCTGCATTCCCATTTATACCGCTGCGGTGCTGGGCCTGCCCTTGGTGGATGCCGACGGGATGGGGAGAGCCTTCCCGGAACTACAGATGGTATCCTTCGGAGTCGGAGGCGTGGCCTCTACACCGATGCTTCTCTGTGATGAAAAGGGAAACAAGGTGGTAATTGAAGCAGCCGATAATACCTGGTCGGAAGTCATCGCCCGCAACATCACCGTGGTGATGGGCCTCTCCTCGATGCTTGCGATCTATCCAATGAACGGCAAACAGGTAAAGGAACTGGCGATACGAGGGACTACCACCCTTGCTCATGAGATCGGTACTAAAATTCTCGATTCTGCAAAGAGCAAGACTACCCCTGTTGAGGCCATTTTAAAAGTTACCAATGGGTTTCGTCTGTTCGACGGAAAGATTACCGATGTGCAGAGAGACCTTACCGGCGGATTTGTGCGGGGAAGAGTCAAGGTAGAGGGTATAGAGCAAAAGAGGGGAAGACTCTGTACCGTTGATTTCCAAAACGAAAATCTGGTGGCAATGGTCGATGAGAGGCCTGTTGCCATGACCCCTGATCTCATTACCCTCATCGATCGGGAAAACGGCCTGCCGATTACCACCGAGAACCTCCGATATGGGAGACGGGTATGTATTATCGGCATGCCTTGTGATGAGTTTTGGAGACGGCCGGAAGGTATTGCCCATGTGGGGCCTCGCTATTTCGGGTATGACCTCGAGTACCACGCCATTGAGGATTTGGTAAAGGAAGCGCAAAAATGAACTATAGACTTGGAATCGATGTAGGAGGGACCAATACGGATGCGGTAATTCTCGATGCACAGGATACCGTAATTGCCTCCTGCAAGGCCGATACGAGCGATCCGGTGATAGACGGTATACGCAACGCGGTAGCACAGGTGCTTTCTCTGGCACGCATCGACCCTAAGGACATACACGACGCCATGCTGGGCACTACCCATGCAACGAACGCCGTTGTGCAGCGAAAAGGTCTGTCTCGAGTCGGGCTTATTCGTCTTTCCGCCCCATCCGGCTTTTCCATTCCTCCGTATATCGAATGGCCGCAGGATATTCTCACGGTCTTAGAAGCGCGGTATCACATCGTCAAGGGGGGATACGAATACAACGGTACTCCTATTGCCGCCGCAAACCGGGATGAGATATCACGGGCACTTGACAACATAGCCGAAGCAGAAATGGAGGCCCTCGCCGTTTCCGGCGTGTTTTCCTTGGTGAATGCCGAACAAGAGCTGCTGGTCGCCGAGCTCGCAAAAGAACGGGTGGGCAAAGAGTTTCCGGTAACCCTCTCTCACGAAATCGGCGCCATCGGACTTATCGAGAGGGAGAATGCGGCCATATTAAATGCATCGATCAGGAAACTCGCCGAAAATGCCTATGGGTCCTTTGAAGATGTATTGAAACAAAACGACATAGATGCCGAGCTCTTCATCACCCAAAACGACGGGACCCTCATGGGCATCGAATACGCGAAGCACTATCCCGTATTGACCATCGCATCGGGTCCGACGAACTCGCTGCGGGGAGCGGCATATCTCTCGGGAGAGAGGGATGCCGTCGTAATTGATGTAGGAGGAACGACCACCGATCTCGGTGTACTGAAGAACGGCTTTCCTCGTGAGTCGGGAAGCGCGGTGGAAATCGGCGGAATCCGGACGAACTTTCGTATGCCCGATCTGGTTTCTATCGGTCTCGGCGGGGGATCGGTGGTGAAGGAGGAGGGAGAAGAGCTTTACATCGGACCCGAATCGGTCGGGTATCGTATCCGCAGCGAGGCCCTCTGTTTCGGCGGCAAGACCCTCACGGCTACCGATGTTGCGGTTGCGGCGGGGACGGCGAATATTGGAAATCCCGAGAAAGTGACCGGCATCACGAGAGAACTCCAGGAGAGGGTTAGGGATAAAATTCGTCTAATGGTCGAGGAGCTGGTCGACAAGATGAAGACCGTTGCCGGCGATGTGCCTGTGGTGGCCGTCGGCGGGGCTAGTATTCTCATTCCGGAACGGATCGGCGGGGCCTCTCGCGTAATCAAACCCGAACACTACGAGGTCGCAAATGCGATCGGAGCGGCGATTGCCCAGGTTTCAGGGCAGGTCGACGGTATCTTCGATGTTGCCGGTAAGGGAAGGGATGCGGTGCTGGAGGAAGTGAAGGAATCAGCGATAGAGAATGCGCGAAAAGCCGGCGCGAAGGAGGAGACGATCGAAATCATGGAAATCGATGAAATTCCACTTACCTATCTGCCGTCGAATGCGGTGCGTTTCAGGGCTAAGGCAGTTGGAGATCTAAAAAAATAATCTATATGTATGAGTAAGGAGGGCCTGGATGAATGTTGAAGTGAAAGAAACGAAAGAGGGACGAAAGGTTTTGAGGATCGATGAAAGCAAGTGTACGGGATGTATTTCCTGTGTTATCACCTGTTCCTTCGCACATACGCAGCGATTTAGTATGAATGCGAAAATCAACATCAAGAAAGACAAACCAGAAGGCATCTGCGAAATCAAGGTCTGCAGGCAATGCGAGGATGCGCCTTGCGTTGATGCCTGTCCGGTGGCTGCCTTGGAGCGGAACCCTGAAACAGGGCTTGTTATGTTCTTTGCGGAAAATTGCATCGGCTGTAAGCAGTGTAGTGAGGCCTGCCCTTACGATGCCGTATTCTTCAATGAAGAAAAGAATCTGATAGAAAAATGCGATCTCTGCGGTGGTGAACCTATGTGCGCAAAAGTGTGCACTACCGGTGCCATAAGCATTGAGGGAGGAGAAAACATATAATGAACGGATATGCCGGGACAATCTTACATGTCGATTTAACAGAGGAGAAAATTTGGAAGGAAGCACTCGATGAGGAGTTGATCGAAAAATACCTGGGAGGAAGAGGAATCAACGCACGTCTCTTGTGGGAAAATGTAGATCATCAGACCGAGGCGCTGAGCCCCGACAACGTGTTGATCTTCGGCGCCGGTGCTCTGAGCGGAACGGACGCGCCGTGCTCCGGAAGATTGGCGGTGGCTTTCAAGAGCCCCGCAACGAATGCGTATTTTAAGGCAAGCGGAGGGGGCTATGTCGCAAACGAGCTCAAGTACGCCGGTTACGACCATGTGGTGATCTACGGCAGGGCGAAAAGGCCGATGTACCTCTATATCTCTAAGGGAAAGGTTGAGCTGCGCGATGCAAATGCCTTATGGGGAAAGACGGTGACCGAAAGCGACGCCGCCTTGAAGAAGGAGCTAAAAACGCCGCGTCTGGAAACTCTGCTCATCGGTCCGGCAGGGGAAAACTTGGTGAAGTTTTCGGCGATAATGTCCTCTTGGGGATCGGCCCTCGGCAGGGGCGGCGGCGGTGCCGTCATGGGTTCAAAAAATTTAAAGGCGATCGCCGTGTTTGGAGAGGGGGCCCTGGATGTAGCCGATCCGAAACGATTCGGTAAGCTGTCCTTGACGGCGAGAGATCTCTTGCGAAACGACGGTTTTGCACAGATTCTCTCGGCCTTCGGTACGGCCGGCTTTGTGGAAGGGGTAAACGATGCGGGAATATTGCCGAGTTACAATTTTACTAAATCAAAGGTGGAGAACGCCGAGAACTTCAGCGGACAGGCTTTGGCCTCGAGAGGCTATCTAAAGGGGAGAAGCGGCTGTGCAAGCTGTGCGATCCACTGCCATCGGTATAGCACGGTGGATGAAGGGCCCTACGCCGGTACCAAGACCCTTGGGCCGGAGTATGAGACAATCTCCTCTTTTGGCAACGGTCCTGGTCTCGACAACCTTGAAGCAATTATTAAGGCGGGACAGCTCTGCAACGATTACGGATTGGATTCAATTTCTGCCGGATCTGCAATCCAGTGGCTTATCGAGTCGGTGGAACGAGAAGTATTGAAGAAAGAGGATGTCGACGGTCTCGATCTATGCTGGGGAGCGGAGAAAGAGGTGCTCCTGCTCATCGAGAAGATTGCCTATCGTGAGGGAATCGGTGATATGCTTGCCGAAGGCACCAAATATGCTTCGGAAAAAAGCGGCGGGGATTCTTACAAGTGGGCGGTTCAGGCACGGGGCTTGGAACAATCGAGATGTGAGACAAGAGGCTCGATGGCCTATGCACTGGCTTTCTGCGTTAATCCCAGGGGGCCCGACCATTTACACACCGAGTGTATCGCCGAGTCCGGAATGTATCCCGAGGCGGCCAAGTTGATAGAGCGTATCACGGGAGATGTGAAATATGCCAACCCGACCCTTACGGAAAAACGGGCGGAAATCGTCAGATGGCATGAAGACAATTACACCCTCGCCGATGCCTTGGGTTTTTGCGCATTCGTGAATACCGCGGCAAACATCATTTTAGAGAAGGAAATGACCGAGCTGTACAATGCGGCGAGCGGAAGAAACCTCAGCATCGAAGAGGCTCTAGAGGCGGGAAGGAGAATTCTTACCCTCGAGAGGTGTTTCAACATCAGAGAGGGCTTATCGAGAAAGGATGATATGCTTCCGTATAGAATTACGCACACGTCGCTCGGTAATGCAGAAAAGAGCACGAACTCTCCGGAGATCTTAAATGCCATGCTCGATGAGTATTATGCGATGCACGAATGGGATGCCGAAACCGGCTTTCCTCGCAAAGAGACGCTGATAAAGCTCGGACTCGAAGATGTGGCCGAAAAATTGGAGGAGCGGGTTTATGCCGAGACTCTCTAAGAGCAGGGGTAATGAGTAACTCGTTGGGAGTGAGAAATTAGTGAAAAAGGCCCGCCTCGCGGCGGGCCGATGTAAGTACGTGCTTGATGTGTAAGCAGCACGCCCTCACAAGCGGCGGCACAGGCTCTGGTCTGTTTATCCGATAATAAATTTCAATAAGAAAAACACTCCTACGATATAAGCCGTTACCGTCACCTCTCTCGACCTGCCGGAAGAGAGTTTCAGCAGGATGTAGCCGAGCATCCCGAACATGATCCCGTCGGCGATGCTGTAGGCGAGGGGCATGATGATGATGGTGAGAAAGGCGGGGATCGCTTCGGTGTAGTCCTCGAAGTCGATGTCCCTAACCGGCGTCATCATGAAGAGTCCCACGAAAATGAGGGCCGGGGCGGTGGCGGCGGCGGGAATCATCAGAAAGAGAGGGCTGATGAAGAGGGCTAAGAGAAAGAGGACCGCCGTGGTCGCCGCCGTCAGACCGGTACGCCCGCCTTCGACGACTCCGGAGGCGCTCTCCACATAGGTGGTGACGGTGCTGGTGCCGAGGACCGCTCCTACGGTGGTGCCGACGGCGTCGGCGAAGAGGGCCTTCTTCGCCTTCGGCAGCCTGCCGTTCTTGTCGAGGAAGCCGGCCTTGTTGGATACGCCGATGAGAGTGCCCACCGTGTCGAACATATCGACGAAGAGAAAGGTAAAGAGAATGATCAGCATGTCGAAGGTGAAGATCTGGGTAAAATCGAATTTGGCGAAGACCGGGGCAATAGAGGGCGGTGCCCAGCTGCCGGTGGGTGCGGAGGTAATGCCCATAGGAAAGCCGATTATGGTGCTGATAACGATTCCGATCAGCAGCGCCCCCTTGATCCGGAAGATGAAAAGGATGCCGGTGATCAAGAGCCCCAAAACGGAAAGCAAGGCGGTGCCGGAGGAGACGTTGCCGAGGATGACGAGGTTGTTCTCGTGATTGACGATGATGCCGGCCTTTTGAAGGCCGATGAAGGCGATAAAGAGTCCTATACCGACGGAGATGGACCGTTTTACGTTTGTCGGAATGCAGTTGACGATGGCTTCGCGTATGTTGAGGAAGGTGAGGATGAGAAAAATCAGCCCTTCGAGAAAAACGGCGGTGAGGGCGAACTGCCAGGAGTAGCCCATCGTCAACACGATGGTCGTGGCGAAAAAGGCGTTCAGCCCCATGCCGGGAGCAAGAGCGAAGGGATAGTTTGCCGTAAAGGCCATAACGAAGGTCGCGATAGCAGCCGAGAGAGCGGTTGCGGTAAAGACGCCGCCGATGTCCATGCCGGTACTAGAGAGAATCAGGGGGTTTACGGCGAGGATATAGGCCATCGTCAGAAAGGTCGTGAGTCCGGAGAAAACTTCGGTTTTTATGCGGGTATTGTGGGCCTTCAGGTGAAAGAGTTTTTCCATTGTCTTCTCCCCTCAATCAAAGTCGTTAAAGTTTACCGATTGTACTCTCGAACGAAACGACTCACAAGGGGGGCGGAAAATGAAAACACAACAAAAATTGAATGAAAATCGCCGCAGCCATCTGCTTATACCACCACGATCCGGCCCCCCATCCGCAGGACCCGCATCGGGGTATCGTAGAGTCCGCTGAGCCGTTCGCTGTTCAAAATGTCATCGGTATCTCCCGAAGCGGCGACCCGGCCTTTTTTTAAGAGGATTGTATGGGAAGCAAGCTCCGCCGCCAAACCGGGATCGTGGGTGGTCAACAGAAGGGTCTTTCCCCCTTCGCGCAAATGGAGGAGGAGGTCGATGATCCGCCGCCGCTTAGCCGGGTCGAGCCGGCTCGTCGGCTCATCGAGGATGAGGATGCGGGGCTGCTGAACGAGGGCCCGGGCGATGAGGAGAAGCTGGTGCTCGCCTCCGGAAAGGGTGCTCACCGAACGGCGGCTGAGATGGGGCAGGCCCACCGTTTCCAAGGCGTGAGCAACGATTTCCAAGTCCTCCTCGCCGGGAAGCTCGAGCTGACGGAGATAGGGGGTCCTTCCCAGCAGGAGATACTCCGTTGCCGAATAGGAGAATCTTACCCGTTCGTCCTGCGGTACCAGGCTCATCCAGCTGCCCAGTTCCCGGCGGCGGTATTGCTCCATGGGACGGCCGGCGAGGCAGATTTCCCCCTTCTGCGGCTGCCTCCACGAGAGACAGATGTCGAGGAGGGTGGATTTTCCCGCGCCGTTCGGTCCGAGGACGGCGGTGCTCGTCTCGGCGGCGAGGTCGATATTTACCCCGTCGAGGGCGGGTGCGGCGGCCCGGGGATAGCGAAAACTCACCCCCCTGAGGGAGAGGATGGCGAAATCTCCGGCCTTTATCCCGGCGGGTTTCGCCGGGGGACCCCCGGCGGCGGCAGTACTCTCTGCCGCTTTCCCAGACTCATCGGCCCTCTGCATGGGAAGCCCTCCGGAAGAATCGTTGGGAGAGAAGGAAGAGAAAGGCGGCAGCCCCCAAAAAACTGGTGAGCACGCCGAGAGGAATCTCCCCCTCCATCAGACTGCGGGAGGCGGTGTCGCAGAGCACGACGAATATGCCTCCCAGAAGCATGGATGCGGGGAGAGAAAAGCGGGAGTCGGCACAGAGCAGGCGGCGGGCAATGTGAGGAATGATGAGACCCACCCAGCCGACGATGCCGCTTATGGAAACAGAGGCGGCGGTCAGGGCGGTGGCGGAAATCAGGAGAAGCAGCCGCTCCCTGGCCGGCGCCATACCGAGGGAGAATGCGGTGCGGTCGTCGATGGAAAGAAGATTGAGGCGCCAGCGAAAGAGAAAGAGAATGAGCGAAGCGGCGAGGAAGACGGGGAGAATCGAGAAGATCTGCCGCCACGAGCTGCCCCACAAGCCCCCCAGGAGCCAAAAGGTGATCTCCGGCAGCTCGCTCATGGGGTCGGCGGTGAATTTGAGGATGCCGACACCGGAGGAGAAGAGGGCGCTCACGGCTATTCCTGCGAGGATGAGCCGGAGGATCCAGCCGCCGAAATGAAAGCGCCGGGCGAAAAAGTAAGAGACCGCCAGGCCCGCCAGCGCAAAGAGCGCCGCAGAGGCCTGAACGAGCCAAAGAGAGGGACCTATAATCACTATTGCGAGGGAGGCGCCGAAGGCGGCTCCTTGGCTGACGCCGAGGAAGCCCGGCTCAACCAGAGGATTGGAAAAGATCATCTGAAACACATTACCCGCCGCTCCCAGACTCATCCCGATCATCACGGCAGCCAAGACCCGGGGCAGTCTCAGGTGAAGCAGCAGGCTTCGTGCCATGGGATCGTTCCAGAGGAGACCGGGCGGGCTGAGGCCGGGCCGCGGGTACCTGCCGGTCAGCAGAGCCAATAGGAGAATGAGGAGCAGACAGGCCGCCGCCGTGAATAATTGACGTCTATACCGCAGTGCCTCAGAATTCAGCAGTGCCGTCCTCCAGTCGGGGAAGAATGATGCGGCGGAACTCGGCAGACTGCACGTCGTAGAGTTCCCGATAGAAGGTCTCCGCTTCGTCGCGGATATTCAAGTCGGAGAAGAGTTCGGGATGCAGCCGGCGGGCCATCCACTGGATACCGAGGATCCACCGGGTATCCGGCTGGGCCCAGCTGTAGAAATCTGCAGGGACCGCGTCGACCTTCCCGTTTTTCATGGCTCGCAGCTTCTTCCACTGTTCGCTCTTGCGTAGCGAAGCCATTACTTCGTCTGTCGGACTGTTGTAACTGGTGATGAAGATGTGATCCGGGTCCCAGGCGGCAATCTGTTCAAAACCTACGGTCATCCAGCCCTTGCCCGCATGAGAAGCGGTCCACAGGGCTCTGCCGCCGGCAGCTTCGACTTGGAAGGTCTGTATCCAGCCGGCCGGAGGGATTCGAAATGCCCTTTCCCCTCCCTTGCCGCTGACCGAGAGAAGCAGGGTCCCCGGACGGCGGGACCGGGGAAGCGGATCGGTCCGGCCGGTGACCGAGGAAAGACGCCGGTCGTAATAGGCGACGATTTCTTTGGCCCGCTCTTCGGCGTCGAAGACCTCGCCAATTCGGCGTAGGTCACTGCGGAAAGCTTCCGGTGATTCGAGACTCAGCGCAAGGACGGGAATGCCGAGGCGCCGCAGGGGTGCGCCGAGCCGGGGATAGACGAAGTCTTTCACCACGACGAGGTCGGGCCTCTGCGCCAGCACCTGCTCCGGACCTAATTGATAGGGCAGCTTGGCCAGTTCATCATAGCCGACGTCGATGTGGCGAAGAAAATTCCCCAGTCCCTGATCGGTATGTCCTATCGCCGTTACCGATTGCCGTGCTTCAGGGAAGAGGTAGAGGGCATTTGCGGTAAGGAGAGTCGCCCGCCCGGCGAGGACCACGCGCTGCGGTCTGTGCTCGAGATGAAGTGGATTTCCCAAAATGTCGGTAATGTGTACCGGATAGTAGTCCTCATCGGCGCCGAGGGGGGCAAGGAAAAAGAGAAAAAGCAGGAAAGCCGCGGTCTTCTTTGCCGGTCTCATACGCTGTCTCCTTTTTACGTGCTGAGTTCCTGTCATTATATACAGAAAAATATAATGGTTGTCCAGTGCCTTGCCGGGGATTCTTCGCGTTTCTGCAGCGCTGTTCCCTTCGGCTTGTCATCGCAGGAACAGGCGGGTACAATATACGCAGTAAGAAAGCACGAACGGAAATCGCTACAGGAGGGGATACCGGTGGACATACGGGAAAAGGCCGCGGCGGCGAAAGAAGCGCAGATCGCCTTAGCCGGGCTCTCCGCAGAAAAAAAGAACGAGGCCTTGCAGTCGCTGGCGGAAGCCCTCCTTAGACGGAGGGAAGAGATCGAAAGGGCTAACGCGGCGGACATCGAAAAGGCCCAAGAGGAGAATCTGGCTGCCCCTCTTTTGAAACGTTTGAAGCTTCAGGGGGGGAAGATCGACGAGGCGGTGCGGGGAGTGCGAAGCGTCGCTCAGCTTCCGGATCCGCTCGGCCGCCGCCTCGATGCCCGACTGCTCGACGAAGGTCTCCGTCTCTACCGGGTGAGCTGCCCCATCGGCGTTATCGGGATGATCTTCGAATCCCGTCCCGATGCCCTTATCCAAATGGCTTCCCTCTGCCTGAAAAGCGGCAACGCAGTGTTGATGAAGGGGGGCAGCGAAGCTGCCGGCACGAACCGAATGCTGCATGAGATTATCCGTGAGGCGGTAAGCGGCGGGTCCGGCTCGCAAGCGGCTAAGCTGCAGGAATCCTGGATAGCGCTCCTGGAGAGCCGGGAAGAGGTGGGAGAGATGCTCGCTCTTTCGGACTACATCGACCTCATCATTCCGAGAGGCTCGAAATCCTTCGTTCATTACATCATGGACCACACCTCGATTCCCGTTCTCGGTCACGCCGACGGAATATGCCATCTCTTCGTAGACGGCGAGGCGGACCTTTCGATGGCCCTCGATCTGGTGGAAGACGCTAAGCTGCAGTACACGGCGGTCTGCAATGCTCTGGAGACCCTCCTCGTCGACCGTTCCGCAGCCTCCTACTTCCTGCCTTCCCTGAAGGAGAGGATGGATGAGCGCGGCGCGGAGCTTCGGGGCTGTCCGGAGACCCGGCAAATCATCGACTGCCTCCCGGCAGCGGAGGAGGATTGGCGGAGCGAATATCTCGATGCAATTCTGTCGATTCGCCTCGTCGACGGACTCGAAGAGGCAATGGATCACATCCACCGCTACGGCAGCGGACACAGCGACGCAATCGTGACGGAAAACGAGGAAAAGGCCGAATGCTTCATGGACCGGATCGACTCGGCGAACGTGATGTGGAACTGCTCGACCCGATTTTCCGACGGGTTTCGCTACGGTTTGGGAGCCGAGGTCGGTATCAGCACCAATAAGATCCACGCCCGGGGACCGGTGGGACTGGACGGATTGACGATCTACAAATGGAAGCTTTACGGCAGGGGCCACCGGGTCGCCGACTATTTTGAAGGAGGAGGGAGAAGCTTCCTTCACCGTCCCTTGGGTGATCCGCAGCAGCAGTGGTGACCGCAATGGATGAGGTGAGGCGTATTGTAGTAAAAATCGGGACGAACCTCCTCTCTCCGGATAACAGAATGGACGTCGATTACATCGACGTGATAACGAAACAGGTTGCCGCTTTGGCCGAGGAGGGCATGCAGGTCCTCATGGTGAGTTCCGGTGCCATCGGCATGGGAGCGGCGGAACTCGGCCTCTCGGAGCGGGTCACGGAGGTGAGAATGCGTCAAGCCTGCGCGGCTATCGGTCAGCCGCTCTTGATGTATCAGTACCGCAGGTCCTTCTCGGCATACGGTCTGACGATCGCCCAGGTCCTTATAACCAGTGAGGTCTTGAGCAATCGCAGGAGCTATCTCAACCTGCGCAATTCGGTGGAAAAGCTCCTCTCCCTCGGGGTGGTGCCGATTTTTAACGAGAACGACAGTATCTCTACCGATGAAATAGGCAATGCCTTCGGGGACAACGATCGCCTCAGCGCCTTCGTTGCCAGCAAGGTGGACGCAGATCTGCTTATCCTCCTCAGCGACATCGATTCTCTCTACAGCGGGGATCCGAAGCAGGACAAGGAGGCGAGGAGGATCGCCAGAGTCGAAAAGATCGACGAGACCGTCCTCTCCTATGCCGGAGCGGCGGGAAGCACCTTTTCCACGGGGGGAATGAAAACGAAACTGAAGGCCGCCCGGATAGCCGCCGACGCGGGCTGCCGCATGGTCTTAGCCCACGGGAGAGCGCCGGACATCCTTCGAAAAATTCTCTCTGGAGAGGACGTCGGGACCCTCTTTACGGCGAATTCCAAGCTTTCCAACCGTACCCGCTGGATTCTCCACAGCGTTCCGAAGGGGAAGATCGTGGTGGACCGGGGTGCGATGTCGGCTCTGAGGAAGCGAAAAAGCCTCCTGCCCTCGGGGATTCTCCGGGTGGAAGGGGTATTCGATGCCGGTGACGTGGTTTCCATCAACGATGAGGCGAAGGCCGTCCCCTCATTCAACAGTACGGAGATCGAGCACCTAATGGGGAAGCATTCGAGCGAGGTGGCGGCACTCTACGGGAGTAAAAGGAGGGAGGAAATCGCACGTCCGGAAGACATCGTCTTCCCCGCCGGAGGCCGATAGAGCCGATAATAGGCGAATCAATGGCCGCCGGTTCGCTAGGAAGCGTTTATTCCCCGGGAAAACGTGTCGATACTCGAAGATATGGGAACTGTTGCATGCGTATACGCCGTCGGACTCTCGGATTATGCCCTGAGGGAGGAGCTCCCCGGCGGCACAACTGCCTTTCGCTCCGTCGTTGAGAAGGTGAGGAAGCTTCCTGAATTGGAAGGGGCCTTTCTGCTTACCGACAGGAGCCTCGAGGATTTTACCGGAAAATGGCCGGATGAGCTCGGTCCGGTCGTCACCGAGGGCTATGGAACTGCGGCACAGGTATTCAAAACGCTGCAGGCGCAGTCGGGCGACCGGGAACAGCTCTTTTTTCTCTGGGGCGATACCCCGCTCGTCGATTTGGACTTGAGTGAGAAGATGTACCGTCGTCACGTGAAGTATTACGCTTCTTATACCTTTGCCGACGGATTTCCCCTCGGTCTGTCCCCGGAGATTCTGCGGGTCGAAGTCCTGCCGCAGCTGCGGCAGCTGGCCGAGCGTCACGAAGTCGCTTTAGACCGGGGGATGATCTTCGGTCTTATTCAGAAGGATATCAACGCCTTCGACCTCGAAACCGAAATAGCCCCGAAGGACCAGAGGCTTCTGCGGCTCCTCCTTGCCGCCGATACCCGGCGGAACTACCTCCTGCTTTGTTCGCTTATGGAAAAAGGCGGGGAAAACGCGGAAACGGTTATGGAGGTCGCAGAGAATCAGGCGGAGGTCCTGCGGAGTCTTCCCGCCTATCTGCAGGTGCAGATAAACGAGGCATGTCCCCATTCCTGCCTCTTCTGCCCCTATCCGCAGTTCGCTGTTGAGGGTAAGCCGGCGGATCTTACCTCTCTGAAGGGAGAGATGGAACTCGAGGTATGGAAGAGCCTCCTCGCCGACGCTCATGCCTACTGTGACGATCTGGTGATCGGTATAGGATTGTGGGGAGAGCCGGCCCTCCATAAGCAGATCGCCGGATTTGTGAAAGAGGTTTTGACCTATCCCGCCTTCCGGCTGCTGATCGAGACTTCCGGCGCCGGATGGAAAAACGAGGCACTGAAGGCGATCGCCGAGCTGGATACCGAACGGATCGACTGGATCGTAAGCCTCGATGCCGCCGGAGAGCAGACCTACCGCCGGCTGCGGGGTGAACAGTGGGAAGAGGTGCAGGCGGCCGTGGCGATGATGCGGGAACTTTTCGGCGACGGAAAGGTCCATGTGCAGGCGGTGCGGATGAAGGAAAACGAGGAGGAACTCGAACAGTTCTACCGGCGCTGGAAGAACGAGGGAATCCCCCTTATAATTCAGAAATACGACCACTTCTGTGGATTTCTTCCCGACCGGAAGGTAACCGATCTCTCGCCCCTGACCCGTTTTCCCTGCAGACATTTGAAACGGGACCTCGCCGTACTGATGGACGGTTCGGTGCGCATGTGCCGGGAGGACCTGAAGGGCGGGTACCCCGTCGGCAACATCTTCGAAGAGGGAATACAGGCGGTGTGGGAGAAGATGGCGCCCTATTACCACCGGCACATCAAGGAAGAGTTTCCCTCTCTCTGCGAGAATTGTGATGAGTACTACACCTTCAACTTCTAGCGAGCTGCCCTATACCGTCGTGGGAGGAGAGCGGAGCGACAGGAGACTGCGGAGACCGCGGTTTTTGAGTCTCCTCCTCCTCAACCGCGGCGGAAAGCCCTTTCGCCGGGAGTACTTCCGCGAACTCGACCAGCTCGGCGATTTGGAGGTGATTTCGGTAGAGCAGGGCAAGAGCACCTACGATGTAGAGGCATTGAGCCGTTCCTTTCCCAAGGTCCGTTTTCTCCTCCTTCATCGCAGACTTACCAGGGGAGAGCAGATAAACATCGGCATCGAAGAGGCCGGAGGAAGCAATGTCTTTGTCTTTTGGAACGACATGAAGGTCGTTTCTCCCCTCAGTGAAGCTCTGCTGCGGAAACTCCATGAAACCGAACGACTCTGCACCGTTCCGATACTGCAAAATACCCGGATGGAAACGGTTCCCACCGTAATGGTTCCCGCCTTCTATAGGGCGACGGTCCGCGTTCTCGCCCTCGCTCCCCAGCAGACCGACATAAAGACCCTCTTTCCCTTTGACTACTGCGGGATCTATCATCGGGAACGATTTTTGCGGACCGGAGGTTTCGATGCCCGCTTGACGAATCCCTACTGGCAGAAGGTCGATTTCGGGTTCCGCAGCCACATGTGGGGAGAGACGATGCACTGCGATACCTCCTTTCGTCTGCGCTATCTGGCCGAACAGGACTCGGAAGACAGCACCCCCGACGAGAGCTACAAACTCTTCTTTCTCAAGAATCTCACCGTGCGCTTCGGCGGTGATGCGGGGACCCTGCCGCTGGGCCGCTTTTTCTCCTATTACCTGAAATCGGGGAGCGGTCTGCCGGCGGCGATTAAGGAATTCAAGGAGGTCCGCACCTGGGTACGGGAAAACAGATACCGCTTCATGCGCGATGCCCGCAGCGTAACGGACCTCTGGGAGGAGGAATGATAGCCGTATTTCTCCAGGCAAGGCTCGATTCGACCCGTTTGCCGCGAAAGGCCCTTCTTCCCCTGGCCGACGACACGGTAATCGGTCATGCGATGCGGAGCTTACGGGGCGCCGCCGACCTCTCTGTCCTTCTTACCGATGAAGACAGCGCGGAGGAACTGAGGCCGCAGGCGAATGCAGCGGGGTTCGATATCTTCGTCGGATCGAAGGAGGATGTCCTCAAGCGTTTTGCCGATGCAGCCCGTCACTACGGACCGGACCGTATCATCCGCGCCACCGGCGACAACCCGCTTGTCGGCAGCGAATGCGCCCGATTGATATGTCGAATGCATGCCGATGAGGGAGCCGATTACAGCGGTTTTCGCGGCCTTCCGCTCGGCACCGGTGTGGAATGTGTCGAAACGGAGGCCCTCCTCGAAGCCGATAAGCTGGCGAGGAGTCTCTATGAACGTGAACATGTCTGCCCCTATCTGTATCGGCATCCGGAGCGCTTTGTTGTGTTCCGCCCAAAGGCACCGCAGGAGTATCGTTTTCCCGAAGGACGGGTGACCCTCGATACCGAAGATGATTACCGGAAGCTGCAGGCACTCTACGATAAGCTCTACCGGGGCAGACCCGTAGGGACCGAACTCCTCGTCCGTGAACTCTCCCGACATCAACCGGTTGCGGGTTAGCGTCTATGAGGAGGAGCTTCCTCTTTGCCCCGAGCATTAGGCGGGGTAACGGCACGGGCCATCTGCAGCGGGCCATAGCTCTCATGAACAGACTAAAAGAGGCCGCCGATCTCCGTCTCTACCTGCCCGGCGATGAGGCAGACGAGGAGATGCTCGCCCTCGTGAGAGCCAAGGGGGTCGATGAGGGGCTTATCCTCAGGGAGGAGCGCTCCGCCGGAAGGGACCGCTTCGATTTTGTGCTCGTCGACAGAAGGAGCTGTTCTTTGGAGGAGTATGAAAGATTCTCCTCCTTCGGGCTTCCCATCGGGCTGGACGAGGGCGGGCCCTGCCGCTCCGTCTTTCCCTATCTCATTGACAGTTTTCCGCTTCCGCCGGAGTACGGAAGGGCCAACAGGAGGGACCCTGCCTTTCTCGATCTGCCTTTAAGGCTTCGCGAACGACCGAATGATTTTCGGGACGTCCTCGTTTCATTCGGCGGCGAGGATCCGGCCCGGCTGACCGAGAAGCTGCTGCTCTTTCTCGATGAACTCTTTCCCGGCTCTTCAGCCGGCAAGCAGCCGGCTTCCCTGTTCTCACGTACGCTGAAAAAATTGACGGTCGTGCAGGGACCTCTTTTCGGGAGAGAGGTGTCGATACCCGAGGGATTACGCCGGCGGGAGGACCTCGATCTCCGCAGGGTAAAAGCCCCTCGGGACCTCGAGCCGCTTTTTGCCGAGCACGAGCTGGTCATTACCTCCTTCGGCCTCACCGCCTACGAGGCGGCGGCGGCGGGCAACGCGGTCCTTCTCTTTCATCCCTCCGACTATCATCGCCGGTTGAGCCGCCTCGCCGGTTTCGTTTCCGCGGCCGCGTGCGGAGAAAGATATATGCGAGGGGCTCTGGAAAAAGCCTTCGCCGATCCCAAATCCGTCTCGGCGGCAACGCAACGGGTCGCCGCAGGAATTGAAGGTCCCGGTCTCCTTGCCGAGCTGCTTTTGTCTCTTTCGGTGCCGGAACTCTCCAGCTGTCCCCTGTGTAAAACGCGCAGCGGCGGTGAGCCGGGAACCTCTGCACCTCGGGTTCTCTATCGGGGGCAAAGGAGAAGCTTTTTCCGTTGTCCGGATTGCGGATTGGTGTACCAAATCGATCTGGAGAATCGGGGAAGGCGCTACGGCGGGGACTACTTCGAAGAAGAGTATCGTGCGCAGTATGGAAAAAGCTACCTGGAAGATGTGCCGCAGATTCGCCGGCTTTCCACGCCTCGCGTTCAAAGGATCCGTCGCCTGCTTTCCCCCGGCGGGGGAAAAGCTGCAGCCGGGCGGTCTTCAGCCGGGCGGTCTTCGGCCCCGGCCTTGCTGGATATAGGCTGCGCCTTCGGTCCATTCCTCCAGGAAGCCGCCGATGCGGGGTTCGATGTGGCGGGAATGGATATAAGCGAAGAGGCGGTGGAGTATGTGCGGCACGAGTTGGGGCTGCCGGCCTTCCTGGCCGATTTTTCCGCGGAGATGACGGAGGGGCTGACGGAGAGGCTCTTCGATGCGCTGACGATGTGGTACGTGATCGAACACTTCTCTCGCCTCGATCTCGTACTGAGGAGAGTGTCGCGGCTTCTCCGTCCCGGGGGGGTCTTTGCATTTTCTAGCCCGAATCGATGCGGAGTGAGCGGGCGCTTTCGGCCCGAGGCCTTTTTCGCCGCCTCTCCCGCCGACCATCACAGCCTGTGGAGTCCTGAAGCGGCCCGCAAAATACTGGACCGCTACGGCTTTTGCGTTAAGAAAATCGTATCGACCGGGCATCATCCGCAGCGGTTTCCCCTCTTCGGTCTGCATATGGAGAAGACAAAGCTCCTTCATAAACCGCTCTTCCATTTTGTCGGAGGAATAAGTAGGATGGGCGCATTGGGAGATACCTTCGAAGTGTACGCGCAGAAGCGGGGTGAATAATGGTGAGGGGCGGCGGATGAAGGCTAAGAGCGTTCTCGTACTCGGTGGAGCAACCATGCAGCTGCCGGCCGTCCGCAGCGCCCTCTCTAAGGGCTGGACGGTCGCGGTGGCCGATAAGAATCCCGAAGTCCCTGCCGCATCTCTCTGTCACCACTTCATTCCCGTAGACCTGCGGGATGTCGAGGGGATGATAGAGGCTGCGCGAGAACTGAAGAAGCGAGAGGGCCTGGACGGGGTTTTTACCGCCGGCACCGATTTTTCCTATACCGTTGCGAGGGTAGCCGAGGCCCTGGGTCTTCCGGGAGTATCCCCCCGGACGGCACGGGCGGCCAGCGATAAGGTGGTGATGCGGCAGGTGTTTGCCGAGAAGGGAATTCCCGCCCCCCGCTTTGTGCGAATCGCCGAAGGTGAAGATCCGCGCACGCGCGTGCGGGTACTCTCCTTTCCGCTCGTGGTCAAGCCGGTGGACAACATGGGCTCCCGGGGGGTGAGAAGAGTAGATACGGGTATCGAGCTGTCGCAGGCGGTGGCGGATGCCCGGCGAAACTCCCACAGCGGTGATGTAATCGTAGAGGAGATGATCGAAGGGCCCGAGTTCAGCATCGACGCGCTGGTGGAAAAGGGTGAGGTCTTCATAACCGGCTTTGCCGACAGAATCATCCGCTTTTCTCCCTACTTCGTTGAAATGGGCCATACCCTCCCTTCGGAGAGGGAGCCGAAGCTGCGGCTGCGTATCGAATCGACCTTTGTCGATGCGATACACGCTTTGGGCATAGACAACGGCGCGGCAAAGGGAGACGTAAAGTGGAACGGAAGGGAGGCGGTGGTAGGTGAGGTTGCCGCCCGCCTTTCCGGCGGCTACATGTCGGGCTGGACCTTTCCCTATGCCACCGGCATAGCGCTGAGCTCAGCGGCCCTCAACATAGCGGTAGGGCTGCCCGCCGGGGACCTCGCTCCACGGTTCGAGAAGGTATCGGCCGAACGGGCCTTCATCTCTATTCCGGGGATCGTAGAGTCGATAGAGGGGGAGGCGGCCGCCCGCCGGAGGGCGGGGGTAAAAGAGCTCTTTCTCCGGCTTTCTCCCGGTGACCCGGTAAGCTTTCCCACCAACAATGTGGAGAAATGCGGGAATATCATCGCCGTGGATGCGGTGCGGGAACGGGCCTGTGAAATCGCCGAGGCGGCCTCCCGGACCATTTGGGTCCGTCTTCGTCCGAAGGAGCGGAGGACGAAGGCCTTCCTTTTTCGCCGCGAGGAAGGATGGATCGAGGACGCCTTTACCCTCTTTGTTCCCGAAAACAGCCGCCGTCTTGCCGAGATGCCCCCCCTTCGTTATTCAGGCGGCGGTGCAGGCAGCATAAGCGGTGCAGGCAGCACCGGCGCTCCCGAACTTTTGCT
>CAZQNO010000004.1:77416-80555 GCA_964594775.1 uncultured Spirochaetaceae bacterium
GCGGTGCAGGCAGCATAAGCGGTGCAGGCAGCACCGGCGCTCCCGAACTTTTGCTGGAGCCGCTGTCTTCTCTCGAGCTCGAAGAAGGCGTCGATTGGCATGGAGAAATCCTCTTGGAAGCCTGCGAGAGGATACTCGCCTTTAGCGGAGCTCGATTTATCACCGAATCGGAAGCCGACGGTGTTGCAGCGGATGCCGCCGATAATCGGCAGAGTTTCCCTCCTGTCCTCGTGCTCGGTTCTCTCTTTTGGACCGCGGTCTTGAGGGGCGGAGTACAGGGGGGAGTGTGGCTCATCGAAACGGTTCGCCGGATGCTCCATGAGGGGGAAGATCTACGCGATTGGTTAGAAAGCAATGAATAGGAAGGGGCCGGGACTGCGAAGCCGAATTTTCATGCTTTTTCTCATTTTTGGAACGGGCTCGGGACTCTTTGCAGGGGAAATCTTGAGTCTTTCCGATATCGTCAATCAAACGGGGGCGCGCCTTCAGTGGGCCCCCTATCGGGGAGAGGGTCATCTTCTCAAGGGGGAGAATGAGATCTTCTTCAAGGAAGAGGCGGGCTATATTCTTCTGAACTATGAAAAGAAACGAGTCATCGAGCCCCCTCGACGCAGCGAGCAGGGAGAGATCCTGTTTTCAAAAAGAGACGGCGAGTATCTCCTCGATCTGCTGGGAAGAAAACCGGCCATATCGGAGGGACTGTATATCTCGACGCTCATTATCGACGCGGGACACGGCGGTAAGGATCCGGGCGCGGTGGGCAGTTTCATGCAGAACGGACAGGCGCTTGTAGTAAAGGAAAAAGATCTCGTTCTGAGTGTGGCAAAATTCCTGAGTGGAATGCTGCTGCGGCGCTATCCGGAAAAAAATATCATTCTCACCCGCAGCGACGATACCTATCTTACCTTGGAAGAGCGCACCGAGATTGCGAATTCGGTGCAGTTGAAGGCTCAAGAGGCGATGATTTTCATTTCGCTGCATGCAAACGCCTCGCTCAATTCGAAGGCCGAGGGCTTCGAGGTGTGGTATCTTCCGCCGGACTATCGCAGAGAACTCATCGATCCGGCCGGCTTGGATGAGGAGGCGCGGGAGGTAGCGCCTATTCTCAATACGATGCTGGAGGAGGAGTACACGGTGGAGAGCGTCCTTTTAGCCAGACATATACTCGGCGGAATGGAAGAGGAGATCGGCCGGGCGCATGTCAATCGCGGACTGAAGGAGGAGACGTGGTTCGTAGTGAGGAATGCCAAGATGCCCTCCGTGCTCGTAGAGATCGGTTTCGTTACCAATCGCCGGGAGGCCCTGCTCATGAGAGAGGGTCCGTACTTGAAGAACATGACCGAAGGTATCTATAATGGCATCTGCAGCTTCATTACCCATTTCGAGAATCCGGGACGGTGAGCCTTTTTGGCGATGAGGGGAGAGTGAAAATTTCGAAGGATTATCTTTTTTTGACAATTTTGGGCATATGGGTTTTCAGCCTGCTACTCGCCCTCTTTCTCTATTTCTTCGTTCATGAGAAGGAAGTCGAGCGCATTCTCTACTTCCCGCGGTATAACGCAGCCGAACTCGAGGGTGAGGTTCGCCGATTGCCGAAAAAAGCCGATCGAGAGAAAGATATCGAGCTTCTCCTACGAGAGATCATATTAGGTCCATTTGATATTCATCATGCGCGGGTGCTTCCAAAAGATACCGATGTGGAGAGCTTGCTTTTGCGGAAGGGACGAGTATATGTCGATTTTTCCCTCGATCCCGTTTTGAAGCAGGAGGGTTCTCTTCTCTCGCTCTCCGAGAGGATTGCCGCCGTAAAGCGGACGATTCGCTTCAATTTTCCCTCGGTAGAGGAAATAATGGTCACATTCGGCGGTCAGAGTCCAAACTTGCAGGACTTACGTTGAAAAAAAAAGAAAAATCGTTGACAAACAGAGGAGGTTCCGTATAATTTTAAATGCAATAGGTAAACTGTTTTAAAAGGAGCACTGGATGAAACGGTTCGGAATTCTACTTGGAGTTTTACTTTTGTTGGTAAGTTTCTCGGTCACCGCGGAAGAATCGGTTCTCATCGATTTTTCTACCCTGACCGCTGATAGTGAAGACGGAAACAACTCGGCGACCCTCGTCGACTTTTCCGAGAAGGCGGGCCCCGGTTACACGGACGAGGAGAAGGCTCTGATGCAGACATCCCTCGCCATCGAGAACTGGAGCGTGAAGCTGGCCTCTTCTTCTCAGACCGTCGAGAACATGAGTCTCTCTTATACCAAGGAGGCGCCTGTTCGAGACGATGCCGACAGATTTGCCGGCGAGACGGTTATGGGTATCCGCGTACACTTTCCCACACAGCCATTTAACTCCTATGCGTTCATTAAGCCTCCCTTCGATATTCCCGCTTATATGCAGGCGAATGAAGAAGATCGAAGCGGAAGTAAGTTCGAGGGCTACGGCATAGTCAAGAATGTCGGTACTCTCAAGAAGGTGGAAGTCAACGTATACGGTTCCAACTTTCCCAACGGAATCGCCGTTGTACTGGAGGATCAAGAGGGAAAAGAGCAGAATCTCTTCCTCAACTACATGCGTTTCAACGGGTGGAGGACCCTCGGTTGGCTCAATCCCAACTATATCGAGGATGTGAGGAACAGAGAGCTGCGCCAGTATCCTCTCTATCCGAGAACGACTCCTCTGCGTAAGCTCAAGGGTTTCATCATCTACCGGGATGCCGCTCAGGAAGGCGGAGACATAGTCACCTACATCAAAGATGTAAAGCTTACGTATGATCTGGCAACGATTCAGGATGTCGGCGATATCGACAACGAAGAGCTCTGGGGTATCCTGGAAGAGCGTGAGCAGTCCCGCCGTAATGCGGAATGGCAAAAACTCGGTCAACTGCAGGTGCTGAGAGCTCTCGAATTGCGGAAGCTTCATCAGGATGAAGCAGAGCAGGGAGACGAGGCAGGAAACGAATAGTTTCCGAACCCGACACCAGCTCCTGACTAGATATTTTCGGGAGAGGGGTGATCGTTATCGTATAGTGACTGATTGACCCCTACCTCCGGTTTTTCCGGGGGTAGGGATTTTTATTACTAATGGTTTTTTACTGGTCCCAATCCTGCAGATATTACAAGCAAACAGCCCTCCACCCCTC
>CAZQNO010000005.1:0-15482 GCA_964594775.1 uncultured Spirochaetaceae bacterium
TTTCCCCCTTTTCGCGCTTCTAGGCAATCGCCCTTTAGCCGATATTTGTATATACTGCGGCTATGGCACAGACGGCACCATCCCCGAAAATTCTCATCCTCTCCGCCGGCTCCGGACAGGGCCACAATCGGGCGGCCCAGGCGCTGCAAGCGGCGGTCCCCTCCGTATCGCCGGATTCTCCGGTCCGTATGATCGACAGTCTCGACTATACCGGCGAGAGCTTCCGTACGATCTATTCTACTTACTACATAGAAACGGTAAAGAAGGCGCCGACGCTCTGGGGCTGGGCCTATGAGCGCACCGATATTCCCTGGAAGAACCAGCGGCTGCGGCAGTGGTTCGAACGGATAAACTCTCAGCCCCTCGTCAAGGAGATCCTCGACCACGATCCCGATATAATCATCAGCACCCACTTCGTTCCCGCCGCCGTTACCTCCCATCTTCTGCGCCGCGGGAAACTTAGGGCCCACAGCTCGGTGGTCGTAACGGACTTCTACGCCCACGCCACGTGGCTGGTGCGGGCCTTCAACCGCTACTTCGTCGCCCATGAGGAGGAGCGGCGGCAGCTGGAATCCTACGGTATTCCCAGCGACCGGGTGAGCGTATCCGGAATCCCGATTGATCCGAAATTTGCAGCCCTTTTGCCGAACTCGGAGGCTAAGAGAAAAATGAGACTCCGCCTCGGCCTCGAGTCCGAACAGCCGACCCTCATCGTGGCCGCGGGGGCCTTCGGCGTCGTCTCGGTCGACCGGATCATCGCCCCCCTTTTGGAGCTCTCCCTTCCCCTGCAGATCGTGGTCATCTGCGGCCGCAACGAAAAACTGAAAGAGAAACTACGGTCCTTTTTGGCGCTTCGCGGCATCGAAACAGACGAAAACGGGAATTCGGCCGCAGCATCCGGCCCCGCGGCGGAAACCGGCACCGCCTTCAAGCTGATAGGCTTTACCGAAGAGATACACAACTGGATGGCCGCCGCCGATCTCTTCGTCAGCAAGCCGGGGGGTCTCACCAGCGCGGAGTGTCTCGCCTGCGGTCTGCCGATGGTGCTTACCGACCCCATTCCTGGACAGGAGGTCTACAACGCCATGTACCTTCTCGAACATGGGGCTGCCGTAATTCCCACCTCTCCGGAGACCATCGGCTACAAAATCGAAAAACTTCTCTCTCGCCCGGAATATTTTTCGCGACTCCGCGAGAGGGCCGGACTTCTCGGCAGGCCGGCCGCGGCGGCTGAGATTCTCCGCAAGACCATTGAATCCCGCGAAGAGCGGGTCATTTCGATTCAGAAGTTCGTCGAGTAAATTGCCTGAGACGCGGCAGGCTTTCGGCAGTTCAGCCGCGCAGGTGGCCGAAGGAGAGGTGGATCACCGAGCCGCCGGAGCTGGTCCTCACTACCGACGCGGGAATTTTTTCATAGTTCTTTCCATTGTAGGTAAAGCTGACCCTCACGTCGTTTCCTCGAACGTAACGCCCGCCGGGGTTTTCCGCCCTGCAGCCGCCGCGGCTGAGGTCGATGATCATTATCTCTTTCTCCGATTCTCTGTCCGCAGGGGATATGCGTCCCTTCAGCTCCACCTTCATCCGTTTGTTCTTGCGCCGCTGCACGGGTATGTCGCCGACGATTTCTCCGGGCTTCCTCATCCCCGTTTTCTTGATAATGCTGCCCAAGAGTTCTCCATCGACTCTATTGAGTTCTCCGTACTTTTTAAGCGCGTGATGAAAGGTGCGATGGTCGGCGATGAGGAGGTACTTCTTGCTCGGCTCCTCAAGCAGCCCGGCCAGCTTCTCGAGAAAGCTTTTCTCATCCTCGCTGAGTCCGTATTTCTCGGTGAACCGGCGCCACTTCTCTTCCCGTTCCTGCTCGAACCGTTTCTTCTCCTTCCTCCTGCGGAGGTGGTAGTAGAGCACGAGAAAGCCGAAAAAGCCGAAAACGATAATAAGAAAAAGGGCAACTTCAAGGTCAGAGGCCCCAATGTCTCTTCGAAAAACTTCTCTCATAGTGTCCCAAAAATCATTCATGGCTATAATATACTAACAACAGGCGGTATTGTGTAATCTAGAGTAAAATCGGATTGCCGGCGAGTGCCGCATCTTTTCCCTCTTGGGACCGGCATTATATTCTCGGCAGGTAGCTTATTGCGTCAAAGTGTTTGTCGCGGGTATAGAGGATAAGATCGTGCTGCAGAACCATAGATGCAATCCAGAGATCGCCGAAGGGTATGGGGGTCCCTGCCCGTCGCAGACGATGAGAGGTTTCTGCATAGTGTCTCGTTGTAGCAAGGTCGGGCATAAGAGGCTTCACCCGGGGCCGGTGAATAAATTTCTCAAACACTGCTTCATTATTGGAGCGGGAGATTATTAAGAAAATTGGTATCAGGAACCTTTTTTTCGCTTTACCCGTGCTATACTATTAATACCGAAGCCTTGTTGTACAGCATGCAGCGGTTCGTATTCTCAAAGTAAGATTCATCGGTCTAGCCCGCGCTGAGGTAAAAAACACATTATGGAGGTCTTTTATGAAACGTTGGAGTCTTTTAGCATGTTGTGTTCTGGTACTTTTCGCCGCAGCCGCGCCGGCCTTTGCTCAGGACGGAGGGGCGCGCTTCGGCTTCTTCGCCGGACTCGACACGAAGCTGCCCGGATTTATCTCAGGCGGCGGAGAGGATCTGGGAGTCGCCCAATACCGGGTCGGTGCGATGATCGAACCCACGCCGGAGATCCTGATAAAACCGGATGTGATCTTTGTTTCCGAGGAGGAAAATGAAGATGACAAAATTAACGATTATGAATACTTGAGGTACAAATACACGACCTACGGCGCCGGTATATCCGTCTATTACAAGGTCCTGCCGGCGGACAGGGTCTCGATTTATGTGGGCCCGCGCATTGATTTTCTTCAAAACAGCTATGAAGATGAATATACTACCGGCGAAAAAGAAAATGATGATAAAACCACCACCTTTGCCTTCACCGCCTGTATAGCCGGCCAGTTCGAGATCACCGACCATTTTCGTTTCTTTGCCGAAACCGGCATCGGCTACCGTACTGTAACCAGAGTTGATAATAGATATAACACTTCAGGCGTTATTTTTACGGATGAGGAAAAAAAGAGCAGCAAGTTCTACACCTACGGCGGGCAGATCGGCGTGGCCTTCTACTTTTAGGGGATTGGTCCTCTGAAATAGTGCGCGGGCCGCCTTGGGCTCCTACCTTAAGGCGGCCGCGTTTTTTACACCGGCTCGGCTATATTGCCTCCAGCCCCTTCTCCAAATCGGCAATGAGGTCCTCGGCCTCTTCGATGCCTACCGAAAGTCGGATGAGCCCGTCGGAGATGCCCGCCCCTGCCCGTTCGGCGGCGCTCATCGATGAGTGGCTCGTCGTTGCCGGGCGGGTAATGAGGCTCTCCACCCCGCCGAGACTCGGCGCGCAGATCGGCAGCTCCAGGGCGTCCATGAGGCCTTCGGCCGCCGCCGTTTCCCCCTCAAGCTCGAAACTCAGCATGCCGCCGAAGCCGTCGAAGAGCCGTGAGGCCCGCGGGTAATACGGCGAGTTTGGCAGCCCGGGATAATTCACCTTTTTCACCTTGCCGTGGCCGTGGAGAAACCGCGCGATCTCAAGGGCGTTTGCGTTGTGCCGCTTTATCCGCAGCGCAAGGGTCTTCATGCCGCGGTGCAGGAGCCGGCAGGCGTGGGGGTCGAGAGTTCCGCCGAAGTTAATGAGCTTTCGGTTGCAGCGTTCCACCAGATCTTTCTTTCCGATAATCGCCCCGGCGAGCACATCGGAGTGGCCGTTTAGATACTTCGTGCAGCTGTGGAGGGAGAGATCGAAGCCGGCTTCGAGCGGCCGGTAGTTGACAGGACAGGTAAAGGTGTTGTCGATTATGCCGACCAGCCCGTGTTTGCCGGCAAAGGCAGCGACCGCCGCTAAGTCGGCGACCTTCATCAGGGGATTGGTGATGCTCTCCACGTAGACCGCCTTCGTGGAATCGGTGAGGAGGTCTTCCCAGCCCACCTCTTCGTCGGCATCGAAAAAGTCGACCCCGATGCCCAGTTCTGCAAGATCTTCGGTAAGAAAGCTGAAGGTCCCGCCGTAAAGACCGTCCTGCGCCATGATACGGTCACCGGGCTTCAAGACCGTAAGCAGTGCCGTCGATATGGCAGCCATGCCGCTGGCCGTCACCAGGGCCGCCTCGGCGCCCTCTATAGCCGCCAACTTCTCGTGTACGGCGATGTGGTTCGGCGAATTGTTCAGCCTGAGGTATCTCGAAGTTCCCTGCTCCGCCGGGCTCTCGAAGGTGGAGGACTGAAAAATCGGCATGCTCACCGACCCCTCGATCAAGGGTTTGGGCTCCCCGGCGTGTATCAATCTCGTATTCATCCCGCGATAACTGCTCTTCATGCTGTGGACCTCCACCGCCGAGGGTAGCGGAATTACCGGCTATTGTACAGGCGGACCGGCGGAGAAGGCGGCAGAGGAAACGTCCGTAGGCCTCGGGAGAAACGGAGTAGCCGTAGATTTTCCGCTCTACCGGCTGCATGCGAGCTCACAACGGAGAGGCTGTTCACCGCGACTTTGCCGTCGAGCAGGGCGGCTCACCGCCCTGCCGGCCGAAGGCGATCTGCCCGGCAGAGACGGTGTGCCCAGCGGTAAATGATGTTCTTCCGCTCGATATCCACCTCTTTTCCCCTTCCCCGTTGCTTTCGTTCTCAGCGCAGGAGGAAAAGTGAGCAGGTCATGCAGATGAGCAGGAGGCGATGGGTTTTACCCTTCATCCGTTTATACCTCTTCGGTTTCGGCGATTCTGCCCGCCTCGATTTCCCGCAGCATCTGTTCGTGGAAACCGGCCTTGATCGTGTAGAAACGGATGACCAGCAGGGCGGCGGCGATGATAATTACCGGTACGAAGACCATCAGCATCCGGATCCCCTGCTCGGCCCCGGGGCTCTGTACGGCGTTGGGAACATAGCCTGACACGGAGAGCCCCCTCCCGCAGATGAAACCCGCCAGGGCCACGGCGAGTTTCTGGGCAAAGTAGAAGACTCCATAGAGGGTCCCCTCTCTCCTGCTGCCGAGTTTCCATTCCGAGTATTCGACGGTGTCGGGTACCATCGACCAGGGGCTGAGATACACCGTCGAGAGCCCCACCCCGGCAAGAACGAGAACCGGTATGAGCACGGGGATGTTCGCGCTTCTAATAAAGTAAAGCAGTATGAGGGCCGCGGCGAGAATGATCATTCCCAGGTCGAAGACGGCGATCTTTCCGAACTTTTTCGAAAGGTAGACCCAAAGGGGCATGACCGCTATGGCGGTAACGAAGAGGCAGAGAAAGGCTAGGGGGATGAAGTATTCCATCGGCAGGACATACTTAAAGAAGTAGTTCACCATAGAAGCGATTACCCCAAGGGCGATGTACTGCAGCAGGGTCGCGGCGGTGAGAACGAGAAAGGGGCGGTTCTTCACCACGCCGGCGAGGTCTCTCTTCAGAGAGGAGGCCGGGTCCCGGTCTTCCTTCAAACGCTCGGCAGTAGAGAAAAAGGTAATGAGGGTGAAGACCGCCGCCGCCGCTCCGAAAAAGAGACCGACCATTCTAAAACCGAGTGCCTGACTGGTAAAAAGGCCGACGACGGGTTTCGTCACCCCGGCGACGACGAGGGTGCCGAGGAGGGCAAAGGCCATCCGGTAACCGGTGATCTCCGCACGGACCTGGGAATCCCTCGACATCACCGCCGTTAATGAGCCGTAGGGTATGTTCACGACGGTATACATCGTGCAGAAGAATATAAAAACAAGAAGGGAATAGAGGACGGCCGCGCTTCCGGTGAGGTCGGGTCCGTAGAAGAGGAGAAAAAAGGAAAGCCCCAGCGGCACCGCGCCGATCAAAAGGTAAATCCGTTTTGCCCCGAAGCGGCTCCTCGTCCTGTCGGAGATGTTTCCCATCACCGGATCGGTCACCGCGTCCCAGAGCTTTGCCGCGAGAAAAATCGTCCCCGCCGTCGCCGCCGGGATTGCCAATATGTCGGTAAAGTAAAAGAGCAGGTAGAGCGTGACGCTTTGAAAGAGGAGATTCGCCCCAAAATCTCCTATTCCATAGCCCAGTTTCATTTTTCTTGTAACTTCTTTGTCGGCTCTTGTAGGTCCTTCCACTCCTGCCTCCTTGGCAGAGCATAGCACGGTTTAGAGAGAAAATACCGCTTTTATTTTTAATGCTTCCTCGGTCCGTCCCTCTATCTTTACCCGTCCCTGGAGCGCCGCCACGGCGATTTTTCTCTTCCCCAAGAGAATTGCCGCCCACAGACCGGCGTTCAGTGTGATGGTCGCTTTCCTCGTCTCCGGCACCCTGCCCTTTAGTAGTTCCGGCTCGCCGTTTTTCACGATCAGCCCGTAATGGGCAACTTCTCCGTTTTTATACCGTAGAATCAAACCGACGGAGGAGGTCCATTTCTTCGCCGCTTCCCGGTCGTAACGAGAGAGGATATCTTCGGTGAGGGGGGCCGCCTGATCGGCGAATTTTTCAAGCCCCTTCGGGCTCTTGTCGGGAGCGGTTTTTCTCTCGACACGCTTCGCCCGCACCTCGCGGCGTCTTCGCAGAAAGGAAAGGAGCTGCGGCAGAGACGTTTCGAACTCTTCGAGGTAGACCTGTCTGCGGAGGTCCGACGACTTTCTCACCGCCAGGGCAAACTTGAGGATCCCTCTCGCCTGTCCGGCGGTCAAGGACGGCTTCTCCTCTCCAAGGATGGAGGAGATAAAGTTTCTCGTGTGTCCTTCAAAACCGAGGGCCCAGTCCGACGGCACCTCTTCGGTCCGCATGCGCCGGCCGTCGAAAATTTTGAGGGATGGACCCGTTTCGATCTCTCCCGTGCAGCGTGGAACTATGAGAAGACCACGTTCACAGGTAATGCTCACCATCTCGTCGTTGGCATAGTAATGCGAGGGAATGTGCATGTCCGGAGCCGTCTGAAAATCGAGACTTCCGTAGACCCTTTTTCCTACATGTTTCCACATAACGGTGGCGGGACAGTCTATCACTCCGTCGCGGGAATCGATCCATGCCGATACCTTCTCCACCTCACCAAGGAAGTACCAGGCCGTGGCGTAGAGATGGTGTCCGTGGTCGAAGGTGTTGAAGCCCCGGCCCTGCCGCATCTCCTGTATCCGCCAGTCCCAGGCCCTTGAGGGCACCTCCCAGCCGCCGGAACCGCCCATGACGAAGCCGATCCGAATGCCCGTCGGCCTGCCCAGTTCGCCGCCTTCGATGATTTCCTTCGCCCTCACGAAGGGCGGATATTCGGTGTAGTTGTCCGCAACCTTGAAGACGGTTTCCGCCGCTTCGGCGGCACTGCATATTTTAACCGCTTCGGCCATGTTTACCGCCATGGGTTTCTGCAGCTGCACGTGCTTTCCCGCCTCGAGGGCCTCTAGTACCATCCTCTCGTGCAGCGGCTGGGGGGTGAGAATTTCCACCGCGTCGACCCTTTTGTCGGCCAAAAGTTCTCTGTAGTCGGCATACCGTACTTCGGCTTTCCACTCATCGGCCCTGCGTTTTACAAGCTCGCCGTCTGCGTCGCAGACGGCGTAGATGCGGGCCCTCTTCTCCTTCTCATAGCCCCGTGCGTGGAGATCGCTGATTCTTCCGCAGCCGATAAAACCGATATTCAACATGTTTCCATCACCTTTTCCAGACAGCTTTCCAGTCGATACGCCACTCCCGGCTCCGCTCAACTTCCTCCGGAGCATCGAGTCCCATCTGTCCTCCCGGGTTCATGATGTTCTCAGGATCGAAGTAGCGTTTCAGCGCCTTGAGGGCCCCCATCTGCGTGTCACCGAGATGCTCCCGCATCCAGGGGCCGATCATGCGGCCGACCCCGTGGTGGTGGCTGAGACTGCCGCCGCTCTTGGCGATGGCCTCTATTATCTTCGTCTGAAAGGCGAGGTACTCCTGTCGCGTTTCAAAATAGGCGTTGAAAATGAAGTAGAGGTTCGTGCCGTGGGGGTAGAAGTGGCCGGTGTGGGTCATGCAGACGGTGCCGGGCCGCTTTTTTACCACCGACCTTACCCTGCGATACACCTCGTGAAGGTTTTCCCAGGTCACCGACGTTTCCAAGGTGTCGATCACGATGCCGAAATCGCCCATGTCCTCCCGCAGATAGGGATCGCGGTAGCGGCCGTGCTCCCACTTCTTTACCGCATAGCCGCCCAGGGGGATGCCGCCGCGGCGCAGGCAGATCCGCCGGGACTTGCGGAGCACATTTCGGGAAAATCCCCGCTCTCCCTCCGTGCGCGCCAGAAAGAGACAACGCTTGCCCGGCTTCAACCTAAAGAGTTTTATCGCCGCATCGAGGATCGTATCCTCTACACCGTAGAGCTTGAGCCCCACTTGGGTCTCCTCCGGGTCGGAGAGGCGCATCACCCCGGGAAAACCGAACTCTCCCTGGCTGATCTCCCTCACCGCCTCAACGGCCCCTTCCCAATGAGGAAACATGTAGGCGAAACGGATCCGGTTCTTCGGCATATGGGAGAAGATCTTCATCGTCGCCTCCACCAGGATGCCGTAGCAGCCTTCGCTTCCCTTCATTATATCGTTGAGTTTCGGCCCCGTAGCGCTTGCGGGAAAGGGACGGGTGACGAAGCTTCCCGCCGGCGTCACGTATTCCTGACTCAGGACAAGATCGCAGGCGTCTCCGTAGTAGCTCGACTGCTGTCCCGCCCCCCAGGTGACGATCCAGCCGCCGACGGTCGAATATTCGAAGGACTGGGGAAAGTGGCCGCAGGTATAGGCCCCCTTTGTGCCGAAACGCTCGGGTGCCTCGTTGAGGGCCTCTTCGTAGGCGGGTCCCAACATCCCCGCCTGGACGGTGCAGCTCTTATTCTTCTCGCTCAGAGAGACGATCTTGTTCATGTGAGTCTGCATGACCAGGCTCACGCCCCCGCAGACCGGCCGCACGCCGAAGTTCACCGTCGATCCTGCACCGAAGACGGTCAGCGGAATGCGGTGTTCGCCGCAGCAGGCGACGATCTTCGCCACATCGCTCTTATCCCGGGGATGGACCACCACGTCGGCGATTTCGCGGACAATTTTTTCCCGCAGTTCCAGCTCCTCCTCCATCGTCTTGCCGCAGGAGTACTTTACCCGCTGATAGTCCTCCGTGGAGACGTTCTCTTTCCCCGCTATCCGTTCGAGGGCGGCGATGTGCTCCTCAGAGAGGGCCGGCGGCCGGTTTTTCAGCCTGACCTCTTCGTCACCCTCCAGCCTGCGCTCTTTAAAGTGATCGTCTGTTAAGGCGAACTCGTCTTTCATAAGCCGGTAGAGCTTGTCGTTTGGATGTTTGTACCCCTTTGGGTCTCCCCACTTGAGAATCGAACGGTAGCTTCCCGGCTTCGGCGGGGTCTCTCTCCATGGCGGACTGAATTTACTGTGCATCATGCCTCTCCTATCATCTCCGGGTATCCGACGGTTCTGCCGATTTCCCGATATAATCCCTTCATGGTCGGAAATATTTTCCTGTAGATTTCGAACAGTTTGTCGTAGAGTTCTCTGTATTCCTTTCTCGGGTAGAAGGTCTCTTTGTAGCTCACCATCTCTTTGACCGCTTCGTGGAAACCGGCGTAATGACCGAGGCCTACGGCGCTTACGATGGCCGCCCCGAGTCCGCTGGTTTCCCATGTCCGCCCGCGGACTATGGGAAGGCCGAAGATGTCGGCGCTTATTCTGCAGATTTCATCGCTGCGGCCCGCACCGCCGCTTACCGCCGCCCTTTCGACTTTCCGGCCGCCTCTTTGTTCGAGAGAACGGAGTCCATCCCGCAGGGCGTAGGCCAATCCCTCTATCATGGCGCGGTAGACGTATGCGCGGGTGTGCACGTCTGCGAATCCGAGCATCGCTCCCTTTGCGGAGGGATGCTTGAGCCCAGGACTCCAGAAAGGCTGGACCATCAGACCCATCGAGCCGGCGGGCACCTCTTTTAATAAGCGGTCCAGCAGTTCCTCCGGACTCTTTCCGTTTTTTTTCGATTCAACGATTTCCTTGTAGCCGAACTGCTCCTTGAACCAGGTGATCATCCAGTAGCCGCGAAATATCTCGATCTCTGGATTCCAGTAACCGGGAAGCGGGGCGGGATATGCAGGCATGAAGCGGATAGGCTCGAAGTATCGCCGGCTCGTAGTCTGAACGGTTGCCGTCGTGCCGAAGCTGAGACTCGCCATCCCTTCGTCGACGACCCCCATTGCGAGCGTTTCACATCCCTTGTCCGAACCGCAGGCGATGACCGGAAGCCCTCTTGGAAGACCGGTCTGCTCTGCCGCTTCGCCGCGGATGTAACCGATCAATGCCCCCGGTTCGACTAAATCGGGAAGTTTCTCCCTCTCCACCGGGAAGAGTCGCCGGTTCAGTGATTTCTCCGAAGCCCAGCACCGCCTTTTATAGTCCATCGGGACATGCCCGACTTGACTCGCCGTAGAGTCTATAAACGCTCCGGTGAGAAAGTGGTTGAGATAACCCGAGACCTGAAGATACTTCGCGCAGCGCTCCCACAGCTCCGCTTCGTTCTGCCGCAGCCAGTTTACCTTCCCGTCGCTCTGGGTCTTCATCAGGGCTTGATACAATCCCGCAGCCTTGAAGGCAAAAGCCGTTGCTCCCCGCGGACGGTATTCCGGTCTCGCCTTCCGCTGGTCGAGCCATGTTATGACCGGCCGCAGAGGCTCTCCGTCCCCGTCTACGCAGACCATACTGTCGCGCTGCGCGGTTACGCCGATACCGCGGATGCCGTTAAAAACCTCTCCGTTCGCCTCTTTCAGCATGCGGCATGCCTTTATCAAACTCTCTCGAAACAGAACCGAACTCTGCTCCGCCCAGCCCGGCTTGGGAGAATAGTAGGGAGAATACTGGACCTTCGCCGTTTCTACGAGCCTGCCTTTTAGATCGAAGATGAGACCGCGGAGGCTCTGGGTGCCGCAGTCTATCGAGAGAATATGGGGCTTCACGATTTTTCCTCCATATAGCCGGTGGCCACGAGAGATGCAAATCCTTCTTCATCTTTGTAAAAGTCCTCAACAACGACATCTCCCGGTTTGAGCCGCCGCTCGACGAGTACGGAGTCGATCTTCTTCATGAAATCGAAAAACTCTTTCAGCGGAACATCCCGATTCGTTTTAACGGACAGACGGGGAAAGTCGGGAAATACCGTCCTCACCGTCGTGGTGAGCGTCCGGGTAGGGTTGAGTATCTCCCGGCGCAGCCACTCCTCTCCCCGTTCGCAGCGGCTGCCCTCCATGCGCAGCACTCCGCCTTCCTCGTCTAATTCTACCTTCACCCTGCAGCCCCTTGGACAGGCAAGACAGGTAAGGGTGCGGCTTCTCTCAGTCGCTTCCATTTTCCTCTTCCTCGAGGACCGCTTCGTAGCGAAGGATTCTTTCCGCCGTAATCCGGTCCTCTGCGCCGCCGGCGGTCCTTATCGTCAGCGTCTCCATTTCCGCCGGTCTCAGCGCAGGAAATCGGCGGTTTTTTAGCTCTATCCTCTCTCCCGACTCGTCAACGGCGAATAATCGCAACCGAGCTGCTCCCGTTTCCCTCCTTACCCGAAAGGAGAGATCGATGCTGTGCGCGTCGGCGCGGTAGCGGTCTATCCGTATCCTCTGCGGAAGAATATAGGCTATCGGTCCCTCGCTGGTGAGCGGCACCGTGCGGGGGGCACCGTCGCTGCTGCCGCTGTGCGCTCCCGCTGAAGCAGCATCGTCTGCGGCAAAGGCCGCCGCGTCCCTTCCCGCCAACTCGGCGCCGGCCGATACGTAGTCGACCAAATCACTCACGTGCAGCGCGTTTCCACAGGAGTAGAGTCCCGGCACGCCGGTCATCATTCCCTCGTCCACCAGAGGGCCGCCGGTCACCTCGTCGATCTCCGCCCCCAGCTCCGCAGCGATTTCGTTTTCCGGAATGAGTCCCACCGAAAGTATAAGGCTGTCGCAGGCTATATAGCGCTCGCCACCGGCTATAGGCCGAAGCTGTTCATCGACCCGGCATACCGTCACCCCTTCGACCCGTTCCCGTCCATGGACCCTCGTTACGGTGGTCGAGAGGTGGAGAGGGATACGGTAATCCTCGAGACACTGTGAGAGATTTCTCGGCAGCCCCGAGGGGCGGGCCATTATCTCGTAGACGCCCTCTACTTCTGCCCCTTCGAGTCTGAGTCTTCTCGCCATGATAAGGCCTATATCGCCGCTTCCGAGAATAACGCAGCGGCGGCTGGGCATGTAGCCTTGAATATTTATGAAATACTGGGCGAGACCTGCGGTAAGTACTCCCGAAGGCCTGCTGCCGTGGAGAAAGATCTGTCTTGCCGTGCGTTCCCGGCAGCCGGTGGCAAGCACAAGGGCCGCGGCCTCGAATTTCATCGTACCCTCAGGACTGACGCCGGAGAGCCGAAACGAGTCCGCATCGCGGCGGACCGAATCGAGATAGGTCGATAGATAGATGGGTAGGCCAAAGCTGCGGGTCTTCAGCAGCTCCCGCCATGCGTATTCGGGACCGGTGAGCCGCTCACCGTAGCGGATCACGCCGAAGCCGTCGTGAATACACTGCTTGAGAATGCCGCCTGCACACTCCTCCCGCTCCACGATGCAGCAGCGCGCACCGGCAGACTTCGCCGCCGATGCTGCGGCCAGTCCGGCAGGGCCCGAACCGATTACCAGAACATCCCATCTGTCGGCCTTATCCATGGAAAAGCTCCCGTCCTTTCTTCGTTTCGGTGAGTATAATCGATGAGGCTCCGCCCCTTTTCGTCACCTTCTGCACCGGCAATTGCAATTCCCGCATCATGATTTCAATTATCCGAGGGGTACAAAACCCCCCGTGGCAGCGTCCCGTACCTGCTCTTGTACGCCGTTTTATGCCGTCTATGGTGAGCACCGGCACCGGGGCTTTCATTACGTCTCTAACCTCGCCCTCGCTCACTTCCTCGCAGCGGCAGACGATTCTGCCGTAGGCCGGATCTCTCTTTATCAGCTCGTCCCGGTCGGCATCGCTCAATTCGGCGGGCTTTACAGGCCCTTTCCTGCGGGCGTGAAAGTCTTCTCTCTTCTCAACGGCCTGCTCTTCTTCGAGTATTTGTATACAGAGTTTCACGGCATCTGCCGCGATGGCCGGCGCCGAGGCAAGACCGGGAGATTGGATGCCGGCGAGATGCACGAGGTTCTGCACCCCTTCGGACCTTTCGATTATAAAATCCTCTTCCCACGTGCACGCCCGGATTCCCGCAAAATAGGTTATCACCTGTGACGGTGAAAGTTTTCTATTCACTTCGAAACGGCTAAACAGGTCGCTTAGATCCTGAGGATCGGTCTCATACTCATCCCTCTCCGGGACCTCCCTCGCCGTCGGTCCGACGAGGATGTTTCCCTCTATCGTCGGAACGATTCCCCCGCCCTTCGTCTTGGACTTCT
The DNA here is from genome assembly GCA_964594775.1 of uncultured Spirochaetaceae bacterium. GTDB lineage: Bacteria > Spirochaetota > Spirochaetia > DSM-16054 > Sediminispirochaetaceae > CAYFVU01. The sequence continues at coordinate 13,432 of CAZQNO010000005.1, forward strand.
CCCGGTCAAGCAGGCTCGGCATCGCGGCAATACGCTGCTGGTATCTGCCGGTCTTGCTATCGAGTATCGCATCTACCCCTTTTCTTCCATGGAGGGAAAAGAAACGGTCTCCGGCCAAGGCTGCAACCCAGTCGGCCCACATACCGGCGGCGTTTATCACCACCTTCGCCCTGCAGATCCCCCGTGTTGTCTCCACTTCAACGATTTTCCGGGAACCTTGCCCAGTTGAGGCCGTCTCACCGGTATTAAGGCCGCTGGTTTTAAGACCGGTGAGGCCCGTTTCCAGGTAGAGCTCGACACCGTTTTGCACCGCGTTCTCCGCAAGAGCACTGGTGAGGACATAGGGGCTGAGCCTGCCGGCTGATGGAAAGAAGAGGGCTCCGTGCTGCTTTTCCGTCAGCCACGGCTCTATCTTCGCAACTTTAGAACGAGAAAGATATTTGCAGCCGTCAACGCCGTTTCTGCGGGCCCGTGCAAAAAGAAGGGGAAGCAATAAGCGGTACCAGGGACGAGAGAACAACACGAGAGAACCGGGCCGATCAAAAGGTACATCGAGCTGCTCACAGAGACGATCGTACATCCTGTTGCCGCGGACATTATACTTTGCCTTGAGGCTTCCCGTCGGCGGGGCAAAGCCGGGATGGATCATCCCGTCGTTCCGGCCGCTGGTGTGCATCGCCACATCACACTCTTTTTCCACGACGGCTACTGTTAATCGATACCGGCTCAGCTCACGGGCAGCGGCACAGCCGATTACTCCCGCCCCTACGATGAGCACATCAAAAAAACGGCCTTCCAAGGACTTGTCGCCGGCTTCCGGCACTGCCGGATCTTTTGTCACGCGTATTCCTTCAACGTCGATATCGTTTATTACCGATTTAAAACCTCTTCCCGAGGCGGCGTATCCTGCCTGTATTTTTTCATCCCAAGTACTTACCTTCCCGCAGAGTCGAACCGAGCGATGAAATCGTTCGACCGTAAGATCGGAGACACCCAATTTTTCGAGGATACGTCGTACGATTTTTTCCGGCTCTTTTTTCAATCGTTTTCATCCTCTTGCACAAGAACCCGGTTGAGTTTTTCGGCGCTTTCTCTGAGCAGCCTCCTCATCTGTGATTCCGCCTCTTTTACGTCCCCGCCACGTATTCCTTCGACGATGAGACGGTGATTTTCGAGAATCGGTCTTAGATCGATTCCGTGGCGATAAAAGCGGTGGAGCACATTCATGTAGAGCGTTTTGAAACTGTTTATCAGCATCGGATAGACGATGTTCCCGCCGGCCATGGCAACTGCATGATGAAAGCGGTAGTCTGCTTCGGCTATTTCCCGCCGGCGGCTTTCGGTATTTCCGAAAACCCTTTCCTCTTCGCGCAGAGCCTCTTCGAGGCGATTCAGCTCTTCTTCGTCCCGCCTGAGCGCTGCGAGACGGGCGGTTTCCGACTCAAAGAGCATCCTCATTTCGAGCATGCCGTTGAGGATTTCCGGCTTCAGTTCACCGGCACCGTAACGCAGGAGGCTGTTGAGGACTTCTACCGAACCTTCATAGCGGAAGTCGTTGACCACCGTCCCCCGTCTCGCAATGATGGTAACCAGTCCCTTTGCGGCAAGTTCTACCAGTCCCTCGTGCACTACCGGCCTGCTTACTTCCAGCATTCTCGCCAGTTCCCGTTCCGACGGCAGCTTTTCGCCGCTCTTGAATCGGCCCAAAAGGATCAGTTCTTCGAAGCGTTCGATAAATCCTTCCTTGAGGCTCTTCGCTTCAAGCGGTTTCATCCTATTTTTCACCGATCATCCTCCAGTACCCCCTTCGCCTTATACCGGCTGGTGGTTATACCACCAGCCGGTATAGATTATATGACCGTTTTTATAGATTGTAAAGGATTTTTTCACTTCTCCCGTGCTGTACTCTTACTTGTTTACAGGCATATCACATGGATTTATAACTAGCCATGAACACACAAAACTCGTCTCTCCTCTCCCCCTTCTTGTCTCCTCGCGGTAGGCGGGGGAAGTCCCATCGACTGTGCAAAGGCGGTTTCCCTCACCGCAGC
>CAZQNO010000005.1:15582-75759 GCA_964594775.1 uncultured Spirochaetaceae bacterium
CGGTAGGCGGGGGAAGTCCCATCGACTGTGCAAAGGCGGTTTCCCTCACCGCAGCATTAAAGTAAAGATTCAAGTTCGTAGCGGTCCTTTACCAGCGAGTGGTGACGCCGTTCCTCCTCATAGAGACTATGAAAAAAGTCGGCCATTTCGTTTCTCTCCCCGCAGCTCTCGGATATGTGACGGTACATCTTCATCGTCCACTCCTCCAATTCGAGGACATGAGCGAAGAAATCGATCCGGCTGAGGCTCTTGACCTCTTTTTCGGGAGGGAGTTCGTTCATACTCGCAGATACGTCTTCCGCTTTTGCCTTCAGTTCGGCATCGTGTGACAGGCTCGAGAGCTTTTCCTGCAAAAAGCGCAGATGAGAAGCTTCCTGCTCTGCCATTGAGCGGAGAAACTGGCGCATTCCCTCGTCCACGGGTCCCTTCGCGTATTCGGTATACACCGACCGCAATCGTCGCGCACTCTCCTGTGCAATTTCAAAAACCGAATTACTCATACCCCTATTATCGTATACAAAGAGAGGATTTGAAAGTCCCAATTGCGTGCGGGAGTCGCGCGGTAGAGGAACCGCCACCATTTGACTCTTTCGTCCCTTAATGCTATATTATCACTCACTTTGCGCAATACAGCTACTATATAGACGTGTAGAAGGAGGCAGATTGGCAAAAAACGATTTACGGATCAATGAGCAGATCCGGGTCAGGGAAGTTCGAGTAATTGATGATGAAGGGAAGCAGCGAGGAGTTCTTCCCACGCCGAAGGCTCTCGAATTGGCACAGGAAGTCGGCGCCGACCTCGTCGAGGTGGCACCTCAGGCAAACCCTCCTGTGTGCAAGATTCTCGATTATGGGAAGTTCAAATTCGAACAAGAGAAGAAGCTCAAAGAGTCGAATAAACGACAGAAACAGCTGAAACTCAAAGAAATTCGGATGCAGCCCAAAATCGAGAAGCATGATCTCGATTTCAAGACCGATCATGTGAAGAGTTTCTTAGAGGAAGGAAACAAGGTGAAGGTCACTATACGTTTCCGTGGAAGGGAGATGGCCCATACGGAGATAGGAAGAGACGTCTTGGACCAGATCCTCACCAATCTCAACGAACTCGAAGCAAAATTCAACGTCGACAGACAGCCCCAAATGGAGGGAAGATTCATGTCGATGATACTGAGCCCAAAAAGCGTAAAGAAATAGCACGAAAGATTGAGAGGAACGAATATGTCGAAGATGAAAACACGAAAATCCGCGGCAAAGCGGTATAGGGTAACGGGTACGGGAAAAATCAAATATCGAAAGCAGGGACTGCGGCACATTCTCACGAAGAAGTCGAGGAAGACGAAACGGAATCTCCGCAAGGCGGGGATCCTCAGCGAACCGGAAACGAAAAAGGTGAGGAGACTTCTCCCCTACGGTTTCTAAGCCGGTTTACCCACAACACGATACAAGCGGAAGGAGAAATTACACATGCCACGGGCGACAGACGGAACACGACGCACACGTCGAAGAAAAAAAATTCTCAAGGCGGCGAAAGGATACTGGGGACGAAGAAGCACCAATTTCCGCGCGGCTAAGGATACCGTTACCAAAGCGGGACAATATGCATATCGAGACAGAAAACGCAGAAAACGGGACTTTCGAAGACTATGGATAGCTCGGATCTCCGCCGCATGCAAAAACGAAGGGATCAACTATTCCCGCTTTATGCATGGACTCGACAAGGCCGATATCAAACTCAACCGCAAGGCCCTTTCCAACTTGGCGATTGAGGACAAACCGGCCTTTTCAGAGCTGGTAGCGGCATCGAAATCGGCCCTGGGAGAATAGGGACGGCAAGGATATGGTAAGTCTTGAGCAGATACGGCTCCTCGATAAGAAGGTACACGACGCGGTCTCCCGCATAGACGGCCTGAAGAGGGAGAACAACTCGCTCAAAACGAAGCTCGAATCGTATCAGCACCGTATCTCCGAACTCGAAAAACTCATCGAAAACTTCAAAAAGGATCAAGTCGAGATCGAGGACGGCATCAAGAGCGCCCTCGAGGAATTGAACAAGCTCGAAGACGGAATCGATACGGGAAACGACGAAGCGGTCGAAGACGGCCCACTTGAAAACGCCCCTTCACAGGAGCGTTCACGCACTCCTCGGGCGCCTGAAGAGGAAGGCTCAACTCCATCCCCGGCATCGGAACAGACGGATGATACCACGAGCGACGAGCTCGACATCTTCTGATCATGGAAGGCCAACACCGCATCCATCTGCTTGGAACCTCTTTTACCCTACGTACCACCGAAGATCCCGAGTATTTTACTTCGGTTCTGCGGTATGTGGAGAAGAAGTGCGAGGAGATCCGCCGCGGGATGGGGTTGAGTGATCCTTTACGGATAGCCATCATTTCAAGTATACTAGTTACAGACGAGCTCTTTAAATCGAAGACCGAAGGACGTCAGGCGGAGGCTATCGCAGAAGAAATGATCAGCCTTCTCGACAAAAACCTTGAAGAGACCTCGTACACGGAATAGCTGATTATTGTACCTGCGATGCTCGGGAGGGGACAATAAATCTCTTGGGTCAAAGTATAAAAAAGGGATTCCCCTCTAGTGGGGTTGAATTGCTTGACCGTCCGCGGTCAAACAGGATGCTCCGCTGCGGAAACCCACTTGAACCATAGAGTTCAAGAGATACACCCCAAGCGACATCGCGGGTTTTTGTCCGGTACGACTAAAAGGCGGTAGGATCGTTTATGCCCATTTTTACAAGTCATCAGATTTCTGATTACTACGATCGCTTTAAAACAGTTGAGGTCACCTTCACCAAGGAGGTTATCCGGGCGACGGGACTTCTTCCCAAGATGGTCTTTCTCAAGGGACTCGGTATGCAGTGGCCCTGCATCATCTACAGCTGCTCCATGACCGCCGCCAAGGTCATAGCCAGCCTCACACAGGAGAATTTTACGCAGATTCGCGATGTAAACGATCTACTGTCCCTGCGATTCGCCTACAAAGACGCGGATAAGACGGATCCCGTGCTCTTTTTCGTTTCCGCAAAGGTGACGGGCTACACTCCCTACAACAAAGACAAACCGAATCTCAATTTTGTGAATTTGGAATTCACCAAGAGGGCTCCCGACGATCTCATCTCCATAATCGGGCAGCTGCTCGACGCCGCTGCGGCTTCCCAGAAGAGAAAGGAGGATCGTATCACCCTCGATGTGCAGACGATAAAGAAGCTCGGTCTCAAATCAAAGGGGGCGCAGCTCTTCGTTCAAGGTGTACCGCGAAACTGTATTATTCGAGACCTCTCCTTCTCCGGCGCGAAGGTCATCATCTCTGGTGTCGCGAAATTCGTACTGGACAAGGAGGCTGTCCTCCGCTTCGAAACCTATAACGACGAGGTAATGAGCATTCCGGGAAAGACAATCCGTCACGAAGAGGTGGAAGGCCGAAAGGATCTTGCAGCCATTGCAGTGACCTTCGACGAAGAGAAGGTGCCGATGGAATACAAAATGATCATCAACGACTACCTGCGGCAGCACAAATCCAGATTGTCGCTTAACCGTCACAGCGAAGCAAAAGAAGAGGAGACATAGCATGTCTCTCGAACGAATATCTTATATCAGCCTGCCGGAGGAAAGTGCACGGAAAATTGAGGGATTCAGTGTCTCTGCCGATATCCCGCTGCCGGTAGAACCGCCTCCCGGGAGCGATGAGTTTCATATCGATAGCCTCTCTTGGGAGATGATTATCTCCGCCATGCTCAAGATCTTCGCCTACCGACCCGATCACCGGCACATCGACTATTACCGCCGCTTCATCTACGCCGTGCAGCCGAATATCGTCGCAGAGTTGAATCAGACGGGAATAGTAAAGGCAAAGCAGCAGGACTTCGCCGTGGCCGAGGAGATCTTCCGCTCACTCGTCAATCTGGCTCCCGAATTCGAGAGCTCTCATGTAAACCTTGCTCTGGTCCTCGAGCAGCGCGGCGAGGCCGATGAGCGGCACTACAGGGAAGAGGAGGCGGATTCCCTCTACGAGCAAGCCCTGGCCGTCTATTGCGAGGCGATTTCTCGTCATCCGGATTCGGCCGATATCCGCTACAACGCCGGACACTTCTTTCTCAAGCGGGGAAATCTCCACAGGGCGAAGGAGGAGCTTGCTGCGTACCTCCGTCTCTCCGAAGAGACGAGTAAAAACGGGAAGAATCGATCGGAGGTTGAACAGCTTCTCGGACGGTTCGAGGAGAGCGGAGACAGGGACCGAATCTTCACCGAAGCCTACGATTTTATTCGAATGGGCGATGAAGAGCGGGGCTTAGCGCGAATACGCGAATTCCTGGACAAGAATCCGGATGTAGGGAACGGCTGGTTTCTCTTAGGCTGGGGACTTCGCAGGCTCAAACGGTGGCAGGAGGCCTCAGAAGCTTTCCAGCGCAGCATAGAGCTGGAAGCGTGCACTGTTGATTCCTACAATGAGCTGGCAATCTGCTTGATGGAATTGGGATCGTACGAGGATGCGAGACACCGGCTCGAGCAAGCCCTCCGATTCGAACCGGAAAATACCAAGATCATCTCGAATCTCGGTGTCCTCGCTCTTAAGAAGGGTGAATTAGATCTCGCCGGCCGCTTCTTCCGAACCATTCTCGAGATAGATCCGGAGGACACCATTGCGCCCCGCTACCTCGAGGAAATCTCTTCCCGCTCCGGGTGAAGGCCCTGGAACAGTAGTCGTCTTCTCCGGGTAGAATCGGAGAATTGCGCCCCGAAGCCCCCACAGACCCGGACGAGCCCAATTAAGGCATCCGGTTCCTCCGAGATGAAGATTCGCATCAGATAAGAGAATGATAGATTCTCGGCCGCTCAAGGGGATAACGGGCAAGCAGCAGGTGTAATTTAGTCCAATGCAGCTGTGCCGTGCGCGATCGCCGGTTCAGCAACGTGTACCACAGCCGTTTTACCCGTTCATAGAACGCTTCGCGCTTTGATCACTCTCACGCGCAAGACTCGCTTCCGGCAGTTTGCCAACCTTTACCGGACAGGAGTTTCACCTGCCGGGTTATGTGAAGAAATTTTGGTCTTGTCGGCGCTCGAGCCGCCGTTCAGCCTCGAAAGCGGCCGCGGCCCCTGTCGAGGGCGGCGAGGATTTCTGCGGTGGTTTCGGCCCACATTCCCTCTTCGTACCAGCCGGCCATGGTGAGGAGAAAATTCCGATATATCCGGGCGAACTCCTTTGCCGCCTCCTTGTCGTCCTGCTTCTTTTCGTAGAGTTCCATCATCCGCGGATTCTCGCCCTTCCATTGGCTCTTCATTTCATCGACCTTCTTCGGCGCCTCTATCCAACGGGCGATCTCCCTTCCCTCGCCGTCCCAGATCGAGACCACAGGAATGTGGGTATCTCCGTCTTTTTTATAGCGATTCATTAGGCGGTGGTGCTCGCTGCCGCGGAAGATCCGCAGGGGAATATCCGCCCGGCCGAAGAGGTCGGCAAGTATCGGAATGGTGCAGGCCGAGTCTCCACACCAATCCTCGGTATTCACCGTCGCCCGCACAGGCTGCACCTGTGCGGCCGCCTTTTCTCTTAACAGTGTTACCTGTTCATCTTCCGCCCTGCCGCGCGCCGTTTGCAGCAGTTTTTTTACGATGGACCGATAGCTGCGCAGGTCGGCGGCATAGCTTTCCGGGTCCATCCCCTTAGCGAAGTATTCTTCTGTGAGAAGTTCTAAGTAGTTCATCAATGGGCATGATAGGCGCTAACGGGAAAAGCATCAAGGCAAGGGGAACGGCTCTAAAAGCCGGTCCGCCGCAAGGGCGGACCGTACAGTCTCTACCGCGCTTAGGCGTTGAGCTTCTTTTTCTTCAGCTCCCAGTACACGCGTTCGGGAGTCGCGGGAATGTGAGGCACCTCAATATCCACCGCATTGCGTAGGGCATTGGCGATCGCCGGAGAGGCGGCGGTAATCGACGGCTCTCCGATACCCTTGGCGCCGAAAGGGCCCTTGCCCGATTCGGATTGAAGAATAATTGAGGTAAAATCGGGAACGTCCTTGCTTGTCGGAACGAGATACTCGGTGAGATTCCAGGAAAGGGGTACTCCTTCCTTCTCCAGATAATCCTCCATCAGTGCAAAACCGATTCCCTGAGTCGCCCCTCCTTCGATCTGTCCCTCGACCCGCTTGACGTTTATCGCCTTTCCCACGTCGTGCGCGGCGGCGTATTTCAGCACATCTACCTTTCCCGTTTCAAGGTCTACCTCGACCTCCGCCGCCTGGGCGCTGAAGGTCCAGTCGTTGTAGACGGGATCCTTGATCACATTCGTTTTGATCTCGTCGGTAAAAGCCGCCTTGTAGGTCGCCAGACTCTGTATCTGAATACCCTCGGCGGCGCAGGCTTTTATCACCTTTACCAGTTCGATCTTCACCTCGCTCTTTTCCGTGGAAAACACCATCTTGTCGCGGATGTCCAGATCGTCTGCATTCACCGAGAGGAGCTCGGCAGCCTTGTCCAAGATGACCTTCCGTACATTCTCCGCCGCCATCTTTGTGGCGTTTCCCGACATAAAGAGAGCCCGGGTTGCAGTGACCGTACCGGCCAGGGGAGTGACCTGAGAATCGGTGGAGATGACGTGCACCTCCTCAAGCTTGGTACCGAGCAGCTCGGCGGCTATGGCCCTGATCGACTCCCGCTGACCACCGCCAAGGTCGGGGATACCGCAGCGTACCACCGCCGAACCGTCCATCTCAAGTCCCACCCAGGAACTGGCCGTATCGTGGAGGTAGGTCATTCTCCCATAGGACTGCCAGGAACAGGCAAATCCCCGCCCCACCTTCTTATTCGGTCCCGACGGTTTGGACGGGCTGCCTAAGGCTTCAATGGCTTTTTCCGCCGCTTCCTCCAGCAGTACGTCGGAAGGAATGCTCTGAAAGTTCGCCGTCTCATCGCCCCGCTTGTAGAAATTCTTTTTTCTCAACTCGAGGGGATCCATCCCAAGTTCCTTTGCCAGGGCATCCATCTGCGATTCATAAGCGAAGGCGACCTGCATCCCGCCGAAGCCGCGAAAGGCGCTGGTCATGACGTTGTTCGTCAAGACGGAGTAGCCGTCGGTCTTTACATTGGGTATCCGGTAGGGGCCGGTGGAGTGTACCGTCGAATAGAGAAGCACCCACGGGCTGAGCATTACATAGGCGCCGGAATCGGAAATGAGTTCGGCCTGCATTGCCGTCAGCGTCCCGTCCTTCTTCGCGCCGGTTTTATAGCGCATCACATAGGGATGGCGCTTCTGTCGTCCGAAGCCCATCTCTTCCCGCGTAAAGGCCATCTTCACCGGCCTGCGGGTATACCAGGTGAGGAGGGAGAGAAAGACCTCGACGGTAAGGTCCTCCTTTCCGCCGAAACCGCCGCCGATTATTGTTCCTATCGTACGCACACGGCTCTCCGGCAGGCCAAGGACCGCCGCCACGTCGCGGTAATGCTCCACCACCTGAGTTGCGTAGCGGATGTTTATCACCCCCATGTCGTCGATCCAGGCGATACCCGCCTCCGGCTCCATGTGGGCATGTTCCTGTCGGGGCGTGCGGTACTCTCTCTCCACTATTACGTCCGCCTCGGCGAAGCCCTTCTCCACATCACCCTTTCGAAGGGCCCAGTTAGCGATAACATTGTTGTCGCCGTGGATCTTCGGCGCGTTAGGCTTCATCGCCTCCTTTGGATCGAAGACTCCGGGGGTCTCTTCGTAGTCGATCTCTATCAGTTCGATTGCGTCTCTTGCCAGTTCGGGACTCTCGGCGGCGACGAGGGCGATAGGTTCGCCGAAATAGCGGACCGTGTCGCTTGCCAGAATCCGCTGCTTCGCCTCCAAGAGGCCCACTTCGGTGGTCTGGCCCACCACGTTCTTTGCCGACTCGTTGTGCGGCACGTCCTTGTAGGTGAGAACCCGTTCAACTCCCTCGAGAGCCTCGGCCTTCGAAATATCCAAACGGGTAATCTTTGCCGAAGGTTTTGTCGACCGAAAGACCTTTGCGTAGAGGGTCCCCGGCAGAATGAAGTCTTCGGCGTAGACGACGTTTCCCATCACCTTGTCTTTTTCGTCGCAGCCGTCGGCCCTCGTGCCGATTATGCTAAACTCTTTCTTACTCATTACTTTCCCCTCCTCGAAGCCTCATAGATCGCGTTCGAGGCATCTTCGATCGCGTCGACTATTTTCACATACCCCGTACAACGGCAGAGGTTTCCAGAAATTGCATCCCGAATTTCCTCCCTGCTGGGCTTCGGATTATCGTCGAGCAGAGCCTTGGCGGTCATCAAAAAACCGGGAGTACAGAAGCCGCACTGCACCGCCTCATGCGTGACAAAGGCCTCCTGAAGCGGATGCATCTTATCCCATGTGCCGAGCGATTTAACCGTATAGACATGCGTGCCCTGGGCCTGCAGGGCGGCGGTGCAGCAGGAGAGCGTGGCAATTCCGTCCATGATAACGGTACAGGCTCCGCAGTCACCGTTATCGCAGCCCTTCTTCACCTCGACGAATCCCTCTTCTCGAAGGAAGTCGAGGAGGGTTTTCTCCGCCCGTACCTTGCCGTGCACCCGTTTGTCGTTCACATATACCGATAGGTCGTAGAGTTCCGATTTATACTCCATCTTATCCCTCCAATCCTGCGGCGGTTCCCACCGCCTGGCGTACTTGTCGTTTTGCAATTTCCATTCGATATTCCGCCGTACCTCTCACATCGGTGATCGGGCTGATGTCCTTTTCCAGCTCCTTCACCGCAGCGGCAATGGTTTCGGCATCGAGTTTCTTCCCCATTAAGTAGTTCTCACAGGAAGCCGCTCTTGCCGGTTTCGGCGCAACACCGCCGAGGGCTATCTTTACCTCCTTTACTTCGGCACCATCGAGTTCCATTGCCGCGGCGGCGGAGGAAACCGAGCAGGAATACCCGTTCCGCAGGCCGAGCTTTATCATCTTCGCCCTCTTTGTTCGACTCAAGGGTATGATAATCGACTCGATTATTTCATTCGCTTCGAGACTCGTTTTATTTACTCCGAGAAAGAAGTCGGAGAGTTTTATCACCCGCCGGCCCTTCGCACTCACCGTTTGCAGCTCGGCATCCAAAACAATTAGAATCGGCGCAGTATCGGCAATGGGAGAGGCGTCGGCAAGATTGCCGCCGAGAGTCGCCCGGTTCCGCACCAGGGGATTGGCAAAAGTCAGAAGGGTCTCCTGAAAGTACGGCAGACGCTTCCGTACCTTTTCGTTTTCCAAAAGTTCTCGCATCGTCACTCCTGCGCCTATTCGGAGTGATCCGTCGCTCTCCTCTATTGTTTCGAGCTCTTTTACTCTGGTGACGTCGATGAGGATACCCTCCTTGATATCACCCTTTTTTATGTTGGCAAGGAGATTCGTGCCGCCGGCGAGTATCCGCGCCCGCTCTCGTTCTTCTTCCTTGACCTTGAGAATATCTTCCAGCGTATCGGATTGCAGAAATCGAAAGGCTCTCATTTACCCCTCCTTGAGTTTGCGTGTTTTGCGCTTCCGGAAGCGCTCATTTTTTCCGCGCCGCTTTTTACCGCACGAAATATATTTTCATAGCCGGTACATCTGCAGAGGTTTCCCCGCAGGGCCTCCTTTATGTCGTCGATATTCGGCTTCGGCTTTTCCCAGACCAGCGCGACGGAAGAGAGAACCATGCCGGGCGTACAAAAACCGCACTGCACCGCTCCTTCCTCTACGTAGGCCTCCTGCATGGGGTGGTCCCTGTTTCCCTCGCTAAGGCCTTCGATCGTCACGACTTCCTTTCCGTCGCATACGGCGGCAAGGAGCTGACAGGAGAGGACCGGCGTATCGTCGAGCAGGACCGTACAGGCCCCGCACTCACCGATGCCGCAGCCGTACTTCGCTCCGGTGAGATGAAACCGCTCTCGCAGTACATTCAGCAATGTTTCTTGAGGCTCGACTTCAAGGATGTGTTCCCGTCCGTTGATGGTCACTGTTATTTTTACCGCGCTCATTAGTTTTTCTCCTCGCTTTTCCCTTCACGGAAATCCCGGCCGCCGGCGTTCGCCCAGGCGGCAAAGACGGCGTCCCGGATGAGGACCTTCATTACCCGCATGCGGTAGCGTACCGTTGATCTCACATCCTCAATCGGCTGAATATCCTCTCCGATGAGAGCGGCTGCCTTCTTTATCGTCTGCGAGTCGATTTTTTTGCCCCTCAGCGCCTCTTCCACATGCGGGACCCGTATCGGCATAGGTGCCACAGCGCCTGCGGCGATGCGTATTTCACTGCACTCTTTACCGTCCCGCTGCAGGAACACGGCACAATTGGCCTTTGCCACGTCGAGCTTGACCCTCGCACTCCGCAGAAAAGAGGTTCCGTAGTCTCCCTCTGGTTTCGGCACATTGATGCTCACGATGCATTCATCCTCTTCCAGTACCGTGCTCCCGGGGCCTGTAAAAATCTTCTCAACAGCCACATTCCGATATGAGACTTCATTTCCCTTCATCGATGCAAGCCGGCATTCGGCCCTAAGAGTCATGAGGGGCGGCGGTGTATCCGCCGCCGGAGAGGCGTTGGCGATATTACCGGCGATTGTGGCGGTGTTGCGTATCTGCATACCGCCCACGCTGTTAATCGCCGAATGCAGACCGATGTAATCCTTTTGCACGAGGGAATTGGTCTCTACCGTACGCATCGGCACCATGGCGCCGATGTGAAGACCCGAGTCGTCGGCGGAGAACTCCATCAGTCCCTCTACCTTACCGATATAGATCACCTGCTGCGGTGCGGCTGTCTTCAATTTGAGCCGGTTTACGAGATCGGTTCCGCCGGCCAGACACATCGATCCCGGCTTCTGCAGGGAGCTGAGGAGCTCTAGGAGAGTGCCCGGCGCGAGATACTCGAAGCTGTGTGATATGATTTTGGTATTAGTCATTTTCTTCCTCCCCCAAAGCGTCCAGAATGTCTTCCGGCAGAATCGGCAGTTTGGTGAATCTTATGCCGATGGCGTTTTGCACCGCCGATGCAACTGCCGCCGGTACCGGATTAAAGGCCGCCTCTCCTATACCCTTTGCTCCAAGGGGTCCGGTCGGTTCGTAGGTATCGGCAAAAATCACCTTGAAGTTCTCCGGGTCCGGCATCTCGTCGATCCCCAGCATCTTGTAGTCCAGCATAGAGCCGTTGTTCTTCAACCTGCCGCTCTTCTCGTCGTAGGGAGTGTCTTCCATAAGAGCCATTCCCGCTCCCCGATAAAAACCGCCGTGGACCTGTCCCTTTGCCAAGCCGGGGTTTATTACCGTTCCCGCGTCGCTGCCTCCCACGACCCGAATAATTCGCACCAAACCTGTAGCGGTATCCACCTCTAGCTCTACGAAGTAGGTGGTATATGCGGGCGGACAGGCGGTCTTTCGGATGCTCTTGGAAAAAATGGCCGTTCCCCAGTCCTTGTTCATCGCATGCTCTGCGACCTCCGCGAGGGTGGCATTCTTCTCCGGATTACCCTGCACAGATATGACCGTCTCGCCGCTAGTCTGGTCGTAATGCAGCTTCAAGGCATCGGGATAGGTGTCTAAATAGCGGGAGGCGAACTGGAGCAAGATTGCCTTTGCCTCCTTTGCCACCTCATGCGCCGCGCCGGCGCCGCAGTAGACTCCCCGCGTTGCGTGGGTACACACATCGTACCCGGTCGACCGGGTATCGGCGGGAGAAATTCCTACCTTGTCGAAGGGTACTTGAAACTCTTCGGCGACAAGCTTTGCCGCCGCATCGAGGGTGCCGCCTCCCTGGTCCATCAGCGCCGTGAGCACGTCGATGGAACCGTCTTCATTCACCTTCACCTGGACTGTTGTGTAGTCCTTGACCTCGCCCGGCACCGGTGCGCCGGTTCCCGAGGTATGAAATCCCCGGGCGAATCCGATTCCCCGCCGATACCGTCCCTTCTTCTTCTCCGGAGGCAGCCGGTCGTAAAAACCTATCTCTGCGGCTCCCCGTTTGAGGAGTTCCACCACACCGTCGGAATAGATGGGCGACTTGACCGTGGGTCCCTGGCCCCAGAATATTTCTCCTAAGCCGACGTAATTCTTGATCCGCAGCTCTATGGGATCCATACCGAGTTTTTCGGCCAGCATATCCATAGTCGCTTCGACGCCGAAGGTCACCTGCGGGGCGCCGTAGCCCTGCATGGCGCAGGTTGGAACTTTGTTGGTATACACCGCCGTTCCCTCGTAGTTCATATTCTCCATACGGTAGAGGGAATGCCAGAAACCGCTCATCACTCCCAGATAGGCGAGCGCCTGAATGTGATGACAGCCGATGTCTATCGTTGCCGTCATGTGACCGGCAACGAGGCTTCCGTCCTTCCGTGCCCCGACCTTCAGCCGGTATTTCGAAGGATACCGCACGTGATCGTACAGGTCCTCCTCGCGTGACTGAGTGATCTTGACCGGTTTTCCCGACTTAAGGGCAAGGGCAACGCTTATGAGGATGACCGGGTTGCTGTGTATCCCCGAACCGAAGTGGCCGCCGCCGGTAATGCGCACCACATTGACCTTGTTGAGGGGGAGGGAAAAGAGCTTTCCGATGAGTATCCGGGTGTTGTGGACCGCCTGAGTGGTCGGCCACACGGTAACGCCTCCGTCGGGTTCCGGCTTGGCGACACTGGCCCTCGGTTCGAGCTGGCAGTGGTACTGCCGCGGTGTCTCGAACTCGTTCTCAACGATGACGTCCGCCTCCTTGAATCCTGCATCTATATCCCCTTCGTTTACTTCGCGGGTGCAGGCAATGTTGTTTTTGATTTTTATCTCTTTCTCTTGGAGGTACACCTTCTCGTGTATGAGATTCTCCTCAGCGGCAAGTGCCTCGTCCATCGTCATGTAAGCGGGCAGGAGCTCCCACTCTACCTTTACCGCCTCGGCGGCCCTTTCGGCGAGCTCCTCGCTTTCGGCAGCTACGGCACCGTAGAAATCACCGACCTGCCGCACACGTTCATCGAAAAGCCGCCAATCTTTGTAGGTCCCGCTGGGTATCGATACGAGACGGGGATTAAAAAATTCCCGACTCGTATCGCCGGCCCCTATGCAGACGGCACCCATCTTTTCGGCCTCTGAAAAATCTATTGATTTTATTTTCGCATGAGGATGGGGCGACCGGAGAATCCTTCCGTGAAGCATATCGTCGAAATAGAGGTCCGACGGATACTTTTCCCTTCCCATTGCCCGCGCCCTGCCTTCCTTGCGCGGAAAATCCTTACCGAGAAATTCGTAGTCTTTTCGTTTTTCTGTCATCCCGAAGTCATACTCCCTTTAATCAGGTTTTCCGATATCATTTTACTCGCCTTTAAAAGACGAAGGGCCTTCTCCTTCATGGTATCTTCATCCAATCGAGCCGAGGTTCCGACAAGACCTAGTGCGCCGGTTACCGCGCCGAAGCGGTTGAAAACCGGTGTGGCCACGGCATTGATCCCTTCGTGGTACTCACCGAAGTTGTAGGCAATATGGGTGCGAGTTATTTCTCTCAGCTCCTTCTCCAGTCCGTCGATGTCGATTGTTGTTCTTTCCGTATACGGCCGCAGGCTCAGTTTCTTGTAGAGTTCCCGTCTATCGTATTCCGGCAGAAAGGCAAAGGCCGCCTTTCCCGCCGCCGAACAGTGCAGCGGCATCAGCTCCCCCAGACCCACGGCTATCCTGGTATTCACCGAACCCCTCACATCGACAACGACACAATAGTCTCCGTTCATCTTTGCGAAGTAGACTGTCTCCTCGATCTTCGTATACAATTCATCAAGAACGGGGCGGGTGAAGGATACCTCGTCGGAGGTAGCCAGAAGGGTCTGAGCAAAACGCAGATGCGCATAGCCGAGAAAATACTTCATGTCGCCGTCCCGCCGGTACACGAAGTCGTACTTTCTCAGAGAAGAAAGAATGCGTGAACAGGTCGAGGGCGGGAGGCCCAACTCGGTGCTGATCTCCTTGTTAGTAGATCCGCTCTGAGATCTTTGTTGAAGTATTTCCAGAATGCGGTAAATTTTACCGATGTCAGGCACCTTCTTTTCCCCCTTTTATTGAGGGTACCTTTTATGCAAATATGCTGTCAAGCAATAGTTGAAACACAGTTTCAGTTATTGGAACAACAAATAGGGTTTTTTCTTTTAGTTCCATTATACGGCACTGTTTATCAAAAACTGGAATTATCTTTTGACAGATTTTAAAATGATAGTGTACCCTGAACTAGATACTTCCAAAGGAGGATTGTATGAAGAAGATTCTAGCTATTCTCATTGTCTTTCTTCTCCTCGGAACCGTGAGTGTATTCGCGGGAGGACAGAAAGAAGAAACGGTAAAGGTCGCATTTCTCGGCCCCCTCACAGGCGACAATGCCGCACAGGGTATGGGCGCGCGAAACTGTTTCGACCTGGCAGTTAAGGAGGCCAACAGGTCAGGAGATTTCGACTATACCATCGAGATGCTCTCTCTCGATGATGCATCGGATCCCGCCACCGGAGCGAATGCGGCGAACAAAGCCGTCTCCGATCCCGATGTGGCAGCAGCAGCCGGTCATTGGAACAGCCCCGTTGCTCGTGCGACGATACCCGTCTTCCAGGAAAACGGTATTCCCCTCGTTATCTGGGGTGCCATTGGGACCGACCTCACCGACAAGTTTGGCAAGATGTATTCTGAGATCACTCGTGTGTGTCCGAAACTCGATGCGGAAAACGAATACCTCGCCGAGTTTCTCATCGATCAGGATGCCGAAACCTTCTGCATTATTCACGACACCTCTTCCTACGGTACCGACTGTCAAACCTTCATGGAAAAGGCGGTTAAGAGCAGAGGCGGAGAGATCTTATCCGTAGACGGGATAAACGTGGGAGAGAAGGATTTTATGTCGCTCCTCACCAAGATCAAAGAAATCGATCCCGACGTTCTCTACTACGGTGGTGTGGTTACCGAGGCGGCCCTCCTGCGCGTACAGATGGTGAAATCCGGCATGACCGACATGGTCTATGCGGGAATTTCCGGTCTTGCCGACGAAAAGTTCAACGAAATTGCCGGTGATGCGGCCGAAGGAACCGTTATAATCAAACCCGGAGACCCGTCGAAGGTTAAGGGATGGGACGAGTTCGTCGCCGCCTACGATGCGGAGAATTATTCCGAACCGATGGGTGCCTATGGTCAGTACGCGTACGATGCTGCCGGCGTTATTCTTGCGGCCATGAAGAAGGTCGGCCCGGATCCCGCAGCCCTCGTCGATGCCATTCGCAAGATCGAATACAAGGGGCTTCTCGGCACCTACAGGTTCGATGAAACCGGACAGACGACCCTCCTCGACATGACCAGGCTTGTCAGTCAGGACGGCAGCTGGGTAGAATGGGACAAATCGGACTATGCATCGGGCAGTAAATCCCTTCCCGGTCTCAAATAGTTAGGCATATTCAATCTAATTCCGGCTGCGGATTTATTCCGCAGCCGGTTTACTCTATATCTTCACCAGGAAAAAGGAGAGGAAGTTGTTAATAACCCTTCTGTCTCAGATTAAAAACTTTACCATGCTCGGTCTTCAATACTCTCTTATTGCTATAGGTTTTACCCTGTTCTTCGGGATACTTCACGTGGTGGTCTTTTGTCACGGTGGCTTTTACATCCTCGGGACCTTTATTGGAACGGCCCTGCTCTCTCTTGCTCTCGGATTCAGCGGGACCTCGCCCCTGCTCTTCGCCGTTACGGCCTTTCTCGCTCTATTTCTCGCAATGATTCTCACCGGCGTGGTAGGAGTGGCGGCGGAGAGGGTGACGATACGACCATTTCGCAATGCGCCTATCGTCATGTCTATTCTTACCACCTTTGCCGCCGGCATCATCATCGAACAACTTTTGAAACTCTTCTATCCGGAGGGGTCGAATCCGCAGGTCTTTCCCGACCTCTTTCCCAATGTCGGTGTCTCATTCGGCAACTTCCACCTCTCCCTCAACGAAATTGTTATTTTTATCGTTGCGATAATCTGTTTATTTATCATGTTTCTCTTCATCAAGAAAACTAAAATGGGCTCACATATAGTTGCAATCTCCCAGGATTTTGAGGCGGCGTCCATGATGGGTATAGACGTAAATAAGACCGTTGCCGTTACTTTTTTTATCGGTGCGGCCCTCGCCTCAATAGCCGGATTCATGAACGGCGTATACTACAAAATATTCAGATACGACATGGGGATGACCGCCGGAATAAAGGGTTTTTCCTCCGCCGTTGTGGGCGGACTCGGCTCGGTCTTCGGGGCGGTTATCGGCGGTTTTCTCATGGCTTTTGTAGAAACATTCTCTGCTGCCTACATACCGGGCGGCTCTTCCATCCGTGATGTCTTCAGTTTTCTCGTGGTACTTCTCTTTCTCATATTCAAACCGAACGGCATCCTCGGAAAAATCGAGATGGAAAAGGTCTAGGAGGAGCAGATGAAGCTACAACCTACAAAACTACTGCCGATTGCGGCTGTGCTCACAGCCTTTCTCTTTGTCATTCTCTTTATGATGTCGGAAAGCATCTTTTCCGGTCTGCTAATAATCCTTCTTGCAGCGTCGGGGGCCTACGTTGTGTGGAGGACCCGTAATCTAAGAGAGAACATACAGAGCGGCTTCAAACAGCACGGGAAAAGCTTGTATTTACTAATAGGGCTTTTCATTTTGCTGTTCCCCTTCTTCTTTCTTAGAAACGCCTACATCATTCACATTCTTACGCTCTCATTTATCTATGCCATAGCCGTTATCGGTCTCAATATACAAATTGGGAGTACGGACATTGTGAACTTCGCACAGGGCGCCTTTATGGGAATAGGCGGATACACTTCGGCCCTTTTGACGGTAAATCTTGATCTTTCTTTTTGGTTCGGCCTTATTGCCGCCATCGTCATAAGCGGTCTTTTCGGCCTCCTTTTGGGGCTTCCAACGCTAAAAACCCGCGAGTTCCACCTCTCGCTCGTTACCATCGCCTTTGCCTACATTGCCTATCTTCTCATTCTCAACATGAAGTGGACGGGCGGACCGAACGGGATAGTGAGCATACCGAAGCCGGAGTTATTCGGCTTCTCCTTTGCCACACGGATCGTTCTCGGCAACTACGTCTTTAGCGGCACGTTCTTCTACTATTACTTGGTACTCATTGCATTGACCTTCTCCTTTATCATTGCCAGGAGGCTGCACTACTCTTGGCTTGGACTCGGTTGGAATGCCATAAGAGACGACGAGATCGCCGCCCGGTGTTACGGGGTAAACTTTAATCTTATTAAGCTTTCCACCTTTATTATTGGCGCCGCATATGCAGGCTTAGCCGGTTGCCTCTACGCACATTTCGTTGGCTTTATATCTCCAGAGAGTCTCACCTTCTCTCTCGGCCTCACCATGGTCGGAATGGTGATTTTAGGCGGTATGGACAACATCGGCGGAGTGATACTCGGCGCAGTTCTTCTCATCATCATACCCGAGAAATTCCGCGCCTTTCAGGACTTCAGACTCCTCTTCTACGGGGTGGTAATCATCCTCATGCTCCTCTTCCGACCTGCCGGACTCATTCCAAAGCGTGTCCGCTTCTACCGATCGAAAAAGGAGAGAATCGATGAAAACAAATGATACTCACCTGCTGCACGCATCGGGTATAGTCATGCAGTTCGGTGGACTCAAGGCACTCAACGATATTGACGTCATGGTGAAAGAAAACGAGGTCCTTGGGGTAATTGGTCCGAACGGCTCAGGAAAGACTACTTTTTTCAATGTAATAACGGGCATTTATACGCCAACCGCAGGAACTATTCGGTTTGCGGGACAAAACCTCGCCGGCCTAAAGCCGCAGGAGATCGCCCGTTTGGGCATCCTCAGAACATTTCAAAATTCACGATTGTGGAACGAGCTGAGCATACTCGACAATCTTCTCCTCGGAATGTGGCTCAAACCGAGACCCGGCCTCTTCAGCGCCCTCTTTAAAAGAGAGGAATTGGAAAATGATTTTCTGGAAAAGATCGATAGAGCCGTTTCCCTGGCACGTATTTTCAATGAAGAATTGGCAAAAAATCCCTATCGGTTGATCAAGGAGCTGCCTCTTGTGGATCGGCGGCGTATCGAAATATGCAGAGCACTTCTGGCCGATCCCCACCTTCTCTTACTGGACGAACCGTCCGCCGGTATGGATCACGGCGAAACCCAAGAACTGATGGACGACATAAAGAAAATAAAAGAGAGCCGTGAACGTGTCGGTATCATAATCATTGAACACGACATGAGTGTCATTTCCCGCATCGCCGAACGGGTTGTTGCCTTTAATTTCGGCAAGAAAATCGCGGAAGGAAGTTTTGACGAGGTAAAGATGAATACGGAAGTAAAAGAAGCGTACCTGGGGAAAGAATATGTCGGTGCTTAAGGTCGAACATGTTTCAACGAGCTTCGGAAAGATCAAGATGCTTCAGGATGTCTCCTTCACCGTTGAGCAGGGTGAAGCGGTCTGTCTTCTCGGCTCCAACGGTTCGGGAAAAAGCACCACCATCCGCACCATTATCGGACTGATCTCCCCCGATGAGGGAAGCATCCATTTCAACGATACGAGAATTGATGGAAAAAAAACCAACGAGATAATCCGAGACGGTATTTCTATCGTTCCGGAGGGGCGAAGAATTTTTCCCCGTATGACGGTGCGGCAGAATCTCACCGTCGGCTTAGCCGAGGATTTCCCGGATGAACAGAAAAAGGAAGATATGGAACGGGTTTTTTCACTCTTCTCCGTACTAAACGAACGCATGCATCAAAATGCCGGAACGCTCTCGGGAGGAGAGCAGGCCATGCTCGCCATCGGAAGAGCCATGGTCCAGAGACCGAAACTCCTCATCTTAGATGAGCCGTCCTTCGGCCTTGCCCCGCTCTTGGTCGAACAGTTCTATGAGACCATCGATAATCTGCGGAAGGAGGGTTTAACGATCTTTCTTTCGGAACAGAACGCCGGCAAGGCGCTTTCCATTTCCGACCGCGGCTACGTTCTGCAGAAGGGCGCCATCATTGCCTCGGGCAGTACGGAGGAACTCCGTAATAACGACGTAGTAAAGAAAGCGTATCTCGGACAGTAGGGGGCCCGATTTGTCCACCCAAAAGAGCAACAAGTATCGCCTCCCCTATGGGGACACTGCCATTGAACTTTCTATCCCGGAAGAATCCGGTATCCGTGTCGTGTTCGACGGTTCCCTTCCGACCATTAAGTCGGTCGAAAAACCGAGAGAATTGCTCTTCTCGCGG
This sequence comes from uncultured Spirochaetaceae bacterium, assembly GCA_964594775.1. Classification (GTDB taxonomy): domain Bacteria; phylum Spirochaetota; class Spirochaetia; order DSM-16054; family Sediminispirochaetaceae; genus CAYFVU01. Next base: position 34,823 of record CAZQNO010000005.1, read on the forward strand.
CTCGATTCACCAAGTGCCGGGCCTCCTCTCAGGAAACTCGTGAAACCCGGGTACTCCGTACTGATCTTGATAGAGGACAATACCCGCAACTCCCCTCTCAGGCCGATCCTCGCGGGCCTCCTCGACTATCTCGAACAGTTCGGCGTCACTTTGAACCGCATAACTCTCATGGTCGCGACGGGCACTCATCGAATGATGAGCAAAGGCGAATTGCGGGAAAAACTCGGAGATGAGATTCTTTCCCGGGTGGCCGTTAAGCAGCACGACTATAGAGATTCCTCCGCTTTGGTCGACCTCGGTACGGTTTCTGCCGGAGGACAGAGAATCCCCGTACGGGTAAACCGGGCAGTTATCGATGCCGATCTTGTCATCGGCACGGGAGACATCAAGCCCCACTGCGATGCCGGTTTTTCCGGCGGAGCGAAAATTCTAGAGCCCGGTGTCTGCGGCTATGCTACCACCGCAGCTACCCACATCGCCGCGGCCCTCCTCGATGAGATTCCTCTCGGGCTTGTCGATAATCCCTGCCGTCTCGGAATAGAGGAGGCGGCAAAAAAGGCGGGCTTGGATTTCATTGTCAACACTATCACCAATACGGAGAAGGAGATTATCGATATCGTCTCGGGAGACTTCGTCACAGCCCATAGGATTGGGAGCCGAATCGCCGCCGAGGCCTACGGCACGAATATTCCCGAAGCTGCAGAGCTTGTAGTGGTAAGCTCCTTTCCCGCCGACATAGACTGGTGGCAGGCTCAAAAGGGCCTCATCGCCGCCTCTTTTGCCGTGCGAAACGGGGGGACGATCCTTCTCCTAAGCCCCGCTGCGGAGGGGCTTGAACACAACCATCCCCAACTCCGCGGGTGGCTGCCCCTCAAGTTCGAGGATGCCAAAAAGAGGGCCGCAGCCATATCCCCGGAGAACGCCGAAGAGGATCTCATCGCCGCCGATATCGCTATGGGAAACGCCAGGGCGCGTGAGAAGGCACGAATCCTCGTGTATACCGACGGCCTCGATGACGAAGATCTTGCCCTCCTGGGTTACCAACGAATTGCCTCCGTAGAGGAGGGTCTAGTACGAGGTCTGGAAAAGTCAAAGAAAAAAACCGTCGGACTAATCCCGAAAGGGGGAGAAGCTCTACCCATCATTCTTTAATTATGCTATTGTATAGTAAGTTTTCTACATATTGAAAAGCAGGAGGTATAAAATTGAAGAAAACAGGTACAGTATCGAGAGTGTTAGTTTTTCTCTTAGTCCTTACCCTTGCCGCCGGCAGCGTATGGGCGGGTGGACAGAAGGAAGGATCAAAAGAGGGCGAAAATAAGGTCTACATTAACGGCATAGACCCGGACTTTCCCCCCTTCGGCTATATCGATGAGAACGGAGATCCGGCAGGATTCGATGTTGAATCGGTCAACTGGATCGCCGATGAGATGGGATTCGAGGTGAAGCACCAGCCCACCGCGTGGGACGGCATCATCGAGGCTCTGCGGGCGGGTAAAATCGACTTCATCGCCTCCGGCATGTCCGTTCTTCCCGAGAGGGAAAAGGTCATCAGCTTCACCATTCCCTACTGGGAAACGAAGCTTGCCGTCGCAGTCAAGGAAGACTCCGACCTGAGCTACGAGGAGACCATCAACGGCGAGCACACCATCGGCGTGCAGAGGGGAACGACCGCGGCAATGTGGATCGAAGACAACTTGGTAGCGCCGGGGAAGATAGACGAAGACAAGGTCGTCAACTACGACAGCTTCTCTCTCGCCCTCAAGGATCTCATCAACGGCAGAATCGACTCCGCGATGCAGGACGACACCATGGTCATCGATGCGATGAAGCAGCGGCCGATCAAGATCGCCGGCACCCACAAGTCCGGCATGACCTACGGTTACGGGGTACGGCAGGAAGACGACGAGCTGAGAGAGATGCTCAACGAGGGCATCCGGAGGCTGATAGACTCTCCGAGATGGGAAGAACTCAAGGAAAACTACGATATGTAAGAGTTTCTGCACCACAGAAAGGGCCGGTTCCCCCGTGGGAGCCGGCCCTTTTTTCATCCCGAGGTCTTTTGCCTCGATAATTAAGCAGCTAATCCGTCGAAGCTACCGACTTACCCGGATTAAGAATATTGTTCGGGTCGAAGGCCTTCTTAATCGCCCACATGATAGACAGCTCCCGCTGCGAGTACATCAAAGGCAGAAGATCTAGACGCAGGCTGCCGATCCCGTGCTCACCGCTTATGGTTCCCCCCATATCGACCCCGATTCGGTAGGCCTCTTCCTTCAGCTCCTTGTAGTACGGGGGAATTTTTCCCTCCTCTTTCATGATGAGCAAATGGAGGTTTCCGTCCCCCGCGTGGGCGCTGACAGGAATACTTGCCTTGTACTTTTTCTCCAGCCGTTCCACCTCTTCGATGAAGTCTGCCAGCCGGCTTCTCGGGACGGTTATGTCCGGGCTGTCTACGATCTCCTCTTGCACCGCCGGGAGGTAGTGGCTGCGGATCTCCAGTAGTTCGCGCTGTTCGGCGGCGGTCTGCGCTATTAGGATATCTAATGCATTGAAACGGGAGGAGACCTCGTCTATCACCTCTCCTGCTCTGAAGATATCATCTTCAGTCTCCTCGGAGAGGATGATCATTATATAGTAGCTGCCCAGCTTCGCAGGCCAACTGCGGCCGAGATCCTCCGCCGCCTTTACTATCTGATCGCGGCCGAAAAATTCCACTGCCAGGGGCTGCACTCCCCTCTTCAGAAGCTCAGGCACCGAAGCGAGGGCATCGCGGCGTCCTTCGAAGGAGACGATGAGGGTGGCGCTTTCCTTCGGTTCGGGATAGAGCTTGAGCATCACCTTGCTAATTACCCCGAGCGTCCCCTCGCTGCCGATCATCAGCTGCAGAAGGTCGTAGCCTGCATTGTTTTTGATCAGCTTTCCCTCTTTGCCGCCGAGCATTACGATCTCGCCTGTGGGGAGAACCACCTCCATGCCTCGTACCTGGTTTCGCATCACTCCGTGGCGGACCGCTCGCACCCCTCCGGCATTCATTGCAACCATGCCTCCCACGTGGGCCCCCTCATCCCCCGGATGCAGGGGGAAAAAGAGGGTTTCGTGTTTCTGCAGTTTTTCCAAAAGCTCGGCGAGGCTCACCGCCGCCTCACAGCTGATTATCATGTTCTCTTCGTCGATTTCGAGGATGGAATTCATCCTCTCCAGCGAGAGAAGAATCGAGGCTTTTGCGGGAATCGAATTGGCCGAGAGAGCAGTACCGGCCCCCCTTGGAATAACGGGGATTTTTCTTTCGTTTGCCAGTAAGAGAATCTTCGCAATTTCCTGAGCATCTTTCGGTTTCGCCACCACCCCCCCCCCGACCGGCTGCGGAGCGATCATTCGGTAGGAATCTCCCGTACTGTCGATGCTGTAGCTTCCTACCCGCTCTTCGTTCGTATCCAGGTAATCCTCTCCGACAATGTCGACAAGCGCCTTTATTACCTCATCTTCCATTCTCCGCTCTCCTTTTTCCTCTTACCGCACACGAGTATTCAATTTTATTCAAAGGGTATCGGCAAGCCGAGGGAGCACCTCGTAAAGATCTCCAACGATTCCGTAATCGGCTATTCGAAATATCGGGGCCGACGGATCGGTGTTTATCGCGATAACGATCCCGGACTCCTTCATTCCGGCGAGGTGCTGCGGTGATCCGGAAATCCCGCAGGCGATATAGAACTTCGGTTTTACCCGCTTGCCGCTGTAGCCCACCTGGTGCTCTTTGGAAATATATCCCTGATCGACCACGCTTCGGGAAGCACCGACGACACCACCGAGCTTCTCAGCCACCTCTTCTATCATTCGAAAACCCTCCGGATTCTTCAGTCCGTTCCCTCCCGCTACAACGACTTCGGCCTCTTCAATATTCACCTCGTTTTCCGCTGCTTTTTCGAGAATCTCGATGAGCCCTTCGCTGCCGGTGACAAGTGCCGGCCTTTTCTCGATTTCCCCCTTCCGCTTAGAATCCCTCTCCGCCTCCGGAAACTCCTTGTAACGTATTGTCGCCATCTGAGGGAGGGTTCGCGTCTTGATCTGTGCGAGAATATTCTCGCTGAAAGCGGGACGAATCTGCAGGAGCCGCTGCTCCTCGTCTATCTCTAAGCCGGTGCAATCTGCGGTGAGGCCGGTATGGAGCGCGGCGGATATCCTTGGTGCAATCGATCTTCCGAAGGGGGTGGCGCCCATGAGCACGATTTCCGGCTGCGCATCGCGGATCATTGCTATGAGGTTCTCCTTGTAGAGAAACTCGTTCGGTCCGGCAAATGCTTCATCTGCGAGGTAATACACTCTGTCTGCACCTCGATAGATCAGCTCCTGCGCCTTTATTCCTTCGGGGCCGAGGAGAATCGCCGTTACCCTTGCAGCAATTTCCCCGGAGAGTTCACGCGCTTTCCCCAGCAGCTCATAACTTACCCGATGGATCTCCCCCTCCTGCTGTTCGGCAAAGACGGCTATGCTTCGCTCGTTAATTTTTCCCATGCCTATGTGCTCCACGCCCCGCGCCATCTATAACGCGTTCCCTTTTTAAGATATCTCGTATCCGTTCCATTGCCGCATCAAGATCTTCCCGAAATATGATTCCCTTTCGTTCGACTTCCGGAGGTATTACGATCCGCCTCACCTGTGTCGGCGATCCCTTTATGCCTATCTTGTCGAGTTCCAGGGGAGGCGCGAGATCTTCGGCCGACCATACGGTAATTTCCGCTTTTCGAGCCGCCATTTTGCCTTTGAAGCTGGGAAGCCGCGGATTATTGATATCCTTCGTCACGGTTATGAGACAAGGATAATAGAGTCTCCGCCGGTAAGTCCCCCGCCAAACAGCACCACAAACGGTAAGGGATTTTTCGTCGGTGCTTTCTGCTTCACTTACATAGGCTACATGAGGGATACCGAGGAATTCGGCCGTCTGAGCACCGACCTGCGCGGTGTCGCCATCCACGCTCATCTCTCCGGCGACGACAAGATCATACCCGTTGAGCTTCTCGATCGCCGCCGACAAGGTACGGGAAGTCGCGTAGGTATCCGACCCGCCGAATCGCCGGTCGGTAATGAGTATTCCCTCGTCGGCCCCTCGAGCGAGGGCCTCCCGCAGCACATCCTCTGCCCGCGGCGGCCCCATGCTTAGGGCGGTAACCGTTCCCCCACACTCTTCCTTTATGCGAAGCGCCGTCTCGAGGGCGTTGAGGTCGAAGGGGTTTATCTCCGCCTCCGCCGATTGCCGGTCGATTACCCCGCGTTCGGCATCGAAGCGGACCTTCTCCATCTGAGGGACCTGTTTTATCAAGACCACTATATTCATCAGAGTTTCACCGTCTTCCCTGTTCGACCCCGGGAATTCTCAGACGTTTTTCAAGAAACCTTTGTATCTGCGTCACGATACTTACCAGAACAAGATAGAAGAGCGCCACCACGATAAATACATAGGTGTAATTGAAGTAGCGCCCGGCGATAAGCTTTCCTGCCCCGGTGAGTTCGATAACCGTCACCATAAAGGCAAGGGAGGAATACTTAACCAGATAGGTAAACTCGTTGGAAATCCCCGGCAAAGCCCGCCTCAATGCCTGCGGAAGAATAACGAAGATCACCGCCTTTGCTCTTCCCATACCCAGGGAGAGAGCCGCCCTCATCTGTCCGCTTTTTATCGACTGAATCGCCCCGCGGATATATTCGGAATGATAGGCGCCGCCGGTCAGGGAGAAACCGGTAACCGCCGCAACCATCGGCGAAAGATAGATTCCAAAGGTGGGCAGGCCGAAGTAGAGGAGAAAGAGCAGCACCAGCAGAGGCGTCCCCCGGAAGAAGACCACATAGGAAAGGCAAAGGGTCGATACCGTTTTGTTGCCGTACACCCTGCCCACTGCAATGAGAATCCCGAGCATGAGCTGGGGTATAATCGACAGGAGGATCAACTCGACGGTTACCAGAGAACCCTCGAAGAGCTTTGGCAGGAGGGTTTTAAATAAAAACTCTTGGCTTTCCATCAGATATCCTCTTCGCTTCCATAGAGCTCGGTAATCTTGTGCATGAATTGCTTCGTTCTTTCGAGCTTCGAATTATAGAAGAGTTGATTCGGCGGACCTTGCTCTAGGATTTTACCGTTCTCCATAAAAATTATCTCGTTGGCCACCGAACGGGCAAATCCCATCTCGTGAGTCACCACAACCATCGTCATACCGATGAGGGCAAGATACTTCATAACCTCCAAGACTTCCCCTATGAGTTCCGGATCTAAAGCCGAAGTCGGTTCGTCGAAGAGTATGAGCTTCGGACTCATGGCAAGAGTGCGGGCTATGGAGACCCGTTGCTGCTGCCCTCCCGACAGCTGTGCCGGATACATATCCGCCTTTTCTTCGAGCCCGACCCGTTTGAGCTCCAAGATTCCCAATTCCCGTGCCTTTTCTCTGTCCATGCCCTTTACCCGCATCGGGGCGAGCATGACGTTGCCGAGGGCGGTCAAATGATCGAATAGGTTAAAATCCTGAAACACAAAACCTATCTGCCGGCGATAGTAGTTGATGTTCTTCTTCGACCCATGTACCTCTTCACCGCTCAGGTAAATTTGGCCGGCATCCGGTTCATCCAGATGATTGATGCAGCGCAGGAGGGTGCTTTTTCCCGTTCCCGAAGGTCCTATGATGACCTTAGTTTCTCCCAGCTTTATGTCGAAGCTCACCCCGTCTAGAACCTTGTTCTCGCCATAGCTCTTTTCTATACCTATTACCTGAAGTACGGTCTCTTTTTCTTCTGCCATCAACGTTTCACCTCTCCAATTTTTTCATCGTAACCGGGTATCTTTACCCGTTTCTCCAGGATATGAAGGAGCCACACTCCTCCGTAGGTAAGAGCAATAAAGATTACCGCAGCGATGAGATAGATCGGCATCGGTCGATACGATGTCGTGGCGATGAAGTTCCCCCTGGTCATGATCTCCATAACCCCGATCGCGTAGGCAATTGCCGAATCCTTCAGAAGAATGCAATATTCATTCGACCAGCCGGGTATTGAGAGACGAAGCGCCTGAGGGAGGATGACGTACCAGACGGCCTTCCTATCGCTCATTCCCAGAGAACGTGCCGCCATCATCTGACCGCGGCCCAACGACTGTATGCTTCCGCGGAATATCTGTGACTGATAGGCGGCGCTTCGAAGACCAAGCACAACGACTGCCGAGGTAAAGGCGGGAAGGTCTAGTCCGATGAGGTTAAACAGACCGAAATAGAAGAGAAAGAGGAGAACGAGGACCGGCACCCCCCGAAAAAACCACACATAGACTCCTATGAGCCACGAGACGAGTCTTCTTCCATAGACCTCGAAGACCGCCATGGGTACTCCGAGAAAAAACCCGAAAAGGAGCGATCCAAGCACCAGCCCCAGCGTAACCGATGTTCCCTGAAGAAGAAACGGAACGGCCTTTTGAATCAGTACTCCCAAATCACCCATAGGTCGGTACCCTCCCAATCGATTTTATGCTCTACCTTGCCGCATGTTGCAATGAAAGTCTACCCGAGACAACTTACTATGTCAAGAAAAAACTTGACGTATCTAGTCTTTACTTGTTATAACAAATAAGGAGGCACTAGATGGACATTTCGAAACACATTAATTCGGGAGCCGCAGAGATCACGGCCTACACACCGGGAAAACGAAGCGAAGAGGTGCAGAAGGAACTCGGCCTGGAGCGCATCATCAAAATGAGCTCGAACGAGAACGCGTATCGCAGTTCCCCGGCGGCAGTTGACGCCATGAAAAATGCCGCCGAAAAAATTCACACCTATCCCGATGCGCTGAGCGCCGATTTCTCCCGACTCGCGGCGGCCCGCAACGGAGTGAATCCTGCCGAGATCACGGCAGGAAACGGTGCCGACGGAGTTCTCCGCAACTTCTGCCAAACCGTCATAGAGGAGGGGGACGAGATCATCATCCCGGAGATCACCTTCCCCATCTATAAGGCCAACGTCAAAATTATGCGCGGCAACGTTATTGTGTCGAAGATGAAGAACCTGCGCATTGACACCGACGATATTGCAGAAAAAATCAACATCCGTACAAAGGCGGTCTTTTTCTGTAACCCGAACAATCCCACCGGAGATGCCCTGGAAGCAGAAATCGTCCGCAGTTTTTTGCGAAAACTTCCCGAAGACCTTCTCGTTGTCGTCGATGAGGCATATATAGACTTTAGCGATCCGGAACATGACCCAAACTCCGTCGCGCTTTTCAACGAGGGAATGAAAAACCTCTTTATCGTCCGCTCCCTCTCGAAGACCTACGGACTGGCCGGACTCAGGCTCGGCTATGGTATCGGAAACGAGACCCTTATCTCCTACATCAATAGGGTAAAACCGCCCTTCGATGTTTCCCTCGTCGCGCAGGCGGCGGGATTCGCGGCCCTCGGCGATGATGAGTTCTACCGCGAAGTTGTTCGCAAGACGAAGGAGGAGCGTCGTTTTTTCACCACAAGGCTCGATTCCCTCGGACTCAACTACGTTCCCTCTCAAACCAACTTCTTTCTCATCGACACCGGTCGCGATTCGATCGGAGTATTCGAAGAATTGCAGAAGAGAGGAATCATTATTCGACCCGGCAAAAACTTCGGTCTTTCTCCCCATATACGGGTAACGCTCGGAACCCATGAGGAGAATAGTAGTTTTTTCGAGGCTCTTGAGGAGGTGCTTTCATTATGAGAGAGGTAAGCGGCAATGAGGCGGTCGCCTGCGGCGCCCTCGCCGCCGGTATTTCCCTTGCAAGCGGTTATCCCGGAACCCCTTCCAGTGAGGCTCTTGCCGAGCTCCTTTCCTTTTCCGAAAAAATGAAAGGCTCTGGAAGAGCTCATCCCTACGTCCAATGGAGCGTCAACGAGAAGGTTGCCCTCGAGATAGCCGCCGGTGCGGCATGGGCGGGAAAACGGGCCTTGGCAACGATGAAAATGTCCGGGGCGAATGTCGCTCTCGATTCGCTCATTTCCATTGCCTATTCCGGAACCAGAGGGGGGCTGGTCATCTACATCGCAGACGATCCCGGCGCAGAGGCGGGAATGCCCGAACAGGACACCCGGCTTATTGCGCTCTTTACGAATCTACCGGTCCTCGAGCCGTCGGATCCCCGCAGGTCCTACGAACTTACTCGTTACGCCTTTGAGCTGTCTGAAAGCTGCGAGCTTCCCGTCATCGTGCGGTCGGTTACCTCGGTGGCTCATGCGGTGGAAGCCCTCGACATCGACCCATCGTATCACGACCCCAAAATCGAAGCGGAATTTCACCGAGATATCGGCAGATTCACCAAGGCGGGAGCAGAAATCTGCATGAACCAACATCGCGACCTGCTCGATCGAAACGATCTGGCCGTCGAACTGCTTCGAAAAACTAAAATTAATCGAAGCCTTTCTCCTTCCGGAAAAAAGGGGAAGAGCTCCGATGCCGCCGTCATCTCCTCCGGAGCGGTGAACCAAGTGGTAGGTGAACTCCACGGCGAGTATCCCGATTTTGCGGCCCTCCTTCTGGAAGCCGTTAATCCGCTTGATGAAGAGCTTATTGAGACCTTCATTGAAACGAAAAACCGCCTGCTGATCCTCGAAGAGCTCGAGCCCGTTATCGAGAAGCAGGTCCGCAGCCTGGCCCAGCGGATTAACTGGAAGGGCCGTATCATCGGCAAGCTCGACGGAAAACTGCCGCGCATCGGCAGGTATTCGAGCCACACTGTGCGGGAGGGGCTGGATACCCTTTCCGGAGCAGAGTCCGCAGTAATAAACGCCGAAACGCCGGAGGAAGAGGCCGGCAGAGAGAGACCCTCCGTCCATCATCCCATAACGTTTTGTGAGGGCTGTCCCCACCGCGGGACCTACCTCGCCCTGGGCAGGGCCTTGAAAAAAACGAAGCTCGGAAAGAATAAAACGGTCGTTACCGGAGACATAGGCTGTACCATCCTGGGAATGAATCCTCCCTTCGATTCCTGCTGGACCGAAGTCTCTATGGGTTCGAGCATCGGATTTGCACAGGGTTTCTCCCTCGCGGGTATTCGCCCTCCCCTCGTCGCGGCTATAGGAGACTCGACCTTCTTTCATGCCGGGATTCCCCCGCTGATAAACGCCGTACAGCACGGCACCGATATGCTGCTCATCATCCTGGACAACGGCTGGACGAGCATGACGGGATTTCAGATAAATCCGGGGACCGATGCAGATTTCCAACAGCGGGGGGGCAGACGGGTCGACATTTCCGCCCTTGTTCAATCTCTTGGAGTGGATATGTATCGTGAAATTCGTCCGTTCCGGCAGGAGGAATCGGTGAACACCCTCGCCGAAGCCCTCACTGCCGAGGGTGTTCGGGTCGTCGTATCGAAAGAGGAGTGCGCCCTCACGAGGCTGCGGCGGGAGGAGCGGCGTTTTGTCTATCGGGTGGATCCGGATAAATGCACCTTCTGCAGGGTCTGTATCCGGGAAACCGGCTGTCCCGCCCTCTATGTGGAGGAGACCGGAGAGAGGCCGCATGCGGCGATCGATCGGCTGCGCTGCACCGCCTGCTCACTCTGCTATTCGGCATGTTCCTTCGATGCCATTTCTCCGATAAAGATCGAAAAGGAGGCTCAGCGATGATGCGAAACATCCACGCGGCGGGCTTGGGTGGACAGGGCATCCTCACCTTTTCCAAGCTCATAGCCGAATACGCCAAGAGAGAAGGCCTAAAGGCAGGCCTCTTTCATTCAAAGGGAATGGCGCAGCGGGGCGGCAGAGTCACCTCGGACCTACGCATTTCGAGCGATCCCGAGGCCGAGTTCAGTCCGCGGATTGCCGAAGGAGAGGCCGACTACATCGTCGGTTTAGAAATCGGTGAAGCGCTTAACTCCCTGTCTCTTTGCAAAAAGGGGGGGACGGTAATAATTCATCACTACGCCGCTGTACCGACATCTGTGGTGCTGGATAAAGAGAGGACTTACCCCTCCCTGCAAGAGGTTCTCACGCTTTTTCAAAAAAAGAGTGATCACGTATACGGAGTCGAGAAAATTGAGTCGAGGGCCAACATTTTTCTTCTCGGCCTCTTTACCGCCCTCGCTTCCTTCGACCGCAAGACGATGCTTACGACGGTCGAGACGACGATTAAAAGGGGAAAGAAAGAAAACAGGAAAGCGTTCGAAGAGGGGTATCACTATGGCAGCGGACTTATCGGATAGAGCGGAGAACAGCCTTGCGCGGCTCTTTCACGCAAAGCGCATCGCCGTAGTCGGCTCGGCGAAGAGAGGCAAGATCGCCCATCAAATAATGACGCAGCTCACCGAAGGGGATTATTCCGGCACCGTCTGGGCGGTCAATCCGAAGGGCGAAAGACCGGAGGGAATAGCGGGAGTTCACGCCGCCTCCTCCATCGAGGAAATCGATGGAAGTCCCGATGCGGCGATCATCTGCGCTCCCGCCGCGCAGGTTCAGCAGGTGATAGAGGACTGCGGAAGAAGCGGGGTTCCCGTCGGGGTCGTTCTCACCTCCGGTTTCTCCGAGACGGGGAAGCGAGATGAGGAGGAGAAGCTGAAGAAGAGCGCCGCAGTCTATGGAATGCGTCTGGTCGGGCCGAACTGCGCAGGTATCATGAATCCGCACGAAAAGATTTTCGCCAGCATCGAAGTTCGTGCTCTTCCCGGCAGTGTCGCCTTCATCACCCAGAGCGGCGCCGTCGGCGGTGCCGTGCTCGCTATGGCCGAAGAACGGGGAATCGGCTTCTCCCTCTTCGCGAGCTACGGCAACAGGGTCGACATTGGAGAACTGGAGCTTCTCGAATACCTGGAAAACGATGCCGCTACCAAGGCCGTCGCACTGTATACGGAGAGCCTCCGGGACGGAAGACGTTTCCTGCACCTCGCCTCTCGTATCGTCTCCAAAAAACCTCTCATTCTGATAAAGGCGGGGCGAACAAGCTCCGGCTCCCGGGCCGCCGGCTCCCACACCGGATCCTTTGCCGGTTCCGAAGAAGTATTCGAGACCATGGTCAAACAGACGGGTATCATCCGCGCACGCGGCATTGAGGAAATGCTTGATCTCGTAGAGGGAACTTCTAAAATGCCCGTCTTACAGGGGCGAAGGGTCGCCGTGATCACCAACTCCGGCGGTCCCGGAATACTCTGTACCGACAGGGGAGAAGAACTTGGTCTTGAACTTGCAGAACCGAATGATGCCACAAAGGAGAGTCTCCGCAGATTTCTTCCCCCTCACGCCTCCGTTTCCAATCCCGTTGATCTCACCGTCGAGGGGAGCGACGAGGATTTTCGCCTTTCCATCGAGACGATGCTGGAGAACGAATACGATGCCGCCGTGGTCATCAACGTGGCGACACCCTTTCTCGATTCATCCGGTCTCGCGGGGGCAATCGCCGATGCGGCGCACAAGACGAAAAAGCCGGTGGCCGCCGTCTTCATGGCCGGGAGAATCGTCGATTCGGGTCTTCACGTGCTCAAGCAGGAGGGAATTGCCCGTTTTCCCACCGGTGAAAGGGCCATGGAGGCGATTTTTCAACTCTCCGCCTACCATGCCTTTGTCAAGCAGAGAAAGGCGATGAGCGAAGGGGTCGGCCCCCACGAAGAAGATCTCGCGCGTAAAAACGCCGAAGCGCTTGAATCTCCGGTGCTCCTCCCCCATGCCGCCGATCTTCTCTCCTCCCGCGGTTTCACCCTTCCGAAATACCGCTTTGTCGATTCGATCGATGCCCTTGGCGAAGCCGTTGAGAGACTCGAGTTCCCTCTGGCGATGAAAGTCGTCTCTGCGGAAATTGCCCATAAGAGCGACGTCGGCGGAGTCGTGCTCAATCTCAGCTCAGAGGAGCAGACCGCCGCCGCCTTCAGCCGAATGGAAGCATCTCTGAAATCCCAAGGATTCCGGGGAGTCTTTCTCCACGAAATGATTCCGCAGGGTCTCGAGATGATTCTCGGCATAAAGAGAGACCCGGTATTCGGTCCCGTACTACTGGCCGGCGCCGGAGGCATCTACACCGAGCTCATCCGCGATGTGAGCATGAGAATAGCCCCCATCGGCGAAGAAGAGGCCCGCGCCATGATAGAGGAATTGAAAGTCTATCGCCTGATGAAAGGATATCGAGGAAAGGAGGCACTGGCGACGGATGAATTGGTCCGGGCTCTCCTGCTCCTCTCAAACCTGGCGATGGAGCATGGAGAGATCGAAGAGCTCGATCTCAATCCGATTTTTCTCCTTCCCGAAGCGGCGGTACTCGCAGATATTCATATCGTCGCCGATCCCAGGCAGGACCGCGGTGAAGGAAAGGGGTAAGGCGTACAGCCGGGTCGCGGCGGAACTCAGGGAGCGGATACTCGGCAGGCAGCTGCGGCCGCAGCAGCAGCTGCCTACCGAAGCGGAGTTGAGCACCGAGTTCACCGTTTCCCGCATCACCGTTCGCCGGGCCCTCGAAATCCTCGAAGAGGAACACCTCATTCATAAGAAGCAGGGAAAGGGGTCCTTCGTCAGTCCGTATCCGGCCAGACGTATTCCTCTTCTCATCGACTATACCGGCAGCGTGCGCAGTCATGCGCCGAATCTCCGACGCCTTCTTCGGCTCTGGAAGTGGTCGCCCTGTCCCGACTGGGCAGCGGTAGAGTTACAGATAGAACCCGGCGAGACAATCTACTACTGCGAAAGAACCGACATGCTGGGAGAGACCGCCGTCGCCTTCGACAGGGCGTACATCGTCCAGGCCTTCGCCGACCGCCTGGATGAAGATGAATTGGACCGAATCGACTTCAATGACTACTGGCAGAAGAGGTGTGCCTTCGAAATCCTCAGCTGCAAGCAGATGGCAGAGGCGGTGAAGGCCGATAAAATCTGCGCCGAGATTCTTGGCCTTCGAAAGAATGATCCGGTTCTCAGAGGGATAGAGCTGTACACTACCCACAACAAGCGTCCGACGGGACTCTTCGATAATTATTACCACCCCAACTACATTAGTCTCGTTTCCAATTTTCCCTGGACCTTTGCTCAGTGATGCATCTTGTATTTTCGATAAATGGATAGTAGGATACTTTTATGATACGCAGCTGCCTGATACTCACCGCCTTCTGGATCTTTATGCTCTTCTCTCTTCTCTTTTTTATTCCCTACCTTCCGCTTCTTCTTCCCGGTCTTTCTTCACTTCGCGAGGCCTACGTTCTGACCCTCACGAGGTTCTGGGCCCGTTTCATCATTTTTCTTACCGGCGGCAAGTTAGAGCTGCGGGGGCAGGAAAACCTTCCCGAGGAAAGAAATCTCTGTTTTGTGGCGAACCACCAGAGCTACGTCGATATCCCCGTGGTCATGGCTTCCCTTCCGAGGGTCATCGGTTTTATCGCAAAAAAGGAACTCAAGCACGTTCCCATCCTCAGCAGCTGGATGAAGACAATGGGCTGCCTCTTTCTCGATCGAAAAAACCCGCGCCAAGCGATAACGGTATTCAACCAAGCCGTAGAAGAACTCCGCAGGGGGAAGGCGAAGCTGATCTTCCCCGAGGGGACGCGCAGCAAGGGCGACCGCATGGGGGAGATCCACGCAGGCGCGCTCAAGCTTCCCTTCAGAAGCGAAGCAATAATCGTACCATTGACTATCGACGGGACGTATCACCTCTTCGAGGAGTCGAAAAGGGTTTCGAACGGCAAGGTGGTGCTGACGATTCATCCGCCGGTGCACGCCGCCGGACTCTCTAAAGAGGAGCAGAAGAACACGGCAAAGCTTCTGGAGTCAATTATCGCCGGACCGCTGCCTAAATAAGGCCTATTTTCTGCCCGTCTGCTTTATGAGGTGGCGACCGAACTGTGTCGAGACGATGGGGCTTATCGAACACTCCAGGGAAGAAGTAATATAGCCCAATGCACGAACTTTCCGTAACCGAAGAGATCTTCAAAATCGTTCTCAAGCACGCACGAAAAAATAAAATGAGGAAAGTCACGGTAGTTCGTCTCGAAATCGGCGCCTTGAGCGATTTAGCGGAGCAATGGATCCAGAGATACTTCGACAAAATATCCAAGGGAAGCATCGCCGAAGGTGCCCGTATATCGGTGAGCAGGAAACAGTGTGTATTCGTCTGTACCCGCTGCAGCACCGAATTTCCCGTCGATTTGGCCAAAGATGCGGTGACTTCCTGTCCCGGCTGCGGGGGAACTCCCATTAGAATGGTTTCTGGAAACGAATACTGTGTATTCAACATGGAGGGTATATGAAAAATCACGCGGACACTATTCGGCTCGTTAAAATCGGAGAAAGTATCGGCGCCGACAACGATCGCAGCGCAAGGCAGCTGCGCAGGAAGCTCGACGAACACGAGGTTTTTATGCTGAATATCATGGCATCTCCGGGAGCGGGTAAGACAAGTCTGCTTCTCGCGACTCTTTCGGCCCTCGAGAAGAACGGCCGCGGCAGGCAAAGATGCGCCGTCATAGAGGCGGACATGGATTCACAAGTCGACGCGGATAAGATCGCCGAAAGCGGCACCATAGCGGTACAGGTGCGTACCGGAGGATTCTGCCATCTCGATTCCTCTATGGTCGACAAAGCCGTCGCATCCCTTGATCTCCCCTCCTTAGACCTCATATTCCTTGAAAACGTGGGAAACCTCATCTGCCCGGCCCAATTCGACACGGGTGCCCACAGCAATGTGATGATCCTCAGTCTTCCTGAAGGTGACGACAAACCGCTGAAGTATCCCCTGATGTTTCAAAAGTGTGAGGCGTTGGTGGTCAATAAGCTCGATTACGCTCCGTTGGCCGATTTCGATTACGAAGCGCTGAAAAAGCGGGTCGGGCGGCTGAATCCGGAGATGAAGATATTTTTCCTCTCCTGCAAAACCGGCGAGGGAGTCGATGCATGGGTCGAGTGGCTTAGGAAAAGAATCAGACCTTAAAGCCCAGCCCCGCCTTCAACAGGAGTGCGAATCCCTTGATCCGTCCGAATCGGCCGACGAACATCCGAATGTACATCGACATGGCGGTCGAAGGCGGTTCGCCCGTCTTTTCTCTTGTCTCCAGTGAGATCGCCCCTACGGGGCATGCTGCTACACAGAGGCCGCAGCCGATGCAGCGACGGTTCTCTATGTGTGCCGTCTCAGTCGACGAAGAGAGTTCGATTGCGTCCATGGGACAGCGGGGAATGCAATTCCCGCAGGAAACACAGCGGCTCTCATCGACCTGCGCCCGGTAATTCGAGCCAAGGATATCTCCCGGATTGGGGATCTTTTTTGCCCTTGAAAGGATGGCGCAGCAGCAGGAACAGCAGCTGCAGATATAGAGGGGATCCTTTGTGTTCTGTGCCTGCAGTACAAGCCCTTCCCGCTCCGACACTTCGAGAAACAGAAGGGTATCCTCCCGGTCGAGCTCCCTTCCCCTTTCCTCGAGAATCGCCGCCTTTGCAGCAGGCCCTAGGGAAAGACAGGTGTACTGCCGATTCGTCTGCCGGCATTCTTCGCCTAAAAGTGAGCGGCCCTTCCTGCATATGCACTCCTGCACGACGAAGGGTCCTTCGGAAGCGAGGATTACCTCTCTGATACTGTCGTAGCGGCTCACGCTTCTGTCCGGGAGAATCGTTTCATTTATCGGGATGGTACGCATCTGCCTCGGCTTCTCATCGAGGAAGCTGTGCATGAAGGCCTCATCCATATAGGCAGAGGCTTGCTCTTCGAAGTCCCGGGTAAGGCGGTCCACCTGGAATTCATAGAGCCCGACGGCAAAGGGCAGTTTGCCGTAGACCCGGGTCTTTCCTCTTCGGGCCTTCACCAGGCTGCTGTGTATCACCTTTTTCTCCACGAGTGCGTCGAGCCTGAGGGTGAGTTCTTCGAGACTCGGGGCGCTTTTCCCCATTTGTCTCTTCAGGCGCCTCAGGATCCTCCTTGCCGGTGCCGGCAGCATGCCTATTTCCAGGGCGACTACCGCCTCCTCGGGGGTAAAGAAGCGTTTGAGGATGTCGATCTCTATTCCGCTTTCCGAAGCGGGATATGCCACCGGCATCACATCGAGGTGGGCCCGCAGGGCGGGGTAAATGTCTTGTTCTTTGGACAGGGTATTCATACGATTGCTGAGCTTAGGCCCATGCCGAACGTATGAGAGCTTCGTAGCCGTCTACGGACCTCACCAGCTGCGCTAATTCTATATATTCGTCCCGTACATGCGCAAGGTGTTCTTTTGAAGGACCGAAACCGATCGTTGGTATCCCGAGCCTGCCGGCGCTTGCGCTGCCGTTCGTGCAGAAGGAGTAGCTGCCGGGGTCTGAGTCGAACCCGGCGGCTTTTAGCGCACTTTTCGCCTTTTCTACAAAGGGCTCGGCGGGATCGAAGTACCATGCGGGGAAAAAGCGGGATGCCGATATTTCCCTTCCGGTATAACACTCTTCCGTGCCGAAAGACACTTCTACCGAGGCGCCAATAGTCGGGTCTGTCGCTTCTAGCCTCTCGAAGGTCTCACGAATCGGTGCACACACCGAGTCTTCCGTCTCCCCGGTCACCAGCCTTCTGTCGTAGGTGGCACTACAGCTGTTCGGCACCACCGATGCCCCGGGGTAGGGATGGGAGATGATATCGGTAAGCTCCATGATCGCCTTCCCCAAGTGCGGGTCTTCCGGAAGGGGAAGCGTGCGTAGTTTCTTTATCAAGTCCAGCAGGGAATAGACCGCGTTTATCCCGTGCTCGGGATTCGCAGAATGACAGCTCTTGCCGGTGCTCTCTACCTTAAGCTCCGCCCTTCCCCTTTGACCGGTCATCAGCTTCAGATCCGAGGCCTCCCCTATGATGACTAAACCGACAGAAATTTCCTTGAGAATATTCTGCAGAGCCACTCCTTCGAACATCTCTTCATGCACCGTTGCGGTAACATAGATGTCTCCCTTCGGTCTTGTCCCGGCAAAACGGGCAGCAGCGAAGATCATTGCCGCCAGTGCGCCTTTCATATCGGATGCGCCCCTTCCGTATATCTTTCCCTCAAAGATCTCCGCGGCAAAGGGATCGAAGCGCCAGCTTTCCTTATCGTTTACTTCTACCGTATCGATATGTCCGTCGAGGAGCACCGATGCCCCCTCTCCGCGTCCTCGTAGTTTTCCGATAAGACTTCCGTAGTGATCGCGTTTTACCTCATCGAAACCGAGCTCCTCCATCTTTTCTGCGACGAGGCGTACCGCCTCCCGCTCTTTTCCCGAATAGCTCGGCGTTCCGATAATGTCTCTGCAAAAACGAATCAGCGCCTCTTTTTCCTTCATTGTACATAAGCCTCCGGTCTCGATGAGGTAATAAATCGGCCGCTTCCCTCTTCACTTAGTTTGGACGATCTTTTCGGGCAGCACAGGGAGCGATTGCACCCACACACCCACCGCATTGTGAACGGCGTGAACGATCGACGGAGCACTGAGAGAAATGGGCAGCTCACCCATCCCCTTCGCGCCGAAAGGACCTTCCGGATGGGTGTTCTCTATAATCATGCAGTGGATCCTGGGAGCCGCCGTGATTCTCGGCACTCCGAGTTTCCCGTAGGTATCGCTTATCACCGTTCCTCCCTCTTCTTTGTACTCCTCGGAAAGGGCATAACCCAATCCCATGAGCACCGCGCCTTCCATCTGTCCTTCGACGGCGGCGCGGTTAATTATTTTTCCGGCATCCGATGCAACGAACACATCATGGACTTTGATTCTGCCCGTTTTTTTCTGCACCTCCAGGACCGTTGCCTGCGCGGCAAAGCAGTAGGCGGCGTGGAGATGTCCCTCAACGTTACTCTTATATCCTTCGGCCGGTTCCTTTAGGCTAAAATGTGTCTCCGGCGCACGGTACCAAGATTCCGCTGTAATGGGGCTTTTTCGATTCCTCAACTTAATGAGAAACTCATCGAACTCGATGAGCTTCTCCTTTGTTTCGGCCCGGTAAAACACCCTATCCCGCAGTTCGAAATCCCCGGTAAAAGAGTCGATCTCTGCCGCCAGAAAAGCAGCCAGCTTTTTCTTTAACTCGAGAGAGGCTTGGAGAACCGCATTGCCGGTGATGAAGGTCTGCCGTGAAGCGGTCGTCATTCCCGCCGGGGGGTCGAGAGCCGTATCTGCCGCATGGACCTGTAGTCTTCTGAAGGGCCAGCCTAAAACGGAAGAAGCTATCTGCGCCATTGCGGAATTGGCTCCCTGTCCCATGTCGACACTTCCCACCCGCACCACCAGTGTCCCCTCATCGAGAATCTCCAGGCGGGCACCGCCTGCATCGTCCATCCCTATTCCGAGCCCCACATTCTTGTAAGAACAAGCCACACCGACTCCAAGCGCCCATCCTTCCCTGGCTTCAGGCAGCGTATATGCGCCGAGGGCGTCGCGGACCGCTTCGAGACAGGCCCGGGCTCCCACGCTGTGTTCGATACGATCTCCCGTTAGCGTCGGCTTACCCTCTTCGAGCACGTTTTTCAAACGGAGTTCTATCGGGTCTATTTCCAGTTTGTCGGCTATCTTGTTCATCATCGTTTCCGAAGCGAAGGTAACCACCGGATTTCCGAATCCTCTCATCGCACAGGCCGGCGCGTGATTGCGGTACACCGCGCGAGCTTTTACCTCCGCCGCGCGAATCGTGTAGGGACCGGCGGCAAAACTGACACTTCGGAGAATTACCGCTTCTTCAACGGAGGCGTAGGCCCCGCCGAGGGCAGTGATATCCGCTTTCAGCCCCATCAGCGTTCCGTCTTTACTCACGCCGCTTGTATAGGACATACGGGTGGCGTGGCGCTTACCGCTGGTCTTGATAGATTCACGCCGGGTGAATGTATACTTAACCGGTCTCCCCGTTGCCAAGCTGCCCAATGAAGCGATTATCTGCACGGAGATATCCTCTTTCCCTCCGAATCCTCCCCCCATGGGCACGCCGGCTATGCGTATTTTTTCCGCAGGCATATTGACCACCGGTGCTATTTCATTGATATCCATCGGCGGTCCCTGGCTCGCAACATATACGACAAGAGTATCGTCCTGATCAAGTTTCGCAATACATGACTCCGGTTCCAAATAAGCATGCTCAATGTACTGTGTGTCGAACTCCTCTTCGAACACATGATCGGCTTCAGCAAGCGCCTTTTTTACGTCTCCCCTTCCGGACTCCATGCGGGCGATGATATTGCCGCTTGCCTCGTGGAGAAGAACCGGTTCTTCCTTTAAGGCCTCTTGATAGCCGGAAAGAACGGGCAACTCTTCATACGCGACACGTATCTTGGCAACTGCCTCTTCGGCGGCTTCTTCACTTTCGGCATAGACGGCGGCAAGCGCGTCTCCCGTATATCGCACCCGTTTAGTCGCCAGCACTTCTTGGTCCTTTTTTATTGGCCCGAAACT
Organism: uncultured Spirochaetaceae bacterium; assembly: GCA_964594775.1. Taxonomy (GTDB): domain Bacteria; phylum Spirochaetota; class Spirochaetia; order DSM-16054; family Sediminispirochaetaceae; genus CAYFVU01. The sequence continues at coordinate 55,149 of CAZQNO010000005.1, forward strand.
GTTCTTCCCCGGCACGTCCTTAGCCAGTAAAATCTTCACCACTTTATCTGTTTTTTCCGCTTCTGCAATATCGATATCGAGTATGTCGGCATGAGGTTTTTCGCTTCGCAGGACCTTCGCATAGAGCATATTTTCAAAGGCCATATCGTCGGCAAAGCGGGTGCTGCCGTCGGCTTTTCCGATGCTGTCTATCCGGATTACCGGCTCTCCTATAGGAACTTCTCTGTCGGGCAGTATTTCAGAGCGGAGTATCTTCTCCGTACCCTCTCTCAGCAATTCTGCGGCAGCCTGCACCGCCTTTACGATTTTTACATAGCCGGTACAACGGCAGATATTTTTCACGAGAGCCTTCCCAATGGCCTTCTCGTCGGGCTGGGGATTGGTCTGAAGCAGGCCATAGGCGGCCATGATAAAACCGGGGGTGCAAAATCCGCACTGTACCGCTCCCTCACGGGCGAAACTATAGATCAGCGGATGTACGGTAGTTTCGTCGGACAGCCCTTCTATGCTATATACCGAGGCCCCGTTGAGATCCTTCATGCGAAGAAGACAGGAGAGAACGGCCCTGCCGTCGACCACAACGGTGCATGCGCCGCAGTGTCCCTCACCGCATCCGTTTTTCGTTCCGGTAAAACCCAGTACTTTTCGAAGATAATTCACCAGAGTTATAGATTCGTCCATCGAGTGGAAGGTATGCTCCTTACCGTTTACCTTCAAGCGGATTTTCACAAATGCCTCCAATGCCATTCGAAATTAATCATTCAATAGCCGTATAAGCCGGTAATATACTTCGCTGCATTTTTCCAATTGTGCAATATCGAGATATTCCTCATCGGTATGACAGAGGGACGAATCTCCGGGTCCGTAGTGCACCGTATCGATCCCGAGGTCATTGACCAAAAAATCCATTTCCTGGTATCCATCGGTGAAAAACTCAATCGGGTCCTCTCCCAGTATATCCCTGTGCGCCTGCCGCAAACGCTGTAACTGAGGAGAATTGAGATCGGCAAGGGCGGGATGCAATCCGCGCTTTTTAATCGGATCCCAATTCCAGTCCGGTCTGGCGATTTCTATCTCTGCGGAGGTGCCCTCTTCGATTGCGCTTTCTTCAATGAGTCGCGTATACCCTTCGAAAACCTCCTCAGGATTCTCTCCAGGAACGGTCCTGCGATCGAACCACACATCGCAGTAGTCTGCTACTATGTTGTAGGCCCTGCCGCCTTCGATCTTTCCCAAGTTTATCGATGCCCCTACTTCGCCGATACCTTCAAGCGAATAGGAAGGAAGCTCTTTTTTCATCAACAGCTCGGCCAGTCTCATTCCGGAAAGCACGGCATTGGCGCCGAGCCATGGCCGGCATCCATGGGCCGCGCGTCCTTTTACCTTGAGTCGAATCGGAACGGTTCCCTTACAGCCTATGCAGAGTTTTAATCCGGAGGGTTCCGTTACCACGGCAAAATCAGCAGCGATTCCCATTTCCCTCAATGCCATGCTGCCGCGATGCTCGGACTCTTCATCTATGACTCCGACAAAGGCTATCGGTCGCGCAGGCGATTGAGCATCACCGGCAATCCTTTTGAATGCTTCGATTACCGCGGCGATTCCTCCCTTCTGATCGACGGAACCGCGGCCATATATTTTCCCGTCTCTTTCTCTGGGAGAAAAAGGACTCTCCATTCCATACGCCGCAACGGTGTCTATGTGCCCGTGGAATAAAAGTGCGGGCTTGCCGCCGCCGGAACCGCCGATCTTTGCATACACATTGAAACGATCTTTCGCCGCTTCATAAAGTTTCACGCGGCAGCCGAGCTCTTCGAATCTTTTCTTAAGATACTGTGCGATTTCTTTCTCATTTCCCGTAATGCTGGGAATAGAAATGAGCTTCTTGACCTCTTTTCCAGGGCCCATTATTTCCCTTCCTCTTTTTCTTTCTTGAAGTGCTCCTTGAGGTAAATTTCCCTGGTATGTTTGAGGAGTTCGATCATTGCATCTCTGGCACCCAGTGGATCATGATTTCTTATAGCTTCCACCACATGAGAATGCAGATCGACTCCTCTGCGGGTATGGGAAACCTCCTCTAGAAACTTCTCATAAGAATCTCTGAGGGCCATAGCGAATTGTGCCAAAAGAGGATTTTTTACACTCTCGGCCATTGCGAGATGAAAATTCAGGTCACTATCCACCGCCTTTGCAGGGTCTTTCCCAATGGAGGCCTTTAAGTCATCGATATGCTTCTGCATCGTTTTTGAATCTTCATCGGACGCCTTTTTCGCCGAAAGAACGGCAAGTCCTACATCTAAGACCTCTCTCAACTCCATGAGGTTTGCGACGCCGGTATCTTGATAGAGGGTTCTTGCCATGGTCTTTGAGAGCGGAACCGACGGATTCTCGGTAATATAAGTCCCCTGACCCCTTCTCATCTCCGCGTATCCCATCGCCTGTAGAACTTGAAGAGCCTCGCGCACCGATGAGACGCCCACATTCATCTTTTTCGCAAGCTCTCTCTGGGAAGGCAGCCGCTGCCCCCATTGGAACTCACCGGAAGAAATGTAGCCGAGAATCTTTTCAACGATGGCGTCGGCCACCGTTAATGTTTCTAATCTTTCTATCATAGTAAAATCCCTTCGGTCCTTAGTTGTAGCGCACCGCGCGTACGGGACAAACCCCCGCACAGAGCCCGCAACCGACACATGTTTTTTCATTGACGTGGTGCATACTCCCGTCGTACAAAATCGCATTACTATAACATACTTTTCTACAGGCTCCACAGTCGATACAGATATCCGTGAGTATCTCCGCGCTAAAGTCGTTGGAAACCGTTTTAGCAGCATTGAATTTCTTCGTTTTCCACCTCACCTCATCGACGCTTTGCATATTCTGTTTCTTGAGGTACGCAACTATTCCTTTCTCGATTTTGGAAAACACCTCTAAGCCCTGTAAGATCGGGGCCGTAACCATACCTACACCGGTCGCACCGGCCATAAGCATTTGGATAGCCGATTCGGTATCGGTGACTCCCCCCACGCCGACGACGGGAACGTCCACGGTGCGGGAAATTTCGTAGATATACTTCAAGGTAAAGGGAAGAATTGCCTTCCCCGACACGTAGCCGCTGCCGTCGATGCTTCCGAGAGAAGGTTCTCCGCTTTCTATGTCTATGGACAGTCCCGGACCTATAGAATCCATAGCAGCAATAGCATCGATTCCCGCTTTTTTTAACTCTTTGAGGTGTTGCGCTAAATTCGGAAGAAAGGGTGGAAGTTTTACTATTATGGGCACCTTCAACTTTGCACGTGCTAAACGGACAGTGGCAATGAGCTGGACCGGATCGTAGTCTACGAAGGAGACAAGCTTAGAACCGGCCTTCACCATGCGTTCGGCCATTTGCACCGCGGTTTGCGGCTTCACATAATTTTTGGCGATGCTGGTAACTAAGGGGACGGAAATATCAAGCCGGGCAATAATTTTCTCCCACTCGTCTATGCCGATACAAGACCAATCGGCATTCATCAAGCTTCCGCGATGTACGTTCATGTACGGGACCGGCGACTTAACCGGCTGTAATCGGATACCCTTGGTAAAAATGAGCCCTATATCCTTTTCCGCCGCCCTTCGTATCGTTTCTTCTGTGCCCGAGATCGGCCCCTCGGTGAGCATCAACGGGCTGCGCAGGGTATACCCCAAAAAGTCGGTTTTCAGCATGCGTTTTCCCTCATCTCTAAAGCTCCTTCAGGACAAAAGCGTATGCAGGCACCGCATTGATTGCACATCAAGGCCTTTGATCCCTCCGGCGAGAGAAACAGTTTGTCACATACTTTCACGCACTCTCCACAGCCGCTGCACTTCTCACGATCAACCCGCACCTGTGAGTCTTTTTCGTAGACTGCTCCTTCGGGACAGACGGTGCTACAGGGGCGCGGTTCGCACTGGTCACAAACCCGTTGCGACAATGTCAAGACATCTGTTCGAAGTATGCGAATCCTGCTCTTTGCCTTGTTCAAAATCCTCTCGTTGGTCATCGAACAGACCGACTCGCAGGTCCTGCAACCGGTGCACAACTCGCTCTTTACAAATAGATAGTTAGCCAACGAACCATTCCTCCAGTCCGAGTCGTTCGAAAAGCGCCTGTTCGGGTACGCCGTCTTCGTTCCACTGCCTAAGCCGATAGTAGCGTTCGAGCAGGTAATCTTGATCTTCGCGGCTCATCACTTTTCCCTTTATCGGTCCAGCCTCAATGCCTTCGGCGGAAAATTTTTCCGGAAGATAGTCGTCCTTACGGGAAATTCCTTCACGGCAGTTGAAATACCGTGAAAGGGTCCAGCAGCGTTCGCCGGCCTCCTTCATTGTTTCAAGGCTCCACTCTTCACCGGTGGATACTTCCAGCAGTTCGGCGAGTATCGGATCTAAAAGACCGATACCATATACGAATTGACAGACGGTAAGACTCTCCTCGGCAGCCTTCTCCTCCTGCTGGTTCTTCACAAATTGTACACGCCCGTCGATGTCCTCCTCCTTCCACATTCCTCCAAGTTCTCTGCCCACCGGCCATGCGCAGAGATGACAAGCGCCTCTGTCGGCGGTCATATAGACGAGGGAAGTACCGTAACTCACGCGCGGATCGTATGCAGGAATTCCCATTCCTTTCACCTGGGGCATCTGATACCCCGTTGAGAACTCTTCATTTACCCGAAGAGCGCCGTCGGCGCAGATATCACCCACCCCTTCGCGCCGGCTGATTTTTCCCAAGAGATCGGCGACTATCTCCGCTCTCTTTTTTTCATTACCGGCATCCGCGAAGAGTTCACTCTCCAACAGACCGCCGATCAGTGCGCCGGCGCTTATGGTATCCATGCCGTACTGATTACAGAGATAGTTTAAGCGGGCGATATCATCGGGATCATGAATGCCGAGATTAGGACCGAATAGACCGATCGTCTCATATTCCGGTCCTTCCATCTTATACTTTCCCTTTCCATATCCCTTAGCGCAGGCAACGGGACACTCACCGCAGGAGAGAACCTTTTCCACCCGCTCTTCGAAGCTCGTCTCTGCAAAGTCTTCGACCGACTCAAGATATCCCTTGGTAAAATTTTCTACCGGAAGAAAGCCGCTGGAGTTTACTACCCTGACCGATCGGGCCGTACCGTACCGTCGCTGCCCGGGAACCCAGGGATTGTTGAAAATAATCTCTTTCGCTTTTGCCGTAGTCCGCCGCATTGTCGCAAGGTCGGCAAGCGGAATATCACCAGTGCCCCTTACCGCTATGGCCTTCAATTTCTTTGAGCCGAAGACCGCTCCGCTTCCGCCTCTCGCCGCGTTCCTCGAGAAGTCGTTGGAAAGACAGGCATAGCGCACGAGATTCTCTCCCGCCGGTCCGATGGAAATGACCCTCGCCTCGACCTCATCTACGAGCTCTCTCACCTTCTTTTCCGTCTCGTAGGTCTCCAATCCCCAAATTTCTTCCGCGTCGAAGAAATCCACATTCCCGTCATGGATGTAAAGAATGGACGGCCGGGCAGAAACTCCCTCGATAATTAAAAGATCGTAACCGCAGGCCTTAATTTCGGCCCCGAAATGACCTCCCGAATTGCAGGAGAGATATATTCCGGTAAGGGGGGATTTTGTAACGAATTCGAAGCGCGCCGATGCCGGAGCAATAGTCCCCGTCAGAGGACCGGCGGAAATGTAACAGCGGTTTTCCGGTCCAAGCGGATCTATGCCGGCTTTAAGCTCCTTCACCAAATATGCCGTAGCGAGCCCTTTTCCCCCAATAAACAGCCGTTCATACTCCGGTGGAATTGTTTCGATCCGGTGGCTTTTCTTTTCAAGATCTATCCGAAGCAGTCTATGAAATCTAGCCATTCACTGCCCTCCAGGAGGCTCCCCGTTTCGGCCATGGCGCTTCAAGCAGCTCTTTTGTCACCTCACCGCCGAGAGAAAAGAGTTCCTCACGCACACTTTGCGCTCTGTTGATGACTTCCGATTCATCCATGCTAAGAACCACACCGTCCTTCATGAGTAGTTTTCCATCGACAATTGAAGTAGTTACATCGGAGGAACGGGCACTGTAGACAAGGCTCGGGACCGCCCTTCCGCCTTTCATAAGGTGCGGCTTGTTTGCGGCGATTATGATAAGATCGGCTCGCTTACCGGTCTCGATCGAGCCTACAATCTTATCCAGTCCGAGGACTCTCGCGCCCCCGATGGTGGCCAATTCGAGGCTGTTCTCGGCGGTGAGGGCTTCGGCATCCATCTTACGCGCCTTTTGCAGCATTGCCGCGGTTTTCGCGACTTCCAGCATGTCGTAGGTATAGCTTGCCGCGCCATCGGTGCCGAGTCCTACCTTTACTCCCGCCTTAAGCATTTGGGGTATCGGAGCAATCCCATACCCCAAATGCATGTTAGCCACCGGATTATGGGCAACTGCGGTCCCCGTTGCGGCGGCAAGCTCTATCTCATAGTCCGACAACCAGACTCCGTGTATCGCAATAGATTTTTCTCCGGCAAAACCCAGAGAATGCGCGTACTCGAAGTCCCGCATTTTGAATTTTTCCAAAGACCGCGAAACTATCTCGACCCAGCCGGCAATATGCGTTACCAGATGCACATCTAATTTTTTCCCCAGTTCGATTATTTTTACGAAGAGCCCGGTTTTCACATCTTCGGTGGACCCCGGACCAAACCCCACGGTGGTCAGTCCCTTCTTGTGCCGGTCTGCGGCAAATGCGGCGGCTCTGTCGAGGAGCTCATCTTCTTCCTTGAGCACGTCATTCGAACTTCCCTCGGTATGTGTCCGTCCGGCAAAGCTCTCGTTGAGAAAACCGAAGACTAGTTGATTTCTCAATCCGGACCTGGTAAACCCTTCGGCGACCTCTTCTATGTTGTTGAAATCGGTATGCAGATACCAGTGGTCGGAAAACGATGTGGTGCCGCTGCGAATCATTTCGAGTGCGGCCAGTTCGCTGCAGGCACGGGCATGCCGCGGCTTCATATGGGAAATGATCGGGATGAGGTAGCGCATGTTCCAGGGATTGAAGTGCATATCGTAGCCGACACCTTCGATCAGTGCCTGATATACGTGAGTATGACAGTTTATCAAGCCAGGCAAAACATACGAATCGCTGCCGTCGATTATCTCTCGTGCCTCTCCGGCAATTTTCGGACCGACGGCCTCTATCCGCCCTTGCTTAATGCCGATCGAACAGCCGGAAATGATTTCCCTCTTTTCGTTCAGGGTAATGACCGTGCTGTTGTGAATAAGAATATCAAACATGCGCATTATCCTTTTCTGTAGTGTTTCCCGTTGGCCGCAGGGCTCAGCGCCGTTTTACCGAAAAGACCGACGAGGGCAATGAGCGTCAAAACATAGGGGAAGGCCAGCATGAGCTCGGGAGGCAGGGGGACTCCTGCGGCCTGAGCGCCGGCCTGAAAGGCGTCGGCAAAACCGAAGAGCAGGCAGGCGAGAAGAGCACCCTTTGGAGACCATCTGCCGAAGATCATGGCGGCAAGACCGATAAAGCCCCTTCCGGCAGTCATTGCCGAAGAAAACTGGGATTGATAGCAGATGGAGAGAAATGCGCCTCCAAGGCCGGCAAGCATTCCGCTGGAGGTAACGGCGATATAGCGCATTTTGAAAACGTTGATCCCCAGGGTATCGGCGGCCCGCGGATGCTCGCCTACCGATCGTATTCTCAAACCGAGTCTCGTGCGAAAGAGCATGAAATGGATGATGAATACCAAAGCCAGGGCCACATAGACTATGGGGTTCTGTCTCCCGATGATTGGACCGAGTATCGGTATCGACGAGACAACGGGTATACTCACTTCATCTATCACTTCAACGGTTGGCGAAATGCCGAAGTGACCCGGCCATATTACCGGAATGAGAATGTTCGGAAACCCCACCGCCATGATGTTTATCGCCGTGGCGCTGATAATCTGGTTCGCGCCGATCGTCACACTCATGAAGGCATGCAGCAAGCCCATTAGGCCGCCGGCTAGAATTCCCAGAAAAAGACCGGGCAATGGTCCCAAGAAGTATGAGCCGACAACCGCGGTAAAGGCGCCCATCAGCATCATCCCTTCCAATCCTATGTTGATGACCCCCGACCTTTCAGACATTATCCCGCCCATCGAAGCGAGAATTATCGGAGTGGCAATCCGGAGGGTCGAGGCAAAAACGGCAAGGCTGAAGAGTTTAGTGAACAGTTCCATGGCTCTTCCTCTTAATGCTGTCTTTAATCAGGATCCCTATCGGTACGCTCATACCCATGAAGAGAACTATTATTCCGGTTATCACCGAGACCATGTCCTTGTTCACCCCGTAGAGCGCCTGCATGAACACCGATCCGCTCCTCAGCACGCCGAACAGAAACGAGGAGGCGATTATTCCAATCGGATGCACCATCCCCAAGAGGGCTACCGCAATGGCATCGAATCCGTAACCGGGAGAAAAGGCGGCAAAAAGCCTGTAGTGCACGCCGAGTATTTCCACTGCACCGGCAAGCCCGCCGAGGGCACCGCTTATCGACAGGGTGAGCACAATGTGTTTCTTTATTCCTATTCCCATTGTTTCGGCGGCATACCGGTTTTTTCCTACCGCTCGTATTTTAAATCCCAGGCGGGTTTTGAACAGGAGGACCCAAATAATAAATGCCGTCAGCACGGCCAGTACGATGCCCCAATGGATACGAGAACCCCGCATTATCCGCGCTATCTTTGCACTATCCTGAATAACGGGTGATGCCGGCATATCATCGAGAGTATCTTTCATCGGGCCCTGCATCGACACTAAGTAGGCGGCGATCTTGAAGGCGATGTGGTTGAGCATTATTACCCCGATAACCTCGTGTATGCCGAATCGCGCTTTTAGATATCCCGGAATGAAGCCCCACGCGGCACCGGCTAAGGCACCGGCAAGAACGCAGATACTCACGTGAAGAATGACCGGCATTTCCGGAAGGGCGAAACCGAAAAACGCAGCGGCAATCCCTCCCATGGTAATCTGACCCTCTAGGCCGATATTGAAGAGACCGCAGCGGTAGGCAATGGCAAAACCCAGTCCGCCGAAAAGGAGAGGAATGGTTGACACCAAACTCTCTCCGATGCACCTCTTGCTCCCGAAGGCACCCTGTAACATCGCGCCGTATACGGGGAAGGGCTGATACCCCGTTGCAAGGAGAATAAAGAAGACGATAACAAGCGCAAAGAATACCGCCAGAAGCGCCTTTACAAAGGCGAAGACGAATTCCTTTTCAATAAAAAACCGATAGAGCGGATTAACTATCATACGCGTGCTCCTCCCCCTCCAGCCATCATGAAACCGATGTCCGTTTCATCTGCCTGGCCTGCCGAAAACTCGGCAACTATCCTTCCTTCGTAGATAACGAGGATTCGATCACTCAGGTTCATTATTTCAGTTAGTTCGAGAGAAACGAGAAGCACCGCTTTACCTTCGGTTCTCGCCTCCATGATCTGCTCATGGATAAACTCGATTGCCCCTACATCCAGTCCTCTTGTCGGCTGTGAGGCGATGAGAATTTTCGGTTTTCTTGCAAACTCTCGCGCGAGAACCGCTTTCTGCTGATTACCGCCCGAAAGAGTCGAGGCCAAGTTTTCGACACCCGCGGTTCTTACATCGAAGGCTTTCACCAAACCTTTCGACCACTCCTTCACCTTGTCGAAATCGATAAAGATCCCTTTGGCGAACGGTTTCTTATCTTCAAAACCGAGGAGCATGTTTTCATAGAGGGGAAAATCGAGAACCAGTCCCCTCAGGAGTCTGTCTTCCGGAATGTGTGCGGTCCCGGCCTCGAGAAAATGTCTCGTACTTTTGTGAGTCATATCCTCGCCGTCGAGAAAAATTTTCCCCGCTTCCGTCTTCCTGATTCCCGTGAGGACCTCGACGAGCTCCGTCTGGCCGTTTCCATCGATACCGGCGATACCGACGATCTCTCCCTCTCGCACGGAAAAACTCAAACCGTTAAGGGCCGCCTGCCCCCGCGTGGTAGTGGCATGAAGGTCCTCTACCCTCAGGATCTCTTTGCCGGGTGTCACTTCCGGCCTTTCGGTCGAAAAGAGGACCTCTCTGCCGACCATGAGCCGTGCGAGTTCCCTTGTAGTGGTATCCTTCGTTTCAACCACCTCAATGACCCTGCCGTCCCTCAGTACCGTTACCCTATCGGAAATTTCCATTACCTCTTTCAGTTTGTGCGTAATGAAAATAATGGTTTTCCCGCTCTTACGCAGAAATTCCATAATTTTATAGAGTTCCGTAATTTCCTGGGGGGTAAGTATCGCCGTCGGTTCATCGAAAATCATAATGTCCGCCCCCCTGTAGAGGAGCTTTAAGATTTCCAATCTTTGCTGCATCCCGACCGATATGTCCCGCACATACGCATGGAGATTCATCTCCATACCGTAGTTTTTTGAGAGTTCCGACAGTTCGCGTTCCGCCCTCACCCGGTCTATCTTCAGTCCCTTTACCGGCTCGGTACCAAGAATGAGATTTTCTAACACGGTAAACACGGGAATAAGCATGAAGTGCTGATGCACCATTCCTATGCCGTTTGTAATAGCATCACCGGGTTCTAGGATCTCTATCCGCTCTCCGCGGATAGAGATATCACCGGCATCATGACTGTAGAGTCCGTAGAGAATATTCATGAGGGTGGATTTTCCCGCTCCGTTCTCTCCTAAGAGACAATGAATTTCTCCCTCTTCGATTTCTATAGACACATCGTCATTTGCAAGAACGCCGGGGAAGCTCTTTACCATATGTTCCATTCTAATTATTGCTGCCATAGAGAACTCGCCTCATAAAAGCGGACCGGCGCTTTGCAGCCGCCGGTCCGCGATCGAAACTATTACAACTTCGGTGGTGTAAAGGCGTCTAATTCTTCGTATGTCGACGGCGGATTAATCTCACCGGAAAGGATCTTTTCCTTGAGCATTTCGGCAAAGCCGATCACCTCCTGCGGGATGAGATCGCCCGTTGTGGCATAGTCGATGGCGCCTTCCTTAATTCCATAGGAATAGACATCCCCCTCGAAAGTCCCGTCGACCACCATGCCGCAGGCATTCGATACGGCGATATCGACCCGTTTTATCATGGAGGTGAGTACATTTTCCGGAGCCAGATAGTTCTGGTCCCTGTCTATTCCGATTACATACTGGTCCTTTTTCTTCGCCGCGTTTATGACGCCGAGGCCCGTTTGTCCGGCCACCTGAAAAATTACATCGGCACCCTGATCGTATTGGGGAATCGCCATCTCTTCACCCTTTGCGGGGTCGGCAAAACTTCCGGCGTAGGAGACAAAGATCTCAATATCCGGGTCGGCGGTTTTCGCGCCTGCTCGATATCCGGCCTCCATTTTATTGGTAACCGGAGTCGACATACCGCCGACGTAGCCGATTTTCCCGGTCTTCGAAACTTTTGCGGCAATAGCACCCACCAAGAAGGCGCCTTCGTTCTCTTTGAATTTGATGCTCGCTACATTCGGCAGATCCACCTGTGCATCCACGATGCCGAAGTTCACATCGGGAAACATCTCTGCGGTTTCGGCCACGGCATCCTTAATCATGAAACCGACACCGACGATAAGGTCGGCCTTCTGTTCGGCCAAGGTGCTGAGATTGGGTACATACTGGGCCTGTTCACGAGCTTCCAGGACCTTTCTCTCGACGCCGTATTTTTCTACCGCATCCCCGAGTCCTTCCCACGCAGCGTCGTTGAATGACTGGTCACCGAGACCGGACTGGTTGGTCACCATCGCCATTACCATCTTCTCTTCCTTTTCCTGCCCCTTGGTTTCCTCTGCATCCTGTGCTCCTCCGGCCCACACCGTGAAGGCAAGAAGACTCATGAGAATAACCAAGCCTACGACTCTCAAACTCTTTTTCATAGCGTCCCTCCATTTTCCCGCTCTGTGCAACAGCAGCGGTACGAGAATAATTTAACCTATGCCTTTAAGGTAACGGCCAACCGTTCCTCTTCCATAGGTCTATCGCCTCTTTTTTCGACTCTTCGTAGACCTTCGCTTCGTCAAGCGATACGAATTCACCATCTCTTAGCCGGACTTCTCCGTCAATCATTACCGTATCGACATCCGAACGCTCGCAGGTACTCACGATATAGTTCTCCACATTCTCTTCGAATACGGGAACGGCGCTCCTGTCCTTCAGCATGATAAGATCGGCTTTTTTCCCTTCTTCCAGGGAACCGAGTTCTTTCTCCTTGAGAAGGGCTTGAGCGCCGCGAAGAGTCGCCATTTCCAGCACATCGGCGTCCTGCATCAGTTCGAGGTCTTCATACTTCAATCTATGTATCATCTGAGATGTGCGCATTATTTCGAACATCGAATGTGTCTGTCCGTCCGTTCCCAGCCCCACGCAGACGCCTTCCTTGATGAAGGGCATCATGTCCGGCCAAAAACCGAAAATGGCGTTCGACTCTGCATTATGTGCTATCTTCACCTCGTAGCGTTTGAAGATTTCCGGATCTCTCCACACATCCATATAGGCGCAATGGAAGAGAAGCACGTCGGGTCCGAGAAAACCGATGTCTTCCAAATATCTCGTGGGTCTCTTTCCATATTTTCTCATAGCGTCGTAGTTATGCCATCGATCGTCGGCCATATGCATCATTATGCCGCACTTCAATTCATCGGACTTCTTTCTCGCTTCGACAAGCAGTTCGGTGGGACAGGAGAAGGTGGTATGAATACCGATGCGTCCGGTAATTCTCCCCTTTTTCGGATTCAATTTCTCGATAAAATTGAGATTTTCCTGCAGCCCCAAGGCCTGATTTTCCGGACTTATTCTTCCCGTTGTCTCGAAAGAGAGGACGCAGCGCATTCCCGACTCTTCGGCTGCCTGCAGCACATGGTCAAGTGCTCCCGGTATAGCGTATGATCCCTCAGCCGTATCGGTTGTCGTAGTAATTCCGCTTCTGATATTTCCCAGCATGTTCGCCAGTGAACCGATATACATCTGTCTCTGTGTTACCCTATCTTCCAGCATTGGATACCAGAACCGTTCCATCCAAGAAATGAAGGAAAAGTCCGAATCGTCAAAGCCGGAAAAGGGAATACTGCGGACAACGGCGCTGTAGAGATGGCTGTGAAGACTGATAAAACCCGGTGCGACAATCTTCCCCGACGCGTCAATTATCTCCGCATCTTCTTTATAGGAATCTATGTTCAATTCAGAGGCCGGCCCGATAGCCTTAATGATAGTATCTTCGATATAGACAAGCCCGTTTCGAAAGATCCTGTTCTCATTATCCTTCGTAACGATAAGTCCATTAATAATCAGTTTCTTCTTCATATACCTCAGCTCCCTACGAAAGTTCAGAAACTATGGTATTCAGCTGTTCTGAACACCACAACAGTAGTATTGCACGACTTTCCCGATTCACAAAGCATTTTTTCATAAAAACACCTGATTTTTCCGCTCGAAAAGAGTAAAATATGCGTATGTCCGATACCGGTGTATTCAGCGAACTAGTCAGGGCCAGTTCTCAACTCACGGGAGAGATGCGCTACAACTCTCAGATTTCCATCCTCGTCGAACAGTCGATCGACATCACTCGATCGAATCTGGCGGTACTCTACGCCTATTCTGACCCGGAAAATCCTTCCGATACCCTCAGATGTGTCTATCAGCGGGGCCCCTACCAATCACCACAGACAATATCCCGAAAGAGCGAAACCGTCGACTTTATTGAAGATTGCGGAGAGACCCTGATTCTGCACGATACAGACAGACCCTTCTTTTCCGATGCATTGCTCAATCCTCAGATGCACAGCGCCATTGTTCTCCCGCTCTTTTCACTTACCGGAAAGATTGCGATTCTCTTTCTCAACGCGATAAAACCCGGCTATTATCAGCGGGATCGTTTTCTCTTTCTCGACTCCCTCAGCAGCCTTGCCGCGGGAACGCTCCACAGTGCCAATCTCTATCGAGAACTCCAGCGGCAACTCAAATATGTCGAAGAGTTGGAGCGTTACCAGGAGAACATCTTTTCCTCGATGACCAACCTCCTCATTACCACCGACGAGGACGGAAATATCCACTATTTCAACAGGGCCGCCCTCGAGCGGCTGGGACTTTCAGAGGAGTTCCGCGGGAAAAACTTCGAAAAATGCTTTTCCACGCACTTCGGCAAGGTGATCCTTCGGACCATCGCGGAGGCCGAAAAGGACGGAAAGGAGCGGCTCGGCTTACAGGGAATCATACGGGGCATTAAAGGGTTCGACGAAGAGAAGGCGGAGGACATCGACTTTTCCCTCAACATCTCCCCCCTTAGAGGAAAACGGGGAAAGAAGGAGGGGCTCACCCTGCTCTTTACCGATGAGAGCAGGGAACGGCGGCTGCAGGCGGAAATGAAATCGGTGGTGGAAGAACGGAGGGCGATCAAGAATATGTTCAGCCGCTACCTCTCTACCGAATTAGTCCAACAGCTGACCGAGAAACCGGAACTGGTGAAACCGGGGGGCGACAAGAAGACCGCCACCCTCTTCTTTGCCGACATACGGGGCTACACCAGCTTCTCCGAAACAAAGGAACCGGAGTACATCATCGAAGTTTTAAACGAATATTTCAGCCAGGCGGTGGAGATAATTATCCGACACAAGGGCTACATCGACAAGTTCATTGGAGACGCCATAATGGCCGCATGGGGCGTTCCTCTCAATTCTATCGAAGAAGATGCCATTGCCGGAGTCCAATGCGCAGTGGAAATTCAGGACCTCATCCGGTCGAAGGAACGGACCTTCTTCAAGGGAGAAGCATCCCACTTAGCGGTCGGTATCGGTATGCACACCGGTCCGCTGGTAGCGGGCAACCTCGGCAGCGAGCGCAGGATGGACTACTCGGTCATCGGCGACACGGTAAACGTTGCCGCCCGTCTCGAAGCTGTCGCGAAGGGCGGAGAGGTAATCATTACCGAACACACCAGAGAGTATCTCGGTAAGCGCTTCAAGTTGAAGGAGCTCGAGCCGGTGAAGGTAAAGGGCAAGGAAAAACCGCTGCACATTTTCAGCGTTCTCAAGCAGGTGAGCTGAGTACTTTACCGCAGAGGGGATAAAAAGGAGAAAAAATGAAAACGGAAGATATTATCGGCTATTTTAACGAGATTCCGCAGGGATATCTTATCGCGGCCGCGGTCGTCTTTCTAGCAATCGTGCCGGCGATTGTGCTGCTTATCTCGAGAAGCCGCTTCATGGCCGAGCTGAAACGGGCAACTACCGACGAAACCGCCTTAGATTTCGTTCTCACCCGCCTGAGAAAACGGCCCTCCTTGAGTTTAGTGAAAAACGCCTTAGAGACCCTCCCCGAAAGGACCGCCTTCACGATATTTCTTTGCGCTCTTGAACGCCGGCGTGTTGCGACTGAGCTCCTCCGCTGGATTTCCGAAAGCGGCGATACCTTCGTCTACCGCCACATCGCCCTCTCCGGCCGCGGAGAATCCTTCGACGGGCAAAAAGCGAAAGAGCTCTTCGCCGATCAAATCGAAAGAATACGCGAACTTACCGGCGATCCCGAATGGCCGGCCCGGTATCTTGCCGTTAAAATCCTCTTGCACGATGAGCAAGAGCGCTCGAAAAGAGCGGTCCTCGATATGTTCAAGGACCCCCACACCCTCATTCGCCGAACCCTCATCGAAGAATACCGTTTTGAAGAACACGACATCTATCCTCAACTACTCGAATTTCTCAGCGACGATCCCGCCTTCGAGGTACGAAAAAGTGCGAAAAAGCGCATCTTTCAAGACTTTCTCGACAGATACGAAGTGGACTACTCCAGCCTTTCACCGGAGCAGACGATCCACATCATAGAACAGTACGATCCCCGGTCTACCGAAGATGTTTCGCGGGCAGTCAAGTTTATCGAAGAGAAGAACTTAGAACTCCGCTTTGCCGCTTGTCAATTTTTAGAAAAAACGGCGGCCTTAGAAAAACTCTTTCTCGATGTGGATTTTGAAGACCGGCAGCGATGGAAACACAACTCGAAGCTCCTTAAGCTTTCGGTGGAAGTTCACTGCGACGCTTTCCTCGACAAACTGCAGACTACGGACAATCCTGCGAGCCTCAGCATCGCCGCAGAAATCCTCAACTCCTACGGCGATGTTTCTCTCATCGAGACTCTCGCAAAAACGGTTTTCTCACGCAAACCGGATATGCCCGATGAACGGCGTCTATTCGAGCTCACGGTAAAATGCATAAAAAGCCGCGGTTCTCAAAACGCAGTCTCTCTTTTAATCGATGAACTGTCCTCTCGTCGCTATAAAGAGGAAGATGCACGCATTCTTTTAGAAGGTATCACCGCCTCCTATCCATTTATCACCGCGCCTATACTCCTCGCTTTATTGAAGGACCCTCAATTCACCCTTCACGACGAACTGCACGCTGCGTTTCTCAAAATCGAAGCCGCCTACTACCTCGATGAGCTGTTCACCATCCTCAAATCCGAACGCGATGCCTTTGCGCACTCCGTGCGGATCTTTGCTCTTCTTCTTCTCGGCTCGCTCAAACTTTCCTACTGCATGCAGTTTCTCCTCGAGCAGATGCCGGTTTTGCCCTTCGAGGAGGCCAGAGACTTCTCCGTACACTTGAAGGACTATGATAATAAGCTCTTTCGGGAACGGGTTCTCGATCTCCTCGCAAAGAGCGACGGCAAGGTAAAGGCGGCTTTGATCTCCGCCGTGCCGGCGACGGAGGTGAAAGATTTTCTCGCCCCTATTCGTGAAGCAGTGGGAGATCCGGACCCGGAGGTAAGACGCGCTTCCGTATGGGCACTGCTGGAATATGGAGACCAGCGGTCGATAAAGGCTTCCCTCGATCTGCTGAGAGACCCGGTGGAACGGGTGCGGATCGAAGCCGCCCGGGCCCTCGGCGCAAAGGGAACATCGGCCATCGTGGATTCCCTTTTCGCTATTCTGAAAGATGACAACGAGGTCGAATCGGTAAAAATCGCCGCAATCGAAGGACTTTCCGAATCGGAAGAATCAAAATCCGTCGATGTCCTGGTCGATCAACTAAAAAATCGGCCGGATGAACTGCGCGAAGAGGTCCTCGACGCCCTCGCGAAAAAGAGTCAAAAGAAGCTCGTGCAGACCCTTATCGGACAGCTAAAAGACGCCGAGCTGCAACTGCGAGAGGCCATATCCGAGGCCTTCCGGCGGATGGGTGAAAGCGCCGAAGCGCCTCTTCTGGAAGTCTTGAGAGAGGACATCGCCTCTCTGACCCCCCACATTACCTTTGTTCTCGAAGAAACGGGCTACATCGAAGCGACCATCCGAAGGCTCAATCACCGCGATCCGGCCGTTCGCCGGGAAGCCGCCGAAATTCTTTCGCGGCTGGGCACTCTCGCCGCCTTTCGGGGTATAGTTCTCGCTTCGCGAGATCCGGACGATGATGTACGGGTCATGGTTACCAAGGCCCTCGAACGGCTGAACACCAAAAGCGGCAGCGAAATACTCGAGCAGCTGAAGAGCGATCCGGAGAAACGGATACGCAAGTACACCCTCTGGGCGATGGAGCGGCTAGAATCGAAGAACGATTGACCGAGTGCCGGCCCCTTTTCATCTCCTCCTTTCCACTAAATACGGTTTTCCGTCCGGCAGTATATCAAAACTCACCCGGCCCTCTCTCACCGGCATCTCTATCGGCTGCTTGTCCGCCGTGAGTATCCGTATTTCCTTCCATTGGCCGGGAAACTCCGCGATTACGGTCAAGGGTACATGGTAGATTTTATCATCCAAGCCGTCTGCCACGGAAAAACGCACGCCTTCCCTTCCCTCTTCTATAATAAATTCGTGAATTCGGATTTCGGCGGCATTGCGCTCACGCACATAGCGAAGGACCTCTCCAAAAGGGGCAATCCAAAAATCCTTTTCTCGAATATAGTCGAGGGCTTCCTCGAAACGGGCAAGAGATATGGGTTCCCATCCCAAGGCCTCACGCGGAATCAGTCCGTTATCCACCCCGTGTAAACCCGTAAGGAGCCATCCGCCCTCTTTAAGGCTCTTTTCACAGAGGATTTTCATCTCTTCGCCCCAGTATTTTTCCCTCACCGTCATTGAGTGTATACAAAAGTAGTTAATCGAAGTTGTTCCCGGCTCGTCGTAGCGATAAATCTCATAGCCGCCGATAGTGCCCCCTCCCGAGCGCGCACCGATGTAGTACCGTTCGGCGATGTCGTGGAGGGTATCGTTGCTGCGCCAGAACGGCCAGCTGAAGGTCATTCCCGGAGCGAGAAACGGTATCTGCCGTTGTATCGTTTCCCAGGAAGCGCGCAGCTCCCGCTCGGCGTTTCGCAGGCCGTTTTCCTCATCGCTTATCAAGAGGCGCATATCCGCGTGGTTGACTCCGTGGCTGGCGATTTCGTGCCCCGCCCGCGCCATCTCGCGCGCGTTGTCCCAGCTGAAAAGGCGGCGGTCGGTGCCGTTGTCACGCCAGACTCCCGTTCCCCGGGGTCCGGTGATGAGAAAAAAGGTCGCGCTCATCTTATACCGTTCTAGGACGGGATAGACTACGAGATACTGGTCTAAAGTCCCGTCATCGAAGGTGAGAGAAAGGGCGGCTCTTTTATTTCCCCTCCAGGGAGCAATCCGAAGGACGAGACCGCCGGCATCCACCCCATGAGGCTCCTCAGCCTCTTTTGCCGTTCTCCCATAGTCATCTGCGGCCCTTTGTCCGGTCGGAGGCATTTTCGTCGCACACGACAAGAGAAAAACCACAAGAACACTTCCGAGGAGGCAGCGCAGCTTCCCGCCCACTGTGCTCAATCCCTTGAATCGAACTTGCTGCCGAGAACAAGACCGCCGCGCTCTATCTCATATTTGAAGATATCCCTGCTATGATTACCTCCCCGCATCTTGAGAACAGTGAGCAGTTTTTCCACCCGCTGCTGCCGCTGCACGTATTGCATGAGAACGATGCCGTCGACGACCGAACTGAGCCGCATAGAGTTGGTTTCCAGGCCGCTGAGGAGCTGACCCTTGACCGCACCGAAATTCGCCGCCATGAGATAGGAAAGCATTGCGGTGATGCCCTTCGATTTAAGATAGTTCGCCAGCTGAAGAAGGAACTGGCGAACGCTTTCACTATTCATCGAGGCGGACATAATACTGGAGATGGAATCTATTACCACTCTTTTCGCATCCATTTCCTCGACCGCCCGAACAATGTCGCTGAGAATTCTATCCGGCTGCAAATCGATGAGGACTCCGGTTACAAAACGGAGAACCCCCTTTTTTTTCCGTGCCTCCAAGTCCCATCCGTGTTCAAGTGCCGTTTTCAAGATCTGTGTCAAGGGCTCCTCAAGAGCTACATAAACCGCCTTTTCGCCCCGGCGCAAACCGGTCTCGATAAACTGCAGACAAGAGAGAGTCTTACCGCTGCCCGTGTTTCCCGACATCAGCACTATGTGCCCCTGCGGTATACCTCCGTCCAGGGCCTCATCGAGTCCGAGAATACCCGTCTTGCGGCGGGCCGAGAAATCGGTTTGTGCAGTATTCTTTTTAACGGCGATTTTCGGAAAGACCTCTAGCCCCTCCGGCCCAATCTCGAACTGTACGTAACCGCTTCGGTAAGCCACCCCGCGCATCTTCGAGACGAGTATCGTCCGCATCAACTTCTGCTCTCCCGGCAGAAGCCGCAACTGTATCACCCCGTCGCTCACGTACTCTTGGACATTGGAGCCCATTCTATCGCCGCTTAAATCGGGGAATTCCGAGCTGATAAGGGTGCTTACTCCCATATCTTTTAAATTCCTGCACAACCGATAGATGAAGGAACGGATTTCCCTCTCATTCTCCAACCGGGTGAAAAGAGAGGCGAGGCTGTCGATGACGACTCTTTTTGCATTGACCTTTTCCACCGCCCGGCGGATTCTCAGTATAATCGGTGAGAGGTCGTAGTCTTCGGAGACTTCTACCGTACTCTCCAACTGCGGGCTGAGATCGACAAAGCTGAGTTTTCCCTCCCGAATCAGCGCCCGATAATCCCAAGCGAAACCCGCCACGTTGCGGATTATGTCCTCGGGTATTTCTTCGAAGCTCACGAAGACCCCGTTTTGATCGTACTTCGTGATTCCCCGGTAGAGAAATTCATTCAGCAGCACCGTTTTTCCCGCACCGGCGGAACCGACAACGGTAATTACCCTCGCCTCCGGAATTCCGCCTTCGAGTATCGCATCGAGACCGTTAATACCTGTCGCCAGTTTTTGTACGCCCTGTTCGTTATTATCCATTACGATACCTTTGTCTGCAGCCCGAGCCCCTGCAGAACCTTTTCTTCGTTTTCCAGGCTACCGACTATTTTCTGCATCGGCGGGGGGAGGATTTTTACGGCCGTCGGAGCTACCATGATTTTATCTTCTTCGGCCTTTTCAGGCTGCTCGGCGAGATCGATGACAACGAGCTCATAGCCGCCGGGAAAATTGCGCGCTAAAATATCGCGCAGTCTGTCGGCACAGAGGGAAGATTTCCCGTTTTTTCCAATAATGTAGAGGTTTATCAGTATCCGTTCGGCCATTTTTCACCCCTCATCATCAATATTAAGACAATCGCAGGGGCAATGCAAAGCGAAACGGAAAAAGCTTCTGT
>CAZQNO010000006.1:0-4118 GCA_964594775.1 uncultured Spirochaetaceae bacterium
GCTGCGGTGAGTTCTGCACCGCTTCGGGATCGGCAAAAGATTATGGCCGGCCGCGGGATAGGGAAGCACGTTTTCTCGTCCCGTCCCGGTGCGATGAGTCTCACCAGGTCGTGGTCCTTGCAGATGCTGGGAATGAGGCTGTAAGTGATGTTTGGGCGGTCCGGATTTGCCCGGACCAGAGCCGGCGGAGTTCCCCCGAAGAGGAGCTCTATAATTCGATCCAAGATCCGCTGCGAGGCGGTGGCGGTAAAGGCGGTGAGAACGGCCGGGTCAAGGGCTTCGGCTATTTTCCCCGTCTCTAGGTATGAGGGGCGAAAGGAGTCTCCCCATTCGCTTATCGTATGGGCCTCGTCGACAACGAGATGAGAGATGCCGGGCCCGCCCTCCGTCCGAGCCGCTAAACGTTCGAGTACTCCCGGACTGAGCAGCATTTCGGGATTGCTGAGGATGAGCCGCAGCTCGCCTGAATCTATGCGCCGCCATATTCGTCTCCGCTCCTCCCTGCTCTGTCCGCCGATCAGGGCTTCACAGGCGATTTCCTGCTCTTCGGCCCGCCGTTTTTGGTCGGCAATGAGGGAGCGCAGGGGAAAGACCGCCAGCGTCGCTCCCGGCAGCAAGACTGCCGGAAGCAGATAGCAGAGACTCTTGCCCGAACCCGTCGGCAGGACGGCGATCTGCCGACGCGGCGCCCGTTCCCGTGCATCCTCTCCCAAGAGGCCCGCCGCTTCCAAGGTATTACTGATTACCAGGTGCTGGTAGGGAAAGAGGTAGGGTATTTTGAGCCGGCTCTCCGCAAGGACGTTGAGCGGGTTCTTGGGGGCTTCTTCAAGACCTTGCGGGTGCGGATCTCTCATAGAAACCACTAGGAGGCATTGGTGCGGTTTGATTTCGATTTTACTGAAAAAAGGGGGGCGTCTTAGGACGCGATCCGATTTCTCCTTTTTCTCTGAGCTTTCGCAGATTCCCGTATGCCGGAGGAAGAAAAGCCGATAAAAAGACAAGCGGAACAGCAATTCTGCAGGCGGAAACACCCATATTGACAGGGGGGTAAATAGACAATAGGCTTGGCTGCAGAATACGGAATTTGAGGGTACTTCATGGGTAAGCTGCCGTGGAAGAGGGCGTACATCACGGGAGGATCAAGCGGGATAGGTTTTGCGATAGCGAAGGCCCTCCTCCCCTATGGTATCGAATTGCTGCTCATCGCCAGAAGGCGGGAAAGGCTCGAATCGGCGGCAAAAGAGCTGGAAGAGCTAAAAAAAACCGATGGCCCCGCCCTACATGTTCTTCCTTTGGACATTGCGAAGAGAGAAAGTGTGGAGAGGCTTCTTCCCGAAGCGATCGACCGCTGCGGCGCGCCGGATCTCTTGATCAACTGTGCCGGGACCGCCTATCCGAACTACTTCGAACAAATTCCGTATGAACGTTTCCGCGAAACCCTCGAAATAAACGTCGCCGGCATCTGGAACGTTACCCAACTAGTTCTTCCCCATATGAAGAAGGGCTCCCGAATAGTTACTGTTTCTTCCATCGCCGGCTTTGTAGGGACCTTCGGGTATACCGCCTACAGCGCCTCAAAGTTCGCCGTCATCGGTTTTTCAGAGAGTCTTTGCAACGAACTTTCTCTTAAAGGCATAGGAGTTTCGGTGCTCTGTCCGCCGGACACGAGGACGGCGCAGCTGGAAGAGGAAGAGAAAACAAAGCCTCCCGAGACGAAGGCCATTTCGGCAAACGCACCGGCTCTGGAGGCGGAAGAGGTGGCGAAGGTGCTGCTGCGAGGACTGCGCAGAGGGAAATTCATAATTATTCCCGGATTTCAGGGAAAACTGGTATACTATCTGCACAGATTCATGCCCGGCCTCCTGCGGTCGATCCTCGACGGTATTGTACGGCAGAGTACGGGCATAGATAATTCAGAGAGAGAAAGGATGCGGCGAAAATGAAGAAAGAGAAGAAGATTTTTGATAAGTGTTTCGCCTTCAGGGAAGCCGCCGAGGCAAGAGAGGCGGGGGTCTATCCCTACTTCAAGCCGATAGAGAAGATGGAGGGCACGAGGGTCTACATCGAAGGGCGGGAGATGCTGATGGCGGGAAGCAACAACTACCTCGGCCTCGCTACCGATGAGCGGCTGGAGGAGGCGGCCCGAAAGGCGGTCGATAAATTCGGCACCACCTGTTCCGGCTCTCGTTTCATGAACGGCACTCTCGATCTTCACGAGGAGCTCGAGAGTAAACTCGCAGAATTTGTGGAGAAAGAGGCCGCCCTCTGCTTCACCACCGGTTATCAGACGAACCTCGGGGCCATATCGGCACTTCTCGGCAGGGGAGATCACATCATCACCGACAAGCTCAACCATGCATCGATTATGGACGGGATTTTTCTCTCCTTCGGTTTCCATAAGACTATCAATCTCCATCGCTTTAAGCACAACAATATGGAGGAGCTGGAGAGTATTTTGAAGGATATCCCGGAAGATGAGGGAAAACTCATCGTTAGCGACGGGGTCTTCTCCATGGAGGGAGATCTGGTGAACCTTCCGAAGATGCGGGAAATTGCCGACCGCTATGGTGCGGGACTCTATCTCGATGAAGCCCACGCGATCGGGGTAGTAGGAGCGAAGGGGAGGGGGACCTGCGAGCACTACGGCAGTTTCGATTATGCCGATGTGATAATGTGTACCTTCTCGAAGTCTTTCGGCTCGATAGGCGGTTTCGTAGCCGGAGAAAGCCACGTGATAGATTACATAAAGCACTTCGCCAGGTCCCTCATTTTCAGTGCTTCGATGCCGCCGGCGAATATCGCCGCGGCAATGACGGCCCTCGAGATCATCAAGAGTGAGCCGGAGCGCGTCGCCCGGCTTCAGGAAATCGGACGGAAGATGGTTGAAGGATTCACGCAGATAGGGTACAACGTGGGAAACGCCGAAACGCCGATCGTCCCTCTCATTACGGGAGACAACGATAAGACATTTGCCTTGTGGAGAGCTCTTTTCGAAAGGGGAATATACGTGAACCCGGTTATTAGTCCCGCCGTTCCCCCGAAACGCTCGCTTCTCCGCACGAGCTACATGGCGATACATGAGAATGAAGATCTTGACTGGTTCCTCTCGGTAGCGGAAGAGGAAGGCAAGAGACTCAATATACTACAATAGAAAGGAGTTGCACTATATGGCTGAAGAACTATCCTACATTCTCGTAACTCCCTATACCATTGCAAAGAGCAGAACCGGCGGAGTGATCTCCCGCCTGCTTTCGCGGCTCGATTTGGAATTGGTGGGGGCACAATTATTCGCGCCGACCCTCGAATTTGCCGAGGAATATGCGGAGCTCATTAGAAGCAGCGATGTATACACCAGGGAAAGCACGGCGGAGCTTCTCGCCTCCTATGTGCTCAGGAATTTTTCTCCCTCCAGCAGGAGGCATAGAGTCCTTCTCCTCCTCTTTCGGGGAGAGAACGCGACGAGAAAGCTTTCCGATGTCGCCGGGGCACTCTATCAGGAAAACCGAAGCTTAGAGTCGGTAACCGGAGAGACGATCCGGGATACCTATGCCGATCTCATAATGTCCGACGACGACCCGCCGAAGTTTCAATACTTCGAGCCGGCGGTACTCACTCCCCGTACCCAGAAAGTGGCAAATATGAACATGAAAATCTTCATGAAGTTCATCAAAGGAGAGCCGACGATTATCAAGAACATGAAGTATGATAATCCGGAGAAGATAGAACAGACCCTTGTTATTATAAAACCGGACAACTGGAAGCATGCAAGCAGTAGACCGGGGACCATCATCGACATGTTCAGCCGAACGGGACTGCGGATCATCAGTATGAAAATCCACCGTATGTCCGTCTCCGAGGCCCTTGAGTTTTACGGCCCCGTGAAGGAGGACCTGAACAACAAGCTTTCTCCGGTATACGGCAAAAAGGCCGCCGCACTATTGGAGAGGGAATACGGGCTCAATCTCAGCGAGACGACGGTAAGGGCCCTCAGCGATTCCTTCGGCAGAGAATTCGCCGAAGATCAATTCGCCCAGATCATCGAATTTATGTCGGGAAAGCGGCCCGAAGAATGTCCCGTCGACGAGCTAAACACTCCCGGCGAAGTCAAGTGCATGGTC
>CAZQNO010000006.1:4218-73048 GCA_964594775.1 uncultured Spirochaetaceae bacterium
GCACGGATCCGCGAAGTCCTCGGCCCCACAGACCCCATGAAGGCTCCCGGCGGTACGGTGCGCAGAGAATTCGGGCAAAACATCATGGTGAATACCGCCCACGCATCGGATTCTCCGGAGGACGCGCAGAGTGAGATGAAGATCGTAAAGATAGAGCAGAACAACTGCTATCAGATACTTTCAGACTACTTCAAAGCGAAGGGCTGATAGGTGGACAGCTACGATGTGGTAATCGTCGGCACCGGGCCCGCCGGCCTCGGTGCCGCTTTTCGCTTGATCGAGGAAGATAATGCTCGATCAATCCTCATGGTCGATATGGAGGAGTATTCTACCGGAGGCCTTCGAAACGACTGTAAGATGAATTTCACCTACCCGATCGGTTTTCCCACCGAAAACTGGTCGAAGGAGGAGGCGGAGTACTACCTCGAACTGGTAAAGCGGGAGCTGAAACCGGCGATCCTTCCCAAAACCAACCTTCTTACCTATCAGCAGCGGGCGGCCAAGCTGGATGTGGAGCTGCTGAACGTGCAGCAGACCCATCTTGGCACCGACGGTGGCCTCGAACTCATAAAAGAGCTCATGGGCCGCCTGAGGGAGCGGAAAATAGCGTTTTCTCTCGGTGAGCGTGTGGAGGAGGTCTCGGCGGAGGAACACTACATTCGCACCGATACACGGCACATCGCTTACGGGACACTCCTGGTTGCGCCGGGGCGCAAGGGCTTCCGCTTTCTCCAGCAGCTTATGGACAGTCTTGGTGTTTCCTACGTGGACCACATTGTCGATATCGGCATAAGAGTGGAAACACGACTGGAGCACTTTCCCATAGTGAAGGACTATTACGATCCCAAGTTCCTCTTTCCCGGAAAGGTACGGACCTTCTGCACCAACAGCGGTAATGCCTATGTAGTCCAGGAGCGCTACAAGACCAGACACGGAGAGGTATATCACTCGGTGAACGGCCATGCCTACTCGAACAAGAAGGGAGAGGGAAACGGTCTTGTCAATTTCGCCATACTGAAGACGGTCCGTCTTACCGCTCCCCTGGCCAGCGGCCAGCAGTACGCGGAGATCCTCGGGCTGCAGGCGCAGATCTTAGGCGGCGGCCGCCCCATCATGCAGCGGGTCGGCGATTTTCGGCTCGGTAAACGGTCAAAGGAGGACACCTTCAACCAGGACCTCTTCGACTTTTTACCGACCCTGAAGACGAGCTGTCCCGGAGATATCAGTCTCTCCATGCCGTCGAAGATCCTGCGCAACATCTGGAAGTCGATGAAACTCCTGGATACCATCGTACCGGGCATACTCCATCCGAGCACGATCATGTACTATCCGGAAATAAAGCTGTATGCCAACAAACCGGTATTTATGGATAAAAGATTCCAGGTGGTGAAGGATGTCTTTCTCGCCGGCGACGGCGCCGGCACCAGCAGGGGCATCACCGCCGCCTGGGCGAGCGGTATTCGGGCTGCAGAGGGGATGCTCGAACAGGGTTGAAAGAGCGACTCCCGGCGCTTACATATGCTTCCAGAACTTGTAATTTTTTCGCTCTATCTCTTCGAGGCTCGGCATCTTGAAACAACGCGTTTCGTTCTGACTCGAAAAGGTGAATCCCCCGCGGATGTACTTGTAGGAGAATTGATCGAGGGAGCTGTCGAGGCAGAGCCCCTTGGTATGCTTATCCGGATAGCGGATCAGTTCCTTATAGGCGTCCCGGAGGCTCGTGGGATGAATGCTCCTGATCGGCGTTTCCTTGAAGGGATTGTCTTTCAGCTGTTCGAGAAATTCATTGATATCGAGATCGATCTGGGTGTAAAAGAGTTTCGGTGCTCCCTTCGCATTTTCCGGGTCGGTGATGTACTGTCCGTATTCGGCGGCACCGTAGTCCGAAAGTACGAGCATCCGCAGGGGCGCTATCTCGGCATATATCCGAATCTGCCGGTGCTGCGGATCGTTCTTGTCGAAGGTTTCGGGTTGGAGCTCGAGACAGTCACCCTCGGGGGTTACCAGATGGAGGGTCTCGATGGCCTCGAGCTTGATGTGTTCGAGCACGCGGTAGCTTGAAATAAACTTTGTTGCCTTTGGCCTGTCGTCCTCATGGGGGCGCAACTCCTCCAGCATCTCGTCTATGCGGAAGTAGGGATGCCGGTACCGATTATCGATTTCGGCAAAAATCACCTTGCCGCTGTAGTAGCGGGAGGAGCCGGAGGTGTAGTGGAGCGAGAACCTCGACGGGTCGTACTGCGAGCCGACGAGGGCGAGGTTGGGGTGAAGTATGAGGTATAGGTGGGTGCGGTATTCCATGCGTATTCTCCTTCTGTTAGAGTCCGTGAAACTGCTTCAGCATGGGGGCGATAACCAAGGATACCACCGCCATGAGCTTGATCAGAATGTTGAGGGCCGGACCGGCGGTGTCCTTAAAAGGGTCGCCGACGGTGTCGCCGACGACGGCGGCCTTGTGAGAGTCCGAGCCCTTTCCCTCGCTCTTTCTCTCTTCGATCATTTTCTTTGCGTTGTCCCAGGCGCCGCCGGTGTTTGACATGAAGATCGCCAGAACCACACCGGAGGCGGTTACCCCTATGAGGAGGCCGGCAAGCATTGCCACTCCTCCGAGAAAGCCGATGAGAAGGGGCGTGGCGGCGGCGACAATGCCGGGCAGCATCATCTTTTTGAGGGCGGCGGAGGTGCTGATGTCGATGCACCTGCGGTAATCCGGTTTTTCCGTTTCATCGAGGATCCCCGGCTTATTCTTGAACTGACTGCGCACTTCCTCGATCATCGCGAAGGCCGCGTCTCCTATGGCGTTCATTGCCATGGCCGAGAAGAGATAGGGAATTACCGCTCCCAAGAGCAGCCCGGAGAGCACGTAGACATCCATAAGGTCGATGACAGCAATCCCTACCTCGCTGCGAAAGGCGGTAAAAAGAATGATGGAGGTGAGGGCTGCCGAACCGATGGCGAAACCCTTCCCGATGGCGGCGGTGGTATTTCCTACGGCGTCGAGTGTATCGGTGATCTTTCGCACTTCCGGGGGAAATTCCGCCATCTCGGCAAGGCCACCGGCGTTGTCCGCAATAGGGCCATAAGCATCGACGGCGAGCTGAATGCCGAGGGTCATCAGCATCCCTAAGGCGGCTACGGCGATGCCGTAGAGGCCCGAGAGGGCGGAGCCGCCGAGAATGGCGACGATTATCAGAATGATCGACGGAAAGCAGGAGAGCATTCCCATGCCGATCCCGGTAATGATGTTCGTCGCCGTTCCGGTTTCACTGGCCCGTACAATTGCCTCGACGGGCCGTTTATGGGTGCCGGTAAAGTATTCGGTGAGAAGCCCAAGAGCGCTTCCCGTACACATACCGAGAAGGGCGGAAAAATAGACGCGCAGCGGATCGAGTGTGCCTTCGCCCCTAGTAAAAACGAGCATAGCGGCGCCGAGAGCGAGGACCGCAGCGATGCCTGCGGCCCCGAAGGTCCCCCTATTGAGGGCTTTTTGAGGATTCGATCCCTCCTTAATCCGCACAAAAAAGACGCCGATGATCGAGGCGATGATGCCGATCAGGGCGAGGACGAGAGGGAAGAGTACCGCCTTGAGCCGCAGCTCATCGCTGCCGGCTAAGGATGCTCCCAATACCATCGTCCCGACGATGGACCCCACGTAGGATTCGAAGAGGTCGGCGCCCATGCCGGCTACATCGCCGACGTTGTCCCCGACGTTATCTGCAATGACGGCGGGATTGCGGTGATCGTCCTCGGGGATTCCTGCCTCCACCTTTCCCACCAGATCGGCTCCCACATCGGCCGCTTTGGTAAATATGCCGCCGCCGACCCGGGCGAAGAGAGCCATGGAGGAGGCACCGAGAGAGAAGCCCGAGAGGATGGGAAGAATAATCTTCTGCAGGGCCGTTATTCCCGTTCCGAACAGCAGGACGCCGCTGAAGAGTACAATGACGATTCCGAGGAGGGCAAGGCCGACTACGCTCATGCCCATGACGCTTCCCCCGCTGAAGGAAATCTTGAGGGCGGGATTTATCCCCGACTGCGCGGCATGGGTGGTCCGCGCGTTCGAGGCGGTGGCGACGCGCATGCCGATGTAGCCGGCCGTCGCGGAGGCGGCGGCCCCCAGGAGGAAGGAGATCGACTGCAGACGCAAAGAGCCGGTATTAGCTACCGCAAGGAAAACGGCGACGAGGACCACGAAGGCGATGAGAGCCTTGTATTCACGGCTGAGGAAGGTCATCGCTCCCTCTGCGACGTAGCCGCTTATCTCCTTTAGTCTCTCATCCTCAACATCCTGTGCATAGATCCAACGGGTCTTTATCGCTGCAAAGATCAGGGCGACAAGACTTCCTAAGAGTACCATCGCGAGCGTCAATTTAATATTCATGTTCACCATAATGATATAAATGAAACGAAAATGTCAAACCCGAATTGCTCTGCTCTGTTATTGCTTCGCCGCGTACTCTTTTGCCAAACGGATATACTCTGCAGCGTTTTCCTCGATTCCTCGTATCTCCTCGTCGCTGAGACTGCGGACAAGCTTAGCGGGAGAGCCGAGAATGAGGGATCGGGGCGGGAATTTTTTGTGCTGGGTAACAAGGGCGCCGGCGCCTACTATCGACTCCTCGCCGATCTCGCTGCCGTCGAGAATTATCGCCCCCATGCCAATGAGGCAGCCGTCGGCGACGCTGCAGGCGTGAACGATGCAGCCGTGGCCCACGGTGACGCCTCTTCCTATGCGGGCCGGCAGTTGGGGAGCGACGTGGACCACGCTTCCGTCCTGAATGTTACTTCCCCTTCCTATATAGATGGGCGCGAGGTCGCCCCTCATAGAGACGTTGTACCAGAGCGAGACATCCTCTTCTACATAGACGTCTCCGGCGATATCGGCACTTTCGGCTACGAAGACCGCCTTAAAGGTGTCGGATTTTTTCATACAGCTCTCCTTTCCGCGCGTTTCTTCATAGATACTACATCGTGAAACGCATCGATGCAACGAGGCCTGCAGCGGCTCTATGGGCCTCTTTCTACCGGGACCTTGACAGGGCGGGTCTTCGGGGTACAATAAATGAAACCATCACGAGAGGGAGAAGTCACATGAAAATTCTCATAGCCCCCGATTCCTTTAAGGGGAGCAACAGCAGCATGAAGGTTGCGGAAGCAATAGAGAAGGGCATCTACCGGGTCTTTTCAGATGCGGTTATCGAAAAGGTACCGATCGGCGACGGCGGGGAAGGAACGGTGGATGCCCTTGTAGCGGCAAACGAAGGAGATCTTATTCATCTCAGCGCCGCCGGACCTCTCGGCGATCCGGTGGAAGCAAATTATGGAATTATCGATGAAAATACGGCGGTTTTGGAGATGGCTTCTGCCTCGGGACTGGATCTGGTACCGGCGGATAAGAGAGATGTGCGACGGGCCTCAACCTTCGGCACCGGCGAGCTCATCCGTCATGCCCTGGACCAGGGGGTGAGAGAGATCATCATCGGCATCGGCGGCAGCGCAACGAACGACGGCGGTACCGGCATGGCCGCGGCCCTCGGCTACCGTTTTCTCGACGATACAGGCGATGAGCTGTCTCCGGGAGGGGGAGAACTCTCCCGTTTGGCAAAAATCGATACCTCAAAGGCCGATCCCCGGCTCAAAGAGACCACTTTTCGAGTGGCCTGCGACGTATCGAATCCCCTCACCGGGGAGCGCGGAGCCAGCGCGGTCTACGGTCCGCAGAAGGGAGCGGGCCCCGAGGACGTGAAGTTCCTCGATGCGGCATTGGGCAGACTCGCAGATACGGTGAAGCGTCAACTGGGAATAGACGCGCAGGAGAAACCCGGCGCCGGCGCCGCCGGCGGTCTCGGCTACGGGCTGACGGTTTTTTGCGGGGCTTCTCTGGAAACGGGCATAGATATCGTCCTCGACGCGGTCAACTTCGAGGAGAGAATAGAAGACGCGGACCTGGTGATCACCGGCGAAGGAAAGATAGACGGGCAGACCGCCTACGGGAAAGTCCCGATAGGCGTAGCCCGGAGGGCGAAGGCACACGGCGTACCGGTCCTCGTTATCGCAGGAGACATCGGCGAGGGCATCGAGGGCGTCTACGATGCGGGAATAGACGCGGTAATGAGCTCGGTAAACAAGGCCATGAGCCTCGAAGAGGCAATGTCCAACAGCACCCCCCTTCTGATAGACGCCGCCGAGCGTGCCATGCGAATGATCAGACTCGGTTTCGGGCTCTGCTAAGCCTTTGATCCTGCCCCGTTCATCTTCTCGAAGACGCGGTAGAGTCCCTGGGTTCCCAGGTCCTCCCAGCCCAGTGCCATAGCACTGATGTAGAACTGATAGGCCAGAGCGAGTCCCGGCAGGGAGAGGTTCATTCTTTTCGCCTCGGCGAGAGCTATGCCCATGTCTTTGACGAAGTGCTTGATGAAAAAACCCGGATCGAAGTTGCCCTTGGCGATGCGGCGGCCGAGATTGTTGATGGACCATGAAGAGGCGGCTCCCTTTCCTATGACGTCTATTACTTCGTCCATGTCCATGCCGGCCTTGTAGGCATAGAGAAGCGACTCGACGACCCCTATCATCGTTCCCGCGATGAGTATCTGATTGCTCATCTTCGTGTGCTGACCCTTACCGGCACCGCCCATTAACTGAATGTTTTCGCCCATCAGTTCGAAGAGGGGATACACCGCCTTGAAGCTCTTCTCCTCCCCGCCGACCATGATGGCGAGAGTACCGTTTTTCGCGCCCACATCTCCACCGGACACCGGGGCGTCGAGGGCGGCAATTCCACGGCTCTTGCCCTCTTCATAGATCTTTTCCGCCAGGGTCGGCGTGGAGGTGGTCATGTCTATGAAAAAGGAACCCTTTTCGGCTCCGGCGAAGACACCCTCCTCTCCGAAGACGACCTCTTGCAGATCCTCGGGGTAGCCGACGATGGTGAAAAGGTAGTCCGCACCCCTTGCCGCTTCGGCGGGGCTGTCCTTCCATTCGGCCCCCGCCTTCAGCAGTGCATCGGCCCTGCTCTTCGTTCTATTAAACACACAAACTTCGTGGCCGGCGGTGATTATATGAGTGCACATTCCCGTTCCCATAACCCCGGTTCCTATCCAAGCTATTTTACTCATCGCTCCTACTCCTTTCTTTTGTTGTGCCGGTAAGATTCGTATTCAGGTTTCATTATACAGGGAATTCCATTGACATTTCAATGAGGCTTCTTTAAGCTAAATTTAGAGATTTTTGGAAATGAAGTCGGATACTGAATTGATCGAGACAGCTTACGAGACGGCAAGGACGGCAAAACGGAACGCCTATGCCCCGTATTCTCATTTTCATGTCGGCGCCGCGATTGTTGAGCGAAGCGGAAGGATCTACGGCGGCTGCAACGTAGAAAATGCCAGTTACGGGGCGACGGTCTGCGCGGAACGAAATGCAGTTCTCTCGGCGGTTGCCGACTGCGGGAAGCCGGACTTTACCGGACTCGTGGTAGTCAGCGACGCAGATCCTCCGGTAGTGCCCTGCGCCCTCTGCCTTCAGGTTATCTCCGAATTCTGCGATCGGAATTTCCCCATTTACCTCGCAAACGAGAACGGGATCGTGCAATCGTTGAAGCTTGGAGAATTATTACCCCGACCCTTCAATGAGATACCGGCACAATGGACGCACTCTTAGAGCTGATCGATACCCTGATAGCCTATCTCCTCTACGGAAGCAAGGAAGAGCTCATCAAACACAAGCGCCTGCGGACAATGCGCCGGGAGATGGGCTTTGAGCAGGCGAAGTACGTCGATAAGCGGGGCAGGAGGGTGAATCCCCGTTTCGCTTCGAAGCTGCTGCAGCTCTACCGGGTCGTCGAATCCCTCAACGACCTCCTCTCTATAAAAAGAGAAGCAAGCGAGGAGCTCCTTGCCGATGAAAGGCTGCGGGATTTTCTCGTTCTCAGGCGGCTGCCGGAGGAAAGCCGGGAGGATCATTTGCGTTTCGGCTATGCACAAATGCAGGAGAAGAGCGGAGAACTCGCCGGCGATGAGGAAAAGACTTGGAAGGCTCTGGAGAAGGATTTCAAGAGTTTCAAGGAGCGTTTCAAGGAGGCGAATTTCTTGGGTTTCAACGAAGGAATGCGCCAGGTGGAGCGTTTCGCCTCGCTTCTGGACTTCGATTTCGAATCCTGTCTCGGACAGTTCGATGCAGCACAGGTCGGTATCGGCATTTCTGCCAATCCGACATTTTCGGCTATAGCAGCCGACCAGGTAAAAAAGGAGCTCCTCGATCTCTATTTTGTTATGGGGAAGCTGGAAATCAGCAGTCAGCTGAGAACAAATCTCGAATATCTCCTGGAGTTTAACCGTAAGGAGAGCGAGCAGAACCGAAAGATCCTCAGGGAGAACCTTGATGCGCTGGCGCTCATTATGGAAACTGAACTAACTGCGGGGATATTGAAAACCATGCTGTGTATTCTCGATTTCGATCCCTATCTCGAGCCGAAATGCATGGAGGGTGGACAGAATTATCTCCGCGCCTTTCTGACGAAGCTCGATGAACGTTTTGCACTAAACAAGGAGCGGCTGCAGAGAAACCTTCTCGATGAAAAACTCAAGCTGAAAATTGACAAGGTGTTCGAGGGAGAGGCGCTGGCGAGCACGAGTCCCTATGACCAGGAGCGGGAGAAGCTGCTGGTGGAGAAGGGGTTTCCCGTTTTTTCCTACCGACAGGCGCTGCGTATACTCAAAACCTACTTCACCCGCAGCTTCACTAAGGGCTTCTACGGTTCTCTTAAAAAGGTGGCCCAGGAGGGATATTTCGAGAACCGGGATTTCAAGACTCGCTATCTCGATACTCTCCAGCGTGTGGAGGGCTGCGGGGAGGCTGTCGAAGGCTTTTTGAAGAGTCTCAGCGGACGGAATTCCATAACGATGGAGGATGTGGTAAAAATTCTCCGCAAGACATCCATTTCCGACAGCGAGAGGCTGACGGTAAAGCGTTTCGTGAAAGAGGCGAACCACCGGGCCCGACAGGTGGTGGAGGAGAATACGAGGTATTTAAACGATCTCCTCAATTCTGTGGGAAGCATAATGGAGGATTACCGGGCAAAAAATCCCCGATTCGTCAGTAATCTGCGGGTCATTGCCGGAGAACGAAGCGACGATGTAATGCGAAAGATCGAAGAGGGAAGCACGGTTTTGCTGCACCTCGTTGAAATAATGAAGAACTATGCGGTAATCCGCAAAGAGAAAAAAGAGTCGAATGAGTCGGGGGATTCGGGAAGCGGGCCGGCGGAAACTTCAACAAAAACGTCCTCCCCAACACCTTCGAAGGAGTGATTCAAGTCAAGGACTGTTCGACTTCGGGAAAGGGTGAGCGCCACTGCCAGCCCGTCTTCCCCGTCTCCCGCAGGTGCAGGAGCCGGCGGATGCTTATCTCGGCGAAGACGGGATCCTTATCACAGGTGCAGCATCTTCTCCCCAGCCGTTCTGCGGCGATGAGGCTGGTACCGGAATGGGCGAAATGGTCGGCAACCAGTTCACCTTCCCGCGTTGATGAGCGGATTATGCGTTCGGCCGCCTTGAGGGGCTTCTGCGCATAGGCCCCCGGCACGTTTTCCTCCATTCGGTAAAAGACCTGCTGGATATCCACCCATACGTTTCCCGCTCGTATCGTCTCCGCACGGCCCCGCTCTGCGTTTTCCGTCCGCACACCTCCCACCTCTTTGTAGTAGCCTCTCAGCACTTTCGGGATGTCGGTGTAGGCGACGGTAAAACCCGGATTCCCCTTGCAGTAGTAGAGCAGCTCCTGGCGGACTGCCATCCAATTCTTCTGGGTGCCGTAGCCCCGCTGGTTCCGCAGGGTGATGAGGCTGCGGGACTTGAGGCTGGGAAATTCACGTAAGAGGAGGATGAGCTCCGGCAGGGGATGAAAAGCGCGGCGCTGGTCCGCTCCGGTCCACAGATAGAAGTGGGAGTCGTCCATAAGCCTTTCCACCGCCGCGGTGATCCATCGGCGGGAAAAACTGATGTAGTGATCTTCGGCGAGGGTGGGGAGGGCGGCGGTGCTTTTCCCGCCGACCCCGATGTTGTAAGGCGGGTCGTGGAGACCGAGGCGGGCCCGTTCTCCATGGTAGAGGGCATCGAGACCCTTGCCGTCGGCCGCATCGAGAAGGGCCACCCGGTGTCTTCCCTCGGGGTCTTCCCACACCTCGCCGTCTTTCAACCTGCAGTGGGGCAGAAGCCTGCGGTAGAGCTGCGGCGCGGCATCGAGGCGGGGAAGTTCCTCCTTGGCCATCGACGGGCTTACACTTCTACCGGTGCGCCGGGAAAGCGGAGGGTGGAGAAGTAGTCGTCCACCGTTTCGGCCCGGCGTATAAGCTCGAAGCTTCCGTCGCCCTTGAGAAGCACCTCCGCCGAGCGGAGTTTACCGTTGTAGTTGAAGCCCATGGCATAACCGTGAGCACCGGTATCATGGATTACCAGCAGATCACCGGGCTGTACCTGAGGGAGAGCCCGGTCTATGGCAAACTTGTCGATATTCTCGCAGAGAGAGCCGGTGACGTCGCAGGTAATATCGGCGGGCTCCTTCTCTTTGCCGGGAACGGTGAGGTGGTGATAGGCCCCATACATAGCCGGCCGCATCAGATTGGCCATGGTCGCGTCCAAGCCGACATAGGTCTTGTATTTTTCCGCTACGTGGCGTACCCGGCTTACCAGATAGCCGTGGGGACCGGTGATGTAGCGCCCGCATTCCATGACGATTTTTAGCGGATCGAGGTCCGCCGGGCGGATTATTGCGTCGTAGACCTTCCGTATTCCCTCGGAGACGTAGTCGATGTCGACCTCTTCGTCCTCCGGCCGGTAGGGTATACCGATGCCGCCGCCCAGATTGACCATCTCGATTCTCACACCGGTCTGCCGGCGGATTTCTACGGCTAGATCGAAGAGCATCCGCGCCGTCTCGATGAAGTAATCGGCATTCAGCTCGTTGCTCGCTACCATCGTGTGAAGGGCGAAGCGCTGAACTCCCTTCTCTTTAACTCTGCGGTAGGCTTCGAAGATCTGCTCATAGGTCAAGCCGTACTTTGCTTCCGTCGGCTCGCCGATGATGACGTTTCCCGTCCTCCGGCTGCCGGGATTGTACCTAAAGCTTATCAACGAGGGCAGGCCGGTATGCTCTTCCAGATAATCGATGTGGCGTAGGTCGTCGAGATTGATTACCGCGCCGACCCGCTTTGCCGCCTGAAACTCTTTTGCCGGGGTATCGTTGGAGCTGAACATTATCTCCTCACCGCAGAGACCGACCTTCTCTGAGATGATCAGTTCGGGAAGAGAACTGCAGTCGGCGCCGGAGCCTTCTGCCTTGAGAAGACTGAGAATTCGCGGATTAGGACACGCCTTGACGGCATAGTAGTTGTTGAATCCGTGGGCCCAGGAAAATGCCTCCTTGAGCCTGCGGGCCGTGGAGAGTATGCCCTCTTCATTGTAGAGGTGAAAGGGAGTCGGTACCTTTTCGGCGATCTTTTCCAGCTGTTCTTTATTGAAGGGAAGGCTCTTATCGCTCATGCTGCGCTGCTCCTAGAGTTTTAAGTTTTTCCGTATCGAATCCACGGCCCGCTTGATGTCCTCGCGGTGTCCGAAGGCACTCAGTCTGAAATAGCCCTCTCCGCCGGGGCCGAAACCGACTCCGGGGGTGCCGATAACCCCGGTCTCTTCGAGCAGTTTGTCGAAGAAGTCCCACGAGCCGAGGCCCTTAGGCGTTTTTAACCATATATAGGGGGCATTGTCTCCGCCGTGAACGGTGAGTCCGAGGGACAGCAGGCCTTCTCGGATGATTTTTGCGTTTTCCCTGTAGTAGTCGACAAGACCGCGGCTCTCGGCCAGGCCCTTCTCGGTGAAGACCGCCAGCGCCCCCTCCTGCACGATGTTCGAGGCCCCGTTGAAGAAGGTGCTCTGGCGGCGGTTCCACATCCGCCGGAGCTCATCGGCTTCGCTGTCCTCCGAGCGCAGGGCCGCGGGAACGACAGTCCAGCCCAATCGCACACCGGTGAAGCCGGCGAACTTGGAGAGGCTGTTTATCTCTATGGCGCACTCTTCGGCTCCCTCCACTTCAAAGATGCTCCGGGGCAGGGAGGGGTCGGAGATATATTCGGAATAGGAGGCGTCGTAGATGATCACCGCTTTCTGCGCCCGCGCATAGGAAACGAAGGCTGCAAGCTGCGCCTTGTTTGCCACCGCGCCGGTGGGGTTGTTCGGGCTGCAGAGGTAGATGAGGTCTACCTTTTCCCGGGGAGGCTCGGGAATGAAGCCGTTTTTCTCGCTGCAGGGCATGTAATGCAGTCCTCTGTAACGTCCCTTAACGGGGTCGTAGCTGCCGGCTCTTCCGGCGATTACATTGGTATCGACGTAGACGGGATATGCAGGGTCCTGCACCGCCACTATGCTCTCGGCGGCGAAGATGGATTGAATATTTCCCGAATCCGGTTTTGCTCCGTCGCTTATGAAAAACTCGTCCGCCGTAAGAGAGATTCCCCTCCGCCGGTAGTATGCGGCTAGTGTTTCCCTGAGGTCGGTGTTTCCCTGCTCGTCTCCGTACCCCGTGTATTCTTCCCGAGAGGCGAGTTTCTCTACTCCCCTCCGCAGGCCTTCAAGGACGGTGGCGGTGAGGGGTTCGGTGGTGTTGCCGATGCCGAGTTTCATCGGTTCCGCCCCGGGATGCTCTTCTCTATAGGCGCTGCTTCTCTTCGCAATTTCCGGAAAGAGGTAGCCCGCCGATAGTTTTCGGTAGTTATTATTGATCCGTGCCATATAGTGTTTTTCCTCTCTACGCAAGTGT
Source organism: uncultured Spirochaetaceae bacterium (assembly GCA_964594775.1). GTDB lineage: Bacteria > Spirochaetota > Spirochaetia > DSM-16054 > Sediminispirochaetaceae > CAYFVU01. The sequence continues at coordinate 17,026 of CAZQNO010000006.1, forward strand.
TCCGGCGGGCACACCCCCGCTCAGCGGGCTTACCGCGCTGATGCGGCCTCCGGGGCGCCTATTCGATCGATGATGTTTCGAAGCCTCGTATAGTGCCCCTCTTCGGAGAAGTTGCACATGGGAAGCCGGAAAATCTCCTCGCACCATCCCCGCATCGACATGGCGGTCTTGATGGGTATGGGATTGGTCTCGATAAAGAGGGCCTTGAAGAACTCCATCAATCGTTCCTGTTCCGTCGCCGCTTCGGCTTTGCCCTCAAGGGCGCTGTGAACAAACTCCACCATCCGGCGGGGAATAAGATTCGACGCTACCGATACCACTCCGTCTCCGCCGGCCTGAACAAGCGGATAGGTCATGTTGTCGTCGCCGGAGAGGACGCTGAAGCCTTCATGTCGATTCTCTATGACATCCTTCATCTGGTCAAGGTTGCCCGATGCCTCTTTTACTCCGACAATAGTGTTGCAGTCGTTCATTAAACGAACGAGGGTGGGAGTCTCCACATTGATTCCGGTTCTTCCCTTTATGTTATAGACGAAACAGGGTATAGAGACCGCATCGGCTATCGCCTTGAAGTGGAGATAAAGACCTTTCTGTGTGGGCTTGTTGTAGTAGGGGTTGACCAGAAGCAGGGCATCTGCACCGGCCTCTTCGGCGTGTTTAGAGAGGCGCACCGCTTCGCTTGTGGCATTGCTCCCCGTTCCGGCGATCACCGGTACTCTGCCGGCGGCGTACTCGATGGTCAGCTCGATGACCCTGTCGTGCTCATCGTGGCTCAGGGTAGGACTTTCTCCGGTGGTGCCGCAGGGGACCAGTCCGTTGATACCGCTGTCGATCTGAAATTCTACGATTCTTCGAAAGGCTTCCTCGTCCACCCCTCCGTCCTTGTGAAAGGGGGTAATAAGGGCCGTGTATACTCCGCGAAATTCTCTCATGTGTGCAACTCCTTCCTTCAGTATATATACATAGTAACGAATTTGTGGTACTATGTCTATATATAAACAACAAGTTTCTATAATAACATACTGTGAGGGCGGCATGGAATCTGTAAGCAGCGTGGTAAAACAGCTTCTCAATCGTAAACCCTTCCTCTTCGAGGCCTTCGGCCGGGGTATCCTCAGTTACGGTAGTTTGGCGGTGGAATTTAAGCCGGTGATCGAAAACGTCCTCGGCAAGGAAATAAAAGACGCGGCTATCGTGATGGCACTGCGGCGATATGCCGAGGAGGTGAAGGAACGCCGGGAAAACACGGAGGCGCTGAAGGGGAGGATTTCCTGCGAAATTCTGATGAAGACGAACATCTGTGACTTCAATGTGAGGAAAACCGAACGGCTCCTCGATCGGCTGAAAGAGCTCTATGAGGTGGTGCGTATCGGCCGCGGTGATTTTCTCAACGTGAGCATCGGCAACGAAGAGATCAGCATCGCCGTGAGCGACAAGTATGAGGAGGAAATCCGCCGTTTTCTCTCCGAAGAGGAGGTCTTAGACCACAAGGACGGCCTCGTGTCGCTGACCATGCTCTTTTCCGGCGACTTTCTCCAGACTCCCGGCGTCGTGTTTCAGGCCCTGCGGCGATTGGCCTGGGAGCACATCAACGTCTATGAGATAATCTCCACGATGACCGAGCTCACCGTAGTCATTAGAAAAGACGATTCCACCCGCGGCTACGAGGCACTCCAGGAGTTTATCGAATCACCTATCGTTTAGCGACCCGAATGATGATCTCCCCGTTCTCATCCGCCTCTTTTAACGGCGCGACGAGGGCCCGCAGTAGCCCCTCGGTCATTTCTTCGACAAATTCGTTGAGGGGTATTTCCTTACCGTCTACCGTAATTGTTATTTCGCGTTCCATAAGTCCTCCAAAAAGCGTATAATTTCTTCCGTTGCTTCGGCTCGAAACAAGGGTTTATCTGATTTTTCAACGAACGGGGGCGGAGAGCTGGTTTTTGTGAGCACGTAGGCGGATACCTCATAGGTCTCCCGCTTCGGTCCCTGTGTGCCGCTCATGTTCCCGATGAGTTCGATGCAGGGGGCACCGGATAGAAAGAAGCCTTCGGATACGAGGTAATCGCAGTCGTAAAAGAAACGGTTGAGATCCTCCGAGTTCAGGGGATTGGAGGTGCGAAGCAGAGTGGCTTCGGGAGAGACAAGGGCAATGCGCCGTGAACCGGCCCGATTGAAGCGATCGGTATCGCTGTCGGCTCTGTCTGCCGGTAGGGGATGGCTGGTTTTTTTTATCGTGGCCACGCTCCCTCCCCCGCGGGATAAAGCCGCCACCAAGGCCTCGCTGAGGGTGGTTTTTCCGCTGCCCGACCATCCCACGATGGAAACCGCCTTGATCGGTAAGATACTCATGAGGAGAGTGTAGCGTAAATGAGGACAATGGTCATCGTTACCGGAGAGCGTAATGGGGGAAAAACAAGTGAACTCAAAGGCCTGATAGAAGAGAAACGACTCGAGGGCCTAAGCATCGGGGGTTTTTTTACGGAGGCTATGGAGACGAATGGAGAAAAGACTGCGTATTACCTCCGCCGCGTTGAAGCTGAGGAGCGTCTTCTGCTGGCCGAAAGGAGAAACGCAGGGCGGCGCGCCGGGGCTTCGGACGAAACGGCGATACAAGCCGACGGCGGCACGCCGAAATTCCGTTTTTACGAAGAGGTTTTCGAACGGGCGGCCTCGTGGCTCGAGGAGGACGCGGCTGCGGGAAAAAATATGATATGCATCGATGAACTTGGTCCGGTGGAACTGCGGGGTGAGGGACATTGGCCGGCTCTCAACCGGCTCTTGGACTTCTACCGCGGCGAGCTCGCAGTGGTTATCCGCCGAGGACTCCTCGATTCGTTTCTTTCACGGTTCAAAGGGCGTGGATGGCTCTGCAGGCTAAGACCCGCCGCGTACAGAAACGGAAACTGAGCGCCGCTATCTTCTGCTCTTCGCCCTCGTTCTGTAAACGAGCCCCACTGCGCTGCAGGCAACTTTTATTTGCTCGTCCATTTTCTTTGGGGCGATGATTTCTACGAGGTTTTCCGAGGGGCGGATTGTGATACTTTCGATGCCGCTTATGCTCTGCAGAGCGGCTTTCAGGGCACCGGCATTGTTCTCGTTGAGCTTGTCTACCAGGTAGTAGAAGGTTTTCTGTTTCATGACAATAAATCTACCGCAAGGATGAGAAAGTGTCAAAAAATATCTAAAAAAAGTTGAAAAATAGTGGATAATGCATTAGGATTTTCTACTAGATTCAGTATTTTAAAAGGAGAATGAATATGAAAAAGCGTATTCTATTAATGCTTCTGGCAGTTGTGATTACGGGGATGTTCGTAATTTCTTGTGCGAGCGCTCCTGAAGCAAAGGCGGAGAAGGAAGAAACGAAGGCGGAAGATCTTCCCGATTTCGTGTTGAATCCCCCCTGGGCGGAGGATGCCCTCTTCGGTACCGGCAGTTCGAAGATGTCCGACTTCTCGCTGGCACGCAATGCAGCGGCGGCAGAGGCTCGCGCACAGATTGCGACGCAGATCAATGCCGAAGTAAAGCAGGCGGTTACCAACTACGCTCAGGAGAGCGGAGCCGGTGACGAAACCCAGACCCTCACTTTTGCCGAATCGATTACCCGACAGATTACGAGCGAGAAAATCCAGGGTGCGCGGATCAAAGAGGTCGCGAAGACCGACGACGGCGCTGTATGGGTGCTGGTCGAGTACCGGAAAAACGCCCTGGCAGGAATCCTCGATGACGCCATCGAGAACGCGAAGAGCGACTTTGCCCGCGACGAAGGCGCAGCCTTTGCCGAGTTCAAGGCGGCGGAAGCTCTTGAAAGGATGGAGTTCGAGGCCGGTGACGGTGCAGCTGCCGAGTAGAGAAGGATTTCCTTTTCGACTTACAGCGAATTGCTACTCAGTGAAGAGAAGAAAGGCGGTCTTCGGACCGCCTTTCTCTCGCAGCGAAGGACTAAACTGATGAATCTACGCAGCAGGCAATTTCGCAGCTTTTCTTATTTTTTTCCGTATCTCTTCTTCGCCGCCGCCGTCGGTGTGAGTCTCTCCCTCTCTTCCTGCGGGAGCATAACGGCAGCCTCAGCCTCACGCGGAGGGGAAGAAAGCGGCAATGCCGCCGCCGAAAACGCTTTAGAAGAATCGGTAAAAGAGGAGCGCCTCCCTGCGCAGGAGGTTTCTGAGGAGATCTCGATAAGAAACGAGAATTTCACGGAACTCTTCTACACCCTGCCGAAGGGCGGCAGGCCGGTTTTTTTGGCTGTAGTCCCGAGGAGGGCCGACAGAAAAGAAGAGTACGAGTTTGCCCTCTGGGAAATAGCCCGGCAGGCGGCGATCTTTACCCGGGTAGGAGTGCGGGCAAAATTCATTACCGCCCAAACGACCGCCGAGTTTGGACACGACGAAAAGATCGACATCGAGGTAGACAATTCCCTTACCGAACGACTGAGAGAGAAGGTCGTAGCTCTTCAGCATCTGCGGGAAGAAAAGCGCACCGTGCTGGTCGGCACGGTGGAGGGCTTATCCGCTCCCCAGTATTCCGTCCCCAGGACCATGAAGGGAGATCTTCCCGAGTGGACCCTCAGTCCGCCGGAGATCGAAGGGCATCTCAGCACCGTTGGAACGGCCGAAAAGAGGTATTTTCTGCGTGATTCTGTACGCGCCGCCGACAAGGTGGCCATGGCGAATTTGGCTCGCCGCCGCCGGCTGAAGGTGGAGAATCTCAGCGATCAGTACAAGTCGAACGCCGGGGCCGCCTACAGAGAATTGAACTTAGAAAACACCGAAGCGGTATTGGAGGGCTTTTACATTCTCGCCCGCTGGTACTATCCCGAAGAGAACCTCTATTACTCGCTGGCAGTCTGCGCGCGGGCCGAATAATTTGCCGAATACTGAGCGGAGGAAACGATGAAACGAAAACTATGGAGAATAGCGAAACTGCTTGCCGTTGTCACGGCGGCATGGATGGGGTTCGGCTGTGCAACGATGAAGCCCTGCGATCCGAAACCGCAGTGGATTTCTCAACCGCAAATCGAAGGGTACTATGTGGGAGTCGGTTCGGCGGATACGGGAAGTGAGGCGGAAGATCGGGCAGTAGCGGAGGCCAGGGCTCGGGCCGATTTGGCATCGAGAATTTCGGCGACGATTCGCAGCGAGCTGGAAATTGCTACCTCCGAATCGACGGCGGAGGGGGCCTCCCAAGAGGTGAGCGAGCAGGTCACTCAGTCGGTGGAAGCGAACCTCCAAGACATCGAAACGGTGGACAGCTACTACTGTCCCCGGGAGGGCTCTTGGATCTATGTCCGTTTGCACAGGGCCCGATGGGCGGAGATCCAGGAGGAGCGCAGAAAGGAACTGAACGCCCGGCTCGAGGAACTGGTAGAGCCGGTAATAGAGGGAGGGGACGAGGATTTTCTCTTAGAACTCGAGACCCTCCTTCAAGCGCGGGCCCTCGTCTACGGCTCCACCCTGGGGCCTTCGGCGAAGGGAAAGCTTGCCGGGCAGGAAGGAAATCTCAGCGACATCTTAGGAACCTTTATCAATCGCGTGCTCTCCTCACTCACCCTCAATGTGGAAAGGGAGAAGGTTTCGGTGAGTATCGGCGAGGAAGCCGAGCTAAGCGGGCGAATCGAAAGCAGTCTATTCGAGAGAATCGGTAATGTCGAAATAGTCGTTTTGATGAAGGAAGGGGCCCGTCTCACCACGACACAGAGTGACGAACAGGGGTTTTTCTCCCTCAAGATCCCCCAGGGTTTTACCGAAGCCGGTGAGAAGCACATGGTGCTCCGTCCCGCATTCCAGGAGTATGAGGGGGAAGGATTGCTGCCGAAGGAAGCCCTTCCGGCAAAGGAGGTGGTGTTCTCGGTACAGCGTGTTCCCGTAGGGCTTCTCGTTGAAAGCTCCGGCGATGTGCAGGGAATGGATCTGGTCGATCGGGTGCAATCGCTCTTTTCCGAGAGACAGCTGCCCTTCGAACTGGTGGAGTACCGCCCGGGCGGAGATTCCTCGCAGCTGCTTATCCGTTTTACGGTGGATATAGAGGATTTCCCCAAAATGGATGCCAATGCTCCCGACATGGCCAGAGCTCGGGCGGTGGTTTCCTTTCAAAGGGCTTCCAATACCCTCTACAGCTACGAATCGCACTGGCTGAAGGACGGCGGTCTCGATCCCCGGCAGGCCCATAGACGAGTCACCGACAAGCTTTTCGGTGAATTGGCACAAAACGAGGAGATGTTTTCTCAGCTCAAGAACGCCGTTGTCAATAGATGAGCAACGAACTCCTCTGGCTTCTCATGCTCCTTGTGAACTTCGGGGCGGTAATTGCCGCCTATCGAATCTGGGGCAAACTCGGGCTTTTCATCTGGATTCCCGTTTCGGTCATCGTCGCCAACAGCCAGGTGCTTAAGACGGTGGAACTCTTGGGAGTTACCGCAACCCTCGGCAACATCGTATATGCATCGGGTTTCCTGGTAACCGATATCCTCAGCGAAAACTACGGAAAGCGCGATGCCGCCCGCGCCGTAGGGATAGGCTTCTTTACCCTCATTCTCTTTACCGTTTTGATGAATTTGGCCCTCCTCTTCGATCCGGCCCCGAGCGATTTCATCCATGAGAGCATGGCGGCGATCTTCGGCTTTCTTCCCCGGGTGGCCGCTGCCAGTCTTTTCGCCTATGCGCTATCCCAGCTGCACGATGTGTGGGCTTACAATTTTTGGAAGGCTCGCCGGCCCGGCAAACGCCGCATCTGGATTCGAAACAATCTCAGTACCATGGTCAGTCAATTGATAGATTCTCTGATTTTTACTTTGATTGCTTTTTGGGGAGTCTTCCCCCGGGAGGTCCTCATCGAAATATTTCTCACTACCTACATCCTGAAATGGCTGGTAGCGGTTCTGGACACTCCCTTCATCTATCTGGCCCGTCATCTCTACGATACGCGGAGGATACCTTCTAAGATTGGTTCTCCCGACGGATGAAATACTCCAGTATCTGTTGTCTGCTTTCGCTCCGCACGGTAAAGATACAGTGGGCCGAACGCTGTCTGTGTACCAGCGTATCGTAGGAAAGGGGGCTTCCGTCGGGATAGATCATTTCGATCCCATGATGAGTGATGATTCCGTGAGCGGCGGATATGTCCCAGATATATGCGGGGGTGAGAATAGAGGCCGCCACATCCGGATGTATATAGGCGGCCAATGTGTGGAGCAGCGAACTGCCTATGCTGCGGATCTTTCCCGGGTATACGGAGAGATCGTAGCGCTTGTGGAGTTTCGAACCGACCATCAGGGAAGATGCCTTCAATCGGTTCTCCTCATTACCCGGATCGGCGCCGATGAGCTCTTCACTTCCGTCGGGTAGATGGTAGGCAAAGAGTCCTCTTTCGGGGTCCGTTCCCCATATCGGGGCGGCAATAATCCCTCCTGCCGGCCGCAGTTCCCGATCATGGATCCCCACCGCTACGCACCAGCCGGGCATTCCCTGGCTGTAGGCATCTGTCCCGTCGATGGGGTCTATGGTAAAGGTCCATTCCCTGCCGGCGCTAAAGGGTTCGGTGTCTTCCTCTGCGATGATGTTCGAATCGGGGAAGGATCGTCGGACCGCATTGGTGAGACTGGTGTTCAGTTCGATGTCCGCCTCGGTGAGAATAGACCCGTCATGCTTAAGAGCCCTCGTGACTTCCGGCTGCAGCTCTCGTGCCTTTTCGGCCGCTTCGACTACCGCCGTTAAAAGTGTGGCGAAACCTGTCCGATTAGCATCAGTCATCGCTAAAGTATACGGAAAACTGCACCGCGGGTCTATGAGACGGCGCTTAGCCGGCTCGCCCCCGAGAGGATAAGCCCCGCCGCCCTCAGCGAATCGTCCTTGAAAACGAACTTCGACTCGTTCGTGTTACTCGGGTTCGAGGCGGCAGGCCGGGACTCCTTCTCGGTGAAGCGAAAAAATCTTTCGAGGGCCGGCTCCGGTTTATCCGCCGCACCGCTCAATCCCCGGCCGCTGACTTCGAGCATCCGTGCATTGAGACGCTGTTCGTACTGTCCCTCCAGGGGAAGGGAGAGGATCGGTTTTTCCAAATGGAGGGCTTCGCTCATCAACTGATGACCCGCATTGCTGATGATGCCGCTGCACGAGGTGAGATGCGTGAGAAAGTCCTTAGCGGGATCGGGAAAGACGTGGCAGGGAAGGGGAGAGTAGCGGTCCAAGTAGCGCAGCACCGCTTCCTTCATGTCGCCGTGAAGATAGACAATATAGTAATCCTCTCTGGAAAACGGGGCGCTGCGCAGTTCCCGTCGTATTATCGGGCCCACATCGCCGTGGTAGAAGGAGGATATGATACGTTCATGGTAGCTCCCCATCATAATCAATGCCACCAGCTTGGCCACCATCGCATCGGGAAGAAGAGAAGGGCTCTTCAGAACTATCCCCGGGTGATTGAACTGCAGCACCCGTATATTCAGCTCCATCGCCGCTCGGGTGCTGAAGGGCTCGAAATCGCTGACCAAGAGGGAGATGCCTGAAAACCGCATCTGGTCGGATATATCGGTGGAATAGCGCCCGATGCGGGAGAAGTGTTCGACATTTGTAAAGCCCGTTTTTATCAGGTCGATTTTCGCTCCGTCGAGGATTATCCGATAGTAGGGAATTGAAAAGATCTCCGCCCAAGGAAAGTGACTTCGTATCTCTTTATGGTACTTTTCGGGGCACCAAAAGACGGGCTGCACCTGAGAAAAGGGCCATTGCTCGCCGGAGAGTTCGACGATGCGGTCCGCCAGGGCCAGTATCCTCATCAGATGTCCCCGGCCTTCGCCGTTTATGGAAAAACCCATTTTCATGGAGATAAAGATCCCATGTTTCAATGAGGGGAATATGAGATATCCATGAGAAATCGATAAAAGGCAGGGGCGCAAAAAAAACGAGTCAGCGGCGTCTGAAAATCTTAGACAGCTCACTGCAGGTGTGTTCGGTGAACATGAGAAAGATGCCGGACATGACGATGAGAATGCCGAGGATCTGTAGTTTCGAGAGGCCGAATCCGGGAAGGGCAATCTGTAAAAAGAGTATGGGAACGAGGATGAGGGCGATATTGTGAAATGCCACGAGGGTCGAAGCCTTTGCCCGGCGGTAGAAGCCGATCTGCGTAAAGGAGAAGGCGAAGAGTCCGAAGAGGAAGCTCCCGCCGAAGAAGATCCACCCCTGCGGTGTGTGCGGTAAAAAACCGACCTTCGCTCCGAATTGCTGACCGATCCCCTTGAAAATTGGGTCGAAGGAGGCGGCCCCTCCGGTAAACAGTCCGAAGAAGACCCCGATGGGCTTCTGCACCTTAAAACCGAGGGAAAAAGCGATGATGAGGAGAAGAACGGAAAAGTAGATGACGGTGAAACCGGCCACTCGATCGAGCAGGATACCGTGCATTGCCGGGACAGGGGCATCGCCTCTTCCTATTCCGATAAAAATAGTCCCCGCTGCAATGATTCCGGCACCGATATGTTGAAGCTTCGTGATGGGCTCGTGAAGGATGAATTCTGAAAAGACCATCATCACCACCAGGCCGAAGCCGAAACTGGCGGTGTAGTATGCCGTGGGGGCGTACATGTTGGCCAGGAGGGCCCAGAGAAAGCCGAGATTGTTTAAGAGGATACCAATAAGGTAGACCGCACGGCGTCGTCTTATCCGCGCCGCCGAGAGAGCGGTGTTTGATCTGAGTCCCTCTATTCCGTATCTCTGCAATCCCTTCGCGATGTGGATCTGAGTGCTTGCGATTACTCCGATTAGTGAAGCTATTACCGTTGCGTTCATTCTTTTCTTTTCGCCGTCCCGGGAACTATACCCTTTAGGGGGCATGATGTAAACGGAGTTTTCTGATATCCTTCGGCGAGCAGCTTAGTCAAGGAGCATAGCAGGAGGTCTCATGTCTGGGGTGAAACAACTGTGTAGCGGCGCCGTGCTTTTTGCGGCGAGCATCTTTGCAGTGACGACGATCCTCTGCCTGGAGAAAAGCGCTCCCCATTTCCCCTCGGGCAGTGTCGAGCTGGACAGTGCCTGCACCGCAGCCCGTGCCGGCGACGAAGACGGGAGCGGTCTTTTCCCACAGCCGGAACCCCGTTTGCAAAGCAGGGCGGCGGTTCTCTTCGACTACGAAAGCGGTACGCTGCTCTTCGAGAAAAATGGGAAACTCAGCCTCCCGCCGGCTTCGATGACCAAGCTGATGACCCTCCACCTCGTCTATCGCGCCATCGAGGCGGGAAGAATCGCTCGGGACGATCTAGTGGAGATTGGTAAGGGGGGGGATTTTCGCGGACAGGCCCGGGGCTCCTCGCTGATGTTTCTGGAAGAGGGACAGCGGGTGACGATCTTGGAACTGATGAGGGGATTGGCCGTGCCGTCGGGCAACGACGCGGCTGTTGCCCTTGCGAATGCGGTCGAGGGGTCTGTAGAGAGTTTCGTTGCGGCGATGAACGAGGAGGCACGGCGTCTCGGTCTTTCGAAGCTCCACTTTGTCGATCCCTCCGGCATCGGCGCGGAGAATCGGGTAACCGCCCTCGAATTCGGCCGCTTCTGCATGGAGTACATCCGCAGTCAGCCGATTTCTCTTTCGGAGCTGCACAGCCTGAGGACTCTCAGTTATCCGCAGGAGCAGAACCTTCCGCCGCACGGAGGATCGACGTACGGAGCGATAGAACAGGAGAACTACAATCCGTTACTCGGGCGGCTTCCCTCCGTGGACGGGCTAAAAACGGGATACATCGACGAATCGGGGTATAACCTAGCGCTGACGGCCGAGCGGGACGGGCGGCGGCTGGTAGCGGTTATCTTAGGGGGGCCGGGTGACGGCACGCGAGAGGGGAATCTCAGCCGGGTCATCGACGGCACGAAGCTGCTCTCCTACGGTTTCTCTGCCTACCGGCGGGTCAAGCCGGAACCGAAGATCGTCGAGGCGCCGAGGGTCTGGGGCGGCAGAGCCGAACGCGTGTCTCTTGTGCTCCCCGAGACGGAGGCGATGCTTCTTCCCGTGGATCTCGCCTTTTGCCTTCGGGCGGAGCTGCACATAGACGAGCCGTTAATGGCTCCCGTTCGTAGCGGCGAAGAACTGGGAGAACTGCTGCTGACCGCCCGCGGCGCGGTGTTGGCACGCTATCCGGTCGTTTCGGCGGAGGATGTGGAGGAGGCCCGGGTCTGGGGCAGAGTGCGCGACCGCGTTATCCTGCGCTTTTAGGGGAAGTACTCCTGCGGCCGCCGTTCGGGAATACTGGCCGGAGCTTCATTTTTATTCGCGTACGGTGGTGAGAGAAAGAGACCGCAGTAGCAGTGGCCGTACTCCTCCACATCGGGGCCGCTGTAGGTGCAGGGACAGACGATGTCCGAATCCTTCTCCCGCTTCCCCCATCCTTCGCGGCAGGGACATTGCAGATAGGAATAGCGGCGGTAGTTCATGAGAAAACCGTCGATTAAATAGCCAAGAAAGGTTTCGTCTTGCACCACACGCCAGCCTCTCCGTGCGGCTACGTTGTCGATGAAGCGACGGATTCTCTCCTCGTCCATGTGTCCCATAAAATCACCCGTTTCCTACGCCGAGGAGTTTCTCCCAGGCCTTTTCGATGAAGCCGAGCTGATAATCCGTCTTATCGACGATGATGGTAGGAAAGAGGAGACGCTCGCCGAAGGCATCCTTGAACTCATCCTTCAGCTTTTTCTTCTCCGCCGGGGAGAGCACATCGACGTAGGCATATCGATAGGCGATACCGTGCTTTTTCAAAAAATCCATCCCCCGCTTGCAGAAGGCGCAGGACTTGAGGGCGAGAAACTGAACATTTTTATCGTCGGTATCACCCGCTTCTTCGGTAAATTCGAGCCAATCAAACATTTTGCTACCTCCTTCTCCATATATCGTGAATCTGAGAGAACTAGTCAATAACGGGCGAGGGAGTAAGAAGAAATATTCTCTAGCCGGGGGCAGCCGGTCATCAGCATGGCGTGGGCGAGCTCATTTCTCAAACGGAGCAGTTCCTCTTCTACCGCTTCGCCGCCGCAGGCGAGGCCGTTGCAGCGCGGGCAGACGCGGCAGAAGCCCTTCATCCGCTCCTTCGCCCGTTTTCTCGTCTCTTCGTTCATGCATTGTTCCGCTGATAGGCCTTCCACGTGGTTTCTACGATAGAGTCTACGCCGCTGAAGCAAGTTTTCCATGAGAGAAGTTTTTCCGCCTTGGTCGAGGAAGCCACGAGCTTTGCCGCATCTCCCGCCCGGCGGTCCCGTACCGCCGCCGGTATCTCTCTTCCGCTTATACGCCGGGCCGCTTCGAGGATCTGCAGAACGCTGAGGCCCGTCTCGCTTCCGAGATTGACGGTGAAGCTTTCGTCATTCTTCATCAGGTAATCGAAGGCCCGGACATGGGCATCGGCGAGGTCGCTTACATGGATGTAATCCCTCACCCCGGTGCCGTCTTCGGTGGGGTAGTCGCTGCCGAAAATCGAGAGTTCCGGGCGTCTGCCCGCGGCGACTTCCATGACGACGGGTATGAGATTGGCGGGATTGCGCTCCAAACCGTTCACCCGGCCTTCCGGGTCGTAGCCTGCGGCATTGAAGTAGCGAAGAGCGGCGTAGCGCAGCCCCGAGAGTTCGTCGAACCAATGGAGATTTCGCTCTATCTCGAGTTTAGTGAAACCGTAGTAGTTCGTCGGAACGGTAGGATGATCTTCATCGACGGGAAGGTAGTCCGGCTCGCCGTATACCGCCGCCGAAGAAGAGAGAACGAAACGACGGACCCCCGCCTCCAGAGCGCCGGTGATGAGCCCTATTGAGCCGCAGATGTTGTTGATCCCGTATCTCCCCGGTTTTAACATCGACTCTCCCGCGGCTTTGAAGGCGGCGAGGTGGACGATGCCGTCCCAGCCTTTGCCGAGGACTCCTTTGAGAAAGTCACGATCGAGGATATCGCCGTAGTAGAAATCGACTCCCGGAGCAATGTTCTCTTCCCGTCCCGATGAGAGATTATCCAGAATACCTACGCGGCAGGACTTGTCGAGAAAGGCGCGGCTCACATGGGCCCCGATGTAGCCGGCGCCGCCGACCAGCAGCACTCTCATTTTGATTTCTCCGCTGCCTCGTTTTCGAGGAAGGGACGAAGAATGCACCGGATCTCCGACAGTCGTTTCTCCAATTCCTCTTCGCTTGCCGCTTCGACCACGAGACGGAGGTAGGGTTCGGTGTTCGATGGGCGGACGTTGAACCACCAGCTCGGATATTCTATCCGGTAGCCGTCGAAGTCGAGGAGGGCAGTGGGACTTTCTTTAGAGCTGAAGTGTTCCTTCAATGCTTCCATCGCCTCGCTCTTCTTTTCGATCTTGAAGTTGATTTCTCCGGAGTTGGCGTAGACGCGGATTTCGTCTATGAGCGAGGAGAAGTTTCTGCCCTCGGCCTTGGTTTTCACCGCCGCCTGCAGGACGAGTAGGGCGGCGAGAATCCCCGAGTCGCAGTTGTAGAAGTCGCGGAAGTAGTAGTGTCCCGCCAGCTCTCCGCCGAAGATTCCCTCGATCTCCCGCAGTTTGAGCTTGGCGAAGGCGTGTCCCACCTTCCATGTATGCGGTGTGCCGCCGAGTTTTTCTATGTACTGCGATACCGAACGTGAGGTGCGGATGTCTTGGAGCACGTTGCCTTTCTCCTCGGCCAGGAGGATTCTGCCGAGGACACCGATGATGAGGTCGGGAGGGATGAAGCTGCCCTTCTCGTCGACGAACATCACTCGGTCCGCATCGCCGTCGAAGATTATGCCCAAATCGCTTGCGTTTTCCCTTACCGCCGACTTCAGGTCGGCGACGTTCTCCTCCTCCAAGGGATTGGGAGCATGATGGGGAAAACTGCCGTCGAGCTCTTCGTAGAGATAGCGGGGGCCATTGCCGAGGAGTTCTCGAATCAGAAGAGCGGCCATCCCGTTAGAACAGTCTACCGTTACCTTCAGCCCGTCCAGTCCGTCGGGGACGTAGCGGCGAAGGAAATCGATATAGGTTTCCCGTACCGCGAAGCTCTTTATCTCGCCCTTTCTTACTGACGCGCTTGGAGTTTCCGTCTCCACCATCTTCTCCAGCTCCGAGAGCCCTGAGTAATAGCCGACCGGCAGGGCCCCGCCCTTGGAGACCTTGAAGCCGTTGTACTCCTTGGGGTTGTGGCTGGCGGTAATTTGTACCGAAGCGTCGAAGCCGAAATGGGCCGTTACGAAGTAGACCATCGGCGTGGTGGACAGGCCTATGTCGTAGACGTCGGCGCCGGCGTCGGTGATTCCTGCAGCGAGCGCACGAAAGAGCGCCTCACTGCTCGCACGAACGTCTCTTCCCACGAGAACCGAATCGGCGGAGAGGAGCCGGGGGAGGAAGAAACCGATTTTGTAGGCGTCTGCCTCGTCGAAATCTTTCCCATATACTCCTCTGATATCGTATGCCTTAAAACCCTTCACTCTTTTCTCCTGTCAAGCAGTTCATTCAGTCCCTTTCGATCATACATCTCGAGAAACCAGGCCTCTTCGTCCTCGAAGTGAAGCATCTCCACCCTCCTGCGGAGGATTTTCCCCAATGGGGAGATAGGGGAGAGGGTCCGGGGGGAAAGGCTGCCGCGAATCGCTCTTGCGGCCTGGGCGGCCGAGATGCTGCGGATCTCTTGGAGGGAAGCGATTTCTTTCTCTATTTTGAACTTCCGGTAGGCCGTTTTCTTCCCAAAAAGCCGCAGAAGGCCGCCCTCCCGCTCGAAGTCCTCGAAAACAATTTTTTCCGATACGACGTAGAGGAGACCTCCGAGAGAGACGGGACGATCGCCGCCGCCGGAGCGGCCGACATAGAATGCGTAGGTTTTCCACTCAATTGGTCCACCGTAGGTGTTCTCGATCCCGCGGAGGAAGTCCTCGCTCTCGCTCATATGTAGCGAATTTCGTGTTCGATTGTGCTTCCCTTGCGCAGAAGGGCGCTGACCCCGCAGTAGCGGTCCTGAGAAAGATCTACCGCCTTTTTCACCTTCTCTTCGTCCAAGCCGTCGTCCTTCTTGAACTCGTAGACGATGCGGATCGTGTGATACTGCTTTGGGTGTTCATCCGTAAGTTCGCCCTCTATCTTCACGTCGAAGTAGGTGTAGGGCTGCTTCATTTTATTGAGAATCGACACGACGTCCATTCCCGTGCAGCCGGCAAGGGATACGAGGGTCAAGGGTTTCGGCGTCGGGCCTCGGTTCTTGCCTCCTACGGCTTCTCCCGCGTCGAGGGTGATCGTGTGCCCCTCCACCTCGGCGGCAAACGCCATACCGTCTTTCCACGTGCAACGTATCGAGTGAGCCATGTTTCCTCCTTTAGGGATGTTGATTATCGAAGATTCCTGCCATACAATGACCTTTCCTATTATCCTATCATAAGTGTAGCAGGTGCGTGGGGATGAATACAAGCCGACTTCTCAAAGACTTCGGGAAGCTGCTCAAGAAGAACCATCAGGAGATGAGAAACGCTCTTGCCGATACCGATACCGATTGTTTTCGGGTCTACAATCGAAACATAGGTGCCGTACCCTGGTTTATCGATGTCTACGGAAAGTATCTCCACATCTCATCCATGGACGACGGTTCGGATGATGCTATATCGGGGATCGAAGACGAGCTCCTTTTTGAAGTCTCCCGCATGCTTTACGTGCCCCCGGAGCGGATACGCTTCAAAAAGCGTCCCCGCTTAGGAAGAGATGCGCAGCACGAACGGCGAAGCGAGGAAGGGCTGAGCTTCACGGTACGGGAGAACGGGCTTCAGTACATCGTAAACCTCACTGATTACGTCGACACGGGGCTCTTCTTAGACCACCGGATAAGCAGAGAGTATGTGAGGGAAACCGTCCTCGGTAAAAGGGTTCTCAATCTCTTCGCGTATACCGGGGCATTCTCCGTGGCCGCCGCGGCGGGGGCCGCGGCGGCCACCTGCACCGTCGATCTCTCTAAAAACTATCTAAGCTGGGCCGGGGCAAACATGGAGAAAAACGGCTTTATCGGCAAGATGCACGAGTTCGTCGAAAAGGATGCCCGGTGCTACCTCACAGAGGCCCACGACGCCGGAGAACGCTTCGAACTCATCATCATCGATCCTCCCACCTTTTCCAACAGCCGGAAGATGGAGGGGACCTTCGACGTGCAGAGGGACTACGTATGGTTTATCGGAACGGCCCTCTCCCTCCTTTCAAAGGACGGGGTGGTCTTTTTTTCCACCAATAAGGCTCGATTTCACTTCGACCCCGGAAGACTACGAGGGGGAGTTGCAAGGGAGATAAGCGGCGAGACGATACCTCCGGACTTCTCCGGCCGCCATAAACCGCACCGGGCCTGGCTTATCGCGAGGGAACCATTTTGAGGCTTCGCCGGCCGCACAGCGCGCCGCACCCCGGGGCTCTGATGATCAGGCCTGCTGTGCTTCCATCTTTTTCTTTAACTTAGCCCAGGTGTCCCTCAGGGATACCGAGCGGTTGAAGACCGGCGCGCCCTCCCGCGAAAGCACCGCATCGACGGTGAAGTAACCTGTCCTGAGAAATTGGAAGAAACTGCCGGCGGAGGCCTCTTTGAGGGACGGTTCGAGCTTGGCCTTCTCAAGCACCTCCACACTCTGCAAATTGAGATCGTCGATGAAGTTTCCCGTCTCAGACCCGGGATTCTCCGAAGTAAACAGATGATCGTAGAGGCGGACCGTCGCTTCGAAGGCGTGGGCGGCGCTGACCCAGTGGCTCGTGCCTTTTACCTTCCGTCCGTCCTCGGTCCATCCGCCCCTGGACTGGGGGTCGTAGCTGCAGTGGACCTCCAGGATCTCTCCGCTTTCCGTGTCCTTTATCACCTCCGTGCAGGTCACGTAGTAGGCGTATTTGAGCCGGATTTCCCGTCCCGGAGCGAGACGGAAATACTTCTTCGGCGGATTTTCCATAAAGTCTTCCCGCTCTATGTAGAGTTCTCGGGAAAAGGGGATTTGACGGGAACCGGCTGCCGGATCTTCGGGATTATTTTCCGCTTCGAACCATTCGACCTTTCCCACGGGATAGTTGTCGATGATGAGTTTGAGGGGACGGAGGACCGCCATGGCCCGGGGTGCCCGGGTGTTCAGGTCCTCCCGGAGGCAGTGCTCGAGGAGGGCGATTTCCACCGTGCTGTTCGCCTTCGCCACGCCGATGCGCTCGGCAAAATCACGGATGGCCTCGGGGGTATAGCCCCGGCGGCGGAATCCCGAGATCGTCGGCATGCGGGGATCGTCCCAGCCCTCGACATGGCCTCCCTGCACGAGCTGCAAGAGCCGCCGCTTACTCATAACGGTGTAGGAGAGATTTAGGCGTGCGAACTCGTACTGCCGCGGCCGATGGGGGAACTCCGTCTCCACCACTGCCCAGTCGTAGAGCGGGCGGTGATCCTCGAACTCGAGAGTACAGATGGAGTGAGTAACCCCTTCTATTGCATCGGAGAGGGGGTGGGTGAAGTCGTACATCGGATAGATCGTCCAGGACTCGCCGGTGCGGTGGTGGTGAATCTTCTTGATTCGATAGAGGGCGGGGTCCCGCATGTTGAGGTTTCCCGAAGCCATGTCGATCTTCGCCCGCAGCACGTAGGCGCCCTCTTCGAACTCACCCTGCCGCATGCGGCGAAAGAGATCGAGGTTTTCCTCCGGCGGCCGTTCTCTGTCGGGACTTTCACGGCCGGCTTCGGTGAGGGTCCCGCGGTATTCGCGTATCTTCTCAAAAGAGAGGCTGTCAACGTAGGCCTTGCCGTCGCGGATCAGCTTCTCGGCCAGCGCGTAGAGCCTTTCGAAGTAGTCGGAGGCGTAGTACTCATGCTCGCCCCAATCGAAGCCGAGCCAGCGGACGTCCCGCTTTATCGATTCAATGTACTCCACCTCCTCCTTCGCCGGATTCGTGTCGTCGAAACGCAGGTGGCAGCGGCCTCCGTACTTTTCTGCAAGGCCGAAGTTGAGACATATCGACTTTGCGTGACCTATGTGGAGATACCCGTTCGGCTCGGGGGGAAAGCGGGTTATCACCTTTCCGCCGTGCTTCCCCTCGGCAATGTCCGCCTCGATTATCCGTTCGATAAAATTGAGTGTTTTTTCTTCTCTTTCTTCCGCCATGAGGCGGATGGTAGCATAATTCGATGTGAAGAAAAAGGCCGGAGCAAAAAGGGGCGGTGCGGCAGAAAAGCCGCTTCAGCCGCTTCAGCCGCGATAGTCCTAGTGCGAAAAGGCGGAGGCGCGAAAGAGAAGGCCGGCCCGGTAATGGCTCACCCGGTTTCTTCCCGCCTCCTTTGAAGAGTAGAGGGCCTCGTCTGCTCTGGCGATGAGGCTCTCCGCATCGGCTAAACGAACCGAGTTGACCGTATGTATTCCGACGCTCACCGTTACCGACAGCGAATCCTTCATGTGGGAAATTTCCATCGTTTCGATTTTTTCCCTGATCCTTTCTGCTACCTGTTCCGCCGACTCTTGATCGCAGACGGGCAGTAGGACGATGAACTCTTCACCGCCGAAGCGGGCGATCACGTCCTCTTCCCGGGTAGACTCTTCGAGTTTTCTCGCCAGGTAAAAGAGGACCCGGTCTCCGGCGAGATGGCCGTATTTATCGTTGAGCTTCTTGAAGTAGTCAATGTCGATGAGAAGGATGGAGAAGGAGTGTTCGTATCTCCTAAGCTTTGCAATTTCCTCGTTGAGGCGCTTTATGAAAAACGAGTGATTGTAGAGACGGGTTTTATAATCGGTGACGCTGCTGGTGTAGTGAATGGAATTCTGCAGGCTTATGGAGACGAACTTCATCAATCGGTCGATATAGACGACTTCGTCGCTGCTGTACTCGCCGTTGGTTATTTTGTTGCCTACTATGATGATGCCGTAGAGATCTTCGGGACCGTTGACCGGAACGATTATCTCCGGCTTGAGGGGAGAAAGCAGGCGAACGACTTCCGCGTCTTGGATCGAATACTCGAAGAGGGAGAACCCTATGGTGCCGGGGTAGTGCGAAAAGAAGCGGCGGAAGACTTCGAGAGACTGCACAGGTGCCGGCGATTCTACCTCTTTGAGATTGTGAAAACAGACATTTTTTAGGTTCTCTTCATGGCCGTGGGTGGTGAAGACGAACTGAAGGTATTGCGGGACGAAGCGATTGGAGAGGGTAGAGGTGATGTAGGATATCAGCTGATCTACCGAATGGCGGTTGAAAATTTCCACCGCATCGGAGATGAGTTCCTCCATGCTCCGCAGACTCCGATGATAGGCGGTGATGGTGTCGAATACGCCGATCCTGTTCAACAATTCGTAGTTCAAGAGCACTTCGGGGTTGTTTTGAAACTCTTCACTTAATTCCATGTTTCTCTAAATGAAAGAATACTCCAACTACTGAAGATTCACAAGTAAACAGTTAGCATTACCGATCATGGCGATAAGAGGAGACCGGCAAGGGCGAAACCGTTCGCTTCCTTAGAAATAATTTCGTTTTCTAAACTGCTGGAGACATTCTCATTCGCTTCATTGCAGGCGTCTTCTTCTTAGGGCCATGGTGAGCCTGTGGCGAATTTCGACACTCCTGTAGAGGGAGGTGATATAGGCAGGGGCGTCGCTGCAGTGATCCTTTGCCCGTGCAAGGGACCGGTCGGCAGCCCGGTAGTCCTCCTTCGTCAGCAGATAGATGCTCTTTACACAGTGGGCAACGGCGAGCCGCTCGAAGCTCTGATTCCCCGCCCTCAAGACCAATTCGGCGACCATTCCTGCCCGATCGTCGTTTTTCGTCGTCTCATCGAGGAGGTTTAGGTAGGCCAGCAGGAGGAGTTCTCCCCTTGCGCGTAGACGAAGCTCCTGTGAATAGGAGTACATCTCCGTCGGTCTGATGAGTCTGTTTCCGATTACGACTATCTCTCCTTCGACGGGGTGGAAAAGATTTCCGGAGCGTTTGTAGATTGGTCTGCTGCGGACTGCCTTGCCGCTAAGGGGATCTGCCGTCGCATTGCTTCGCCACTCGAACCTATCCGGCGGTCCCTCTTGGTAGCCGACGGTGAGAAGCAGGGGGCCGCCCTGGCTGAAGTAAGCGGGCAGACGGAAACGAAGTTCTCTTACTGCTGCATCGTCTGAGCCTAAGGAGAAACAGCGTTCGATGAATCGAACCTGCTCCTGTGGACTGAGCAGATCGTAGAGTTCGAGTCTTCGAAAGAAGTCTTCCGCGGCTATGTGGGCCATGCTGAAGGCATGGTAGGACGGTGTATCGGCGGGAAAATCTACTTCCGACGGAGCCGCCGTTCCCCTTTTATATTCGACGAAGAGGGGGCCGATTCTCTCCGCCTCCCTCCACTCGAAACTCGAGCAGGACCCGAGGCCGAGGACGAGCAGAATCGCCGCAAAGACGGGTATTCCGATTTTTCGCAAAGTACAATTGTGCATATGCGCCTCCCTTCATACCCCACTAGCACGCCGCCTGCGCTCCTGCTTCAGTTTTTAGTCAAGCTTCATTATTTTGTCCACTCGCCGTTGATGTCGGCCGCCTTCAAAAACTCCTTCGATGTATGCGTCGAGCATTTCCTCGATCGATTCGGGATATTCTATTCGGCCGCCGAATGCGATGAAGTTCGCATCGTTGTGTACCCGGGCCATTCGTGCGGCAAACCGGTTTTGGGGAAGGGCACAGCGGACTCCCGGCAGTTTGTTCGCGCTCATGCCGGCCCCGATTCCCGTTCCGCAGCCTACCACGGCGAACTCATAGCCGCCCCGTATAAACTCCTCATAGGTTTCCACCATCTTGTCCGGATAGTCGACGGAGTCCTCCGAGTAAACCCCCATGTCCTTTACCTCATAGCCGTGCTGTGTAAGCCTTTCGATGATTCGTTCCTTAATGGAAAAGGCTCCGTGATCGACCCCTACTATCGCCTTCTTCATGCATAATCTCCCTTTGATTGAGTGAATATTTGCCAATTGCCTGGTAATCTAGTATAAAGGAAAAGAGAGGAAATGGGTAATGGGAGCGAAGAAAAAGGGCGAAACAGAGAAACACGAAGGACCGGAGGTAAAGGAGCCGTTTCAGATAGTAGGAATTGGAGCCTCGGCGGGAGGATTGGAAGCTTTAGCGGAGTTTTTCAGCGCCGTTCCTTCCGATACGGAGCTCGCCTTCCTCGTCGTGCAGCACCTCTCGCCGGACTACAAGAGTCTCATGGTGGAACTTTTGTCGAAGTACACCGATATGGAGGTAAAGAGGGCTGAAGACGGTATGCCGGTCGAGGCGAATCATGTCTATTTCGCCCAGGACAATCTCTCCGCTAAGTTCGACGGAATGCCGAGGAGCGCCGGCGCAACGGGCCTGGTCGACTACGTTCTCCCTCCAAAACTGATGGAGGCCGGGAAAGCGAAAGTCGATGCGATTCGGCGCCGCGCGGAGGAGATCGATGTTGTCCTGCTCGACTTTCACCTACCCGAGATGAAGGGTGACGAGATTGCCCGAATAATAGAGGGCGACGCAAGGCTCAAGGAGATACCCGTTTTTCTTCTCACCGGACATGAGCAGGATGAACTGAGTGATGTTTCCTTCGGGACGAATATCAGAGATATTATCACGAAGCCCGTCGATAGTCGAAAGCTGAGCGAGGTCTTTCGTGGATTGGAGAGTGGATAATGACGCGTGAGCGGATCAAGGAATGCGGGATACTCCCGGTTGTGCGAATCGAGAAGGCGGAACACGCCGTTGCACTGGCTGAAGCACTTCTTAGTGCGGGGATCGGGCTGATAGAAGTGACCTTCCGCAGCGAGGCGGCAGCGGAGGCAATCGAGCGGATCACTCGGTCGCTGCCGGAAATGCTGGTAGGGGCCGGAACGGTGCGGAGGGTCGACCAGCTCGATGAAGCACTGAAGAGCGGGGCGAAGTTCATCGTGACTCCCGGCTTCAACCGGCAGGTGGTGAACGCGGCGGTGAACCGGCACATTCCCATCTATCCCGGCGTAGCGACTGCCGGTGAGATCGAAGCGGCCGGTGAATACGGACTGACCACCCTCAAATTTTTTCCCGCGGAGGTTTCCGGCGGTGTCGCGGCTCTGAAAGCCTTCTTCGGTCCCTATCCCGAAATTTGTTTTATTCCCACCGGAGGAGTCGGTCCGCAGAACTTGGAAAGCTACGCCGCCCTGCCGAACGTAATTGCGGTCGGCGGAACGTGGATAACAAAGAGTGAGGGAGCGGAACCGGATTTTAGCCTTATCAAAAAACGGGCGGCCGAAGCGCTGGCGATAATAAATAGAGTCCGGTCTGCCGGCTGAGGTGCACATGCGCGAGAAAAACGATATAGCCGCTTTGAGGGGAGATCTTCTCAAGGCACAGCGAAACGAGATTACCGAATACCACATCTATTCGACCCTTGCCCGTTTGGAGAAGGATCGCGGCAACAGCGTCACTCTGCAGAAGATCGGCAAGGAGGAATACCTGCACTACGAGTTCTGGAAACGGTTTACCGACAGGGAAGTCAAGCCGAATAGGCTGAAGATCACCTTCTACGTCTTTCTCGCCCATCTCTTCGGGCTTACCTTCGCCGTGAAGCTGATGGAACTGGGCGAAGAGCGGGCCCAGATCAACTATGGAGAGATCGTACGGATTATTCCCGAATCCGCTTTCATCATCAAGGACGAGGACGATCATGAGAAGGCCCTCATCAACATAATAGAAGAGGAAAAACTTTCCTATGTCGGTGCCATGGTCTTGGGACTCAACGATGCCTTGGTGGAGCTGACCGGCACCCTCGCCGGCCTCTCCTTTGCATTGAGGGATACGAAGATAATCGCCATGGCCGGTCTGGTAACGGGGATAGCGGCCTCCCTCTCCATGGGAGCCTCCGAATACCTTTCTAAGCGTTCCGATGAGGGAATGGAGGCAAAAGAGGCCCTGAAATCCGCCCTCTACACGGCGGGAGCCTACAGTATTACCGTCTTTTTTCTCATTCTTCCCTTTCTCCTCGCTTCTTCCTACCTCTATGCACTGCCCTTGACCGTTTTGACGGCGCTGCTGATAATTCTTCTGTTCAACTTCTACATTAGTGTGGCGAAGGATTACGATTTCAAGAAGCGTTTCGGTGAAATGGCTCTCATCAGCCTCTCCGTCGCCGTACTCTCCTTCGGAGTGGGCGTGCTGATTCGGGTCGTTTGGGGCGTGGACATCTGAGTCCCATGAGTGGCGACCTCTACGGAGAAGCGATTCTCGCCCGTTATCGCGGGCCGAGGTATTATAACGCAGTGGAGAATGCCTCCCTTCGCGGGGAGGGGAGAAATGCCCTCTGCGGTGATACCGTGGAAATTTCCCTTCGCATTGAAGGTGATGCCGTCGTCGAGACGGCTTTCGAGGGAAGCGCATGTGCCCTCTGCACCGCCTCCTCCGATATTCTCTGTGAAACGCTCACCGGGAAGAGTCTCTCTGAGGCGAGAACGTGTATCGAAGAGCTCTTGTCGGTGGTCAAGTGTGGAGACAAAGAGCACTTTTCGGAGGAGCTGTTACAGGAGGCGCCAAAGGATATTCGGGTGCTGCGGGAGGTCCGGGCTCATCCCTCCAGGATAGACTGCGTGACGCTGCCCTGGCAGACGGCTCTCGAAATGTTGAATGAGGAGGAACTGGGGCATGGCCGGTGATGAACAGAAGGTAATTTTCTCGATGGTCGGGGTACGCAAGAGCCACGGAAAGCAGGTGGTCCTGCAGAACATCTCTCTGAGCTTCTTCTATGGGGCGAAGATAGGGGTCCTGGGCCTCAACGGTGCCGGCAAGAGTTCTCTTCTCCGTATCATCGCCGGTCTCGATACCGAACATGAGGGGGAGCTCCACATCTCCGATGGCTACCGCATCGGTATGCTGGAGCAGGAACCCCGCCTCGAAAAAGGCAGAACGGTGCGGCAGATCGTGGAGGAGGGGGCCTCGGAGACCCTCGAGCTTCTTGCCGAATTCGAAAAGATAAACGAACGATTCGCCGAACCGATGGACGGTGAGGAGATGGAGAAGCTCCTCGAGCGGCAGGGGGAGGTGCAGGAGAAGCTCGATGCCGCAGATGCATGGAACCTCGATTCCCGGCTTGAGCTGGCAATGGACGCCCTGCGCTGTCCTCCGGAGGATCAGCCGGTGGACGAGCTTTCGGGCGGGGAGCGGCGGCGCGCCGCTCTGGTCCGGCTCCTGCTCAGGCGGCCGGATATTCTTCTGCTCGATGAACCGACGAACCATCTCGACGCCGAATCCGTGGCTTGGCTCGAACAGCATCTCAAGGAGTACGAGGGGACGGTTATCGCCGTGACCCATGACCGCTACTTCCTCGACAACGTGGCCGGATGGATTCTCGAACTTGATCAGGGTTACGGTATTCCCTTCCGTGGAAATTACTCCTCCTGGCTGGAGCAGAAGGAGCAGCGGCTGGCCCTGGAAGAAAAAAAGGAATCGGAGCGCAGAAAGACTCTGCAGCACGAGTTGGAATGGATTCGCATGGCGCCGAAGGGACGACAATCCAAGGGGAAGGCCAGGATCAATGCCTATGAGGAGCTCCTCTCGCAGGACCAGGCCGAGCGACAGCGGGAACTGCAGATATTCATACCTCCCGGCCCCAGACTGGGCGACATCGTTATCGAGGCAAGGGGTGTGAAGAAGAGTTACGGCGATCGTATACTCGTTGAGGACCTCGATCTCTCCGTTCCTCCCGGGGCGATCCTGGGCATCGTCGGGCCGAACGGGGCAGGGAAGACCACGCTTTTCAAGATGATAATCGGGGAAGAGGAGCCCGATGAGGGGAGCTTTACCGTAGGCGACACAGTGGTGCTCGGCCATGTGGATCAGATGAGAGAAGCACTCGATCCGCAAAAAACGGTGTGGGAGGCCATCTCCGGAGGAGAGGAGGAGATACTTCTCGGTAAGCGCAGCATCAACAGCCGTGCCTATGTGTCCCGCTTCAATTTTCAGGGAGGGGAACAACAGAAGCTGGTCGGCAGCCTCTCCGGGGGAGAGCGAAACAGAGTGCAGCTTGCGATGATGTTGAAGAGCGGAGCAAATACCCTTCTCCTCGACGAACCTACAAACGATTTGGATGTAAATACGATGAGGGCCGTGGAAGACGGATTGATCAATTTCGCCGGCTGCGTCCTGGTGATAAGCCACGATCGCTGGTTTCTCGACAGGATTGCGACCCACATTCTCGCCTTCGAGGGAGACAGCAGGACCTTTCTCTATCCGGGTAATTATTCGCAATACGAAGCCCAAAAACGGACGCGGCTGGGAGAAGCGGCGGAGAGGCCTCACCGCATCAAGTACCGAAAACTCACGCGAGATTAAAGGAGACGGCGATATGCAGGCACTCTCTTTCGGTGAAATTCTCTGGGACATAATAGATGCTAAGGAGCACATCGGGGGAGCACCCCTCAATCTGGCATCCCATTTGGCCCAAATGGGAGAAGATACGGCGATGGTCTCCGCCGTAGGAGCGGATGAGCGGGGACGAAAGGCCGTCGAAAGGCTTCAAGCTCTGGGAATCGACGACTCCTGTGTCTCGACGGCGAAGGAGCGGGATACGGGAGTGGTTCTGGTGGAGCTGGATGAGCGCGGTAGTCCGAGCTACGACATCCGGGAGAACAGTGCCTGGGATTACATACACCCCACACCGCAGCAGTTGGAATATCTGCGCCGGCGCAGCTGGGATGTCTTCTGCTTCGGAACTCTGGCTCAGCGAAGCGAAGAGAATAGAAGGAGCATCGAGCGGGTAATTGAAGCCGCCTCACCGAGAGAGCTCTTCTTCGACGTCAATCTTCGACTGGAGTATTTTACCAAAGAGATACTGTCCCGTTCGATCGACTGGGCAAGCATACTCAAGCTCAACGACGAGGAGCTCCCCGTCGTATCCCGTCTTCTATTCGATCAAGTTCTCCCGGACGAGCGCTTCTGTAAGAGAATGAGGGCAGAGCGGCAGGTGCATACCGTCTGTATAACCCGAGGCAAGGAGGGGGCTTCGGTCTACCGGGGCAGCGAACAGCACCACGTTCCCGTTGTTCCGGTGAAGGTGGTCGATACCGTCGGCGCGGGCGACAGCTTTTCCGCCGCATTTCTCCACGGTCTTTTGAAGACCGGCGACGCAAAAAGTTCGATAGAGCTTGCCGTCTTAGTCAGCAGCTATGTGGCCTCGAAGAGCGGGGCCGTGCCGGAATATGATGAAAGTATCAGCAAAGCGATAGAAGAGTTGGGTGGAGAGAGCACACGGCCCGGTTTATAGATCGCGGTCGTACACAATCACGGCAATAAATACCAGGGGCTCCTCTCCAATGTTGGCGATGCTGTGGCTTTCACCGTCGCCGGTGACGACGATGTCGCCCGCAGCGACTTTCTTTTTGCCGTCGTCTTCGGTAACTTCACCCCACCCGGAGATGATGGCGTAGTATTCCGTCTCTCCCTCGTGGCGGTGGGGCCCGATACTTGCTCCCGGCGGAAGAGTGAGCTTTGCGAAGAGCCTGCCGCCGGCCATCTCTTCCTTGGAGATCATGTGACAAATGGAAACCTGCCCCTCGCCTTCTCGCATCTTTTCCTTGGTTTCCGTTTTCATCTTGTTTTCTTTGCGTATCATTTTGCATCCTTTTGTGGAAAGTCGAAGTGTCGTTCGAAGAGTTCTTTGAGGCTCTCCGCCGTTTGCTCTTCATCGGGACCTTCTACCCGTAGGGTAATAGTATCTCCCTGAACCAAGCCGAGGGAGAGGAGTCCCATTATGTTGTTGAGCTCTACACGGACGCTGCCGTTTTCGATGCTGATAGTACCCTCATAGTCGGCAGCGAATTCCATGATTACTCCGGAGGGACGGACGTGGATGCCCGCTGCATTTTGTATCGTTGCTTCTCTCTCTACCATCCTTGATCATTGTAGCGGAGCTTATTTCAAAAAGCAAAGCTTTTTGATAAGCTGAAGAGGAGAAGGAGTGCGTTTAATGGGAAATACGATCCTAAAAGAGGGAAGCTGGTATCGGCTTACCCTTCCTATGGAAAAAATATACGTAGCGCTGTACATAATCGAACGGGGAAGCACCCGCAGGGGCTTTTTTCAGTTTCCCGACCAATCACGGACTTCTGTGGAGGATCTTATGCCCTTTTTAAAAAATATTGAGGAGATCGAAAAACCTGAAGAGGGAAGCCGCTACGATATAGGCGATTTTCTCCGCTGACTATGAATGAACGGCTGCGCGGCATAGCACTCTTCTCCTCTCTCTGCCTCTTTCTCTCACTGCTTGAACTCATGATCCCTAAGCCGATACCTTTCTTACGTATCGGCTTGGCAAATCTCCCTATTTTACTTTCCTTAACGGTATTTTCCTCCGGGGAGGTGCTCCTCATCATCCTCCTGAAGGTCTTCGGTCAGGGTCTCATCAGCGGTACCCTTCTCTCCTATGTCTTCCTCTTCTCTGCGGCGGGGAGTTTTGCCGGAGGATTGGTCATGCTGGGGCTTGGCCGTCTCTTAGGGAACAGAATTTCTCTCATCGGTTTAGGCGTAATGGGAGCCCTTGCCAGCAATATCGTCCAGCTCGGCATCTCGAGAATTCTGATTTTTGGGGAGAGCACCCGGCTGATCGCTCCTCCCTTTCTTCTGTTAGGTACCCTGACGGGCTTTATCCTCGGGGCTGCGGCGGAAGCAGCCCGAATGAAGTCTCTTTGGTTCTCCGAGATGAAGAGACGGCTTGCGATTAATGCCGCTGCGGGGGAGTCGGGCTCACCGGATCCATTCGCGGACACCGGTTCGAGCCGCTTAGAAAAACTCTTTCTCTTTCGTTTTTTCGTCGGCGCGGCGATGCTTCCTCCCTTTTTCTTCCATGCCGATCCGCTCTTGAGAGCCCTCCAACTCCTCCTCTGTCTTGCCGCGTCTCTTTCGGCGGGACGAAAGTTTCGCCCTCTTCCCGGGCTTATCGTTTTGTCGGCGGTACTCTTCGCTCACATCCTGATGCCGGTGGGAGAAGTCATGCTGCGAATTTTCGATTTTCCTCTTACCCGGGGAGCCATCGACCTTGGTCTTGAAAAGGGCTTGAGCATCGTCGCCCTGGTGTATCTCTCCCGTTTTGCCGTATCCAAGGAATTACAGCTTCCGGGCTTACCGGGAAGACTGCTCTATACGGTGCTCTCCTATTTCGAGGAACTCACCGCCTTCCGTCCCAAGAGTCCGGGGGGGGGCAAATTAACTGGTGTGGTCGCGGAGCTGGACCGCGCTCTTCTCCGTGTGAGTTTTTCTTCCCCGGATGGCCGGTCGGCGGGTCCAAAGAACATGCAGGGAAAACGCGGAAAAATCTGCAGTTTTTTTCTTCCCCTCTTCATTTTAGCCCTTCATTGGCTGCTGTTTTTCCAATTCCTGTATTGACACGGAGTAACAATACTGCTACGTTCCATACTAATTCAGCAGAGCTCTTTGGGGTTTCCTGCGGACAAAGGAGAATTTTCATGTTTACAGTCATCGCACACGCAATCAAAAAGAGCGCCGGGAACATCGTCGACGCCATTATTATTGCGGTAAACAGCATTATTCTCCTCCTATCCATTATTATTCTCTATCCGGTGAGTTCGTTCCATTGTTCCCCCAGCACTCCCGGTAGGTGTTCCGGTTAATCTAACCGGACATAGTTTAATCGGAGGAACAATGAAACAACTCATCTCATCTCCCGCGGGATACGTAGATATTCCGCATGCAGAGACGTTCAAAAACAATCCACAAGATATTTTCTCAAATACCCATATGACCTTCACGAAGGAGGACGCATGAAAGGCGCAGAGATATTTGTTGAAGCCCTGAAAAGGGAAAAAGTCGATACGCTCTTCTGTTACAACGGAGGGGCGGTCATCGCCATATTCGATGCCTTGCAGGTCTACGGCGAGGGAATCAAACTGATTCATCCTCGTCACGAGCAGGGGGGTACCCATGCCGCCGACGGCTACGCCAGGTCTACGGGAAAACCGGGAGTTGTTCTGGTAACATCCGGTCCGGGTGCGACGAACACCATAACCGGTATCGCTACCGCCTATATGGATTCGGTGCCGCTGGTGGTCTTTACCGGTCAGGTTTCCACCACGATGATAGGCACGGATGCCTTTCAAGAGGCCGACACGGTCGGTATCACTATACCGATTACCAAGGCCAACTTCCTGGTAAAACGGACCGAGGACTTGGCGGGTACGATTAAAAAAGCCTTCTACCTGGCAACGACGGGAAGGCCCGGACCGGTGGTGGTCGACATTCCCAAAGACGTTCAGGCCGGCGAGGCCGATCTCGACTATCCGCAGAGCATGGACCTTCCCGGTTACAAGCCGAAGGAGCAGGGCCATCCCCGACAGGTCCAGGCCTTCAAGACCGCTCTCCGGGAGGCGAAGCGTCCCCTCGTCCTCTCGGGAGGCGGGGTCGTCTTCTCCGATGCCGTAACGGAGCTCAACGGCTTTCTCGACAGTCACGGGATTCCCGTCATCAACACCTTGATGGGTCACGGTGTCCATCCGAAAAGGGAGGAGCTCTACTACGGACCCGTCGGCATGCACGGTTCACTCTACGGCAACTACGCAATACAGAACAGCGACCTGCTCATCGCCCTGGGGACGCGTTTTTCCGATAGAATTCTCGGCCGGGTGAACGAGTTTGCCCCCAAGGCGAAGGTGGTCCACGTCGATATAGACGCTGCGGAGATTGGTAAGAACGTGGGAGTGGATATTCCCATCGTCGGTCCGATCCGCAGCATTCTCAAGGAGCTGAACAAGGAGAAAAACTACGGAGATTACCGGGCGTGGGTGGAGGAGCTCAAGGAAATACGGACGAATAAGCCTCTTCGCTATGAAGAGGGAGAAGTTTTGAAGCCCCAGCTCCTCATCCAGCTCGCTCATACATATTTTCCGGATAACACCATTGTCGCCACGGACGTCGGGCAGAATCAGATGTGGGTGGCGCAGTACTTCCGTTTTACTAAACCGCGCAAGCTCCTCACCTCCGGCGGGCTGGGAACGATGGGCTACGGCTTGCCGGCGGCCGTCGGCGCTGCGGTGGGAAATCCGGGATTGCAGGTCCTCTCGGTTTCCGGCGACGGAGGGTTTCAGATGACCATGCAGGAAATGTCGACGGTGCATCGGTATAAACTCAAGGTGAAGATGCTGGTTTTAGACAACAGTTATCTCGGTATGGTGCGTCAATGGCAGGAGCTGCTCTTCGAAAAGCGCTATTCCGGTACTTCCATGAACGACAACCCCGACTTCTGCAAGATCGCCGAGGCAGTGGGAATTCCTTCCCGCCGCTTGATTAAGAGAGAGGACGCTGAAGAGACGATGAAGGAGTTTGCCGAAAGCGAGGGGAGCATGCTTCTGCACGCCGTAGTCGAGAAAGAAGAGAACGTTCTGCCGATGGTACCGGCGGGGAAATCTCTGGATAACGTTCTGGAACGCTTCTAAGGAGGATGATATGAGCGAACAAGATATACTGCAGGACCACACCATAGCGCTGCTGGTAGCCGATCATCCGGGAGTCTTGTCGAAGATCACCAGCCTCATTACCCGACGGGGTTTTAATATCGACAGCATTGCCGCCGGACCGACGAAGGACAGAGGGCTTTTTCGTCTTACCGTAGTGGTGAAGGGTGACGATCGGGGCATCGAACAGATACAGAAACAGCTGTACAAGCTGGTGGACACGGTGAAAGTGGTGCCGATCCACCCGGCGAAAAAGGTCGAGAGGGAGATCGGTTTGGTGAAGCTTCGCGTGCCTATGAGCAAACGAAGCGAAGTGGTACAGATGGTCCAGATCTTCAAGGGAGAAATAATCGATGCGGGACCCGACGGCTTTATCGTAGAAATAAGCGGCGACAGCGATAAGATAGAATCCTTCCTCGGACTTTTTCAGCCCAGTGAGCTGGTGGAGGTGGCGAGGACGGGAATCGTGGCGATGGATAAACTGGAAAAGGGCGGCGGGATTCGCTGATCCGATAGGGGCGGCGAAATTGGGAAACCTATAGACGGAAAAACGAAAAAAACACAAAGACAAGGAGAAAAGAATGGCGGAGATTTACTACGACAAGGATGCGGACCTCAAGATTTTGGACAAAAAGACGGTGGCGGTTATCGGCTACGGAAGTCAGGGCCATGCACATGCCCTCAATCTTCATGACAGCGGGGTAAAGGTAGTTGTCGGACTGCGGAAGTCCAGCCCGAAGCGGGCCGAAGCGGAGAAGAAGGGGCTGGAAGCGGCCGAACCGGCGGAGGCGGCGAAAAGGGGTGACATTATCATGATCCTCATCCCCGACGAACTGCAGCCGGAAGTCTATCGAAACGATATTGCTCCCAACCTGGAAGAGGGCAACACCCTGATGTTTGCTCACGGCTTTTCTATTCATTTTCATCAGATTGTTCCTCCCTCCTTCGTGGACGTGTCCATGATCGCCCCGAAGGGACCCGGAAGAATGGTTCGAAGGGAGTTTGAAGACGGAAGGGGAGTTCCCGATCTCGTAGCGATTTATCAGGATCACAGCGGTAAAGCCCTGCAGACTGCCCTGGCTTATGGTAAGGGCATCGGCGGCGGCAGGGCGGGAATTTTTCGTACCAGTTTTCAGGAAGAAGCCGAGACCGACCTTTTCGGCGAGCAGGCGGTCCTCTGCGGCGGAGTCACCAGTTTGATGCGCAGCGGTTTCGAGACTCTCGTTGAGGCGGGATATCAGCCGGAGATGGCCTATTTCGAGTGTATACACGAGATGAAGCTCATCGTCGACCTCATCTACGAGGGGGGCTTTGAGTTCATGCGCAGCGGTGTGAGCAATACCGCCGAATACGGAGACTATATTACCCAGCCGAAGGTGGTGACCGAAGAATCGAGAAAGGCGATGAAGAAGATCCTCTCCGATATACAAAACGGCGAGTTCGCGAAGAACTGGATATTGGAGAACAAGGCGGGACAGCCTTCCTTCAAATCGATGAGAGAGAAGCATCGGCGGCACCCGCTTGTCGAGGTCGGTGGACGACTTCGCAGTATGATGCCGTGGCTCGATAAAGAAAGATAGAAGACCTCGGGAGGTGAGGGCATGAAGGTGAAAGTATACGATACCACTCTACGGGACGGCGCGCAGGCGGTAGGGGTAACATTTTCTCTCGAAGACAAGCTGAGGATCGTGCGTGAGCTCGATGCCCTCGGTGTTCACTACATCGAGGGAGGATGGCCCGGTTCCAACCCCAAGGACGAAGAGTTTTTTCAAAAGTGCAATGGAATGGAGTTAGCGAACGCAAAAATTGCCGCATTCAGCTCTACGAGGATGAAAAACACCAGAGTGGAAGATGACAAGATCATGGCGAAACTGGTGGAGAGCGGCGCTCCTGTAGCTACTATCTTCGGAAAGAGTTGGGATCTTCACGTTACCGATGCCCTCAAGACCACCCTCGAGGAGAATCTCGAGATGATACGGTCCTCCGTAGCCTACATGAAGAAGCATTGCGAGGAGGTGGTCTACGATGCCGAGCACTTCTTCGACGGCTACAAGGAAAATCGGGACTACGCCTTGGCCACCCTCAAGGCGGCGGAGGAGGGCGGGGCCGATTGGATCGTTCTCTGCGATACCAACGGCGGCACTCTCCCTGGCGAGTACCGTCGGATTACCCGCGAAGCGGCGGAACTCGTATCGATACAGCTGGGAACCCACGCCCACAACGACGCGGACTGCGCCGTGGCAAACAGCATTGCCGCGGTAGAGGCGGGAAACACCATGGTCCAAGGGACGATAAACGGCATAGGGGAGCGCTGCGGCAACGCGAATCTCTGCAGCCTCCTGCCCAATCTCTCTCTGAAGGGAAAGGTGGAGACTCTGCCGAGAGAAAATTTCTCTCTTCTCAAACACGTGAGTCACTTCGTGTGGGAGGCATCGAACAGGACCCCCGACGATCATATGCCCTTTGTCGGCAACCATGCCTTCGCTCATAAGGGAGGTATCCATGTCTCGGCGGTGCGGAAGAATCCCCGCACCTATGAGCATATCGAGCCCGAGCTTGTGGGCAACAAGCGGACTTCCACCATCTCCGAACTCTCCGGCAAGAGCAATATCCTCGAGAAGATGGAAAAGATGAAGATCGAAGGGGCGAAGGACGGAGAACTCGCCGGCCGTCTGGTGAAGAAGGTCAAGGAGCTCGAGTCCCGGGGCTACCATTTCGAGGGGGCCGAGGCCTCCTTCGAGCTGATTACCTCTCAGCTTATGGGAAAACTGGAGGAGTGGTTCACCCTTCACGGTTACCGGGTGATGATCTGGGACAACGGAGACGGAAACACCTGGTCCGAGGTATCGATAAAGGCATCGGTCCCCGAGTCGGTATCCGAGAGAATGGGCCACCGGGATTCGGTGGAGCACACCTCGGCGGACGGGCACGGCCCCGTGGAGGCGCTGGACAAGGCACTGAGAAAGGTTCTGGAGAAGTTCTATCCCGAGCTGCGCACCACCCGGCTTTCCGACTACAAGGTACGGATCCTTAACGAGGAGGCGGGTACCTCCGCTCTCACGAGGGTCATCATCACTTCCCGCGACGAAGATGAGAGCTGGGGGACGGTGGGAGTCTCGGAAAACATCATCGAAGCGTCCTGGCAGGCCCTGGTCGACTCGGTGATTTACAAGCTGCAGAAAAGTGCGGGAAAGCGGAAAAAGGGCGGAGTGGATAGCAGGAAGGAGGTGATTCATGGCCCGGTACATTAAGATTTTCGATACCACCCTGCGGGATGGAGAGCAGTCTCCCGGCGCATCGATGACCATAGAACAGAAGGTGGAAATGGCCGAAGCACTGGAGAGCTTGGGAGTGGACAGAATAGAGGCGGGCTTTCCCGTCTCCTCTCCGGTACAATTCGAGGCTGTCCGCAGAATAGCGAAGGTTTTGAAAAAATCGGCCACCGTCGGCCTTGCCCGCTGCGTAAAGAAAGATATCGACGCGGCGTACGAATCGGTAAAAAATGCGGCTCATCCGATGATTCACGTGTTTATCGCAAGCAGCCCGATCCATCGAGAGTTTAAGTTAAAAAAGAGTAAGGAGGAAGTGCTCGCTTCGATCCGTGAGCACGTCTCCTATGCGCGAAGTCTCGTCGACTTGGTGGAGTTCTCTCCCGAAGACGCATCGCGAACGGAGGAGGAGTATCTGGCGGAGGTCATCGATGCGGCCGTCGAGAGCGGAGCGGGAGTCATCAATATTCCCGATACCGTCGGTTATGCCGTGCCCTGGCAGTTCGGCGAGCTTGTCGGGAAGCTCATCAAGGGAAATGCGAAGCTCGCATCCGGCGAGGTGGAGCTTTCCGTGCACTGTCATAACGATCTCGGTCTCGCCCTTGCTAACAGTTTGGAAGCGGTAAGGGCCGGCGCGGGGCAGGTAGAGGTAACGCTCAACGGAATAGGCGAGCGGGCCGGAAACTGCGCCTTGGAAGAATTGGCGATGACTCTTGATGTACGGAAGGATCTCTTCGACGTTGAGACGAGGATAGAGAAGAAGTATCTCTTTCCGACGGGAAAACTCCTGCAGAACATAAGCGGCATGATCCTCCCCAGGAACAAGCCGATATTCGGTGAAAATGTATTCGTCCACGAATCGGGAATTCATCAGCATGGGGTTCTCAGCCATCCGGAGACCTACGAAATAATGAAGCCGCAGGACATCGGCAGAAGCACCGATACCCTCATAATGGGACGGCATTCCGGCTCTCACGCCTTGAAAAAGAAGCTTGAACACTACAACATAAAGCTGGAGAAGGACCAGTACGAGGAGGTTTTCAAACGCTTCACCGAGATCGCCGACAAGAAAAAGGAGGTCTTCGACGAAGATCTCTTTTCCATTGTATCTTCGGTTTTGGGCAGTTATCTTGGAGGCTACAGTCTTAGCTATTTCCACACCTATACAGGAAACAGCCTGATCCCCTCGGCGACGGTGAAGCTGACAGAAAAGGACAAGGAATATGTCTCTTCGGCCACCGGCGACGGTCCCGTCGACGCCGTCTTCAACGCCATAGACCAGTGTGTCGGACTCAAAAGCCGCTTGGAGGAGTACACGATACAGGCCGTCGGCTCCGGTAAGGATGCGCAGGGTCAAGTCAAGCTCCTCTTGGAAATCGACGGCGAGATCTTTGCGGGAAAGGCATCCTCCACAGATATCATCGAGGCATCGGCCCTGGCCTATATCAATGCCGTGAACAGGAGAATTCTCAAGAAACAGGCAAACGGCAACGGAGAACCCGGAACACCAAGCCCCGTATCCTCGGGGAAGGAAGAATGACATGAGTACGACAAAATCCGCCGCGACGATGAGTGAGAAGATCTTTTCCCGAAAGGCCAAAAAAACGGTGGCAGCAGGAGAGTATCTTCTTCTCGATGTGGATCTAGGGCTGGGAAACGACATCACCGCACCGGTAGCCATTTCTCAGTTCGAAAAATACGGGGGAAAGCGGGTCTTCGACCCCTCGCGCCTCGTCCTGGTGGCCGATCACTTTACCCCCAACAAGGACATTAAATCGGCGATGCAGGTAAAAACGGTCCGGGATTTCGCCCGCCGTCAAGGTATCGATAGCTTCTTCGACGTGGGGGACATGGGAATAGAGCATGTCCTTTTGCCGGAGAAGGGACTTGTGCGGACGGGAGATCTCGTGGTGGGGGCGGACAGCCATACCTGCACCTACGGGGCCCTGGGCGCCTTTTCCACGGGGGTCGGCTCGACGGACCTGGCCGGTGTCTTTCTTACCGGAAAGACCTGGTTCAAGGTCCCCGAAGCGATAGAGGTGAGGCTGGAGGGAAAACCGAACCCGGCGGTTTCGGGAAAGGACCTCATTCTCCATCTCATTTCCCTTATCGGGGTCGACGGTGCCAACTACCGTGCTCTTGAGTTCACCGGACCCGGCGTCGGGGCTCTTTCGATGGACGATCGGTTTACCGTGAGCAACATGGCTGTCGAGGCCGGCGCGAAGACGGGCCTCTTTCCCGCCGATGAACGGACCATCGCGTGGGAAAGGGAGAGGGGGCTGGAGGTAAAACCGCTGCAACCGGCCGAAGGAGCTCGATACGAGCGGAGCCTGACTATTGGTTTGGACGAACTGGAGCCGACGGTTGCCTGTCCCGTCCTTCCCTCCAACGGCAAGACGGCCGGAGAGGTGGAAAAGGAAAAAATCCTCGTGGACCAGGTGGTAATCGGAAGCTGCACCAACGGAAGGATCGAGGATATGCGGGAGGCCGCGGCGATCTTGAAGGGAAGGCGAATTCACAAGGGCCTTCGCTGCATCGTGCTGCCGGGAACACAGGAAGTCTACCTGCAGATGATTCGGGAGGGGATAACGGAAACTTTGGTGGAGGCAGGCTGTGCCGTTTCAACTCCGACCTGCGGCCCCTGTCTCGGGGGGCACATGGGCATTCTCGCCGAAGGGGAAACGGCACTGTCTACGACCAACCGCAACTTCGTCGGCCGAATGGGACACGTAAAGAGTGCCTTGTATCTCGCATCGCCGGTTGTCGCCGCCGTTTCCGCTTTAGAGGGGAAAATCACGGCCCCCGATGCGGCGGTGGTGAAACTGCTGGAAAAAGCAGACATTCGCAACAGAGACAAGGCACAAAAGGGAGGTGCGGTATGATTTTTAAGGGAAGGGCCTTCGTCTTCGGTGATCACGTGAACACCGACGAGATCATTCCGGCACGCTACCTCTCCTCATCCGACCCGGCTGAACTGGCCTCCTACTGCATGGAGGATATCCGTCCCGGATTCGGAAAGAGGGAAGACCTCTCCGGCGGCATAATCGTAGCAGGAGAAAACTTCGGCTGCGGTTCCTCACGGGAGCATGCACCGATCTCCATAAAGGCATCGGGGATCTCCTGTGTAGTGGCAAAGAGTTTCGCCAGAATTTTTTTGAGAAACAGCATCAACATCGGGCTGCCGATCATAGAACTCGCCGAAACGGCGGATTTTGAAGAGGGTGACCTTCTGGAAGTCGAGCTTTCAGCGGGTATTCTGCGCAATACGACGAAGGGACGGGAGTATTGCTCGCCGGTATACCCGGACTTCCTGCGCAAGATCATGGAGTTCGGCGGATGGCTGGAGTATGCGGTAAAAGAACTTACCGAAGAGCGGGTATTGACGGAGGAATAGAAAGAGCATGAGCGAGAGAAACGGACAAGAATACCGTATTGCGGTCTTACCCGGTGACGGGATAGGACCCGAGGTGATGGACGAGGCGTTGAAGGTTCTCGATGCAGTGCAGAAGGCCTTCGGCTTTTCCTGCCGCAGAGCGCACGCCTTGATAGGCGGAGCGGCTCTGGATGCAGAGGGGCATCCCCTTCCAAAAGAGACCGTCGAAGCCTGTCTCTCATCCGACGCGGTGCTCCTTGGAAGCGTGGGAGGACCGAAATGGGACGGCTATGAGCCGGCCCTTCGACCCGAACGCGGCGGTTTGCTGGCCTTGAGGAAACGGCTCGAGCTCTATGCCAATCTTCGCCCGGTGAAACTGCTGCCGGAGCTGGCAGATCTCTCGCCGCTGAAGTCCGAGCGAATCGGCGGGGGTGTAGATCTGCTGACCGTGAGGGAGCTCTCCGGGGGAATATACTTCGGTGAGCCGAAGGCCTTCGAGGCGGACCACGGCTTCGATACGATGCACTATCGAAGCGAGACGATAGAACGGATTGCCCGTCTCGCCTTCGAGACGGCGGAGAAGCGGTCCGGGCGGCTCTGCTCCGTCGATAAGGCGAACGTCCTCTCCGTCTCCCTGTTGTGGCGGAAGACCGTCGATGACCTGCGGAAGGAGTATCCCGCTGTTGAGCTTGAGCACATGTATGTCGACAATGCGGCGATGCAGCTCATGCTCAAGCCGACGCAGTTCGATGTAATCTGCACGGGAAACCTCTTCGGTGATATTCTCTCTGATGAATCGGCGGCCCTGGTAGGGTCCTTAGGGCTCCTTCCCTCCGCTTCTCTTGGAAAGACGGTGCACCTCTACGAGCCCGCCGGCGGTTCGGCCCCCGACATTGCGGGGAAGGGCATCGCGAATCCGATCGCACAGATCCTCTCCGTTGCCCTTATGTGCCGCTACAGTTTCGGCCGTGAGGATGCGGCGAAGGCCCTGGAAGAGGCGGTGGACGATACCCTTCACAACGGGGTGAGGACGGCGGACCTCGCAGGCGCCGGCGGGAGTGAGCCCGTCGGCACAGCGGAATTCGGCAGCATAGTTGCGCGGCGTATTTGCGAACGATAATCTCTCTGTTTTTACCGCGGCATTTCCTCCGGCTCTCGCCACTTTCGGTGCTTTTCGGTATACTCGGTAATGAAAACCCCACGAATAGAGAGGCCGGCATGAACAAGATATTGGAAAAAGAGCAGCTCGCCGATGAGGTGTTCCGACTCCGCATAGAGGCTCCCCTTATTGCCGAGGAACGGAAGGCCGGGCAGTTTGTTATTTTAATGAACGACGTGGATTTCGGCGAACGAGTACCGCTGACCATCGCCGATGCGGATAAAAGCGAGGGGTCTATTACGGTGATCTTTCAGACCGTCGGCAAGACGACTCACGAGTTCGCCATGCTCGAGAAGGGTGATCACCTCGCCGGCGTGCTCGGGCCCCTCGGTACGCCGACCCAGGTTGAGAAGATGGGAACCGTTGTGTGTGTCGGCGGAGGGATAGGGGTGGCTCCTATGCATCCGATCGCCCAGGCAATGAAGGAGGCGGGGAACCGGGTCGTTATCATCATGGGCTCAAGGACGAAGGAACTGCTTATAATGGAGAAGGAGATGAGGGCCATAGGGGACGAGCTCATCATTGTCACCGACGACGGTTCTTACGGCAGAAAAGCTCTGGTAACCGAACCGTTGAAGGAAATATGCGAAAACGATCCTCCCGATCTCGTTGTGGCAATCGGACCGCCGATCATGATGAAATTCGCCGCCGAAACAACGAGACCCTATGGTATTCATACCATCGTGAGTCTCAACACCATAATGGTGGACGGCACGGGTATGTGCGGAGGCTGCAGGGTAAGTGTCGGCGGTGAGACCAAGTTTGTCTGTGTCGACGGACCGGAGTTCGACGGCCACTTGGTGGATTTCGATAACATGATGAGCCGATTAGGCACCTACAAGAAGCGGGAAGTCCGGGCCCATGAGGCATGCCACTTGGAGATGGAGATCCAACAGAAAAAGCGGAAGCAAGAGGAGAGGCGATGATGCCGGGCAACGATGAACTGAAAAGGCAGGCCGATGAACTCTTTGCCGAGATCGACGGAAAGGAACTGAAGGGGAAGGACCGGCTGAAGCTTCCTCCTCAGCAGATGCCGAGTCAGGATCCCGGAGAGAGGGTCGGAAACATGAACGAGGTTGCTCTCGGTTATTACGAAAGCCAGCTCCGGGTGGAAGCGGCCCGCTGTCTGCAGTGCAAGCCGGCTGCGTGCATAAAGGGGTGTCCTGTCGCAATCGATATTCCCGCCTTTGTGAAGGCCGCAGAAGAGGGCGATTATCAGAAGTCGGTGGACATAATCAAGGAGAGCAGCCTGCTGCCCGCGATCTGCGGACGGGTCTGTCCTCAGGAGACCCAATGTCAGGCGACCTGTACGGTCGGTAAGGCCAAGAAAGATCCCCTCAAATCCGTTTCCATAGGAAGGATCGAACGCTTTGTTGCCGATTGGGAAAGGGCGACGGGGAAAAAATCGATCCCAAAGGTGGCAAAGGCTACGGGAAAGAGCGTGGCCGTGGTTGGTTCCGGCCCCGCCGGCATTACCGCCGCAGCGGACCTGCGTAAGGCGGGCCATGAGGTGACGATCTTCGAGGCCTTCCATAAGCCCGGCGGGGTGATGGTCTACGGTATTCCCGAATTCCGTCTGCCGAAGGCGATAGTACAGGAGGAGATAGACACCCTCGTGGAGATGGGTGTTCGCGTGGAAACGAGTTTTCTCGTCGGCCGGACCCGCAAACTCACCGATCTCATTGAGAAGGACGGCTACGATGCGGTTTTCGTCGGCAGCGGTGCAGGGCTTCCCAAGTTTATGCATATCGAGGGAGAAAACCTCGTCGGCGTCTTCAGCGCAAATGAGTATCTCACCCGGTCCAATCTCATGAAGGCCTATGACCAGGACAATGCCGACACCCCCATGTACCGCTCCAAACGGGTCGCTGTTTTGGGCGGAGGGAACGTGGCGATGGACGCGGCGAGAACGGCGATGCGGCTGGGGGCGGAAAAGGTGTATCTCATCTACCGGCGTACCGAAAAGGAGATGCCGGCACGGGTGGAGGAAGTCCACCATGCTCAGGAGGAGGGAGTGGAGTTCTACGTCCTTCACAATCCCAAGCGCTTGCTCGGCGACGAAAACCAGCGGGTGAGGGCCATGGAGCTGCTCAGCTACGAGCTGGGAGAGCCCGACGAATCGGGACGCCGCCGGCCGATCCCCATAGAGGGAAGTGAAAGCATCATGGAAGTCGATACGGTGGTTGTTTCCATTGGAAACGACTCAAATCCCCTGCTCAAGCAGACCACCGAGGGATTGGAGACGAATAAGTGGGGGAATATCCTAACGAACGAGGATCTGAGCACCTCGATTAAGGGAGTCTTCGCCGGCGGGGACATCGTCCTGGGTGCGGCGACGGTTATCCTCGCCATGGGGCAGGGAAGAAAGGCCGCAGAGTCGATAAACAAGATGCTCGCAGAAGAGCAGTAGAAGGCTCGGCCCTTGCGCCTCATCATTCGGCCCGCAGGACTTCTCCCCCAATAATGAGAAGCGAAACGAAACGGTCATTCTCGTCCACCGGTACCTCTTCAAACAGTTGAGGGGTGAAACCGATAGCCGCCTGTGTGATGAGCCCTTCGGCGATCTCCCGCTCGTGGCGGGTAAACCAGCGGTCGTAGTATCCCCTGCCTCTTCCCAGTCTTCTTCCCTTCCTGTCGAAGGCGAGTCCCGGAGTAACTACCAATGCCGGTGTATGAACGGCGGAATCGAAGAGGGGAAAGTCCTCAGGAGCTTCCATTACTCCGTAGGGATGCCGTTCGAGTGTGTTCATAAGAGTCGTCAAATCTGACCGGGCCGTACCCTCGGCCGGCCCCGTCTCTTGTCCCGGCTCATGGACCAGGTGAAACTCCATCTCGCGGCCGTGCATCCTCGGCAGACAGATGCGTTTTTTCTCGGCGATCGCCGCTTCGAGTATCCGCCGAGTGCCGATCTCTCCCGCCATGGAAATGAAGGCGAGAACGCTTTTCGCCTTCCTCCACCGTGCCAACGTGAAAAGCTTCTTTGCGCAGGCCTCCGCCTCGGCGGTCGCCGTCGACTGCGGCAGCTCGGCTATTCGGCGGCGGACCTCCTTCCGCAGGCCTTGTTTCGTCTCGTGTCCGCTCATCTAGCCGCTCCCTCCCTCATGTTCATTACCTGGTTCATTACCGGAGAGTATACACGGAGGGAGAAAATAATTCTCCCTCCCCGGCGCTCTGCTGCTCCTTTGCACCGCAGAAATCAGCAATTCTGAAATGGTGTCCTTTTTCTATGGATTGCTGTACAATGGAAAGCCGATGAGTGCCTCTCAGTTTCTTCAATTTATGAACATCGGTTCCCTTCTCGTTTTCATCTACTTCGTCTTCGTTGTGGTTTTGACCATCCGTATACTGCTCGACAACAAGGCGCCGGAGGTCTCTATTGCCTGGCTCATGGCCCTCTATCTCCTTCCCTACGCCGGGGCGGCCCTCTATCTTCTGAGCGGAGTAAATTGGAAGAAAAAGAAGATAATGAAACAGCTGCCGGAGAAGACCTTTAAGACCTTCTTAGGACCCATACTCGAGCGGCAAATGGAGTTTATGAAGGGGGCATGGGACAGTATCGACAACGATATTGCGAAGAACATATCCCTGGCCCTCCGGTCGGGGAATGCCGTAATAAGCTTCCACAATACGGTGGAAATTTTTTACGAAGGGGCAGACTTCTTTAAAAAGCTCATTGCCGATCTCGAGGCGGCCGAGGACTCCATCCACATGGAGTTTTTCATCTACCGTTCCGACGAATTGGGGCGGCGCATAAAGGAAATCCTCCGCAGGAAAGCCGACAAGGGGGTGAAGGTGCGGATGATCTTCGACGGTGTCGGTTGTTTCAACAAGATGGATTGGCGTTTCAAGCAGGAGCTGAAAACTTCGCAAATCGACTCGAGGTACTTTCTCGATCCTATGAACGTCCTCTCCGGAAGGCTGTTGAATTATTGCAATCACCGGAAGATAGTCGTCATAGACGGACGGATAGGATATACCGGCGGCATGAATGTCGGGATGGAATATCTCGACGGGGGAAAAAAATTCCACAGCTGGAGAGACAGTCATATGCGGCTCGAGGGAGAGGCGGCTCGCTTACTGCAAGGGGTCTTTCTCTCGGATTGGTACAACAGCGGCGGCGACAGGATTCAAGAGCAGCGGTTTTTCCCCTCTGCGGAAAAGCAGGAGAAGCAGCTGGCCATGCAGATCGTATGCAGCGGCCCCGATTCGGATTGGAACAGTCTCCGTATGATGTTTGCCAATCTCATACATAATGCCAACGAGAAAATCTACATTCAAAGTCCCTATTTCGTTCCCGATACGACGATCATGAATGCCCTGAGCACCGCCGCCCTCGGCGGGGTAGAGGTGAATCTCATGATGACCGGTATTCCCGATAAACGCATTCCCTTCTGGGTGGCGCAGACCTACTTCGAAGAGCTCCTTGAATCGGGGGTCAATATCTATCTCTATCAGCGGGGCTTCCTGCACTCAAAGACCCTGGTGGCCGACGGAACGATCGCGACCGTCGGCAGCTGCAACATGGACGTGCGCAGCTTCAATCTCGACTACGAGCTGAATGCCTTCTTCTATGATGAAACAATTGCCGAAAACCTTATTGAACAGTTCTTGCTCGATAGTGCACAATGCAGGCGGCTTAGCGCCGAAGATATCCGAGAATTGACCTTTTGGGGCCGCCTGCGGAATTCGATTTTTCGCATCGTTGCGCCTCTGCTTTAGATGTTGAGGGTACCAGAATGAGATTCCGAAAAACAGCAAGCTTCCTTAGATTCGAAGGAATCGTGTTGATTCTCCTCTCAGTCGTCGTCCCGCAGTCTCTTCATGCCCGGGATTTCACCGCCCTCGAGCGTACTGCCGAGGGAGGAGTCTATGCATCCAGCGAAAGAGACGGATTCTTTTACTCCCGCGGTGAAGGGGAGAGCTGGCGGAGACGCAGCAACGGACTTCCGAAGAGAATCGTGTGGCCCTTCGACGCGGAAGAATATAGAGGAATAACCGACATAGCGGTAGATCCCTCCGACGGAGACCGGGTTGCCCTGTGTACCAGCACGGGCCTCTATCTCAGCGAAGACGCCGGCAGGCAGTGGCGGGAAATACCGCTGCGCTATCCGGTAAAGCCCTCAAACTATCTTACCGCCGTGGCATTCGATTCGCGGAAGAGGGAGAGGTTGTATCTCGGTTCATCCTTCAACGGGCTCTTCGTGTCGGAGGACGGCGGACGGTCCTGGGAGAAGCTCGGTGAGCTGCTCGGGCCCCTCTATAAAGGGGCGGGCTTTTATAAGGAGATAAGCGATATAGCCGTCATAGACGGAGAGGCCTATCTGCTCAACGAGTTCGAAGGCACCCTCTCCCGTTTTTCTCCAAAAGCGGGAGTGAAAGAGACAATCAGGCTCCCCGATACGGAAGACCGGTATCACGGTCTTGCTCGGTATCGCGGTGCCGGGGTGAGCGGTCCGGCGCTGGAGGTACACGGAGTGCGGGAAAGGCTGATCTATCAGGTCGGAGAAAAACGATGGCTGCGCCGCCCCCCCCTGCTTCTCAGAGACGAAACGGCGCCCGAGGAG
The DNA here is from genome assembly GCA_964594775.1 of uncultured Spirochaetaceae bacterium. Classification (GTDB taxonomy): domain Bacteria; phylum Spirochaetota; class Spirochaetia; order DSM-16054; family Sediminispirochaetaceae; genus CAYFVU01. Next base: position 60,790 of record CAZQNO010000006.1, read on the forward strand.
AAAGAGCGGGGGGAGTATGCGGACAAACGGGCGATCTATCTCAACGCCTACAGTGCCTATGGAAAACGGCTGGAAGAGCACCTTGAGTTCATGAAACGTCACGGCTTCAACGCCTTGGTGGTCGATGTAAAGGACGATTGGGGCAAACTCACCTACGCGACGGAATTGGAAAGACATCGGGCCTACGGCGCCTCCCGAGACCTCTTCGATCTGCGGGGGCTCGTGGCAAGGGCCCATCAGGAGGGAATCTACGTAATAGGGCGGGTGGTCGTATTCAAGGACAAAGTCCTCTATCACGCGGAGGGGAATGCGTATGCCGTTTGGGACCCGGACCGAAGGGCCCCCTGGGGGCATCTGGTAGGGCAGGAGAATGCGGAAACCGGCGAAAGCAGTCTCGTGCAGCGGGAGTTTTGGGTCGATCCCTTCAGCGAAGAGGTGTGGGACTACAATATCGAAATAGCAGAAGAGCTGCAGAATTTCGGCATCGACGAAATCCAGTTCGACTACATCCGCTTTCCCTCAGACGGTGCGGTAGAGAATATCCATTACCGGTACCGCCTGGACGGTATGGTGAAGACAGAAGCCGTTGAATCCTTCTTCCGTAAGCTGCGGCAGACGGTACAAGTCCCATTGAGCGCCGATCTCTATGGCTTTAACGCTTGGTACAGGATGGGGAACTGGATCGGACAGGATATGGAGATGCTCTCCCATTATGTCGATGTGATCTGTCCCATGTTCTACCCCTCTCATTTTCCACAGGAGTTTCTTGCGAATAGTGATTATATCGAACGGGCCCATGAAATATATCTTCAGGGAACCCGGCGGGCCCGGGAAATAAGCGAGGGGAGAAGCCTTATCCGCCCCTATGTGCAGGCCTTTTTGATGGGAAGTGAATTACGCATGGAACAGGAGCAGTATGAGCGGTATCTCACCCGGCAAATAGAGGGCTGTTACCTGGGAGGTGCCGGCGGATACACCCTCTGGAACAATGTAAACCGTTATTATATGGTGAACAGCAGGGTGAGTGAGCTCAACGGAAAGAAGGAGAAGGAGCCGGAAACGGATACCTAGGCAATGGAACTGTTTAAAGACGTCTGGTTCGTGCGGGAAATACTCCGCCCGGTCCTCGATATCACTATCCTCTCCCTCTTGTTCTATCAGCTCTACAAACTCCTCATTCAGACCCGGGCCGTCCAACTCCTTAAAGGTGCCCTCATCCTGGCCTTTCTCTATGCCGTCGCCTTTTTCTTCAAACTGGAGACCCTCCTGTGGATCATGAACGGTTTGGCCACGGTAATAGTAATCATCATCGCCATAGTGTTTCAGCCGGAGCTGCGCACCATCTTCAGCAGGATGGGACGGGGAGAGTGGTTTCGACTGAGCTCGAGAGCCAACCCGGAGCAGATCGAAACGGTTATCAGCGCAATGGAGGTCCTCGGAAGCCGCCGGCGGGGGGCCCTGGTGGTTTTTCCCCGGCAGGTAGGGGTGAAGAACCTCATCGATAACGGAACGAGACTCAACGCGGAACTCTCCTCGAGCCTCCTCATCACCATCTTCGGGCATGATACGCCCCTGCACGACGGTGCGGTGGTCGTTCGATCGGGGAAACTGGTGGCGGCAGGCTGTTTTCTTCCCTTGAGCGAGCAGGTAGACATCCGCAGGAGTTTCGGAACACGTCACCGGGCGGCCCTGGGAACGGCGGAGGATACCGATGCGGTGGTGCTCGTGCTGTCGGAGGAAACCGGCGCGTTCTCCCTTGCCTATGACGCGAACCTCTACTACGATCTCTCCTCGAGAGAGATTGAGCGAAGCCTCAAGAACCTCCTGGGGGTTTCGGGAGAATCTGCCGAAGAGAGGGAGGACATCGACGATGAACCTTAGGAGTCTCGTTGAACGGGTTTCTCGGAACTGGCCCGTCAAGATCCTATCGGTGACCCTGGCGGTCCTCCTCTTCCTCTTTCATAAGACGGCGATGATGGAGGAACGCTTTTTCAGCATCCCCCTGGATGTGCAGGTGAACGAACAGTTCATCCCCGCCGAGGAGTATCCGAGAGCGATACGGGTGACGATCCGCGGAAAGAGTGAGCAGATAAACCTGGTCCTCGAAGAGGACATCTCCGCCTATGCCGATTTTACCGAGTACGCCGAAGAGGACCGCTTCACCGTGCCCATCCGTATTCGCAAAGAAGGCTCGGTGCATCAGCTTGAACCCCTGGAGCTGCATGTCGAGCCCCGCTCTCTCGCCCTCAAGCTCGAAAAGAAGCTTTCAAAGAGCGTAGATATAGAACCGGCCATCGTCGGCTATCCCTCCAAGGGCTATGAATTGGCCCAGTACTTCCTCACTCCTTCCACGGTGGAGATAGAAGGAGTGGAGAACCGTCTTCGGGAGATAGAGACGGTGGAGACGGAAAACATCGATCTCACCGGCAGGCAGGAGGATTTTACCGTAAGAGTGAGACTGAAGTCTCCCACCCGTTTCGCTAAATTCCCCGGCGGCAGCACGGTGGAATTTTTCGGTATCGTCGAAGAGAAGACGATCCTCCAAACGATTGAGGATATTGACCTCATCGCCATAGACCTGGACGGCCGTTTCGAGGTATCCGGGCTTCCTTCGCGCAACTCTCTTAAGGTGCAGGGAAAACAGCCGGTCCTCGAGCAGCACGGGGGGCAGGATTACCGTCTGACCTTCGACTGTTCCGCGATAGAGGAGCCGGGAATCTACACCATTGAGGTGAGTCCCGATGTTCCTCAAGGGGTTTTTGTGCTCAGTTACGAACCGAGACAGGTAACGGTGCGCATTACCGGTCCGCAGGATACGTCTGCCGGAGAGCAAGAGGACGGCAATGGAGAGGATCTTCGGTGATACTGGGAATCGGGGTAGACATCGTGAGCATAGACAGAATGCGTCATTGGTGGGACAATCCGCGCCTCCTCCACCGCTTTTTTCACAGAGATGAGATAGACTCGGTTCTAGAGCGGAAGAGCGGGGCCGTACTCTCCCTGGCGGCCAGATTTGCCGCGAAGGAGGCTTTCGGAAAGGCTCTGGGGACGGGGATGCGCGAACTGGTACTGAAGGACATACAGGTCTTCAATTCCCACAACGGTAAGCCGATGATGCGCATCGAAGGCTCTGCCGAACGGGCCTTCTCTCAAATGGGAGGAAAGAGGATCCACCTCTCTCTCACTCATGAGGAGGACTCTGCGGTGGCAATGGTGGTAATCGAAGGGGGAGAAGGTGTCTAGCACGATTACGTTTTTCGGAAAGGACGAGATAGTCTGCCCGGTCTGCGAAACGACGTTTTTTCGGGAGACCCTGAGAACGGGAAGAGGACGGCTTATCGCCGGAAACCTCACCGAAAATCTCAGGCGGCTGTATGAGCCTACGGAGAAATACGGCGAGGTCTATCCCCTGGCGTATCCGGTCGGGGTCTGTCCTGAATGCCGGTATGCCGCCTTCTACGCCGATTTCAACGAGATCGGCAGTGAATATGTCGAGAAGCTGGCGGAGGAGAGCGAAAAACGGACCCACAGCCTCGATAAGGTATTTCCCGAGCTCGATTTTACCGGTCCCCGCCGCCTCGAGGAGGGAATCGCCTCTTATCACTACGCCCTGTTGAGCATGGAGCATTTTCCCGATCGGCTGAGTCCGACGGTTAAGCGGGGGATCTGCGCTCTAAGAGCGGCCTGGCTCCTGGATGACTATCATCCCAAGCATCCCGGTGAAAATTTCGACTATCTCCGGGAGGTCTACTACCATAAGGCGTGGTTTTTCTACATGCTGGCGGTGGAGTACGAAGAGACGGGCAAGGAAGGCATCATCGAAGCGGGGCATCTCGGCCCGGATACCGACCAGAACTACGGCTACGACGGGGTGCTTTTTCTCGCGGCGTATCTGGAATTCCACTATGGACCACGGGATGATCCCGAGCGAAGGGCTAAATCGCTGCAGAGGGCGAAGACGACGGTGGGGCGTCTGTTCGGACTCGGAAAGGCGTCGAAGGACAAGCCGTCGACCCTGCTGGACAGGGCGAAGGAACTCTACAGCGAGATAAACGAAGCGCTGAAAGAACCGGAGTAGGAAGGGTGCGCCGCATCGCCTTGCTCGTTGCTTATGACGGCACCGATTTCGCCGGCTGGCAGGTGCAGAGGAACGAGAGGACCGTTCAGGCGGAGGTGCAACGGTCCATTGCAGAAGTCTGTCCCGCCCCGGCCCGGGTCGTCGCATCGGGCCGGACCGATGCGGGGGTACATGCGGCCGGACAGGTATGTCATTTCGACACCGATGAGAGAGGACCCGAGGGCAGCTCGTTTTTTCTCGCCCTTAACAGGCATCTGCCAAAAGACGTGAGAATCCTTCGAAGTGCCGAGGTAAACGGACGCTTTCACGCCCGGTATTGGGCGCAGAAGAGAGAGTACCGTTACTATCTGCTGAAGGGACGAGCGGCGGATCCCTTTCAGCGCCCCTACTGCTGTCTCCGCAGCGCGCTCCCCCGGCCGGAGCAGCTCAACCGCTATGCATCCCTGTTTGCCGGCCGGCATGACTTTACCAGTTTCGCCGCCGAGAAGGACGAGAACGAGTCAAAAATCAGAACGATTCTCTCGGCCGCCTTCTTCCTCGACGGTCCGTATACGGTATTCCGGGTGGTGGGACATTCCTTTCTCTGGAAGATGGTCCGGACGATGGTGGGGACCGTGCTCGACCTCGCCGAACATGAGGCGGAGGCGGTGGAGCTGCGCAGGATAATGGAAGGACGGGACAGGAGACTGGCAGGGGGCACCGCTCCGGCAAGGGGCTTATTCTTACATCGGGTGGACTATGATGAAAGACCATTTTCGTGAATACAAGGAGATCCTGGATTTGGCCCTCGATTACTATGAGACGGGCCGGAGGAGGGAGCATCCTCCGTTTGAAAAGGGGAAGGCTCTATCCGGCGATTCGGCTTTCGCTGCCGGCGCCGCCGATTCCGGCGCTGCGGCGGCCATCGATCCCGCCGACGACCTTGCCGCGATCGAAAAAGAGATCCTCGTGTGCGAGGGCTGCCGGCTCTGCCGAAGTCGTAAGAATGCCGTTCCCGGAGAGGGAGCGGGTTCGCCCCTGGTGATGATTATCGGGGAAGCTCCGGGGGCTCAGGAAGATGAAACGGGACGTCCCTTTGTGGGAAGGGCCGGGCAGTACCTGGACAAGTGGATGGCCGCCATAGGCCTTTCCCGGGAGAGGGACCTCTTTATCGGGAACATCATCAAGTGCAGACCGCCGAACAATCGCGATCCTCAAGCCGATGAACAGGCCGCCTGTCTTCCCTATCTGCAGCGACAACTGGACCTCATAAAGCCGAAAGCAATTCTCACCGTCGGGAGGATTGCAAGCCATATCCTCACCGGCAAGACGGAGGGAATCGGACGCTTGCACGGGAGGCGTTTCTCCTATCGAAACATCCCTCTTGTCCCCACCTATCACCCCAGCGGAGTATTGAGGAACCCCGAGTATCGACGACCGGTCTGGGACGACCTGCAGAGGCTTCGCCGCATCGTCGACGGGGAGGAATAGGCTGCCGTGGCGGGAAGCGGAGAGTACCTCGAACTTGTATTCAACCTGCCTCTGCACGGTTCGTTTACCTACTTACTGCAAAGTGCAGGTGAAGACAGCGCTGCCGGGAAGAAAGGAGATGCCGCGCCGGAGCCGCAGCCGGGGATGCGGGTAATCGCCCCCTTCGGCCGCCGCAAGCTCACCGGGTATATAATTGAACGGCACAAACGAGCACCGCAGGGAGATTTCACCCTGCGGCCTGTCTCCCGCATTCTCGATGATCAGCCGATTTTCGGTGATGAGGAGATTGATCTGGCCCGTTGGCTTGCGGGAATGTACTTCTGCAGTCTCGGAGAGGCGCTCTCGGCCGTCCTTCCGGGGGGAAAGCGCTCAATGGAGCCGCCTGCCCTGCCGGTGGAGGAGGAGGTTTCGGAAGGAGCTAAAGAACTCTCACTCCATCAACGAAAAGCCCTCGACCGGATCCTCGAGGGAGAGGGAGACCGCTACTACCTCTACGGCATCACCGGCTCGGGTAAAACCGAGGTGTTTCTTCAGGCTGCCGAGAAGATCATCGCCGCCGGCGGTTCGGTAATCTACCTCGTCCCGGAAATTAGCCTGACCCATCAGTTGGTTCGGGTGGTGCACTCCCGGTTTGCGGGAAAGGGTGCGCTGTGGCACAGCCGGCTCACCCCCAGTCAGCGGCTCGGAGAGTGGAAGAAGATCCGCAGCGGTGAGGCAAGGCTCGTCGTCGGCGCGCGGAGTGCCGTGTTCACCCCGGTTAAGCGGCTCGGCCTGGTGGTGATCGACGAAGAGCACGAGAATTCCTACAAGTCCGGGCAGACACCCCGCTACCATGCCCGGCAGGTGGCGATGAAGCGGTGCCGGGATGCGGGTGCCAAGCTGGTCATGGGAAGCGCTACCCCGTCGGTGGAGGCCTATCATCTCATGCAGCAGGGAAAAATCGAACGTCTACAGCTGCCTGAGCGGATCGCCGGCGGCAAGCTTCCGGCGATCGAAATAGTTAACATGGACTCGGCTTGCGGTGCGATTTCCGACCGCCTCGCCGAAGAGATCCATACGGTCCACGGAGAAGGAGGGCAGACGATCCTCTTTCTCAACCGCAGAGGCTTCAGCTATTTCTTTCACTGCCGTTCCTGCGGCTATGAGATGAAATGCGAGCGCTGTTCCGTCGGCCTCACCTACCACAAGGGCCGAGGAAAGATGGTCTGCCATTACTGCGGCTACAGCCGCCCGCCGGTGGATGTCTGTCCCGAATGCGGCTCCCTCGACGTGGGCTATTCCGGCTTCGGTACCGAACGGATAGAAGAGGAGGTGGCCCGCCTCTTCCCCAAGCTCTCCGTCGCCAGGGTTGACACGGACTCGGTGAGGAAAAAGGGCGAGCTCGAACGGCTGCTGGCGGAATTCAAGAAGGGGCGGATTGATATCCTCCTCGGGACCCAGATGGTGGCGAAGGGCTTGAATTTCCCAAAAGTAAAGCTCGTCGGGATAGTTCTTGCCGACAGCAGCCTCAACGTGCCGGACTTCCGTTCACCCGAGCGTACCTTTTCCCTCATAGTGCAAGTCTCCGGCCGTGCGGGGCGTTATACCGACGACGGCAGAGTCATCATCCAAACCTTTAAGCCCCGCATACCCGCCGTGCTCGATGCCGCGGAGGGGGAGCTGGAGCGCTATTACGAGGGAGAATTAGCGATGCGGAAGGAACTGCGTTTTCCCCCATTCTACAGGCTCTTTCGCATCGTTTTTCGGGGAAAGGATAGGCAGAAAGTACGGGAACGGGCAGAAAAGGCCGAGGCGGTCCTCCGGGAGCGTTTGCCGGAGGAGTCGGAGATCCTCGGTCCCGCCGCCTGTCCCATCGAAGTTATTTCGCGAAACGTACGGCACCATATCATCATCCGCACCCTTCGCTATGGCGAGGTCCATCGAATGCTGCGACGCTGGGCCGCTGAAGAGGAGGGACCGCGAGAGACCTACCGGGAGATAGACCCTGACCCGGTGAGCCTGCTCTAGGCGCCCAATTCCCCTTTTAGCGCCTCGGCAACGGAAAGGGCCTTCGGTTATATCTTATACCTGCCAACTTGCCATATAGCGCTCCTGCTCCTTCGTGAGGGTATCGATGGAGAGCCCGAGGGAGCTGAGCTTCTTCGAGGCAACCATTCGGTCGATCTCTTCGGGTACTGGATAGACCTTCGGCGGGAGTTGCCGATTTTCATTGAGGTAGAGCAGTGCCGAGACCTGCAGGGCAAAGGTCATGTCCATAATTTCCGCCGGGTGGCCGTCTCCCGCCGCCAGATTGACCAGCCGTCCGTCGGCAAGCAGATACACGCGCCGGCCGTCCTTCATCCGATACATGCGGATGTTTTTGCGGGCCTCTTTCGACTCTTTGGAAAGGGCCTCGAGGTCGGGTTTGCTGATCTCTACGTCGAAATGGCCGGCATTGGCCATAATAGCGCCGTCCTTCATCCGTTCGATGTGTTCACGGCGGATTACATCGCGGTTGCCGGTGACGGTGACGAAGAAGTCACCTGTCTCGGCGGCTTTTTCCATCGGCAGGACGTCGAAACCGTCCATCCACGCCTCCGTTGCCTTAATCGGATCGATTTCGCAGACCGCCACCTTCGCGCCGAGCCCCTTCGCCCGCAGTGCAACCCCCTTTCCGCACCAGCCGTAGCCGATTACCACGGCCCGCTTACCCGCCACCACGAGGTTTGTGGTACGCATTATCCCGTCCCAGGTGGACTGACCGGTGCCGTAGCGGTTGTCGAAGAGGTATTTGCAGTAGGCGTCGTTCACCGCTACCATGGGAAACTTCAGTTCTCCGGCGTCTTCCATGGCTCGGAGTCGGTGAATACCGGTGGTGGTCTCTTCGGCCCCGCCGATTATCTCGGAGATGAGGTCGCTGCGGGTGGAGTGCAGTCGTTCGACGAGGTCGCCGCCGTCGTCTATAATGAGCTGCGGTTTCGTGTCGAGGACCTTGTCGAGGAAGGAGACATACTCCTTTGGACTCGCGCCGTACCAGCTGTGCACTTCAACATCCATCTCCGCGAGACCCGCGGCCACGTCGTCCTGGGTGGAGAGGGGATTGCTGCCGCATATGGCTACCTCGGCGCCGAGTTCGTGGATCACTCGGGCCATATACGCCGTTTTCGCCTCCAGATGCAGGGCGATTGCAACCCGCATCCCTTTGAGGGGCTGAACCGCCTTCCGTTCTTCAAGTATCTCGTTGAGGATATCCATGTGCGCGGCGACCCATTCGATTTTCTTCTTGCCATCCGGTGCCAGGGAGGGGTTTCTCAGAGTAGATTTCTCCGTCATTTTTTGCTCCTTTTCTCTCTTCAAAAGCATAGCCGAAGAGGGGGAAAAAGTGAAGCGGGACCAATGAAGCGGGACCAAGTAAATTGACGGCATGAGCGTGTTTTAGTACTATATAGACATGATGGAGATATATACGATCGGGGCGGATGTCTTGAGAACCTCGGCCGCTCCGATAGAAGAGATACACGAAGAGATCGATTCCCTGGCGCGGGATATGCTGGAGACCATGTACCGGGGCGACGGCATCGGACTGGCAGGACCTCAGGTGGGCGTGGAGAAGCAGATTTTCGTGTGCCACGCCCAGGGCGATGAAGCGAGAGTCTTCATCAACCCGCAGATCATCGCTACGAGCCAGCAACAGGTGCCCTACGAGGAAGGATGTCTCAGCATACCCGGCGTCTACGCGGACGTCGTTCGCTCGGCGTCAATTACCGTCCAGGCACTCAATGAAAAGGGCAAGCCCTTTCGTCTCGATGCCGACGGAGTACTCGCCCGGGTAATTCAGCACGAGATGGACCACCTCAGAGGGGTGCTCTTCATCGACCATGTGGACGAAAAGAGCAGACAAAAGCTTCTGAAGGTATACAGCAGGAGATAATGAAGATCCTCTTCGCCGGCACTCCGCAGTTAGCGGTTCCCAGTCTCGAGAAACTCTCCAAGAGTTTCGACATCACCGCCGTTCTTACCGCTCCCGACAGGCCGAAGGGAAGGGGAAAGCGGGTCGAATTCAGCCCCGTAAAAAAGAAAGCCGTCGAACTCGGCATACCTGTCCTCCAGCCCGAGACGTTGAAAGGCGAGGCCAGGGAGCAAATCCGTCCCCTCAAGGCGGAGCTCCTGGTGGTCTACGCCTATGGCCGAATATTCGGCCCCAAATTTCTTTCCCTCTTTCCAAAGAGAGGGATAAACGTACATCCCTCTCTTCTCCCCCGGTATCGGGGAAGTACTCCCCTGATAGCACCGATAATCAACGGTGATGCGGAGACCGGCATTTCCGTTCAGACCGTTGAATTAGCGGTGGATACGGGAGATATTCTCGGACAAGTCCGCATTCCTCTCGCGGGAAGGGAAACGGCCGGCGATTTAGCCGAGAAGGCGGCGAAGCTTGGTGCCGAACTCTTGGCGGAGATAGTCAAGAAGATGGAGGAAGGGAGGCACACGCCGCTTGCGCAGGGCACGGAAGGACTCAGCTGCTGCCGCCGCCTGAATAAACAGGACGGCTTGATCAATTGGTCACTGCCTGCGCGGATGATCGAACGGATGATTCGCGCCTATACGCCTTGGCCACGGGCCTACAGCTATTGGAACGGTCGAAGGATTACCATTCATCGCGGCGGACTGCCGAGCGAACATATCACTGTGCCCGAAGCTTCGCAGAAACAAAGTGATACCCTGACCAATGGGCTGCCGATACCGGGTCTCGTGCGAGGTATGGACAGAAAAGAGGGATTTTTGCTACAAACGGGAGATGGGCTTCTTGCGATAAAAGAGCTCCAGCTCGAGGGAAAAACGGCGCTGCAGTGGGACGCATTTTTCAACGGCAATGCCGATTTCATCCGTGCACGACTCGGACCGAATACAGCGGAGTAGATTCATGAGAGAAACAGAAAATAGATTCTTTCGCATCCTCATCCTGTTCTCTTTCGGAACCCTCGCGCTCGCCTTTTTGCTTGGGGTGCTCGCCTTTGTCCTCAGCCTGGAGGGACGGGAGGAGACGATGGTCCCCGACTTGGAGGGAATGGAGCTCGCTAATGCCGTTATCGAACTGCAGGACAAGGGGCTCTACGCGGAGGTTCAGCTGCGTTACTCGAACAGTCTCTCCGACAAGGGAACCGTGCTGGGTCAAGAGCCGATACCCGGCTCGGTGCTTAAGGCGGGGAGTGAAGTGCTCCTGCGGGTGAGCAAGGGTGCAGCCGTCGAAAAGCTCGAGAACTACGTCGGATTGAATATCAACGAGCTGGAAGCCCGCCTCAAGAGTCTTGAATCGGTCTATGGGCCGCTTTTGAGGCTCAAGACTCCCCTTATCCGTGTCTACGACGAGAGTCCTAGAGGAACGATCCTCGAACAGAAGCCGAAACCGGGGACGGAACTGTCCGTCCTTACGGAACTGGAACTCGTGGTGAGTAAAGGGCCGGAAGGACAAATGTCGGTGGTGCGGGATTACACCGGTCTGGATTGGCGCAGCGCCTTGCAAAGCGCCGCTTCCTCCGGTCATCCCTTCGTATTCACGCGAACAAACGACCCTGAAGGATCCCCGGGAACCGTCGTATCGCAGAGTCCGAAAGCGGAAGCGGAGGTTCCCGTCGACACTATTAGACAACTCCTTGTGCGTCCGCCTCAGGAGCTTGAGGAAGGCTATCGCTTCGGTATTCTGGAGAAGGAATTACCCGATCAGCCTCTCGCTATACCCATACAAATCGAAGCAATTTCTCCTACGGGAGAACAGGAAACGCTCATCGGCTTCAGGCATGCGGGAGGTCTCCTTACGGTGCCCTATTTGCAGAAAATTGGTACGAGTCTCATTGTCCTGATTGACGGACAGGAAAGAATCCGAGTTCAGGTGAGGGAGGAAGAGTAGGTTTTCTCCAATGTTGACATCGGATCGAGCATAGACTACAGTTTATCTACAACAGCATGGATAGCTAATTTTTGCAGCGTGCGAGTGTGGTGAAATGGTATCACGAAAGCTTCCCAAGCTTTAGTCGGGGGTTCAATTCCCCTCACTCGCTTTATCAAAATTTGTTTTTATCGAGTTTGCCGATTCGTAGTACAATCACTATTTTCTACGTAAGGAGACGCAATGGACTGGAAAGAAAAATTTGAGAAGGGTGTGAATCAGGGACTCGATACATCGAAAAAAATCCTGTACAAGGCGAAGGACCGGGCGAAGGAGCTCGGTGACCAGGGAGTCCTCGCATTCGAGATTCGCCAGCTGGAGGCGAAACATACGGACCTCCTCACAAAGCTCGGTTCAAAAGTTCACGAACTATTGATTGATGAACAACGGTCTACGGTGACCAAGAAGAGCGGCGGAGTAAAGGAGATCTTAGAGGAGATCGATCAGGCTCGAGAACTGCTTGAGGAAAAGCGTGAACAGAAGCGTAGAGGGACAGAGACCGGGCCGGATTCAGGAACGGATCAGCAGGAAGAGGATTCGGGCGGCGCACAATAGCAAGAGCCCGAAATCGTTTTTCTTGAGCCTCTCTTGACAATATTTTTTCGAATCGGTATATTACCGCTCACCGGCCGAGATATGCGACGGCCGGGTTTTTACCGGCAGTTTTTGCTTCGAACTTGTCGTACCCCCTTTGAGATTCGGTGCTTGACAGAAGCAAAGGGGATATGGTAGAAACTGCGCACGCTCTTTTGGCATCTGCGGATGCGGGGAGGGGAGTGAAGGTC
>CAZQNO010000007.1:0-72806 GCA_964594775.1 uncultured Spirochaetaceae bacterium
CGAAGAGAAGAAGAAGAATGAGGCCGAAGGCATTCCCAATATCGGTATCGGCCGGGGCACCATAGTAAAGAAGGCGATCATCGATAAGAACGCTCGAATCGGGGACGGCTGCAGGATAGGCATCGAGTCGCGGGAGCGGAAAGACGGTGACTACGGCAATTACTGGATTGTAGACGGAATTATTGTCATCCCAAAGGGAGGGATTATCCCTCCCGGAACCGTTATTTAGCTTTTTTAGTATTGTCCAAGAGGCAGCGGAGTATTAAACGGTCCGAATCTGCCATGGAGAGTTCTCCGAGTTCAGTGAGTGAACACCACTTCAATTGCTGATGCTCCTTTAGTTGGAAGCTCTCCGAAAGGAGGCGTACCTCGTAGGCCTGTAATTCATATTCGGTTTCATTGTTATAAAATGAGCCCGTACACACACAGTCGCCGACGATTATCTCTACCTCCAGTTCCTCGCGGAACTCCCGGCTCAGGGCGCCGGCCGGGTCTTCCCCTGCATGCACCTTCCCGCCGGGAAACTCCCACTTTTCCCCGATAGACGTACCCGGCCTGCGAAGGGCAACGAGGTACCTTCCGTTTCGTTCCGCTAGGCCGGCCGTAGATATTCTCAAGATTACGCGTCCCTTAGAGAAAGAGCACCCGTGGAAAAAGAAAATGAACGATTCCCGCTACCATAGCGATTATCCCGATTATCGATTTGTTCTCTATGAAGATGTGCTCCAGCCGCTCGAAGGAGGCGGATTTGACATCGGACCGGTCGAGATAGTACTGGAGGAAGAACACAAAGCCCAGAGCAAAAAGACTTAGAGAGGGAACGAGATCTCCAAGCACCGGAACATCGCCCTCGGTGACGCTGAGTATCTTAAAAAGGGCCGTTACTAAGGTAATAATAATAACTATGACCCGGACAGCCGAATTGAGCGAGAGAGAATCCTGAAGCGATCGCACCGCCGGAATCCGTTCTTCCACCATATCCGAAGTAAGCACGAGCCCGCCGAGAATGTTGATGACAACGGCAAGCAGATAAAACTGTACCATGGTATCCCCCTTTTATCCTATATTTTTTCAGTGCCTAAAGAGTATATCTCCCTAAACTCTTCAGTCAAGCACTATTTCTCGGTGGAGAGGCTCTTTTGCAGCGACAACTCTTTTCCCCCTATCGTGAGGACCGCTCTGAGCCTCTCGGCCTTCTCCCCTTCATCCAGGGACAGCTCGCTTCGCAAGACTGTAGTCTCTCCAATTTTCGGCAGTTTCGCCTCGAGGACCTCTTCCTTCTCTACTGCTTCCTCGTTTTCGACGATGAAGCGGATCTTTACTCCCGCAGATTCTGCATTCTGCTCAATTCTTTCTCCGGGAAGGGCGGTACAGACGAGGCTTACCGTGGCACTTCCCTCGTAAACGAAACCGTGGAGGGAAAGCTCGTAGCCCATGAAGTCGCTCACTTCACTCTTCTTCCGAACAAAGGGAATAATCATGAGCAGTACGAGAACAATCACAATAATATCTACCAGAACAATGCTGAGGGATGGGTTGGAACGAAAAACGGCAAAAAAACTCCGCTTCCGCCTCTTCTTCCCCTCTGCAAGTCCTTTTACCGACAGGCCGCGGCCATGATAGTGGAGCTCCGTCCCGCTCTTCTGTGCCGTTTCCTTTCCGTTCATCTTTCTCCATCGCCCCCACCGCACCGTCCGGTCCACAGCAGCTTCGAAATCTGCGGTAAAAGATCCTCCGCGGCAAACCAGCCGATCTTTGAGGCGGCGCGCCGTCCGGCAGCCTGATGGACCGAGGCGGCGGTAACGGCTGCATCGTACGGATCCATAGCGCCCGAGAGGAGACCTCCGACGATGCCTGCCAGCACGTCTCCGCTTCCCCCCGTACCCATGGCAGGGTTCATGCCGTCGACCACCGCAAAAGCACCATCCGGCTCGGCAATATACGCTACATGGGCCTTCAGGAGTACCACTGCGTTGAGTCTCTTCGAAGCTTCCCGCACCGCGGGAATAGGATCGGCAAAGAGTTCCTCCTTAGCGATATCCGACAGAAAGGAGAACTCACCCGGATGAGGCGTGAGGACCCAGCGCCGATCCCAGAAGTCTCCGGGAAACGCTGAATCCCGCCTCGCCATCTTTCCTTCGGTGAGCTCGACTGCGGCGCAAAGAGCATCCGCATCGGCGACACCGGGAAGACCGGTCTGCAACAGCCGCTGAAGGAGTTCTTTTCGGCCGTCTCCCCAGCCGGGACCGGCAACGAGAGACCCGTGACGGCGAGAGAACTCCCCGCTCAGCGTATCCGGCCCTTTGTGAGGACGCACCATCACTCCTTCGGCGGCACCGGCATACAGTGGATAGAGCGGCTCATCGCAGTAGAGACTCACCAGTCCCGCTCCGGCCCTCGCCGCCGCATGTGCGGCGAGAGCGGCGGCGCCCGTCGTTCCAATGGCGCCGGCAAAAACCGCCGCATGTCCGCGACTGTTTTTGTAATCCTGCCCGGCTCGACTGCGAGCGGCGAAACTCCCTGCCAGCTCTCCCGATTCCGGCGGATCTTCCAGGAGGGAAGGAGGAAAACCGAGGGAAACGACTTCTATTCGTCCACAGAGGGGCCGGCTGTTGAGTCCGTAGAGAACGGTCTTCGGTAAGCCCATGGTAAGGGTTAGATCCGCACGCAGCGCCGGCTTCTCGAGGGTATATCCTTCGCCGACCCCCGAGGGTACGTCTATCGCCACGATAAGCGCCCCTTTCGCGGAATCCTCTATTGCTCGCACCAGGCGGTCGAGAGGTTCCCGCAGCGCCCCCTTCAGCCCGGTACCCGAAATTCCATCGAAGATTACCTGGGCATCGGCGATACAGCTTTCGGCCTCTTTTTCACTTTCCTCCCACACCATATGCGGAATTCCCAGAGCGGCGACGGATCGAGAATGAACTCCGCACAGTTCATTGGACTTCTTTCTCGCCGTCAGCACCTTTACTTCCGCCTCGGGAAGCTGGAGGTATGCCTGTCGGGCCATTACCAGAGCATCTCCGCCGTTGTTCCCGCTTCCCGCAATGAAGAGGAGCCTCGCCTTCGCTCCCTCCGGATAGAGATCAAGAAAGCGCTGCAAGCTCTTTATTCCGGCGTTTTCCATCAAGACAGCTCCAGGGATAAAGTAGTCCTCCTGTGCCCTTCTGTCGATCTCAGCCATCTGCGCGGGCTGTACTATCCTCATTCTTTGCCTCCAGAAGCTTATCGGTCCGCCACCAAACGATTTCCACCTGCTCCTCCTTTGCCAGAAGAGCCGAAAGCACCCCGGTCGGGGTAACGAAAAGGTCACGATAGTGAATATCATTTTCGCCAATCTCGATATAACGACGAGCGATGACGGTCCCGTTTCTTCGATAGAGCAGTACTTCAAAGGTGTTCGGCCCATGAGGGGCGACGAGGAAAAAGGTATTTCGCTCGATGCTTCCGATGTAGTCGTAGATCCTTCGAATATCCTTTGCCTCTTCGAACTCCGAGACCTTCTCGCTCATCTCCTTCTTAGGCAGTTCCACGTTTCCCGTATACCGCTCTTCGGTAATATTGTAGAACCAAATATATGAGCTGTCATAATGGATGTCCCGCAGGAGCCTTCCCCGGATCTTTTCCGGATCCGTCTCCCCGTTCGCCTTTGCGCTTCCGTAATACTCGATCTTCAAATAGACGATACGTTCGTCCGTGTCGATCGAGACCTCGCTCAAGGAGGGCATCAGATTCTCCCCTTGGGGAACGGGGAGATCCTCGACGGAGAGCGTGATCTTGTACAGCAGGGCCCCCTGCGGAGAAAACCAGAATACGAGCCAGTGGCGTATCGAACGGGTTACCACCACTATCTCATCGTTCCGTGTGATATGGATTTCGTGGATGAAGGGAAAGGGAGTGCCGCCGACTCCCTCCTGACCCAGATAATCGAGGAAGCCGCCCTCTTTATCGAAACGAAGCACCACTCTGTTGAGCATCGCTCCGATTTCCTCGTCGAACTCGGTCTGCCGTTCACCGAGAACATCCTCGACGAGCAGTTCCTTTTTTGAATTCACGGCCACTTCCCCCAACTCTCGAAACGGATAGGCATATGCCTTACGGTTCGATATTTTCCCCTCCTTCTGTTCACCGCGAAGAAGAAAAGTCGAGGGATTCTCATTCTCGTTGTAGTAGAGTGAGAGGATGTCACCGTAGCTGGTGAACTCCATGACCTTGTTGGAGTTTCCGTTGGATATATAGAAAATACCGTCCCGCATATAGAGGCGGGTCTTTTTGGTAAAGGGTACACCCGGCTCATGGAAAAGATCTATCTGATCCTCCATCTTCCCGTAATCGAGACTGAAGAGGAGCTCTTTAGAGAGTAGTTCTCCCTCTTGCTGAGCACAGGATAGGAGGAAAAAACCGAAGAGGAGGGCAGTACACCATGGATGTCTATTCATTGGCTCATACTACCTCCCCCCTCTTCCTCCTGTCAATTCACATTGCAGTAATTCACCGCGGCCTTTCTCATCCATTGTAACGGCAAGTGACTTTTTCTTCGATTTTTTATATATTGTTCGGTATGATAAAAGCAATTACCAACAAGATTACGGGGTCGCAGCGAGAAAAAGATCTCAAGGAACTTTTACCCCTCGTACAAAAGATAAACGCATTGGAAGCATGGGCCGCAGGGCTCTCTGCGGAGGCTTTTTGGGAGAAAACGGAGGAGTTCCGCAGCCGTCATGCAGGCGGCGAAAGTTTAGACGACTTGCTGCCGGAGGCCTTTGCTCTGGTACGGGAGGCGGCGAAACGGACCCTGGGAGAGCGGCATTACGATGTACAGCTGCTCGGCGGCATCGTGCTGCACCAAGGAAAGATCATGGAAATGAAAACCGGGGAGGGAAAAACCCTCTCCAGTGTCACCGCCGCCTACCTCAACGCAATTCCCGGAAAGGGAGTGCATATCGTAACGGTCAACGATTATCTGGCCGAACGTGACGCCGGCTGGATGAAACCGGTCTACGACTACCTCGGTGTGAGCGTCTCTCCCATCCTCAATTCGATGGACAACGATCTGCGTAAGGATGCCTACGAAAAAGATATTACCTACGGGACGAATAACGAATTCGGCTTCGATTATCTCCGGGACAACATGAGCTGGGACGTACGAAGAAAGGTACAGCGCGGACATCACTACTGTATTATCGACGAGATCGACTCGATCCTCATAGACGAAGCCAGAACCCCCCTCATCATTTCCGGACAGGCAGAAGACGATACGGCGAAATTCACCAACGTGAACAGACTTATCGGCCGCCTCCGGGAATGCCCCAAGGACCCCGAAACGGGAGAGTATCCCGAGGAACCGGAGGGCGATTTCAAGATAGACGAGAAGGCAAAGAGAGTCACCTTCACCGACGAAGGGGTCAACCACATCGAGCAGCTGCTCCTGCAGAACAAGCTTATTCTCAATTCACTCTACACCGACGACAATTTCGAGTATCTGCATTACTTTACCCAGGCCATGAAGGCACACCGCCTCTTTCACCGCGACACCGACTATGTGGTTCAGGACGGAAAGGTGGAAATTGTCGATGAATTCACCGGCCGAATTCTCCACGGGCGCAGATATTCCGAAGGACTGCACCAAGCCATCGAAGCAAAGGAGGGAATAAAGGTCGCGAAGAGGAACAAGACCCTCGCCACCATTACTTTTCAGAATTTTTTCAGAATGTACGAAAAGATCTCCGGAATGACGGGAACCGCGGCCACGGAAGAAAAGGAATTCGGCAAGATCTACGGCCTGCAGGTGGTCGTCGTTCCCACCAACCGTCCGATGATCCGCAAGGACCAAGACGATGTTATCTATCTCAACGAGCAATTTAAATACGATGCCATCTGTGATGAAATAGAAGAGCTCCAACAGCGGGGCCAACCGGTTTTAGTGGGGACGGTTTCTATCGAAAAATCGGAGTATCTCTCCCACCTTCTCACGAAAAGAGGCGTGAAGCACGAAGTGCTCAACGCGAAGAACCATGCCCGCGAGGCGCTCATCATCGCCGAGGCCGGTGCTAAGGGCTCGGTTACCATCGCCACGAATATGGCCGGCCGTGGAACGGATATCAAGCTGGGAGGCAACCCGGAGTTTCGCGCCCGCAGGAAGGTAGGAACAGAGGCCGGCGATCAAGAATTCCACGAAGCTAATCGAAAAGAGTATCGAAAGTGGTTAGATGATTACCGCGAGGTCAAGGAACTCGGCGGTCTCTACATCCTCGGTACCGAACGGCATGAATCACGGAGAATCGACAATCAGCTCCGAGGCCGGTCCGGACGTCAGGGCGATCCCGGCGTCTCTCGGTTTTTTCTCAGCCTCGACGATGAGCTGATGCGGCTCTTTGCACGAGACAATCTCAAGTCGCTCATGTCCAAAATCGGAATGGAAACGGGAGAGCCTCTCTACCACTCACTGATCAACAAGGCTATTGAGCGTGCACAAACGCGGGTCGAAGAGAGAAACTTCGAAATTCGGAAACACCTCCTGGAATTCGACGATGTGTTGAATGAACAGAGAAAATTTATCTACGCGCAGCGAGACAATATTCTCACAAACGCCAATCTCAAGGATCGGGTCCTCGAAACGGTGGAACTTATCGGCGAAGAGATCGTTGCAGGTTTCGCCGAAAAGCGGAGCACTCTGCACGAAGCCTACGCACAGATGGAACAGGGTTTCAAGGAGCGCCTCTTTTCCCAGGTCCCCGTCTCCGAGGAAGAGGCCGCGGAACTGCGGGAGGAGAGCGCTCTGCTCGAAGAAATCGTCGGCCGCATACGAGGAGAATTGGAGGAGAAGATCAAAGCCGTGGGCAAAGAGCCCTTTAACGACTTTATCCGCTATCAATATCTCAAGCAGATCGACAGCCGCTGGCAGGATCACCTGGACGAGCTGGAAGCACTGCGGGAAGCGGTATACCTGCGGAGTTACGCACAGAAGAATCCCCTCTTAGAGTACAAGCTCGAAGGCTTCGACATCTTCGACACCCTCATCTACAACATTCGCGCCCACATCGCCCGACTGGTGATAAACGTTGAGATCAGGGAACCCGAGGCTGCCCGAAGCCGAAGGAGGCCCATAGGCTCTACCAGCGAAAACCATCGAGCCATTGGGCAGTTCGGCGCCGGAGCGCCGCAGCCGGTAGGCGCCGGAGCAGCGGAAGCGAAATCCGGAGGAGGCCCGGTCGGTGGAGCTTCCTACCCTCAGCAACAGGTACGGGTGAGCCGTGCAGGGGAAAAGGTAGGACGAAACGACCCATGCCCCTGCGGAAGCGGAAAGAAGTACAAGCACTGCTGCGGCCGATGATAGTACCGGCCGTTTAGCTGCAATTCATTAATCAGCGATAGAGATACCCGTTCAGCGGATTGACCGGGACATTGTTCTTGTAGAGGGAGAAGTGCAGGTGAGAACCGGTGCTTCTCCCGGAGTTACCCATGGACCCGATTTTCTGCCCCTGCTTCACCCGCTCACCCCGGTTCACGTAAATGGTGCTCAGGTGACCATAGAGGGATTGAAAGCCGTAACGGTGCTTGATCACCACATACTTTCCATAGCCCCGCGGTTGATTTCCCACCGCCGCTACGGTTCCGTCCATCGTTGCTACAATCGCGGTACCGACGGCATTCGCCAGATCGATTCCGTAGTGCATCCGTCGAATACCGGTAAAGGGATCATTTCTGTAGCCGTAACCGGAGGTCATTCTCCCCGTGGTCGGGTAAAAGAAGAGGGTGCCCATCGCCCGTTTGTACTCATATTCATCTATCTCACCGCCGGGGATAAAGAGAGTCTGCCCCGGCTGAATGAGCGCACTCTGCAGGTCGTTGGCGTCTAAGAGGTTTTCAAAGGGGATGCGGTATCGCACCGCAATTTTCTCTAAGCTGTCGCCCTTTTTCACGGTGTAGGGAATGCCGTCGACATCGGGGATGGTCAGCGTGGTCCCCGCCATCACTCGGCGCACGTCATCTATATTGTTGAAACTGATCAAGGTGCCTACGTCGAGATCGTGTTTGGCGGCGATTTCCGAAAGCGTCTCGCCCCTGCGGATGGTATAGTCGAAGGTCTTTACCGTATCGGTTATACGGCCGTCGGGAACCCCCATCTCTCCCGAGCCCCTTGCTTCGGCCTCGGGAGCCACGTAGTACAGCATGTTCGTAGTAACGACACTGCTCTCCTCCGGCAGCAAGAGGCCTTCGGCCGGGAGTTCTCCCCTTTGCGGTATAAAAGACACGAGCAGCAGGAGAACCGCTGCTGCCGCTGAGCCTAATATGATGAGCGTTTTTCTCTCCAGCGAAAGGCTGAGACGCGGGAAAGGAAGAGAAAATTTTCTTTGCAGGGCACTTTTGGCACGGATGGACCGCTTTATCTTTTGTACCTTCTGCGAATGGAGAAGAGCTTCCTTTGTGCCGGTTTCTCTCATCTGCCTTTTTCGTCTCTTCCCAAGAATTGTCACAGCATTAAGTACCATTATGGGACTCCCTACTATGATATCGACAAAATACCGAAGAGATATTAATATGAGTTTAACTTTTTCATGGTGCATATGAAAACGACTCCATTGTACTCTATAGTATACACCGCCGCGGCAATAAGTCTACTATTTTCTGCCGTCTTGGACGTACATACGGTTTCCGGTTCTTCCATGAGTCCGACCTTCGCCGACAGGGAGACGGTTTTTGTATTTCGCTGGGCATACGGTTTGCAGGCCCCCTTTGTGAACCGATATATTGTACGATGGGGAAGGATAAAAAACGACGAGATCATCGTTTTGAAAGAGCCTGAATCCCGTCTGAGAGTGCTGAAGCGCTGCGCCGAAGTCCGAGACAGTTCCGTTTACGTTCTGGGAGATAATCCCGGGAAATCGAGGGATTCTCGTCACTACGGCTTTGTAGATTCGATGTATATTGAGGGGAGGGTCCTCCACAGAGAGTGAAAATCGACAAAACTCGACCGACAACGACAGTTCGTTTCTCCCTCTTCATTCTCTTTACCGTCCTCTTCGTCATTCTTCTCATTTCTCGTTTTTTTCATGTAATGGTCCTTGATACAAATGAAACCTCGAGCCGGGAAACGCATAAGGCCGAAAATGTCGAACGCGGCCCCATACTCGATCGTTCCGGCAGAATTCTCGCCATACAGACGCGGCTCTACTCCGTAACCGCCTGGCTGCCGAACGTAGAGGACCCCCGAAAGACCGCCGACCTACTCGCCCCCATCCTCGGCATGGATGCTCCGCAGCTCTATTCCCGATTGAAAGAGGAGACGGGATTTCTCTACATCAGAAGAAAAGTCTCCCCCAGTGTAAGTGAAAAGATCCGTACCCATCTCGACAACGGCGAACTTCCCGGCATTTCCTTAGAAGCGGAATACGGGCGAAATTATCCCAACAAGGATCTGGCAAGCCATGTACTCGGCTTCGTCGGCACGGACAACCTCGGCCTCGACGGCATCGAGTTGACCTACGAGCAGACCCTCTCTCCCGACGCTACAGAGGGTATGGAGACCCGCTACGGGAACCAACTCTTCCTTACCCTCGATCTCAATATACAGTACATGGCCGAGGATATCGCCGAAGGGGCCTTCGCAGAACATGATGCCGATGCGGTAACGGTTTTGGTAATGGATGCAAAGAGCGGAGAATTCCTCGCCTGGGCATCGGCTCCCGACTTCGATCCGAACCGTTTTGCCGATGCGGATAAGGAAATGAAGAGTAATCGCCCGCTTACCTTTGCCTACGAACCGGGCTCGGTGTTCAAAGCCTTCTCCATTGCGAGTCTCATGGAACTGGGAGGGATCACTCCCGACAGCACCTTCTTTTGTGATGGGGCCTATGAGAGAGATTTTTCCGACGACAGGCAGGTGGTTATTAACTGTCTCGGTCGGCACGGGGAAGTACGCGCCAAGGAAATTCTCAAGTACTCCTGCAACGCCGGTGCCGCCTACGCTTCCGAAACGGTGAGCAAGAGCGATTTCCATCAGAAATTGACGGATTTCGGCTTCGGGAGTCCCTCCCACCTTCCCCTCCCAGGAGAAACCGCCGGTCTCCTGCGCGAACCGGAGAAGTGGTCCGGGAGAACAAAACCGACCATCGCCATCGGACAGGAAATTTCGGTTTCGGCGCTTCAGATCATTTCCGCAGCCACCGCGTTCACCAACGACGGAGTAATGCTTCAGCCTCACATTGTAAAGAAGATCGTTTCATCGGAGGGGAAGATCATCGAAGCGAAGGAAAGAGAACCGTTCAATCGTGTTCTACGGCCGGAAATCGCCAAGGCAATACTCTACATGATGGAATCGGGCACCGAGCGATCGGGTACCGCCTGGCGGGCAAAAATCCCCAAGGTACGAACATCTGCGAAAACCGGTACGGCGGAAAAAATCGATGTCAGGACGGGGAGTTATTCGAAAGAGGTCTTTGTTGCCTCCTGCCTCGGGATCTTCCCTACCGACGATCCCCGCCTAATAATCTATATCGCCATAGATTATCCGAAAAAGGGAGAATACCTCGGCGGGAGGATCGCCGCCCCCCTCGTCGGCGAGCTGGGAGAACGGCTGGTCACCTATCTCGGCATACCCACTTCCGAAGAAACGGTCGTTCACCACTCCGGCGTCATCCGCCTGCCCGACATTCCCGAAATAGAAATCGGTAAAGCTCTTCCCGATTTTTATGGCCTTCCCAAGAGGCGGCTCCTTCCCCTCCTTCACATCGAAGAGATAGATGTCTTCTTTGAGGGAGAGGGCTGGGTCAAATCTCAGAGTCCGCCGCCGGGAAGCGAAATCAGAAGAGACATGAAGATTCGGCTGGAGTTCGAATGAGCTCGTTTTACGAAAAAAACCGTGAAACAATGACGCGAAGATTCCCCGAACTTGAGCGGCACGTGCAGCAGGGCTTCGGGGATGATTCTCTGCAGATAGCGTGTGAAACCGGCCGGAGCGGTGTTCCTACCGCAAAGATCCGCGGAAGATATCTCCACTCCAAGCTCGATCCCTGGAGAGAGGCCGAAAGACTCATCGACAGAACCCTCCAAGCCGGCTGCGAGCTCTGTGTGGTCCTCGGCTTCGGTTTCGCCTATCATATTGAAGCTCTGCTGCGGCGCGACGGACAGGTTTCGATTCTCGTCATCGAGCGGAGGGCTGCAATTCTTCGCACGGCGATGCAAGAGCGCGACCTGTCCGGCCTTTTTGATAATCCCCGCATACACATCCTCGTCGAAGCCTCGGAAGGAGAAATCCGCTCCGCTCTTGCTTCTCACGGACGGTCCCGCATCTGCCTTATCGACCTCGAACAATTTGTGAGAGAGGACCCGGACTACTATCGACGAGCAGCCTCCCTCGTCGAAGAATTGCGCTCTCGGCGCAGCGTAAATATGGCAACGCTCAAGCGCTTCGGTCGACTCTGGATACGCAACCTCGCATGGAATCTGGATCGTCTTGCCGAGGCGAAAGACGTGGCACGTCTGGAGAATGCAGCGAAGGGTATTCCCGTCCTTCTTCTTGCAGCCGGACCGGGCCTGGACGAGATCCTCCCCCTTATCGATGAAATGAGAAAGCGAATGGTCCTCGTAGCGGTGGATACCGCCGCGGGGGCCCTTGCCTCCGTCAACCAGGTTGCGGACATTGTCGTGGTCGTAGACCCGCAGTATTGGAACACCCGCCATTTAGATGCGCTTTTTAGAACCGAGTTGCCCCTGCAGACCGGTAAAACCGCGCGGGGGCGCAAAAAAAGCATCTTCGTTTCCGAGTCTTCGACCCATCCGCGTATCTTTCGTCTTCCCCATGCCGGGCTCTACTTCGGTGCCTCCCTCTTTCCCCTCGGTGCATACTTGGAAGAGGTCCTTGGGGAAAAGCGAAAACTGGGGGCCGGCGGCTCCGTCGCCACCACTGCGTGGGACGTATGCAGACTAATCGGCGCTTCGGAGATATTTCTTGCCGGCTTAGATCTCGGCTTTCCCGGCGGGCAGACTCACTACAAAGGAGGCTTTTTCGAAGAACGACTGCACGGTCTCACCGACCGGCTCAGTCCCTACTCCCACAGCATCTATCGCTACATCATGGAGGGGAGTCCCTCCCGGTATCCCAACTACGCGGGGGGAACGACCCTCACCGACCGCCGGCTTGCCGTCTACCGCAGGTGGTTCGAAGAGCAGCTTTCCATGAACGGCGATCCGAAGACCTATAATCTCAATCGCTTTGCCACACGAATAGAGGGAATCGAGCACCGCCCCCTGGACCGCCTCTTTGCCCTACCGGAACGAAGAGAGGAGATAGATTCGGCATTTGCCGCTCTATCGGGCCGCTGCGAGCCGGAGAGAGCGAAACCGTCTGAGGACCCGTCTTTAGAGGAGCGCAGAGAAGCCCTTCGTGATCGTTCTCTCGCCCTCATTGACGAGCTCTCCGGCCTGTATACCATTGCCGGAAGAGGACTTCATGAGATCGATAAAATCCGCATCCCCGGTGACCCTGTCGATCTCGGCCTCCTCGACAAGGTCGACCAAGAGATACTCACTTCCTCCGGTAAGGGCTTGGCGGAATTCATCATTCAACCCATTTTAGAGGAGATTCTCACCTCCGAGGAAGGTGAGGGAATTCTAGATGACAGGGAAAGGAGAGAGATAGTATTCGAGAGATCCAGGCGAATATATGAGCAGATATGCATTTCTGCCGAATATCACATCCGCCTTTTCCGCCGCAGCCTTTTCCAGAGAAAAAGGAAAAACGGTTAAAGAATTAGCGCCTCGTTCCGACACTATTAGTGTTAGGGCATAAACGCCTTTGCAATCTAACGGTATGCTGAAATAAACGTCCAGGCATACCGTTTTTTTTATATTGTCACGATTGAGGGGCTCAGATAGGTAAACTCGGTACCCGAACCGCTGATCTTCATCTTGTGAAGGTAGGGACTTCCCTCGATGTAGAGGGTAAGACGGTCTTCGGGGATCTCCTTCTTGAACATCAGTTCATCGACCAACAACACTGCTTCCTTATCGAGGTAGGAGAGCACCAGACCGGTGGAGTCTGAGGGACTCACGTCCGTGCGGTAGAGCCTGCCCTCCAGGGTGAACACGGGAAGGCTGTTCCAGAGCAGCGCTCCGTTTTCGTCGGCGCTGAAGACCCCCTCTTCGGTTTTTACGGTACTGCGGATGTGTCTTGCGGGAACGGCGATGAACCTTCCTCCGCAGCGCACGATCTGCAGAGTCATGAGGGTAAAGCCGGCCGGCATTTCGATGGTGAATGTTGTTCCCTCCACATCGCTTTCCACCGAAAGACCTCCCCCCTCGAACCGGCGTATCTTCTGGAAGACCAAATCCAATCCGTATCCCCTTCCGGAGGTCTCGGTGGCGTCATTCAAGGTGGTGAGTCCGGGATAAACGAGAAAGCGGATAAGGTCTTCCTCTCCTTCCGGTAGCTCGTCGATGCGAATTCCCTGCCTCTTCGCCCGTTCAAGCAGGAGGTCTTTTTGTATGCCGCGGCCGTCGTCGCCGACCGACACGTAGAGCTTTCCCTCCTCCTGCCTTGCCTTTATGAGGATGAGTCCCGCCTCCGCCTTCCCTTTGGACAGGCGCTCATCGGGTCTTTCTATTCCATGGTCGAGGGCGTTACGGATGAGATGCACCACGATCTCCGACAGAATCTCCGCCGCACGCCTGTCGACCCGAATTCCGCTTCCTTCGAGCGTCAATTCCGCATGTTTATCGAGCTTCGCCGCAAGATCGCGGACCATCCTAAAGTGGGGCAGAAAAACCTTTCCCAGGTCAACCATGCTGAGACGCGCGGCGAAATCCTCCAGGCCGTCTACCAGCTGTCTTAGCGAATCTATCTGCTCCTTTTCTTTGGGAACGTGACGGCTCAAGCGATGGATACGGATCTTCAGTTCATCAATGTAGCCGTTGAGACTGTCCAAATCGCCGGCACTTATTCTGAGAGAAATTTCACCGGATGAGCGCTCCCATTCGGTTTTTCCCACCTGTCGGTAGAGTACGCTTTCGAAGGAAAGTGGAGACAGGAGAATTCGTTCCACTTGATCCACGTTTACCGCCCGGTAGATTTTCGCATCCTCGGCGCTTCCCGTACAGAAAAAGCTAATGCTGCGGTATTTCGCTTCATTCGCTTGCTCTTCGTGACCGCTCCCGAAGGGCGGGTTTGTGCGGACAACCTGTAAGAGCTGCTCGAGATTGTTGAGAATGAGGTAGCCCTTAGCGTAGCTGATAGGCGTATCTTCTTCTAAATACACGGTTATGCGGAGAAAGCGTTCTCCCCGCTCTCTCGCTTCGTGCAAAAGTTCCCGCTCGAAATCGCTGAAATCCGGTATAAAATCGAAGACTCCCTCACCTTCAGGTTGAGCGGTTTTTCCGCCGGTCTCATCGTTTGGCTCTTCACCTGTCGCCTCTTTTTCTTCCGTTTCTTCCGTTTCTGCTTCGAAGCCGCTCTGGTCCTTTCGCAGAGTGAACATTTCCTGTATTCGATCTAGATGGGAGAAGAGAAAATCGAAAGCCTTCTTGTCGAGAATGCTGCTGCCCGATTCCAGCTCCTCCAGTCGTGATTCCAGCTCATGGGCAGCCTTGGCGATTTCGGTTTCATTGAGATAGGACGCTTCGGATTTCAGAGAATGGGCATTGCGAAATGCCTGGGTACGCAGTTTTGTGGATTTGGGTTCCTGCTCGAGACGAAGGAGAAGGGAATTAAGATTCTGTAGGTAATTCGCCCCATCGGCGAGAAACGAAACATAGAGGGCTCTGTTATCCTGCGAATTCATGGTACTCCCCTTCCTTCCCCAATCGCGCGAAAATCGAAAGGGACCTCGTTCGTATCTCTCTGTCGGTGGACTTCATTCCCATGACGAGAATTGCACTGAAACCGCGGCGGCGGCCTATTCGTTCAACCGCGTCGAGGACGGCGAGTTTCACCTGTCTACTTCCCGCGCCGAAAAGCCTCGATAATTGGTCACAAGACTGAATAATCTTCAATCTTCCCACCGCCTCAACGGCGGCAATCACCACCATCTCCGATTCGTCGAAGAAGGCATTCTTGAGGTAGTAGTAGGCACCCTTCTTTCCGGTAAAACCGAGCCTTTTTGCCGCGAAGGCCCGCATCTCCGCAACCATTCCCTCGCTCACGAGTTTCCCAAGAGAGTGCAGGTCGGGCTGTGCTGATGCGGGTTTTGCCCTTGGTCTAAGGCCGTTGCGTTCCCGTACGGGAAAATCGACGTAGTTTTTCTTCCGCTTTCTTACCGACAGGACCTTATAGGCGGCAACGACCTTTCGGAATTCATCCCCCGTCGCCGGATCCTTCGTCACATCGGGATGATACTGTTTCGCAAGCCTGCGGTAGGCCCGTTTTATCTCATCGAGTCCGGCGCCGGCCTCCAAACCCAGGGCGCGATAGAGTCTAGGCTCTTCCAAAGCCAATCTCCTGAGCCTCGCGCAGGGAGGTACATTCGGCGATTACCGTTTCGAGGGCCACCTTCGACTCCAGCATGTCCTCTCTCCTCTTCTTCTCAAGTGTTCCTTCCGCCTCCTTCAGAATAGCACGGATGTCCCGTTTAAATCTGCCGTCTATATCGGATTGCGACGTTTCCCCCATTTCCTTTACCCGCTGTATGAGCGATTGCAGGTTCATGCGTATCGTTTCGTCGGAGAGGAACTCCTCATCCGTACCTTTCTCTCGGCTTATCGTTACGCTCTGCTTTACCCCGGTTTCGAGGTCCCGCGCAAAAACACGGAGAATTCCGTCCACGTCTATTTTGAAGGTAACCTCGATCTTCGGCTCCCCCCGTGCAGCCTCGCGTATTCCACTCAAGAGAAATCTTCCCAGCGAAGTATTCTCACTTGCCGTTTTTTCCAGTCCCTGTATGACGTGGACCTCGACACTCTGCTGTTTGTCCGCAATGGTGGTAAAGATCTGTCTTCCCTCGGCAGGTACGGGGGTATTTTTTTTCACCACACATTGAAAATTTCCCCCTTCGATCTCCACTCCCAGTGGGAGAGGCGTTACATCCCGAAAAGAAAGCACGTTTTCCCTACCCGAGTCCTCGGCTTCCAGAAGCGATGCCTGCACCGCCGATCCCCGTGCCACCACCTCGTCCGGGTTTATTCGGCCCTCCGGCGGTACATGAAACTCCTCTTCCATGAGCTCGTGGACGAGCGGAATTCTGCTCGACCCGCCGGAGAATATGAGTGTATCTATTTCGACTTCCGCTTCGCGAACGGCCTGACGGCTGAGATCGATCGTCCGCTCGATCAGCGGCCGGATCAAGTCGTTGAGTTCGCTCCTGTTGAGGCTGTGGCTGAGATGTACCGCCTTTCTATCCCCGCCGATGAAGGGAAGGGCGACCAGAGCACTTTCCCTGGAGGAGAGCTCAATTTTTGCCCGCTCCACCTGTTCCATGAGCTGCTGACTCAGGATCGGGTCTCCCCCGATATCCATTCCCGACTTTTCGGTAAATTCCTTACTGATCTTATCGAAGAGGATTCTATCGAAATCGTCTCCTCCGAGACGGTTGTCCCCGCAGGTGGAAAGAACGGAAAAGGTTTTGCCGTCGGATCTGAGCACCGTCACGTCGAAGGTGCCGCCGCCGAGATCGTAGACCAGCACATGACGATTCTCCGTCACCGTTGCCGCATAGGCGAGGGCCGCAGCTGTCGGTTCATTTATTATCCTTCGGACAGTTAAGCCGGCGAGTCTCCCCGCTTCCTGTGTGGCCCGGCGCTGTTTTTCGGTAAAATAGGCGGGTACGGATATCACCGCATCTCTCACTTCGGAACCAAAAAATTCCTCGCTGTCTCGCTTGATTTTCTTGAGTATGAAGGCGCTCAGCTCTTGAGGGGTATAGGTCTTTCCCCTCAGTGCAAGCATTTCAGTGCTGCCCATCTTTCGTTTTACCGAGCGTATGGTCGCCTCGGCGTTGATCATGGCCTGATTTTTCGCCGCTTCGCCTACCAACAGCTCGCCGCTTTCGGTGAATGCCACGATCGACGGCGTGAGTCTGCTGCCGCGATCGTTCGGTATCACCCGTGCCTCGCCGTCTTCCATAAAGGAGGCCGCCGAATTCGTCGTTCCCAGGTCGATACCGATAATGCCGCTCATCTATGTTTCTCCTCCATTAGGGTAATCATCAAATTTACTTCTCCAAGGGTTGCGCCGACTCTCGCTGCGATGAGCTCCGAGGAGAGCCCCTGTTCATGGAGCTCCCTCACCTGCGCTCTCATGCCGGAGAGTCCGCAATCGCCGGCTTTTTTTTCTCCAGGCACATTCCCATTCTCTTTTTCCGTTTCGCCGTTCACCGCCGCAGGGCTATTTTTCTCCGGCTGCCGCCCCTTTCCCTCGAAATCGAGCTCGCTAGAGCGGTCTTCACGGTCTTCGG
The DNA here is from genome assembly GCA_964594775.1 of uncultured Spirochaetaceae bacterium. Lineage (GTDB taxonomy): Bacteria > Spirochaetota > Spirochaetia > DSM-16054 > Sediminispirochaetaceae > CAYFVU01. Next base: position 17,385 of record CAZQNO010000007.1, read on the forward strand.
TCTTTTTCTTTTCCAACGAAGGCTGATTTGCTACTCTAGGCTTTATCCTGCTGTAGGTAGCGCTGCTCATAGTAAATGTATCGGTCGATTTTTGCAGAAGCCTGATACGTCTGTCCGCTTCCTCGATCGTCTTCGCTAGACGCGTTATCCGCTCCTCGATAATATTGATGTTTCTATCGGCGGTTTGGTTGAGTTCAACGATCATCTCCTCGAGCTCTCCCCGTATTTCCGCGAGAATCCGAACGGAGGTATCCCTTTTTTTAATTTTCGAATTCAAATAAAAATAGAGGAGGGCAACAAGGACGAGGTTTATGGCCACTCCGATGAAAAGCACCGTCAGCTGCATGATCTTAACCTGAAATGTCTATATTTTTCCCGAGATCCGGATCCTCAAAAAAGTTCTTCTTTTTCCCCTTTTCTCTCCCGCTCCCGGCCTGTTCTTCCTTGGCCTCTCTCTTCTGTTCCCCCTGTTCAAAACTCCCTTCCTGGTGATCTTTTATCCTGCCGCTCTCCTGCTGGAGTTCATTCGTATGCAGTACCGTCTCGTCGTTGAGTCTCGCCTGTTTCGCAAGTTCCGCTCCCCGGGCCTCCTGTTGGAGGACCGCGCCTTCCTTTAAGGCGGCCTGTTCCTTGCCTATCTGACTGAGTCTGACGAATAAGGTCTGTAGATCAATCGGTTGGAGCGACATGGCCCTTTTGTGAATAGTCCTCCTCTAAGGGGATATATTTGGTGGTTGTTACCAGATTCTTCTCCAGGATGTAGGTCAACTGCCGCTGCTCGTTCCGTACTATGTGGCTCTGGTCCTTGATGATGATCTTAACTCCCGGGAAGACCCGGTCCGATGCGGAAACACGGCCTTTGACCTTGAGCCCGGCGAGATAATTTTGAATATCCTCGAGCTCCTTCTCCTTCTCCACCTTTTCCGCTTCCCTCTCCTTCTTTTTATCGACAACCTCTTTGAGATACTGGATTTTTTCTTTCGGCAGCTTATCCTCGCTCTTTTTCTTGAGAGCTTGTATCGTTGCGATATCTTGATTGATCTTTTCCAACTCCTCGGTAAGGGCCTCTAAGCTTTCATTCAATTCTGCGATGCGCTCGGTACTCTTCGGATCGAAACCTACCTCGAGAATGGTCTCCGAACCGCTGAGCGAACCGAGTGTCTTCGCGTGAATTTCCTCCGCCGCCCGCAGTCGTCCGCCGACAATTGTTGCCCGTTTACCCTGACAGATTATCCTTTTGTTCGCGTCGACGTGGGAATTGACGATACCGTCGGAGGCGAGTGCCAGCTCTCCCGCCTCTACATGGGCGTTCTCAATGAACTTCGCATACACGCCCTTTCCGGCCCGCACGGAACCTTCATTCTTTCCTGCAATACCTTGGTGAACGAGGATGTCTCCCTCTGCATCCAGCTCGGCCTTGCCCACGGTGCCCATTACTTCAATATTACCGGAAGCCTTTACCTTAAAGCCGTCCTCTACACTGCCCTTCACCATAACGGTTCCCAGGAAGGTGACGTTTCCGCCGGTCTTGAGATTTACGTCGCCGTCCACCACATAGACCGGTTCGACGTTTAATTTTCCCGCCTGCAGAATAACTTGACCGTTGATTTCGGCGATGGCCGTGTTTCCGTCGTCGGAGAGGCGAACGTTCTTGCCTATCTGCAGTTCAACGTCTTTTCCGCCCTTCGCCTGCAGATACTTTCCCGTTACCGTCCGGCCGGGGGTACCCGCTTCCAGCGGAATCTTCTTTGCAAGGCTCTGTCCCTCAACCACATTCTGAATGAGATTGGACTCCTTGAAATCCACCCTGCCGTTCTTCTCTTTCAGTTTGACTTTGTTTTTATCGACTTCGAAATTGTAGACTATCCGCGCGTCCGCTCCGTTGACCGGACTGCTGCCTTCGGCAGCGAGAATTGCATCGTCATAGCGGGGCAGATCGATAAAGCCGCGGATTTCATCTTCTTTGATGCCGTATATCACCCCATTGTTCTTAAGGAAGGCTACGACCCCTTCGAAGGTGGGGTCCGATCCGTTCTTGCCGGGAGGCCGGGCGACAATATAGGCTTTCATATCGAAATCGGTAATATCGAGGGTCAAAACCGAATCGTTGGCCGGGTTGTACGCATATTCACCGATCTTTATGTACTGGTCGTCCTCGTTCTTCACCGCCTTCTGGAGTAAGCCTTTATCGAAGTCCGATATCCCCCGTTTTTCCAGCTGCGCAAGAGCCTGCGGGAGTGTGGCGCTTGTTCCGTCTCCCTGCGGCGGTCTTACCTTTACAAAAACCCCTTCGGGGAAGAAGCGGATAATCGCCAAACCGTCGACATCCTTGACTCCTTCCTCGGCATCGTCGAAACCGAGATCGAAATTCGCCTCGCCGAGATCGACTTCGGCGGTCTCGACGGCCGGATAGGCGACAATCACACAGTTACGCTTTCCCACGCCAAAGGAGCCTTTTTTCCCAGGGTCACGTATCTCGTATTCAATATTCTTTATGGGTAATGAGAGTTCTATGGCCGCCTGCCGTAGAGCGTCGTCTAAATTCTCCCCCTCGACTTGCACCCACTTGCGCTTACGGTCCTCTTCGGCCTGGGCCTTCATGAATTCTCTCAGTTTTGCCAGCTCTACCACTATTGCACCCCCGTACACCGGGTATATCTAAAAGATCCCCTTCTTTATATTCGTCAGCTTCGAACGGAGACGCATGATTGCCTTTGTGTGCAGCTGACTTATCCTGGATTCGGTAACTTCCAGTACCTTTCCTATCTCTTTGAGGGTGAGGTCCTCGTAGTAATAGAGGACCAGCACCTTCTTTTCCTTTTCCGGAAGCTCATCGATCGCCTGCACTATGACCCGTTTGATCTCCTCTTTCTCCACGATGGTGTCGGGGTTGAGACTTTGGGGTGACTCGATGCTGTCCACGATGGATACCTTATCGTTGTCTTCTCCCGTGTACCACACATCGTTGAGAGAGAGGATCGAAGTACCGCTGACTTTCATCATGGTTTTCTGGAAATCGTCTTCGCTCATCCCCATCTCTTTGGCGATTTCCTTATCTGATGCCGAACGGCCCAGCGATGCTTCCAGGTGATGGACCGTATCTTCAATCTCCCTGGACTTCTGCCGCACCGATCGAGGGACCCAATCTATGGAGCGAAGCTCATCGAAGATCGCTCCTCGGATCCTGGTGACTGCGTAGGTCTTGAACTTTACGTGCTTTTCGGTATCGAACTTCTCGATTGCGTCAATGAGCCCGAAAACACCGAAACCGACGAGATCGTCGAAATCGACGTTATGGGGCATGCCTATGGCGACCTTTCCCGCCACGTACTTAACCAGCGGGGCGTACTGCCGTACGAACATATCGCGTATTTCCGGGTCCTTCGTCTTACGGTACAGCTCCCAGAGTTCTTCTTCCGTTTTTTCCTCTAGCAGTTTTTCCCCCATATATCATCCTTCCTGGTCTTTTTTCATAAACGTACGCAGCGCCTTCGCCACCGTTTCCGGGTCTTCCTGTGTACCGAAGACATCGACCGGTTCGGAAGCGGAAAAACCTCCTCCGGAAGCAGCTCCGGAGCCGGAAGCGCTTCCGGCGCCCGAATCACCGTCGCCGTTCTGCGATGCCGCGACCCCTTCGAATGAGTCGGCAAAGTCTTCCAGATCCGGCAGCGAATCCACATCCTCAGTACCGATGAGACTATCGATGTCGGGAGCCTTCTTTGTCGATTCGGCAGCCTCGCCTTCCCCGGCAGCCGGTGCAGCTGAGCCGTTTCCTTCCTCCTCGGCCACCTCTTCTACGAAGTTCTCTTCTTCCTGTTCTTCATCGGACGCTTCATACGCTGCGTCCTCCGCTTCTTCCGCTGCCGCTTCCCCGCTCTCCTCGCCGAGAGTAATATCTATATGGCCGCCGGTTTCCGCCGCTCCTTCGTCCTGATCTCTTCCTTCCGCAGAATCTTCTGCAGCACTCATCTCCAATTCTCCCGTTTCGAAGAGTTCGGGAACCATTTTCTGCAGAAGCAGCGACAGCCCCGCGGCGAGAAGACCGAAGAATCCAGCGCCTAACACCGCGCGAAAAATGATGGTGAGAAAACCCACTCCGCCGATTATACCCGAAATAAGCGAAACAACGAAGGCAAAAGCTGCGGCGGCGATAATGACCTTCACATCAGGCATGTTTTTCGTTTCTTCCCCCCCCCCAACATAAGAGTATGAGAATAATGGGCATGCGTCAAGTTTTTCCCACAAGACGCCGTAAAAAGGCCCCTACACCGCTTCCCTCACGATATTCTATCTTCTCCAAACGGCTTACGATATGCTTTATACAGATCGCCGCCTTGCCGTTCGGCTCGGTGATGATGAAAGGCTTTTGATGCAGCACCGATGACCCCACCCCTTGATCGTCGTACACATAGCCGAGATAATCGAGCTTGAGGTTGAGAAACTGACCGGCAATATTAATAACCCGCTCGGCGACCTTCTTCCCCTCCGTAACGCTCTTCACCCTGTTGACTATGAGCTTTAGCCCGAGATTGAGGTTTTCTACTTCCGTTGCAATGATCTTGATGATTCCGTAGGCGTCGGTAATCGCCGTCGGTTCCGGTGTCGTAACTATGATCGCTTCATCGGCGGCGGCGATAAAACCGAGCACATTGTTCGAGACGCCGGCGCTCGTATCGATTATTATCACATCGGCATCCGAGAGCGTAGAAAGCTCTTTGATAAAGTGATCCCGCTCCTCATCGGTGAGGTTGGCGATTTTTGAAAAACCCGATGCTCCCGCGACAATACGGATGCCGTAATCGGTATTCATGATTATCTCGTTCATCCGCTTCTGTCTGCGAATGAGATGGTAGAGGTTGAACTTCGGAATTATTCCTAAGACCACGTTGACATTGGCGAGTCCCAGGTCGGCATCCATTACTATGACCTTTTTCCCGAGTTGAGCGTAGGCGATAGCGAGGTTTATGGAAATATTCGTCTTCCCGACGCCACCCTTCCCGCTCGATATGGCAATTATGCGGGTCTTTGCCAAAGCCCCGCCGTTCTCTCCGTCTTCCTTGCTCTTCATGATTTCTCGTAGTTGTTCGGCCTGATCGGTCATTTCTTACTCCACATTTCTTCCGACGGCTTATCGGCGCCGTAGGAGTAAAGGTAGCGCTGCTCCGCAGCGGTAATCCCTTCGTTCTCCTTTTCTTGTACTTTCCCCTTACCGTTAAACCCAAAGGAAGTTCCGTCGGCGGGCGAAGAAGCATACATCGAATCGAACTTCTCTCGCAACCTCTCCGGTGCAATGGAAAAGCCTTCCAGAGTCTTCAAGAAACGCACAACCCCGGCCCGTTCGATGTCCTCAGGGACGGCCTGCCCGTCGGTGATATAACTCACCTTCTTCCCCATTTCCCATAGAGCACTGATTACATTTCCCACTCTCATCGTCTCGTCAAGCTTTGTTAATATGACCGAAGAGTAGCCGAACGGTTCGAATTGTCGCAATATTTCCTTGATATCCGAGACCTTCGTTGTGGCACTGAGGGCCAGATGCACTTCGGCCTGGCCTCCGCATCCCTCTAAAACCTCACGCATCTTCGCCAGATTCATATAGTCCTTCGGACTCTTTCCTATGGTATCTACGAGAATGAGGTCCGCGTCTCTGTACAGTGAAACGGTCTTTTGAAGATCCTCGTGGCTTTCCACCCCCGCGAAGGGGACCTCAAGAATTTCGGCATAGGTTTCCATCTGCTTTTTTGCGCCGATTCTGTAATTATCGATAGTGATGATCCGTACATCCTTCGCCCGCTCACCCTTGGTACCGATGCGGTGAATGGCCGCGAGCTTGGCTACGGTGGTGGTCTTCCCCACTCCTGTCGGCCCGATCAGTACCATAATTTTTTTTCCGCGCTTTTCCCCGTTCTCATAGAGCGGTATGTTCTCTCCCAGCCACTCGAGTACACGCTCATGCACCGTCTCTTCGTCGGCCAAGTCCTCCATCGAGAGGGAGCTCCGCAATTTTTTTCCCATCATCGTTACGAAGGCTGAGGAGAACTCATTATCGGAGAGAAGCTGTTCGACAGAATGAAGAATTTCCGGATCCTCGCTGCGGGAACCGTTTCCGCCGTTTTTTCCCAGTTCCTCTTTGAGAGATCGCAGCTCTTCCAAGACCTTCTGCAGGGCCGAATCGCCTTTTACCGAATCGAGAATCTTCTGCTTCTCCTCCATTGCCTTGTCCGCCGCTTTATCCACCGTCTTGGCTTTCGGCTTGCCCGAGTCTTCCGGAGAAAGATAGCCGGAGAGCTCGATTCCCTCTCTGGTGAAAAGACCGAAGACTCCTCCCATCCGAATGGTACGATGGGTAAGAACCTTCGCCCTCTCTCCGTACTTTATGCGAATTTTTCTGAGTGCTTCACTGTGTGTCGACGCCTGCTCGGTAAAGTACTGCATCTCTCTCTCCTCTATCGCTCGTCCCCGCCTACGGGGGCGGCTTCCGCTTCTCTTTCCGCTACTATTTCCGCATCGTTAAGGGATATTTCACCAAGACCTTCCGTTTTTATATCCGCCGAGACCTCGGGCACCGAAAGGACGCCGACATCCGGCAGGTCGCGCTCTATACTCCCCCGCACCGGCCGGCGTGCCGCTTCCGAGCAGAGTATGACGGGGAGATAGCCCATCTTCTGTATCTGTGCCACCGCGCCGCTTACCGCACGTATCCATCTCCTGTGCTCATCCGGCTCGAGAGCCGCTACCGGACCTTGAGCGGTATCGACCCTCGCGTCGATGATCTTCTGTTCCAATGAGGGTTCAATGGTCAGTACGTGCAGCACCCGATCATCGCCGGCGTACTGCAGACATATCTGTCTTCCCAGGGTCTGTCTCGCCTTTTCCACGAGAAAATTCGTGTCCTTCGAGATCGGGGCATAATCGGCAACCGTTTCGAGAATGGGTACGATGTTTCTGATCGACACCCGCTCCATCAGCAGTCCCTGAAGGACCTTCTCTATTTCTCCTAAAGAGAGGGCCTTCTGGATCTCATCGACCACCGCAGAAAAGTCCTCCCGCAGAGTATCGAGCATCGATTTTACTTCCTGGCGGCCAAGCATCTCGTAGGCGTGACGCTTTATAATTTCGGTGAGGTGGGTGGCGATAATCGACGGTCCGTCGACCACCGTGTAGCCGCTGCGTTCGGCCTCCTCCCGTATTTCCTCGGAAATCCAGAGGGCCGGAAGACCGAAAGCCGGATCCTTCGTCTCCTCTCCTTCCAGCTCCGCCGATGCGTCGCCGGGATTGATCGCGAGGTAGTGACCCGTCTTTATCGAACCGCGGCCAATTTCCACTCCCTTTATCTTTACGCTGTACTCGTTTGGATCGAGCCGCATGTTGTCTATTATCCGTATTCTCGGTACCACGAGCCCCATTTCCAGGGCCGATTCCCGCCGTATCCGGGTTATCCGATCCAAAAGCTCGGCCCCCTGGTCTTTGTCCACCAGGGGTATGAGCCCGTAACCCAGCTCCAAGGAAAGGGGATCGAGAGGCACGACGGGAGAGACCTCCTGCTGCTGCTCCTCTCCGGCGGCCTGCCTTGCCCCCGCTTCCCGTTCGGCCCGCACTCTCGCCATATCTCTGCGGGAAAGACGGAAGGCGAGGAAACCGGTCAGTCCGGCCAGAGGAAGAAGGACGTACCAGGGGAAACCGGGCAGGATGGAGATAAAGACGAGGAAGGCAGTAGCGATCCAGTAGACCCTCGCCTGCCTGCTAAACTGGTCGGACACATCGGTTCCGAAGGTGCCGTCGGAAATGGCCCGGGTAACGATAAGCCCGGTGGCGGTGGAGATAAGCAGGGCGGGAAACTGGGTAACCAGTCCGTCTCCTACGGTGAGGGACACATAGGTGTTCGCCGCCAGAGCAAAAGACTCTCCGTGGATCGTCGTTCCCACGATGAGGCCGCCAATGACGTTAATAGCCGTAATGAGAATGCCGACCTTTACGTTTCCGGAGACGAATTTACTTGCACCGTCCATTGCGCCGTAAAAATCCGCCTCCTTCTGCAATTCGTTCCTCTTCTGCGTGGCCTCTTCCTCGGTGAGGCTTCCGGCGCTGTAAGCCGCGTCTATGGCCATCTGCTTTCCCGGCAGGGCATCCAGGGTAAAACGGGCGGCGACCTCGGCGACCCTCGTTGCTCCCTTCGTGATTACGATGAACTGCACGGCTATGAGGATGATAAAGATGATGAATCCGATGACCAAACCTTCGCTTCCCGAGGTACCGACGACAAAGGTGGCGAAGGCCTGAACGATTTTCCCGTCGAATTCCGAGCCCTTAGAGAGGATCAATCTGGTTGAGCTCACGTTGAGGGCAAGACTGAAAACAGTAGAAACGAGGAGGATGGTAGGAAACACGGAAAAATCGAGGGCCCGCTTGGTATACAGCACTATGAGAATAACGAGGAGGCTGAGCACGAGGTTTGTAGCCATGAAGAGGTCGAGAATGACCGCCGGCAGAGGAATGATGAGCATGCTCACCACTACGATGACGCCGACGGCGACAAAAATATCGCTTCGTTCGCTGCCGAGAGATCCGCTCATTGTATTCTGCATATCCGACATTGGCTGCTCCTTAGGAGACCTGCTCCTTTCCATTCATTCGGTACACCTCGGCCAAAATCATCGCCATTACCTCGTAGTATTTTTCCGGAATAATGTCGCCCACTTCAACTTCCGCATAGAGGGCCCGGGCGAGAGGCTTGTTTTCCACCAGCGGGACATCGAAGCTTTTCGCGATCTCCCTAATGCGGAAGGCCATATTGTCCTGACCCTTTGCCGTTACCATCGGAGCCACCATTTTCTCCTGCTCGAACTCCATCGCAACGGCAAAGTGGGTCGGGTTGGTGACCACTACATCGGCCTTCGGCACGTTTTCCATCATGCTCCTGCTGAGGAGCTCCCGCATCCGCTCTCTTAGGCGGCTCTTGATAAGCGGATCACCTTCGGTGGTTTTCCGCTCCTCCTTTACTTCCTGCTTCGTCATTTTCAACGATTCCCGGTGCTGTCGGCGTTGAAAGTAATAGTCCGGCAGCGACATGAGGAGCATCGCCACGGCGGCCTCCACGAGAATGCGGAATGAGATGGATGCGGTAGTAATAAAGGCGAGACGAAACGGCACATTCACCATGGTTATGAGCTTATCGATTTCCATCCGTATATTGATATAGGCTATGATGCCTATTACGATCACCTTCATTATCGATTTGGAAAAATTGAACAGAGCTTCCATGGAAAAAAATGAGCGCTGGAGGAATTTGGGGAAGTTGGGGACAATTTTTGAGAAATCCGGGGTAATCGGCTTCACGCTGAACAAAAAGCCCACCTGCAGCACGTTGCCGAAAAAGGCAGCGGTAAAGGCAACGAGTGCCGGCGGAAGAAAGAGTTTGAGAAAATAGGCGAGAAAGTTTACCGCTATCCCGCTGTCGGTCGCCACATCGAGGCTCGTCGATACGGTAAAGTAATAGGTGATCATCTCCTCCATCGTCTCGAGCATCCAGGGGGCCAGAAGACCTATGGCAATGAGAGGAAAGAGGAGAGTCAGGCTGGAACTCACCTCGGAACTCTTCGCTACCTTTCCCTCTTCTCTAGCCTTTCGAATCTTCTGCTCGGTCGGCTCCTCGGTCCGTCCCTCGTCTTCGGCGGCGAACCACTGCAGGTCTATTGCGAAAAGGGAGTCTTCAAGGGGGGGTGCTGCGGCGAGGAGATTCCTTTCGCGTATCATACCATGCCTCCCGCCTTCATGTCGGAGAGGAATTCCATGATGATGAGAAAGCTCTGATCTATGAGCCTGGAAAAGCCCTCCATGATAAGGGGGATGGTCAGCATCAACATAAGGAAGGCGATGCCGATTTTCAGCGGGAATCCGAGCATGAGAAGATTCATCTGCGGGGCAGCCTTCGCCAAAAGCCCCATCGATACGGAAATGAGGAGGAGAGTCCCCAAAATGGGAAATGAAAGTATCAGGGCGTGTTCGAACATTAAAGCCACCGCTCTGGAAACCAAGTCGAGAACCCTGTCCGGCCGAGCGGCAAAATCGACTGCCCTCATGCTCTGAAAAGACCGCAGAACTCCCGCGAGGAAGAGTTTCTGAAATCCTCCGGTGATAATAAAGACAAACATCGCAATCATGTTGAGAAACTGTCCCATGATCGGTATCTGCACCTGTGCCATGGGATCGAAGACCTGAGAGGCGCCGAAACCCATCTGAAAGGAGAAGTACTGTCCGGCGAGGACAAAGGCGGTATACACGACGTTTAAGGTAAAACCCAGAATGAGCCCCACCAGGACCTCCCCAATGAGGACTAATCCGTAGGCGAGGCTGTTGGAGGGAATCGGGTATCCCGACTCCAGGACCCAGGGAAACACCGCCAGCGCAGCGAAGAGGGCCAGAGCAATCCGCGCTATACCGGGAATGGCCCTCGAGGAGAGGAGAGGAGCGACGCTCAACAGACCGAAGACCCGCGCGAAGAGGAGGAGCAATAGTTGTGCGTTGGCGGTCATCAGGTCGATATTCACCCTCCTCTCAGCCTCCCATCTGTGAGATCATCGATATGAGATTTCTCGCGTACTGCTGCATCATCGCCAACATCCACGGACCGAATATCCCTACACTGCCGAGAATGGCGATAATCTTCGGCACGAAGGTAAGGGTTTGCTCCTGAATGCTCGTGGTAGCCTGAAAGATTGAAATTATCAAGCCGACGCTCAAGCCTATTATTAGGACCGGTCCCGCGATGATGAGTATCTGCAAAACCCCGCTCTGTATGATTCTCGAAGCCGCCGCTAAATTCATCTTCCGCCTCCTCTAATTAAAACTCTGGATGAGCTGTTGGGTTATCAATCCCCAGCCGTCGATGAGGACGAAGAGGATAATCTTGAAGGGAAGTGAGATCATGATCGGGGGAAGCATGATCATTCCCATAGACATGAGGGTCGAGGCCACCACCATGTCTATGACGATAAAGGGAATAAACAGCAGTATCCCTATTTTGAATGCCACGGTGAGTTCGTGGAGCACGTAGGCGGGAATCAGCACGTAGGTGGGAACCTGTGAAAAGTTCTGTGGTTTTTCCAAGCCCCGCATCCGCATAAAGAGCTGGATCATCTCGTGATTGTTGCCCATCTGCCGATACATGAAGATCCTCATCGGCCCCGTCGCCCCGTCGTACATCTGCTCTATTCCTATTTCTCCTTCGGCGAAGGGCCGGAAGGAGTCTTCGTACATTGTGTTTAAAGTAGGCCACATGATGAAGAAGGTGAGAAAGAGGGCAATACCCATCATCACCTGATTGGGAGGGACCTGCTGGAGTGAAAGGGACCGACGAATGAAATCGAACACTATGGCGATGCGAAGAAAACTCGTGGTAAGGATAATTATCGATGGAGAGAGGGCAAGGACCGCAAGAAGCAGGAGAATCTGGATGCTCAGCGCAACCTCCTGGTTCGACTCCGGTTCCCTCACGGTAAGATCGATGAAGGGAACCGTCGGCGTATTCTGCTCTTCCCGTATCTCCGTCTCGACCCGCTCTTGTCCTCCGGCCGATCCTATGAAGATCAGTCCCAGAAGGAGAAACGCAACAATACCTACAGTCCGTCTATTCATCACGCTCTCCTAGAGGTTCTTGAGCCGCTCGCGCTGCTTTTGCAGAAAGAGAGCGCCGCCGAAACTCCTCTCTTCCTCCCCTTCGTTTTCCCCGTTCCGCCCGAACAATTCTCTGAGCGTCCTCCCGAAAGATTTTTCTCCTCCGCGTATTTCCGAGCGGTACAGCCTTACCTGATCGAGTGTCTCCTGGTCGGTGATCTTTCCCACCAGCTCCACTCCCCCCTCGGATGAGCCGACGAGGAAAACTTCGTTTCCCACTTCAACCAAATGTAAGGACCGGTTTCCCTGCAGGCTTTGACTGGAGACAAGCGATATGAGGGGATTCTCCTGCATACGCGGATTTTGCATTTTTTTGAGCAGATAAAAGAGTCCGTAAATGGCGGCCACTACAAGGCCGAGGACAATGAACATCCGCAGGAAGTCCCACACGGAGAAGTTGTTCAATCCTCCCTCTATTTGGACCTCCGGACTATCCTCGTCACGAATTTCGAGGTCCTCCTCGTTGATCTCCTTTGCCGGAGTATCGAGTGCAGACTCGAGTATGCTAGTCTCGTTTCCTGAATTTGCGGTGTCCGGCTTCGCTTGTGCTTCTTGTGCAAAAACTCCGGTACTACTTATACCTGCACAGAGCATAAGCGCCGCACACAGACGCAGTCGTGTATTCACGTTCCCCTCCCGTTTGATCGCATCGAACGGAACCTCTCCGGAGGGGGTAACCCACTCCCCCTCTTTCGCTGCGCCGTTGTCAAAAACGTCTTATGTCATGCCTTCAACCCGGTCCATCGGGGAGACGATTTCCGTCACCCGGACACCGAAGTTTTCATCTATAACCACCACCTCGCCCTTGGCGATGAGTTTATGGTTCACCAATATGTCGACCGGTTCACCGGCCAGTTTATCCAGCTCAACTATCGTTCCTTCTCCCATGCCGAGGATGTCTTTTATGAGCCATTTCGTCCTTCCTAACTCGACGGTCATCTCCATGTAGACATCCATCAGGAGACTGATGTTGCCCTGATCGCCGGCATAGGACTGCTCATTGAGACTGGGAAACTGCACCGGCTGCACGTTGGCTCCACCGCCACCGGGAAAGCCTCCCTGCTGCGGGCCGCCCCACATCTGCTGTCCGCCGCCGGGAAAACCGCCCTGCTGCGGAGCTCCTCCCCACATCTGTTGTCCCGCGCCCATCTCCTGCTGTCCGCCGAAATTTCCCTGCGGCGCGCCGATTCCTCCTCCCTGAGGAGCTCCTGCCTGCGGTGCCGCCGACTGTTCCTGCGGCTGTCCGCCGCCGGCGGCCGTGAGTATGGTTTGTATCACCGACATCTCGAAAATCTCGTGGATCTGTGACGGTGCAATATCGTCGATCGTTATGGGATAGCTGATTTTTACCGCCGGTCCCGAAGGCACGCTCACATCGTCGGGAGAAACGGTCTTCGTCTCCCCCGGCTCGTTCATTACCGTGCTGCCGACCAAGTCGCCGAGACCGGTTGCAGCCGAACCGGCGAGGGTGTTCCCCGCCTCCTCCAGCGCCGACAGGGCGGCTTCGTTCATTTCCACCCCGTCCTGCCCCATCATCTTTCCGGCTATCGTAGTAGCCACATCCTCCGGTATAAGATAAGAATGGAAGCCGCTGAGTCCCTCCGAATACGGAATTTTTATCTCCACTAGAGACCCGGAAAAGGCTCCCCCGATGTTCGAAGCGTCAACCATCTCAATCTTAGGCGATTCGATAGTCACGTTCTCACCGATCATACCCGAGAGATTAGAGGCCTGAGAATCGGAGATGCCGCCCATGATTTTTATCAGAGTCTGCTTCTGTTGTTCCGTAAGTCCCGCCTCTGCCCCGCCTCCGCCGGACGGAGCACCCTGCGAGGCCCCGGTATCCATATTGCTGCCCTGCAACAATGCATCAATTTCGTCTTGTGAGAGAGAACCTTCACTCATCACTCTTCTCCTTCCTCGGCCACGAGCTCTTCGAACTCGTCCCTGCGTAATTCTTCTAATTTCTTGGTTACTTGAACCGCCAATTTATTGCCGACAATTCCCGGTCTGCAGAGAAACTTCTTCATGTTGCCGACCTTCAACGTCATTTGATCGCTCGTGCGCACGTTGGGAAAGCGGACGACATCTCCCGTCCTGAGACTCAACACATCTCGAACCGTCAATTGCATGCTTCCTATTTCCGCAAGGACGGTCACCTCTATCGTCGAGAGACGGTCCTTGATTATATTGAGATTTTCCGTTGTCGCGCCGCTTCGCACTGAAGAGTACATATACTGGGCCGACAGTTTTGAGATGATAGGTTCGATGGTGAGATAGGGAATACAGAAGTTCATCATCCCTTCTACCTCGCCTATCTTCATCTCTAAACTCACCAGAACAACCATCTCCGTCGGCGGCACGATTTGCGCGAACTGGGGATTGGTTTCGATTTGTCCAAGCCTCGGTCTAAGATCGATTACCTGACTCCAGGCTTCCCGGAGGTTCCCCAGCATCCGAACGATGACACCCTCCATGACCGCCTGTTCGATATCCGTCGATTCCCGGTTTACCTTGGTACTCTCTCCCTGCCCCCCGAAAACCCTGTCTATGATGCTGTAGGTTATGCTCGGATCGATCTCTAAGATTGCCGAACCCTTTAACGGGTCCATGTTTATGATACCGAGAATGGTCTGGTTTTGGAGGGAACGGGTAAACTCCTCGTAGGTCAACTGATCTACCGATGCCACATGGACGTGGACCATGCTCCGCAGCTGACCCGAAAGGGCTGTTGTGGTCAAGCGCGCAAAGGTCTCGTGCATTATAGAGACGGTACGGATCTGCTCCTTGGAAAATTTGTCCGGCCGTTTAAAATCATAAATTTTGATCTTACGCTGGTCCGTGGCGGTTTGCGTCGTCGGCTCCGCCTCGGGGCCGCCGGTCGATATCGCGGTGAGGAGCTGGTCAATTTCGTCCTGTGACAGTACTTCATTCATATTAAAACTCTATTACGCTGAACTGCAGAAAAACGATCTCCTCCACTGCATCATCTTTGGACATGATGGCGTTTATCTTCTCCTTCAATTCTACCTTTATCTTTCCCTCGTTATTTGGACTCAAATCGTTGGCATTATAGCCTGCAAAGTAGTGCCTTATGATATCGATGATCTGTTCGCTTCGGGCAATGAGCTCTGTTTGGACCTTCTTGCTGTCCTTCTCGTAACCGAGCTTTGCATCTACAATGACGGTATGCGGATTCTCATCGGCGGTCCTTCCTCGTATTTCCGGAATATCGTACCAGGAATAGATCGGTACCTTTTCGGAATATTGGGGAGAGGCGGATGGATAGGCTTCGGCCTGCGGTCCCTTGTCGAGAATCTTCACGGTGATCACGACGGTTGTTACGATGAATATTATCGCTGCCATGCCCAGGGCGACATACTTGAGTATCTTTAGAATGACGGCAGGGATAAACCCGCCGCTCCTTTCGGCTTCCTGTTCCGGAGTTTCGTCTAATCCTTCCCCGGAAAAAACTTCATCATCGGCCATGCCTTGTCCCCCAGTTTAATAAAATTCTATCAAAAGAATCGAAATTATGCAAACCTATAAATGCCCCTCCGAGAGAATTACGATATCGACTCTCCGGTTGTAGGCCCGGCCCTCTTCGGTCTCGTTGCTGGTCAAAGGCACCGTATCGGCGAAGCCTGAAACTTGAAAATTCTCCTCTGCCACGCCGAAGTCCACGAGATAATGAAGCACGTTCGTAGCACGAGCAGTAGAAAGCTCCCAATTGGTCCGGTATTCCCCCAGCGGGTCCGTAGGTACGGAATCGGTGTGCCCCTCTATGCGGAAGGTCCGTTCCGGCATGGACTGCAGAAGATTTGAGAGCTGCTGCAGCGTATCCCGGGTCTGCTCTATCCGTACCTCCGCGCTGGCCGGTTCGAAAAACGCATCTCCTGCGAGACTGATTATTAGTCCCCGCTCGTCTACCGTGACCCGTACCATCTCGGATTTTATCTCCGGCTGAAAACGGCTCACCGCCGTTTTCTTCGCTTCGCTGAGGGAGCGCCCCCTCTGTGCGGAGGGTAACGACATGACGGTGTTTCCCATCTCCACAAGCTCGCCGGTGGCCTGCAGGGTCATCCCGCCGGACTGCAGCCCTAGCCCGTTGAAGGCGGCGAGTATGAGCTTTATCTTTACCCCGTCCACCGTCGCAGTGGTGTACATCATGACGAAGAAGGTGAGAAGAAGGGTTACCATATCGCCGTAGGTGAGCATATATTCCGGGGCGCCTTCCGGTGGACACTTCTTCTTTCTTTCTCTACCCGCCATAGTTTCTCCTACTCCGAACCTAAGACCTCACCCATCTCCTCCTTGAGCTTCGGCTCGAGGAATGAGAGGAGTTTCTGTTTGAGGATAGTCGGGTTGTCCCCCGCCTGGATCGAGAGTATGCCTTCCACCATGATTTCCTGCACTAAGCGCTCATCTTTGTCCCGGTCCTCCAGTTTTCCCTTGAAGGGAATGAGCACCGCATTGGCGAATATCGAACCGTACATCGTGGTGATGAGGGCCAGTGCCATACCGGAACCGATTGCATCGGGATCGTCGAGGTTCGCCAGCATGGCGATGAGACCGGCCAGAGTGCCGATCATTCCAAAGGCCGGGGCAAGTTTACCCCAGTCGTCGAAAATCTTTATTCCGGTTTCATGGCGCTGCTGTATTTGGTCCACCTCCGTATACAGAATGGTCTTTATGATTTCCGGGTCCGTACCGTCTACCACAAGCCGAATCCCCTTTCGCAGGAACTCATCCCCCACCTCTTCCGCATCATCCTCCAAAGCGAGCAGCCCTTCTCTACGGGCCTTTTCCGCGAAATTCACCAGACTCGTGATGGTCCGCTGCAGCTCGCTTGTCGGTAGTTTTATGACGTTGTTCACGTAGCGCATCATGCCCAAAGTCCGATGCAGGGGATTGGAGATCATAATGGCCGCAAATGAGCCTCCGATGACCATCAATATAGAGGGGATATTTATATAGATTGCAAGGCCGGCCCCGCCGAATATCATCGACATGAGGATGAAACCTAGACCTGCTACCAAGCCTCCTATTGTTGCCGGATCCATTATGCTACTCCTCGTTCTTGAAGGCGCCAATGAGCCTTCGGTATTCCACTATGCGGCGAAAGATGGTTTCGTAGTCTTCTTTGACCACCAGATGCTTGCCGGAAACCATCACGAGAGTGGTGTCGGGATTACGCTCGACGTACTCGATAAGATGGGGATTCACATAGTAGATTTTTCCCTTTAACTGCGTAATCTCAATCATCCGCTCATATTCCTATCCGCTCCTTATCTCTTGAGCGTGAGAAGCTCTTGGAGCATTTGATCCGAAGTCGTTATAGACTTAGAGTTTGCCTGGAAGCCGCGCTGAGTGACGATCATGTCGGTAAACTGTTCGGCCAAGTCGACATTGCTCATTTCAAGAGCACCGGCAATTATCTTTCCTTTGCCTGCGACTCCCGACTCGCCAATCCTTGCCTCTCCGGAGTTTATCGTCTCTACGTAGGTGTTCTCTCCCGCCTTTTCGAGTCCACCCGGGTTGGTAAAGGCGGACATACCGATCTGTCCGAGGGAACGGTTGGTGCCGTTCGAATATATTCCCGTTATCACTCCCGACTGATCTATCTTGAAGGATTCGAGATACCCCATTGGGTAGCCGTTCTGCCTGAATGCTTTTGTCGAGCTCTTTTCTGCGAACTGAGTCATAGAATCCACCACGCTTCCTACTTCTCCAAGGGACAGCTGGAAGGTCTGCCTAACCTGTTCACCCGCTTCGGGAGTCGCTTCGAGGACATCGAAGCTTACGTTTACCTGCAGGGTCCCTTCGTTGGCCAGGTCGCCCTGCCCGTCCGTCACATTCTGCAGGGTCCCGAGATTATTGAACTCTACGACGAAGGTGTTCGCGTCGTTGTTTATTTCTCCAACGTCGGTCAGGGTATTCGTTGGGGTCTCCGAATCGGGGTCGATTATGACCTCGCCCTGCCATTGATTCTGGGTCCCCGCCACCCGGGTATAGTTGATCCGCAGGGTGTGGGTATTACCGAAACTGTCGTAGATCGTCTTGTCGATGCTCCAGGTGCCTTCCCGCACGTCGCCGGCTCCGGCGCCCGGGGGAATCAGCGCTGTGCGCTTGTCTAAATTAGATGCAAGCTCGACCTCTGTCGTTGCAGCCGCCGGGTCCTTGCTGCCTACCGGGATGACCAGATCTTCCACGTCCGCTGCGGTATTTATGAAGGTCTGTCCGTCGATCTCCTCCGCCTGCCAGCCCTGTACCCGCAGTCCGTTGGCGGGATTGACCAGGGTACCGTTTTCATCGAGACCGAAGGCGCCGGCACGGGTGTGAAAGAGCTTATTCCCCGCCCGCAGAATGAAGAAGCCGTCTCCCTGTATCGCCACGTCCGTCATGACCCCGGTCGTCTGAAGAGAGCCCTGGGTGTGGATCGTGTCTATGGAGGCGATGTTCATTCCCAGACCCACCTGCTTCGGATTGACGCCCCCGACCTCGTCGGTGGGCCGGGCGGCGCCGGCCATCGTTTGCGACAACATATCCTGGAAGTTGGCCCTTCCCTTCTTAAAACCCGTTGTATTCACATTGGATATATTGTTGCCGATGACGTCCATCCGAATCTGATGATTCTGTAGTCCGGATACACCGGAGTATAGTGATCGCATCATTGTGCTGCCTCCTTGTTCGTTACCTTCTCTACCTTTTCATAGTCGTAATAGCGTCCGCCGACCAACAGCTGTGGATGGTCCGCTCCGGACACCTCTTCCACAATGCCGCTGACCACGTGTGTCCCCTCCCGAATTTCCACCTGCTTTCCCAAGAGGTTCAGTGCATTGCCCCGGTCTATGACTCCGGCCAGTTCACTGAACCTGCCTGCCATATTGGTCATCTGCTCGAGAGATGAAAACTGCGCCATCTGAGCGATGAACTCCTTGTCTTCCATCGGGGCCGTGGGATCCTGATGTTTGAGCTGAGTGATGAGCAGTTTGAGAAAATCATCCTTGCCCAAGTCCTGCTTCTTGCCGACTCCCGCGCCGATGGACTTGTTGGCCGCATCGACCTGCAATTCGACCTTTGCCCTCTGTGACGCCGAAAGCACCGCTGAAAAATCCATTCGCTCTCCTCCGTTACACCACCAGATCCACGAGCTGCTCCTCTTCGAAGCCCCTCAGCGCATCAGGCACGTGATCTTCCAGGGTCCGTATCGCCCCCCGGCCGGCGACGGAAGCGGCGTGTTCTTTCCGGTCCTCTCTACGGTGCTGTCTTCCATCGCCTACCGTCACCTCCAACGAGGCCGTCTCAAAACCGTGCTCCCTGAAACTTCTCTGCAGATTCTGAAGATTCTGCTCGAAGATATTCCGTATACTTGAATTTTCGACAAAAATCTTGCCGACTATATTGCTATCTTCCAAAGACACACGGATTCGTACGTTACCAAGATGTTCGGGTTTAATGTCCAAACGTATTTCCCCTCTACCCCCGTCACGAACGATGATTCCCGCGCGCTTTACAATTTCCGGATTGAGTCGTTCCTGCAACTGCTTGAGAAAGCCGCCCTCTCCCTTCGTCTGTATCCGCGCGGTTCCGACGTTCTCTGTGCGGTCGCCCAGCGAAGCCGTGTCCACGCGAAGGACCTGGACTTTGTCCGTTGCTAACTCCTTATCACCGGAGCCTAGTTTTACCGAATCGCCGGCGTCCTTTATCTGTCCCTCTTTGAAAAGCGCCCGGCTTTCCGTTTCTCTATGTGCTTTGCTGCCGTCGGTATCGGGAGGGAGGGCTTCTCTTCTGCCTCCGATCGAATCCCTCTCACCCTTTCCCTTTTCTGTGCGTGTATCCACGAGGGAAAGTTTTTCCTTACCGCTCTTTGCCTCTTTTTCGCTCTTCGCGTCTTTGAAAAACGAAGAGCTCTTCGCTTTTTCCCCGAGCTCTTGCCGCTCTTCCTTTTTCGAGATGTCTTTTTTCCCCTTCAGGGCATCCGTCGTTGCAGTGGAGACCTCGGCTTCTCTTCCGCTCTTCGAATGGAGCCTGTCGCCTTCAACGGAGAGGCCCTCGCGGCGTGCTTTTTCAGCCTTGCCGGGCTTCTGTTCGGCAAGTCCCTCAACAAGATTCTCCGTCTGTTTCTCGCTTTTGGATTTGCCGGCGACCTCCGCGGCGCTTTTATCCGATTTTTCCGAATCTCCGTTTTTATTCAATCGGATTTTTCTGCGGTTTACCTCGCCGCTTTTACTTTCATCTTCATTTTTCTTTAGCGCCTCATTTTCCTCTCTCGTTTTCCTCGCTTCGACGCCGTCGGCGGCATCCGATTTCTTTGCAGCTTTGTTCGCCTCAGTTTCGGCAGTTTTTTTCGCAGTTTCGTCGGCGCCGGATTGCGGGGAAACGGCGGCTTTTCGAACGTCCTCTGAGCCCGGCTCTTCTACGGATTTATCCTTCTCTCCTGCCGCCGTTCTCAAGGTATGCAGATACTCCGAAAAGGAAGCTCCGGCGTCTTTTCCACGCGAGAGAATATCGGAAAACTTGCCTTGAGAAGGAGCCGGCGAATACGTTTCAGTGAAGGCTTGTATCACCTCTTTTCACTCCCGTTACCGTGCCGCATTACTGCTCCGGTTTCTTAATCATCTTTCTGCTCAGCTGAGCCGCTCTGTCCGGCGGCATGAGGGAGAGCCAGTAAGCAACTACCGAGTCTTCTCCCGCCTCCTGGGCCATGCGCTCAACCGTACGAAGGATGTCTATGACATCCTGATCGTCCATCTCCAACAGGCGCTCAACTGCATTCTGCGGGGGCATACCCGTGAAATACTGTGCGGACTGCCGGAGGTTCGCTCTTTTATTGTCGTACTGTTTTACTCTTTCGTTAAAGGATTTTTCCTGTTCCTCCAGCGTCTTCTCCCTTTCATCCAAAGTCTCTAATTTCTGAGTTACTTCGTTCTCTTTCTTTGCGATCTCCTCTTCCCGGTTATCCAGCTCCTCCGCCAAGAGGTCCAGGGCGGTTCGTTGTTTTTTCAGCCGCTCCTGTTCGAGCATGAGGGGCTGCTCGGTCTCCTCTATCTCTTCAGGAGCGGAAAGCCCTAGCAGATTGAAGGCCGGCGATAAACGTTCCTTGATGTTTATAATTCCGAGATAATCGAACCAGACCAATCCTCCCGCCGTCAAGAGCAGAATAAGAAGCAAGAGGAGAATGATCTTTATTAGATTGCCTCCATGACCGAATGCCACGCTTACCTCCTTATCCTGCCGGCAGCCATTTCATCGAGTTCCTTCTGCTCGGCCCGACGCTGCTCACGGTAGTACTGGTGCTCCTTCCGCTCCCTGAGCCGTTCGATGACCTTTCGCTTCCGCGAAGCCTCCAAGTACTTCTTCTTTAGGGCATCCCGTTCCTTTTCACAGGCTGCCAATTCTTCGCTCAGATGATCCTTCTTCTCTTCCAGACGCTGCATATAGGTATCGGCTACACGAAAGTCGTAGAAGCCCGACACACCGGTAAATCTTCTCCCCGCAAATACCTTGTCTCTCTGTCGGCTGCACTCCTTGATCCGATGAGATATGGAGGTACAGCGGCTGGTCGCCTCACCCAGCTTCAATTCCCAGCGTCTCTCTTCGTAGCGACGCAGCTGTAAGATCTTTTCCAAGTTGAAGCTGAAACGTTTCATCCTATTCCTCCGGCAGATCTATTCCTATACCGCTTAGTCGGGAGAGTCGATTTACTGTATCGGGAAGCTCGGCCCTTTCCTCCACTTCCTGTGAGAGGTAATCCCATATTCCGTCGATCTTTTTCACTGCCTCGTCGACATCTTCGTTCGATCCCTCCTCATAGGCTCCTACGTTTATCAGATCCTCAGATTCGGTATACGCGGCAAGGAGCCTCCTGAGCTTACCGGCGGCCTGCTGTTCGTCTCTGTCGGTAACCTTCGTTGCAAGACGCGAGAGACTGGCAAGAATGTCGATGGCCGGATAGTGGGAGGCCTGAGCCAAACGACGGGCCAGCACGATGTGCCCGTCTAGTATTCCCCGTACCGAATCGGAGATCGGCTCGTCCAAGTCGTCACCCTCTACGAGGATCGTATAGAAACCGGTTATCGTTCCCTTATCGGAATTCGAACAGCGCTCAAGCAGCTTCGGCAGCAGAGAAAAAACCGAGGGGGGAAACCCGCGTGTCGCCGGCGGTTCACCGAGGGTGAGCCCCATCTCACGCTTGGCTCTTGCAAATCGGGTAATCGAATCGAAGAGCAGCATCACATTCTTGCCGCAGTCGCGAAAGTATTCCGCAAGTGCCGTAGCGACGAAGGCGCCGCGGACCCGTGCCAGCGGACTGGTATCGCTGGTGGAAACCACCAGTACAGAACGCTTCAAACCCTCCTCGCCAAGATCGTTCTCTATAAACTCCCGCACCTCTCTGCCCCGCTCTCCGATGAGAGCGATTACGTTGACGTCCGCCTCGGTGTTGCGGGCGATCATCCCTAAGAGAGTGGATTTTCCCACCCCGCTTCCGGAGAAGATCCCGATACGCTGTCCCTTGCCGACCGGCAGCAGTCCGTCTATGGCCCGCACCCCGGTAATCATCCGCTCGCTAATCGATTTACGAAAGAGCACCTGCGGCGGCGTGCCGACGGTAGATGCAGTCCGGAGTGAGCCCACCGATCCCCTTCCGTCTATCGGCCGGCCCATCGAATTTATTACCCGTCCCAATAATCTCTCCGAAACGGCTACCGAAAGGGGATGGCCCAGTGCGACTACCGTGCAGCCCGACTCGATTCCCTCCATCTCGTCGAAGGCCATCAGCTGGACATTATGGCCGTCGAAACCGATGACCTCGGCCCAGACAACCCGGCCCTCATCACCGATAAAGATCTGACAGAGCTCTCCCACTTCGGCCTGTGGTCCGTGGCTCTCTATCAAGAGGCCCTTTACGCGACGAACCGTTCCCGTGTATTTGATCGGATCGATGGTTTCGACGATCTCCTCATATTTTTCAAACATGCTCGTCACTTCTATGCTGCTCATTACTTTTCACCTCTCGATTGGATGGGAGACAATTCGAGGATCTTCTCCTCTATCTCGTGGAGCTGGGAGGAAATCCTTGCATCTATCTCACCGAAGTCGGTCTCTATGATACACCCCCCCTTGTCTACGGTGGAATCTTCCACCACCGTAACCGACTGCACATTGTCGACCATGCGCATAAAATCCTTCACATGTTCCGAGGTGAGCTCCACGTCGTCTAAGTTCACCTTTACCAGCACTTCGCCGCGGCTCTTGAGCTTCCTCAAGGCCTGAATGACGTTGTTGATCACCACGTTCTTCTGGTTTTCGGAGATAACCTTCACCACTTTCTTCACGATTATCAACACCAGTTGTATCAGCTGGGTCTCAGTCTCTTCGATAATCTCGTTGCGCTTTTCCAGGGTCATGTCTATTATGTGATGGAGGTGCTCGATAAGCCGGTCGACTTCCTTTTTCCCTTCGACATAGCCCGCCTCGCGGCCGGCATCGAATCCTTCCTTGTAGGCTTCGTCCTTTATTCCGTCGACTTGTTTCTGTGCATCTTCCTGGTGCATCCGCGCCTCGCGCTGCGCCTCTTCGATGATCCTGCTTGCCTCGTTTTCCGCTTCCTGCCGGGTGCTCTGGGCTTCCTCGGTCTTGCGCTGAACCTCATTGAATGCCTTCTGCTCTGCATCCTTTACGATTCGGTCCGCCTCCGCCTGCGCAGCCTCGATCATCTGCTGCTTTTCCTGCTCCCAGTTCTTCTTGAAGGCCTCTGCCTCTCGGCGCAGGTCGTCGGCGGTGGGACCCGAGTACTCCTCTATCGATTCTACCTCGACTTCCTCCGCCTCTTCCTCGAAAGGCGATTCGAGAACCACCTTTTCCACGGAAGTACTGACCTCACGGGATCGAAACAGGTTTTTGGCCATCTATCCACTCCTTCAGTGCGCTTATACGAGCATCTCGTCTTCGCCGCCGCGGGCTACAACGATGTCTCCATTCTCTTCCAGTCGTCTTATGACACCGACTATCTTCTGTTGTGTCTCTTCCACGTCCTTGATTCGCGTCGGCCCCATGTACTCCATCTCTTCCTTGAGGGTTGCCGCGGCCCGCTTCGACATGTTGCGGAAGATCTTGTCCTGTACCTCCGCTTCCACTCCGCGCAGTGCCTTTGCCAATTCGGAATTGTCCACTTCCCTTAGCACCTTCTGTATCGCCCGGTCGTCGAGCAGTACGATGTCTTCGAAGACGAACATCCGCTTCTTGATCTCTTCTGCCAATTCCGAATCCTCCGCTTCGAGGTTCTCGATTATGTAGCGCTCGGTGGTACGATCGACGAGGTTGAGAATCTCGACGATGTTCTCCACACCGCCGGCGGAGGTAAAATCTTCGTTCGAAAGGGTGGAGAGCTTCTTTTCCAGGACTCGCTCCACCTCCCGCAGCGTCTCGGGACTCGTTCTGTCCATTGTGGCAATACGCTTGGCCACATCCGACTGAATCTCCTGATTGAGGCTGGACAGAATCGTCGATGCCTTCTGCGGTTCCAGATAGGCGAGGATCAGAGCTATGGTCTGCGGATGCTCCTGCTGAATGAAGTTCAGCAGGTGGGCGGGATCGGTCCGCCGTACGAAGTCGAAGGGACGCACCTGCAGACTGCTGGTAAGACGGTTTATTATGTCGACGGCCTTTTGGCTGCCGAGTGCCTTCTCCAAGAGCTCCCGCGCATAGTCGATGCCGCCGGAGGTGATGAAGTCCTGCGCCATCATGAGTTCCTTGAACTCCTGCAGGACCATATCCCGATCTTCAGAGTCCACGTTATCTAGGCGGGCGATTTCGAAGGTCAGGGTCTCGATCTCATCCTCCCGCATGTGCTTAAAAATTTCCGCAGAAATTTCCGAGCCCAGGGTCACGAGAAAGATCGCCGCCTTCTGTCGTCCGTTGAGTTCCTTCTTACCCTTCTTCTGCCCCGCCGCGGCCTGTCCCTTTTGTCCTGCCTGCTTAGCCATACCTTACTCCTCCGCCAGCCATGTGCGGATCAACTGGGCCACATCTTCGGGATGTTCCCTGGCCATGTTGATGGCGTTCTCCTGCATCTCCATCCTGGCCCGTTCCTCCACGGACATACCGACGTCCATCTCTTCCTCCTCCTCGGCGCTTCTAAGGGCGGCCTCTCTGGCCATCTGGTGCTGCCGGGCCAATTCCTCTTCACGCAGCCTCCGCCTTCTCTCGAGCTCACGGGAGATCAGTCTGAATACGATAAACGCCACTATAAGAACGGCGAGACCGAGCATTGAATAGAGGAGGATCTGCTGAGTCCGCTTCTGTTTTCTAAATTTCTCATTCTCTTCCTCGAACTGGGCGGAACGATCGAACTGAAGATGCTGCACCGTCACCGAGTCTCCCCGCTCACGATTGAAACCGACGGCGTGTTCGACCAGAGTTTGGGCCTTCTGGAGATCTTCCTGGGCAACCGGGGTATACTCCCGTTCTATCTTTCCCTCTTCGGTTATTTTCACTGTTCCGTTCTTTTGGTACATTTTCTCCCACACACCGTCGATGGCCACACCAATCGATATTCTGTCGATCTCCCAGGGGCTTTTTTCCTTGTAGATGTTCCGCTTGTTGATTTCCTCGTTTACAATTTCCGAACGGTTGGAGTATTCTCCCACTAAATTATCGAGGTCCTTGTACGCCGGCGGCGTTTGTCCCTCCTGGCCCGGAGGCCCTTCGGGATTGAATCCGGTGCCCTTAAACTCCTCGTTGATCGTCTCCTTCGATCGGGGAATGGAGAGCACGTATTCCCGCTCGTTGTAGGGAGTGTTCGGGTTGTCCTCCACCGTGGTGACGGGGTAGTGCTCCTCCGTCTCCACCGTCTCCTTTCGGAAGTCGAGGGCAATATCTACCTTGAGAACGCTTATTCTTCCCGCGCCGAATATCTGTGAAAGCTCCTTGAATATCTGGCTCTTGTACTTTGTCTCCAATGCGGCCTTCTGCTCCAGCTGACGCTTTGAGAGCTCGAGCCGGTCGAACTCGGCGAGATTGACGAAGTCGTTGAGGACAACCCCCTCCTGGTCGGAGATAACGAGATTTTCCTGCTGCAAGCCCTCGACGGCTAGCATGAGGAGTTTTTCGATACCTTCGATCTTCTTTCGGTTTTCCACGATGTCCGAACCCGGTGACGGAGTGATGATGACGGAGGCGGTAACAGGGTTCTGATCCTCCTGAAAGAGTTCCTCCTCGGGGAGTACCAGCGTCACCTGCGCCGAGTCTATCTCCTCCACTGCTTCAATGTGCTGTTCGAGGTTCTTGGTGATCGCCTGCCGTAATTTTACGTTCCGCTCGAAATCGGTTACGGTCCAGCGGTCCATCTTGAACACGTCCCAGGGCGAGGTTTCCTGTGGAATGAGATCTTCCCTCATCAGGATGCTCACCATCCGCTGGGCCGTCTTCCGGTCCTCCACATAGACCTGTCCCGCCTCGGTGATGCTGTGAGAAACGCCCTCTTCGTCGAGCCGAGCGGAAATCCGCTGCAGCTGCTCCTGGTCGGTGATGGGAGAAGTGATCAGGGGCACCATGCTCGGTGAGCTGCTGAAGCTCACCAGCAGAACCACCCCGCCGATCGACGCCGCCGTCACCGCGAAGAGAATGATTTTCTGGATCAGGGAAAGCTTTCCCCAGATCGTATTTACCTGTGTGATGATTTTTTTCAAAAAATCGTTCATTTCCCCTCCCAAAGAAGAACGATGCTATGATCAATGCCGGTCGATATGCCGTTTTCCTACTAGCGCAGGTTCGTTATCTCCCGGTAGGCCTTTAACGCCTCATCCACCACCGCCTTGGTCATGGATACGGCGAGATTGGCCTTGCTCATGGCAATAGTCACATCGTGCGGGTCAACGCTGTCCGGATCGGTGATGAACTGCTGAGCGAGGGTCTCACTCTGCTGTGTCAGATCGTTCGTATTGTTTAAAGCGTCGACTACCAAATTCCCGAAGTTCTTCGCCCCGGCGTTCTCTTCACTCCGGTGCACCCTGCTCTCGAGATGTCTCGAATTGGTGCGCACCAGATCGACCATATGGCCCTGCGCCGCCGTGGAATCAAAAAAACTCATCTATCTCTACCTCCCAATGTTGAGAGCACTCTGAAACATGCTCTTAGAGCCGTTCACCACCGCCACATTCGCCTCGTAGGACCGGCTTGCCGAAATCATGTCCACCATTTCGTCGACCACGTTGACATTCGGCATCTCCACGTAGCCTTTCCGCGGACCGGTTTTTATCGCGTCGGGATGGGTCGGATCGTAGACAAGACGCGGTTTGCTGTCTTTGTCCCTTTCGATTTCGGCAATCCTCACCCCCTGCCCGACACCGTTGTCCAGTGTTTTCGGGAGAAAGGGGCTGCGCCAGTACGGCTGCTGTACCCGCGGCCGAAAAACCACCCGGCTTCTCCGGAAAGGACCTCCCTCCGGCGTTCTTGTAGTATCGGCATTGGCGATATTGTTGGAAATAACGTCGAGCCTTGTCCTCTGAGCACTGAGCCCGGATGCCGCTACGTTTATGCTGCTAAATAATCCCATCTACCGCCTCCTATCTCAGCACCGTAGAGATGCGGGAGAACTGGTCCGATATCGATCGGGTGAGGAGATTGTAACGAAGCTGATTCTGCAGAAGCAGCATGCTCTCCTCCTCGATATCCACGTTATTCCCGTTGTTATCCGATGTGGAGAGGTAGTCCAGTATCCTTCTCGGCTCCACATCCCGATAGTTCTTCGTCCGATCGTTGGGTATGTGCCGTAGGTCGCTTACCGCAAGCCGTACCCGCGGCCGATGCCCCTCGGAATCGAGGGCCCGCTTCAGCTCGGCCTCAAAATTCACCACACTCCTCTTGAAATTCGGCGTATCGGCGTTGGCGATATTGTCCGCCAGGACCTGCTGCCGGTACAGGGAAACGTCCATTGTCCGGTGCATAATATCCAAGGTTTTCCCGAAACCGTTCTGTAAGAACACGTCAATCTCCTCTTTCGCTAAGGATTCTCTTCTTTAGTTTCGACACAATAAGCCCCATCGCTTAGCCTTTCTAAAGTATGTAGCGCGAAAGATCTTGGTCTTCCACCACGCCGGCGAGCTTCTCGTTCACATACTCCGCCGTTATCGGTATCTTCTGCCCCTTAAGCTCGTTTGCAGAAAAGGAGAGATCCTCTAAGAGCAGTTCCATCACCGTGTGAAGACGGCGGGCGCCGATATTTTCCGTACTGGTATTGACTTCCGCCGCTATGCGGCTTATTCGTCGCAAACCCTCCTCGGGAAACGCTACTTCCACCCCTTCGGTACCGAGCAGTTCGTTGTACTGCTTGGTAAGAGCGTTTTCCGGCTCGGTCAAAATTCGATAGAAGTCCTCCTCGCCGAGATCCTGCAGTTCTACCCGCAGGGGGAAGCGTCCCTGGAGCTCGGGGATGAGGTCGCTCGGCTTGCTGGTATGAAAGGCTCCGGCGGCGATAAAGAGGATGTGGCTCGTATCGATCATACCGTATTTCGTGTTGACCTTGCTGCCCTCGACGATGGGAAGGATGTCTCTCTGCACCCCTTCTCGAGAAACATCGACGCCCCCCCGGCTGCCTTCCTTGGCCGTTACTTTGTCTATTTCATCGATAAAGATGATCCCCATCTGCTCTACCCGCTCCCGAGCGATCTCCGCCGCCCGGTCGTCGTCCACCAGCTTATCCATCTCCTGGGCCAGAATGATCTCCCATGCCTGCCGGATGGGGACCCGCTTCTTCTTTTTCTTCCCGCCGAAGAGGTTAGCGAGATTGCCGAAATTCACATCCATCTCTTCGAAGCTCTGGCCGGAGAATATCTCGATGGAGGGGCTGTTTCTCCTCGAGACGCTTACCTCCACTTCTTTCTCATCGAGTTTTCCCTCCCGCAGCATGCGGCGGAATTTTTCCCGAGTCGGGCTGCTCAGTTCTTCGTTTTCGGCAGAAACCACCGATAGTGATTCCGCGGGCGAATCATTTTTCGACGCCGCTTTTCGGTCGTCTCCTCCGCTAACGCCGGGAAGAAGGAGGTCCAAGACCGCCTCTTCAGTCCGCTTCTCCGCCTCCTCCCGGACCCCTTCGGAGAGCTCCTTCTTCACCATGGAAAGGGCCGTACTCATAAGGTCTCGCACCATGGACTCCACGTCCCGCCCCACATAGCCCACCTCGGTGTATTTTGTCGCTTCCACCTTTACGAAGGGAGCGCCGCTGAGGCGTGAAAGCCGCCGGGCGATCTCCGTCTTTCCCACTCCGGTTGGACCGATCATTATGATGTTCTTCGGAGCAATTTCCTCCTGAAGCTGTTCGGCCAGCATTCTCCTGCGGACCCTGTTTCTGAGGGCGATTGCGACGATCTTCTTCGCCTTTTCCTGCCCAACGATGTACTTATCGAGTTCTCGTACTATTTCTTTCGGTGTGAGGCTGTCCAAGTCCAGCTTCATGAAATCTCCTCCACGGTAAAAGTGTCGTTGGTATAGATGCAGATACGGCTCGCGATCCGCATCGACTTTTCGGCGATCTCTCTTGCAGAGAAATTCGAACCGTCGAGATAGGAGAGCGCGGCGGCGTAGGCAAAGCTCCCGCCGGAACCAATGCCGACGGCACCGCTTTCCGGCTCCACCACGTCTCCCGTTCCGGAGATGAGGAGGGTCTTTGCGGCGTCGGCAACGAGGAGCATAGCCTCCAGACGGCGGAGCATGCGGTCGGTCCGCCACTCCTTCGCCAGTTCAACCGCCGAGCGGGTGATGTCTCCGTTGTACTCCTTTACCTTCCCTTCGAAACGCTCGAAGAGGGTAAATGCGTCCGCCGTGGCACCGGCAAATCCGGTGAGAATCTTTTCGTCGTACATGGTTCTGACCTTACGGGCGTTGCCCTTCATCACCGTCTCGCCGAGTGTCACCTGGCCGTCTCCGGCCATCGCCACGGCTCCATCTTTGCGGACCGCAATAATTGTCGTGCCGTGAAAAGCCTTGCGCATATCGTCATGCATTACTC
This sequence comes from uncultured Spirochaetaceae bacterium, assembly GCA_964594775.1. Taxonomy (GTDB): domain Bacteria; phylum Spirochaetota; class Spirochaetia; order DSM-16054; family Sediminispirochaetaceae; genus CAYFVU01. The sequence continues at coordinate 47,068 of CAZQNO010000007.1, forward strand.
TGCTCCTTAGTTTTCCCCCTCGCGTGGGGATGGGCCCGCGTATAGACCTCTTTGAGACGCTCGATTCCCACATGAGTGTATATCTGCGTTGTCGACACGCTGGAGTGTCCCAACAGTTCCTGCACCACCCTGATATCAACTCCCCTCTCGAGAAGGTGGCTGGCGAAGCTGTGGCGAAAGGTGTGGGGGGACACCCGCTTTCCCATGCTGCTTCTCTGAAGGTACCGCGACAGGATCTCCGCTACTCCCCGCTGGGTCAAACGTCGACCTTTTGCGTTGAGAAAGAGGGCCTTCTCGGCATCGGGATCTTTCTCCGCAACGTGCCGTCTTCTCATCCCCACATAGAGATCGAGGGCCTCCCCGGCCGGCTTTCCAAGAAATACGAAGCGCTCCTTCCTCCCCTTTCCGACGATCCGCAGGCTCTTCTTTCCCCGTGTGAGGTCCTTCAGGTTAAGGGCGGTCACTTCCGAGACCCGGCATCCTGTAGAGTAGAGCAATTCGAAGAGCGCTCGGTCGCGGGTGCCGAGATAGTCATCCGCCGGCAGATCGAGCAGTTCAGCCGTCTCCTCTTCACTCATTACCTCGGGGAGATGAGTACCTCTCTTGACTCCCTTTACCGAGCTGAAGGGATTAGCCGCCGCATATTCGAACTTCTGACAGAATGCGAAGAATCCCTTCAGCGACGAAAGTACCCGGTTTATCGACGTTTCCTTCAAGCCCGCCGCCATTAGATTCGAAATAAAGCGCCGCACATCGGAGGGTCTGAGCCTGTTCCACCGCAGCTCCCGCTCTGATTCGAGAAAGGCGGAGAGCTTTGCCAGGTCGCGGCGATAGGCTTCGACGGTCCGCTCCGAAAGACCGCGTACCGAGGAAATATAGTCGAGGTATCTATCTATCTCGACATCCGGGCTCATCCGACCCTCCTGTATTTTTCCGCGCCGAAGCGCACTATTCTTCCTTCCAGCTCCTCTTCGAGGAGTTCGGTCGTCGGTCTTTCCTCAACGGAAAGAGGCTGTAAAGCAGTGTTCCCCGTATCTCGATCAAAGTCCCAATCACGGATGACCTCCCGGGCCTCCCCTATCGCCTCGGCACCGTCTTCGAACAATTTTCTTCCGCCGGCTCCGAGGGGGCCCTGCAATCCTTCACGGTGGACCAAGAGGTCTCTTCCCTGCTCCAGGGCGTAGTCGGCCGTGATGAGGGCTCCGGACCTTTGCGGCGCCTGTACAACGACCACCGTCCTTGCCAAACCGCTTATGAGCCGATTGCGCTCCGGGAAACGGAAGGGTCTGAGTTCGGTCTCCGGCGGATACTCGCTGAGCAGGGCACCGCCGTTTTCCAAAATCCGAGAGGCCAATTCCCTGTGCCTGATCGGATACACCCGGTCTACTCCGGTCGCCTCCACGGCAATGCTTATCCCGCCGGTCTTCACCGCCCCCCAATGGGCCGCCCCATCAATTCCCCGGGCAAGGCCGGAAACCACCGGAACTCCCGCCAGAGCCAGTTCGGCGCCGAGCCTGAAGGCGGCCTGCCGCGCCTTTTCCGTGGGTTTCCTCGTTCCCACCACCGCCGCGAAAGGAAGATCTCCTCTTGGAATTTCTCCTCGCAGATAGAGGAGAAAGGGCGGATCGTAGATTTCCCGCAATTGGGGCGGATACCGGCGGTCCCAGTAGTGCAGAGGAGTACAGCGGCAGGCCGCGCAGAGCGAAACGATCCTGTCGCTTCTTCTCTCCCAGTCCTGCGGCAGCACATTGCCTCTAAGACGCCTTCCCGCCATTGCTTCAATCGCCGGCTTATTCAATCGAAAGAGGATCTCTTCCGATCCGACACACTCGGCAACGAGGCGGCGCTCTCTGCAGGAAAGACCGCCGAGGAGACTTACGGCTAGGTGAAGTCTGTCAGCCGCCATACTCCCCCCTCATCAGCCGTTCCCGATTTTCCTTTGCCCGATCAACCATCTCTTGCTGCGGAGACTCATCGGCGATGTGCGTGTAGATCTCCACCGCCTCTTCGATCCGATTCTGTTCCACCCGAATACGGGCCAGCAGAAACATCGCCCTATAATGATCGGAACGGATATCGATGATCTTCTCCACGTGCTCTTCCGCATCGAAGGGTCTGTCCAGTTCGAATACGTAGAGTACCGAAAGGGCGTAGAGCGCTTCCACATAGCTGCCCTTCAGTTCTATCGCCCGTTCGTGGGAGCGAGCCGCCTGCACCAGCATCTCTCTCCGTCCCTCTGTCGAAGGCCGTGTGTCCGCCAGCTGACTCGAAGCGACCCCGGCGTAGTAATGGAGAATATGGTTATTCGGATAGATCTCCATCGCCTTGATGAGGGTTTCGAAGGCGGGACCGTACATCTCCTGGTCCAGGTATTCCATCGCCAGCATGCGGTAATAGACGCCGAGGCGCCCCTTCTTTCTCACCAATTCTGTTACTTCGTCGCCGAACTTTTTCACGTGGTATTCGAGTTCCTCGACCTTCTCCTTTGAAATCTTCTCCCCCTCGTAGTGATCGGCCTGGGTCGCCATGAGCCGTCTCAGCATGCCCTTCTGCCGGTCATTACAGCCGGAAACCAGCGCCGTGAGAAGGAGCAGAAACAGGAAAAGGAGTGCTGTCCGTCGTAGTACGGTCATTTTTCACCTCCTGCTCCTGAATACGCCCCTTTCCACTGCTCTGCTTCCCTTCCTCGGGGGTGAAAATCGGCGTGAACGGCGGCGAGCTGTCTGTTCTCCACATGGGTGTAGATCTGTGTGGTACCGATATCTGCGTGACCGAGCAGCTTTTGTACGGAACGGAGATCGGCCCCGCCCTCGAGAAGATGAGTGGCGAAGGAATGCCGGAGGGTATGTACCTTCGCTTCTAGTCCGGCGCGCCGACAGACTTCTTTGAAACGCTTCCAGATACCCTTTCTCGATATTCCCGTTCCTCTCATACTGAGAAAGAGGCGGTCCGTCCGTCTGCCCGGTTTGCGCAGCTTTGGTCGGATTTCACCGAGATAGCGGCGAAGACTCCGTGATGCTTCTCCGCCGACGGGCACCACACGCTCCCGGTCCCCCTTTCCGCGCACCCGCAGGAGCCCTTCATCCAGATAGAGATTTGAAAGCCGCAGTTCCGACACCTCCGATATCCGCAGGCCGCAGGAGTAGATGAGCTCAAAGAGCGTGCGGTCCCGCTCGTCATAGATCGTTTCGCCTCCTATGCTCTCGAAAAAGCGTTCCACCTCCTCCCTGTCGAGCACTTCGGGAAGTGAGCGGCCCCGTTTCGGGGCATCGATCATCTCCGCAGGGTTGTCCTCCCGGTATTCATCTCGAACGAGAAAACCGAAAAAGGAACGCAGGGCGCTAATCACCTTTGCAATGGTCCGTCCGTCGACGCCGTTGATCTGTCGATAGGAGAGGTAGGCCACCAGATCGACGGGTCTCAGACGAGGGAGAGAGCACTCGGCATCCTCGCACCACTCACGCAGTCCCTGGATCTCCGAGAGATAGGTCTGCCGCGTGAGTTCGGCTAGCCGCTCGGTAGCCCTTAGGTGATCATCGTACTCCTGCAGAAGAAGGTCAGATTTCATATCAGCCCTCGTTGTCTCCCGATGCTCTGCGTCCCCGTAAAATCGTGGGAATCCCCAGATCATCATCGGAGCTGTTTCTACCCGTAAGGAAGCTGCCGGAAACTTCTCTCGTTATTCCCTTCTGGAGGTTCAGCCAGTCCTTGTACTTGATAATCTCATCGGACTGCTCCTCCTCGACTTCCTCGCCGTATCCGCTCATCGGCCCCTTGAATCCCGTGGCGACTACCGTCACCTTTACCTCGTCCTCCATCTCCGGCTTTATCGCCTGACCGGGAATGATCGTCGCATCGTCGTCGGCATTGGCGGTGATGATGTTCACCACCTCCTCGTATTCGCTTAAGGAGAGATCCTCACCGCCGGTGACATTGACCAGGATGCCCTTTGCCCCCTCTATCCGCGCATCTTCGAGGAGGGGGTTGTTTATAGCGTTGGTCGCGGCGTCGACTGCCCGGTTCTCACCGTGACCTACGCCGATACCCATCAGGGCGTCTCCCCGGCCGTTCATTATGGTCCGAACATCGGCGAAATCGATATTGATCTCTCCCGGCTCGGTGATAAGCTCGCTGATCCCCTGGACCCCCTGCCGCAGCACATCGTCGGCGATGAGGTAGGCCTCTCTGACCGGAGTCTTTCGATCAACAATCTTGAGGAGATACTGATTAGGAATGATGATGAGGGTGTCTACTTCGGCGCGAAGCCGTTCTATCCCCTTTTCGGCGAGGCGCATCTTTTGGCGGCCTTCGAAATCGAAGGGTTTCGTTACCACCGCAACGGAGAGGGCCCCTATCTCTCTTGCCACCTTGGCGACGACGGGAGCCGCCCCGGTTCCCGTGCCGCCTCCCATGCCGGCGGTAATAAACACCATGTCGGACCCGCGCAGGATGTTCTCGAGCTCTCCCCGAGACTCCTCCGCTGCCTTCTCACCCTTCTCCGGTACTCCGCCGGCGCCGAGTCCTCCGGTGAGCTTGGTGCCGATGGGCATCTTGGTAAAGGCCTTGGAAAGATTCAGCGCCTGAAGGTCCGTATTCACCGCAATGAAATCGACCTTCTTCAAGCCGTAGGATATCATGCGGTTTACCGCATTGCTTCCTCCTCCTCCGACACCGATTACCTTGATTACGGTAGGCTGTACTTCGTCTTGGACATAATCGTCAACAATTTCTATTTGCATCGCCCCCTCCCAGAGCATAAAGTTTTGTGTTTCGGGGAGGACCCTTCCCTAACCCGGACAAGCGCCTCACCCATTTCCGCTCGCGATCTACTTACCTAAGGACCAGCCCGGAGGCAGTCTTTTATTCCCCTATATTCCCTTAAAAGAACTCTTTGAACCACTCCCTGACCTTTCCCGCCATGCCTCCTTCCTTTCTCTTCGCCGGCAGCGAACGCTTGACCTCCTCCCGCATCTGTCCGGCGGCATAGAGAACGAGGCCGACGGCGGTCGAATAGGTCGGATTCTGATACACATCGGAAAGACCTCCCGTCTTTGCCGGATATCCTATACGGGCGGGTATGCCGAAGATATCCCTGGCCAGTTCCATCGTCCCCGGCATCATCGCCCCGCCGCCGGTTACGACGACTCCTCCGCCCAAATGCTGAAGGTAGTCCTTCTTCTCCATGTGTTCCCGAACCATCTCGAATATTTCCGCCATCCTCGGTTGAATTATCTTCGTAATCTCCTTCTTCGGTATCGAGGCAGAAGGCCAGCCTCCCACTCCCGGAATTACCACGTCCTGGTCTCCCTCAACGAGAGGAAGGTAGCAGCAGCCGGCCTCTTTTTTTATTTTTTCCGCCGATTCGTAGGGAGTCTTCAGCATGATGGAAAGATCGCTCGTTACCTGGTCTCCCCCCACCGCCAAGACATTGGTGTGATACGGAGCGCCCTCGAGATGCACGAGCACATCCGTCGTTCCGCCCCCCAGATCTATCATAAGAACGCCGAGCTCTTTCTCCTCCTTGGAGAGAACGGCCGTGGCGGCGGCAAGAGACTGGAGGACAATATCGTGCACCCGAAAACCCGAGCGATTTACGCACTTGAGCAGGTTCTGCGCACTGGTGACGGAACCGGTGATGATGTGGACCTCCGCCTCCAGACGAATGCCGATCATATCCATCGGATCCTTTATTCCCCCCTGATCGTCAACGATAAACTCCTGGGGAATGACGTGAATGACTTCGCGGTCGGGAGGCATAACCACCGCTTTAGCCGCGTCGATGACGCGGGCGATATCGTTCCTATTTATCTCGCGGCCCCTTCCGGTAACGGCCACAACTCCGCGGGAGTTTATGCCCTCTATATGGGCCCCGGCGATGCCGGTTACCACATCCTGCACTTCCCTTCCGGACATCATTTCGGCGGCCTCTATGGCTGCCGCGACGGATTTGAGCGTAGACTCGATGTTCACCACCACACCCCTGCGGAGTCCCTCGGACGGACTCGTTCCGACACCGGTGATCTGGAGGCGGCCGTTCTCTTCCCACTCGCCGATCACTGCGCAGACTTTAGTGGTTCCTATGTCGAGCCCGACGAGAATATCCCTGGAAGCCACTTACTCCCCTCCCTCAACGCGATACACAACCTGTTCGGTACGAAAATCCACCTCCGTTACCGCGTCCTCCATTTCTCTTCCCGAGAGAACGTCTAAGACCAGCATGATATAGGTCAGCAGCTCTTTATCGATTGACGGGCCGATACGAACCCGCACACGGTAGGGCGTCGGATAGAGGATGACCTCGTATCCCGTAGAGTCGTTCTTAACGAATTTGATCTCAGAGATCAAGCGATAGAGGGCCGGCGATTGCTCCCGCAACCGCATGAGGTCTTCGAGGAAGCCGAGGAGAACATTCGGGAGCTTCATCCCCGCCTCTACCCGAGGAATATCTATTCCCGAAATTATCGGTAGATCCGCTGAGGCCGCCTTTTCAATTTTGAAGACGACACCCTCCTCATCCACCAGCGCGGTCCGCAGTCCATCCTCCACCGGAATAGTAAGAAGCGCGATGGGGGATCGGGAAATAAGCGTTATTCCCAGACTATGGGGAAATCTCTTGCTCACCTTGGCACTCTTTACCGCCGGAATGCTCTCTAAACGCTCTTTTACTAGGCGGCTGCGGACGGAAAAGAAGGAACTCATCCTCTCGATTCCTCCGGCAGCAAGGATTTCCTCGTTTTCTAAGTCCAGAGTCTCGCTCGTCTCTATGAGAATTTCATGAATCATGAGGCGTGGAGCGATGAAAAAGTGAAAAAGAATCTCCAGCAGCAGTACCGAGAGGAGAAAGAGTACGAGATAGAGGAAGAACTTCCTCGTCTTCGTCTCTTCCCTCCGTCTGTAGGAGGCTTCCCTGGAGAGAGCTATGCTACTCATATACCTTCCCTCCGGATCCCGGGGATGCACCTCGGGAAAAATTAATCAGGAGACCGCACATCACCAGTGCCGTCACGAGAGAGGACCCCCCATGGGAGAAAAACGGAAGGGGGAGTCCCGTTGCCGGCAGCATGCCCGAGACCACCGCCATGTTCACCAGTGCCTGGTACACGAGACAGCTCGTCAAGCCGAAGGCGAGGAGAAAGACAAAGGTATCCTCCCGCTCGTAGCGAAAGGCGACGATGTATCCGCGGACGGCGAAGGCGAGAAAGAGGGCAAGGATAAAGAGTACGCCGAGAAATCCCGCCTCCTCGGCGTAAACGGCAAAAATGAAGTCCGAATGAGCCTCCGGAAGGCCGCCGAGTTTCTCTATCCCTTCTCCGAAGCCGGCCCCCCAGAAGTTGCCATTTCCCAGGGCCGAACGGGCGGCGATCACTTGGTAGCCCGTACCAATGGGATCGCTCGAAGGATCGAGAAAGGCTATGAGCCGCTTTACCCGGTGCTCCTTCGTAAAAATGAGAATGGACGCCAAGGGAAGGAGAGTCAAGATGAGAAAGATGAAATATCGGTACTTCACCCCGGCAATAAAGAAGAGGAGGAGTGAGAGAAGCAGGATAAACAGCGAGGTGGAAAAGTCGTTCTGAAAATAAATGAGCGCGGTAAAGATCCCCACCACCAACAAGGGGGGCACGAGAGAGTTTATTACATCGTCGAGCTTGCCGGCCTTCTTCGCCAAAATATAACTAAGGTAGAGTACGAGGGTGAGTTTGGCAAGTTCGGAAGGCTGAAAGGAGAAGTCTCCGATTATAATCCATCTGTTCGCCCCCATTATTACCTTACCGATCCCCGGCACATGGGTCGCCGTGAGTAAAACAATGGTGAGAACAAAGAGGCGGGGGATGTAGCGAACGATGAAATTTCGTGGAAGCCTCGCTGCCACGGCGGCGAGAATCAAACCGACGAGGAGAAAGATGCCCTGACGCTCCACAAAATAGTAGGGATTGGAGAATTTCTTTCCGCCGTAGTAGTAGCCGGCGGAAAAGAGCGTGGCAATACCGATGCCGACAATGAGGATGAGAAGGATAATGAGCAGAGGATCCGCCGAGTTACGCTCGACCCGCTCTATGTCGAATTTATCTCTCATCATTGTATCTTCAGGGTCGAAAGACTTAAGATCGTAAAGAGTCCGCCGAGAATCCAAAAGCGGATCACCACCTTGCTTTCATCCCATCCCTTCAGCTCGAAGTGATGGTGCAGCGGGGCCATTTTGAAGACCCGCTTTCTCTTCATCTTGAATACCGCCACTTGTATGATCACCGAAAGGGCCTCCAAGACAAAGACGCCGCCGATGACAATGAGGAGAATCTCCTTTTTTAGGATGAGGGCTACCAGACCGATTACCCCCCCCAGGGCCAGGCTCCCCGTATCTCCCATGAATACCTCCGCCGGATGACTGTTGTACCAGAGAAAGCCGACGCTTCCCCCCACCAGGGAAAGAAGGGCGACGGTGAGCTCACCGCTGTTCTGTACATAGGGAATCTGCAGATATTCCGCGTAATCGGCCCTTCCACTGACATAGGTGAGAATAGCCAGGGTGATTCCCACGAGAATAACCAGACCGGTTGCCAGACCGTCCAAACCGTCGGTAAGGTTTACCGCATTGGAGGTCCCCACCAGGAGAATGATGCCAAAGGGGATGTAGAGAGACCCCAGATCGACAAGCGGATACTTGAAAAAGGGAAGATAGAGCATTGTCGTGTGCTCATTGCGGGTATAATAGAGAAAGAGCATTACCACCAAAGCGATCAGCGTCTGACCGCCGAATTTCACCCGTCCCTGCATTCCTTCCGAACTTCTGCGAAAGATCTTCAGATAATCGTCGGTAAAACCCAACAGCCCGAAGGCGAGCATCACGAAAAGAAGAAGCCAGGTATAGGGATTGTGGAGATCCTGCCAAAGAAACATCGACACGGAAACCGAAAGGAGGATGAGGAGTCCGCCCATCGTTGGTGTTCCCGATTTGGTAAAATGCGTCTCCGGACCGTCTCTTCTGATTTCCTGTCCCGCCTTGAGGCTTTTCAGCTTGAGAATGAGCGGCCTACCGAAAACGAAGGAAATCAACAGAGCCGTTACCGCAGCATAGGCGGAACGAAAGGTGATGTATTGGAAGATGTTGAAGGCGCTGAAGTACTTGACCAGCGGAAGAAAAATTTCCGGAAACATCCCCTTCTCTTCCCCCTACGCCTTCCGTCCCGCCGCCGAAGCGGGGACGATGTGTTTTATCGGCTCTACAAGCCGTTCCAATTCCATTAGCCGTGAACCCTTCAGGAGGACCGTCTCTCCACCCTCGAGATAGTCCACTAGAGCCGTCTCGAGTTCAGAAAAATCCTCGCTCATAAACAGAAGACCGGGGAAACCCAGACTTTTCAGGCTCTCCTCGGTCCATTTCATCTCTTCACCGAGAAGAAAGGCCGCCTTCGCTCCCGACCGGAAGACCGTCTCGGCCAATTCGCGGTGGGCGTTTTCCGCTTCCCCGCCCAGTTCCTTCATTGCTCCCAGTACCAGGACGAGACCGCCCGGCTCCACGTCCCGTGCCAATTCATCGATGACCGGTTTCATGGAATCAAGATTCGCATTATAGGAGTCTTCGAAGATGCTTACCGGTCCGGTATGGAGTCGGCTTCTGCCTTCGGGCAGACTGACCGCCTCGATACCCGTCCGTATTCCTTCGGCATCCACTTCGAAATGACGGCCGACATGAATGGCCGCAAGGGCGTTGGAGAGATTGTGCCTTCCCGGCAGAGGGAGGGCTATTTCGGTTCCCTCATACCGAATCCTCCATCCTTTAAGGCCCCTTGTCTCCACCGATTCTACTCCCCTGGTGCTCCGCTCTCCGTACTTCTCCACCGGCGCAGGGGAGAGAGCCTCCAGATACTCGGCCCACTCGCTGTCTGCGGGGATAAAGGCCCGCCCGTCCCCGGGAAGAGCCTCCAAAGCCTTCGCCTTTTCCCTTGCGATTGCCTCCCGGCTGCCGAAAAGGCCTATGTGGGCCGTTCCGATGGTGGTAATTACGGTGAATTGGGGCCGGTATATATCCGTCAGCAGATCCATCTCTCCGGGATGATTGATTCCCAGCTCAAAAACCCCGTAACGGTGCTCGGCCCGTACGGAGAGAAGGGCCTGGGGAAGCCCGATCTCCGAATTGAGATTTCCCGGGTTCTTCACCGTCCGCCCCGTCGAGGACAGCACGGAAGCAATGAGCTCCTTGGTGGTGGTTTTTCCGTTGCTTCCGGTGACGGCGATTCTTCGCACGTCGGTAAAGTCCTGCACTCTGGACTTGGCGAGCCTCTGCAGCGATTTTAGTCCGTTTTCTGCAACGAGGATCGGTACACCGAGCTCATTGATGAGAGCACCGCCTTCGGTGCTCCGATAGAATGAACGGTCCACCATGACCGCGGCGGCACCGCGGGAGACCGCATCTTTCAGATAGCGATGTCCGTCGGTTCGTTCTCCTTTCAGCGCGATAAAGAGATCCCCTCTTTCGCACTTTCTCGAATCTACCGCCACCCCTTCTATGTGTATACGCTCTTTGCGCTCCTCGACCCCGAGCAGCTCACAGGCGGCGAGAGACGCGGCCCGTTGTACATCGAGGAACTCGAGAGCTCTATCCATCGCCGCCCTCCTTGGGTCTTGTGCGGCGTTTCACGATTATCCTCAGTTTTTTCTCCGAATCCAGGCTTTCCAGCTCGAGTTTTTCCCGAGCTATCTCTTCTATCCTCGCCGGCGAGCTCATTATGGCGATATTGGCGATCATGCGCTTGTTTTTTTCAAAGAGATCGGCCTGTTCTTCCTTCATCTCCCTCACCCGCTGTTCAAGCACTTGATAAGAATAGACCTGGTGTACCGTGAGAAAGATCATCAGAGGCACCGAAAGCGCCAAGAGGGAAATTACTGTTCTCCGGATCACTGCAGCAGTCAAGATTAACGCTCCTCATCCCGTAATTTTTCGCCTACGCGAAATTTCGCGCTGCGGGAGGGAGGATTGGACACTATTTCGTGCTCCTCCGGTCGAATCGGCTTCTTCGTGAGAATGTCCACGATCCTGCTTCCCCCACACTTACATATCGGCCAATCGGGAGGACAAGTGCAATCCTTATTCTTCTCCTTGAAAAACCACTTCACGATACGATCCTCCAGGGAGTGAAAGGAGATTACGCCGATCCTCCCGCCGACGTTTAAGACCTCCAGCGCATCCTCGAGAGCACTCTCCAGCCGGGCCAGCTCGCCGTTGACCATAATGCGCAAAGCCTGAAAAGTCCTGGTAGCCGGATGAATCCTCCCGTGACGGTACTTCGGTGGAACGGCGTTGACGATCAGCTCAGCCAGGCGGGAAGTGCTGTGGATCTCCCCGCTCTCCCGCTCCCGGCAGATCGCCGCGGCTATTTTATGCGCATAGCGCTCTTCACCGTAGTTTCGGATTACATCCTCCAATTCCCTCACGGGATAGCTATTGACAATATCCTTCGCGGATATCTCCAAATCGGCATTGAGCCGCATATCGAGCGGCTCATCCTTACGAAAGGTAAAGCCCCTCTTCGCCTCTTCGAAGTGATAGAGGGAAACCCCCAGGTCGAAGAGGATCGCCTCGGGTCGCTCACCTCCCAGTGGATAGTCCCTGAAAAAGACGTTGAACCAGCCGTGGTAGGGACGAAACCTCTCCCCGAAGGGAGCAAGTCTCTCCTGTGCCTTCTTCAAGATCTGCTCATCCGCGTCGATTCCCAGCACTCTCAGCGACGGGAATGCGGCAAGAAGCCGCTCGCTGTGACCGCCCTCGCCGAGGGTACAGTCGATGAACAGCGCCTCTTCGGCCTTCGGGGCCAAGTATTCGAGGACTTCATCCGACATGACCGAATAATGCAACGTATCCATGAGCAACCCGATACGAATCCTCCTCAGAAAAAGTTCTTACTATATGCCGGAGAGGAGCTCTCCGAGCTGCTCGGCAGCCTCCTGGAACTCCTCCTCACTCTCGGAGAGGTAGCCGTTGTAGATATCCGTATCCCATATCTCTACATAGCTATCTATACCGAGTATTACCGCCTCGCTCTTTACCTGCAGGGACGCCGATTCCCGCAGGGTCTGCGGAATCGAAATGCGGCCCGTCTTATCGATCTCGCACTCCTGAGCGGGTGCGATTATCCGCCGCTGCAGCAGCCTCGTCTTCGATTTGAACATCGAAGAGGATTCCATGATGTTTTGAGAAATCTTTCGCCACTCTTGCTGGGGGAACAGCCAGAGACACCGGTCTACTCCGCGAGTGAGAATAAGGATATTCCCGGAGATCTCGCTTCGGAGTCGAGACGGCAGCAGCAGGCGCCCCTTATCGTCGATGGAGTTTCGATATTCACCCATCAACATGGCGTCTACCACTATTTACTATTTTTTCCCACTTTTCCCCACTCATCTCCCTCTAATACTACCGCATTTCCCCCTATTGTCAACTCAGATTCTTTTTGTTAAATAAAAAAGAGATGTCTGCCGATAATATATGCTTCACATGCGTGAAGTAAACTGGAGGTAATAGAGATGTGGACCGTCGAACACCAGCTTGTCTATCCGGAAGGAGACATCCAGGAGAGCTCTTTTCCCCTCAGCTTCAATCAGCTGGTGGGTCTCAACGGTGAGAGCCTTCGCCTGCCGCTGGCGAGCCCGAAAACTATCGTATACCGGGTATATCGCATATCGAAAGACGAGGAGAAGGGAGGGACAAGGGTCTCCTACTACCTCGAGCTGGTCACGGGAGACGAATTACGCTCCCTCGCAGAGCCCTTGCGGTGACCCGTAGTTACTAGTTCTTCTTGAATATTCGATAATCGATGTCGGGAAAGAGGTTTTGCTTCTTCTCGATGCTGGTGAGCCATTCGGTGTCGACGGTATTGCGGCAGAGCCGATCATAGATATAGCCGAAGTTGTAGAGGTGCTCCTTTATTCTCCGCTCCGCGTAGGGCACGGTGGTTCCGGTGCTTATAATGAAGGGCCAGTCGGAAGCCATGGAAAGCATCACCTCCCGGGCCGCCTGATTAAGCACCCGCTGTTTGAGACCCGATTCATCGGGATACCGTTCGACCAGCTCGGACATCCGTTCGATTGCCTTATGGATGTGACGATATATCCAATCGTTTTTTCCGTTCAGCCACACTTCCGCATAGCCTTTGTTGCCCCAGCTTGAGAAACTCGGTATTCCCTCCTGCCCCTCGGGATAGGCGGCGAGATACTGCGAGGGGGTGATGAGGGAAAGATCGTCGCTTTCATCGATCCGGCGTATCACCGCTTCCAGCCAATCGAGCCCTTCGAACCACCAGTGCCCGAACAGTTCAGCGTCGAAGGGAGCCACGATATAGGGAACCCTATCGATTATTCCTTCGAACTTCTGCAGCTGTTTGCGGCGGTTGTAGATAAAGTTGTCTGCCTGCGCATCCACCTGCGCGAGGGCCTTATCGCGGTCATAGATTCGCTTTTCTTCCGTTTCCCCCGTTATGGCATAGTATTTGTAGCCCGTGCAGACCCGCAGATCGGGCTCATGAATATACGGTCTTATGTAATCCAGCGGAAGATCGTAACCGATGTCGCGATAGAACTCTCGATAGTCGACATCACTCGGATATCCCCTATCCTCGGACCAGACCGCGTCTGAGCTAGGGTAATCTCTTCCGAAGGCATACACGCCGTTCTCACAGGTAAGGGGCGCATAGACGCCGTAGGGCGGTTTTTTGCTGGCAAAAAGAATTCCGTGGGCGGCGGTAAAAAAGTAGGAGATGTCGTTTCGGCGCAAAACCTCTTCGATTCCCGGATAAAAACCGAATTCGGGAAGCCAAAAACCGAGAGGTTTTTTCCCGAACTTCCTGCCGTGGTCAATTACCGCAGTCTGAACCTGCGCTTCGATGGCCTCGGGCAGCTGCTGATAAAGCGGGAGGAAGGGATGGGTAGCGGCGGTGGTGATTATCTCGAGGTAACCGTCCTTCTCGAGTGTCTTGAATCCCCAGACGATCTTCTTCCTATACAGATCTACGAAATCGGAAAGATTCCTTTCCAATCTGTCCCGGTACATCTTTACCAGAACATGGAGTTTCGGTTCACTCTTCGTACGCTCCAGCTCTTTCTCACCGAGTTCCCGCAGCCTTGTGATATGCTGCACGTACCTGTTCTGCAGGAGTTCGTCGGAGAGCATGGCGGAGAGGGTCGGAGAAATCGATACGGTCAGACGAAAAGATACTCCGTCCGCCGCGAGGCGATTGCACATGCGAAGAAAGGGCAGGTAGGTTTCGGATATGGCCTCATAGAGCCAGTCTTCCTCGAGAAAACGTTCATACTCCGGATGACGCACGAAGGGAAGGTGTGCATGTAGCACGAAGCCGACGGTACCTTTCATCAATCCGTACTTACCTCAAAATCATGGGAATCGAGAATGGAAATGATTCTCTGGGGAATGACCGGCTGTTCTTCCTCATCACTGCCGTAATCCCAGAGCCCCGACAACATCAGCATCATTGTATTGGGGTTTCTGTAGAAGTCTTCCTTGTTTCGTGCGATGAAGCCCAAGGGGCTGTGTATGGGATTGGAGACGGCGAGGGATTCTTCCCTGTGCAGTACAGAGGCAAAGAGTTCCGCCCGATAGTCCCTTCCCGGTCTATGCAGATTTATATATCGGCTGTCGTCTTGCTCTCCCACTTCGATATCAAAATAGTCGAGAAGGTTCTCCTTCGTCGGATGCTCTCCCTGGTATTCGTATACTCTCAGGAAAAACCCCTCGAAGTTCGGCAGGGCCTGCAGCTTCTCCCTCTTCCCTTCGTTGAGGTCCCAGTAGGCGAAGGCCCATTCCGGATCTCTCAGAAGCAGCGCGATCCTCGTATCGTTGTAACGTTCCGGCAGGGGAAAATGCTCCTGCTGAAGCACCTCCACCTCCTCGTCCTTGAGGATATCGTATTTTTTGTGTTCCAGCCGCATCGCCGAATTGTTGCTGCGGCGCCGCTCGACCTCATCCTCCTCCAACGCTTCGAGGATCATCTCTATGAGCTCATTCTTGGAAACGGAGTCTTGGTTATGGATTCCTTCCCGTCTCGCCACGGCCTGAAGTCTTTCCCTGCTAAGCGTCTGGAGTTTCTCTTTCGTCATACCACCCCCGTAAGTGTGTGATTAATCTAGAAAAATATCGCTCCGAGTGTCAAGACCGGCGGCGCGATTCAGGATTTTCAGCTTTACAAAGGCTTCACTATTTACCACAATTGTGCCTATGAAGAACCATTTGATAATTCACGGCCATTTCTATCAGCCACCGAGGGAGGAAGCCTGGACGGGCTTGGTGCCCCGCCAAACATCCGCAGCCCCCTTTCACGATTGGAACTGCAGGATTACACGGGAATGTTACGCCGCGAATACCGCATCCCGTTTTCTCCGTTACGACGGGAGAATCGAAGATATCATCAACAACTATGAGATACTCTCGTTCAACTTCGGGCCTACCCTTCTCGGCTGGATCCGCTCCAACGCACCGTACATCTATGAGGCGATACTGGAGGCTGATGCGCGAAGCGTTACCCAAAACGGAGGCCATGGAAATGCAATTGCCCAGTCATATAACCATACGATCCTCCCCCTGGACAGTCCAAAGGATGCACGTATTCAGATACATTGGGGCCTTCGAGATTTTTTTGCCCATTTCGGCAGGGAGGCGGAGGGGATATGGCTGCCCGAGACGGCGGTGAACGAGAGAGTAATAGATATTCTCATCGAATTCGGTATCCGATTCATCATTCTCTCCCCGTGGCAGGGCAGGAGCATTCAAGCCGATGGGACAAAAGAGGCTTCAAATCTCGGCGATGAGCCGGTACCCTATTGGCGGTCCTACCGGATAGACGGTACGCGAGGCAGCATCGCCGCCTTCTTCTACAATCACGAACTGGCCTCCGGAATAAGCTTCGAACACTACCTAAAGAGCGCCGACTCTCTCTATACAAGACTTCTGCAGTACCACAAAAACGCCGATCCGGCCCACCTCGTCCACACGGCTACAGACGGAGAAGTGTACGGCCACCATGAACCCTTCGGCGATATGTGTCTTGCCGCACTGCGGCGCCGCGTGGAGGCGGGAGATAAGTTCCGGTTCACCAACTACGGGAGCTATCTCGAATCCCATCCTCCCGAATACCGGGCCGTTCTAAAAAAAGGAGAAGAGGAGAGAGGAACGAGCTGGAGCTGCGTTCACGGAGTTTCGCGCTGGTACAAAGACTGCGGGTGCAGCACCGGCGGAAGGAAGGGCTGGAATCAGAGATGGCGCAGCCCTCTGCGCAGGGCCTTTGAGACTCTCAGCGGGAGGATCCGGGAGCTCTACCGAGAAGAATGCGAAAGACGCTGTTCCGCCGATCCGGAAGATATTCTGAGAAACTACATAGAGGTGAAAAGCGGACTCATGAGCCGGGACGAGTTCGCCGTGAAATTCTTGAAGTCCGGCGCCTCAGATGAGGATGCGCGTCGAAAACTGTTCACTCTATTAGAGGGAAACGTCTTCCGCATGTATATGTTCACCTCCTGCGGATGGTTTTTCGCGGACCTCGGCGGGATCGAACCGGTCCAAAACATACTCTACGCCCTCAAAGCCGCACATCTCTTTCAGGAATTCTCGAATGAAGATCTGAGGACTCTCCTTCTCTCCATTCTCTTTGAGGCGAAAAGCAATCTGCCGGAAATTGGAACAGGATCGGATATTGCCGTCGGGAAGGAGAATCCCCTTCCCGACGGAGTCCAGGCCGCTTCCTATTTCTTCATACTGAGGGTCGTTACAAAGAACACCATTTCCGCTGGAGAGAGCTACGGCTGCTTCGAGTTTCTGTCCATCAATGACGAGGACGGTGAGGAAGATGCACAGTCGGCCCGCATCGACATCATCGATACAACGAGGGAGAAGAGCTTCTCTTTCAGATTCTCCTCTATAAGCGAAGACCGGCGGATGAAAATCCGCGTTAAAGATATGCGATCGAGTTCCCCCCCCCATATTCTCGATCTTGCCGCCCTTCCTGAGGAACTGCGTTACAAGATCAGCGATTATCTTGTTGCTTCGACCACCAGCGCCTTTTCAGAAATCGCCTCTTCCCTCTTCGATGAAGTTCGCTCGGCGGTGATGCGCTCTCACGAATTGGTCGACGAGCCGCCGGCGATAATAATGCGCAGCGCCGAACTCTCGCTCAACGCCCTCCTATCGGAACATATGCCCCTTCCCGAAGAGGACCTCGACGAGGAGAAAACGAAAAATCTCGAGGATCTGTTTCAATTCGCCGCCGATTTCGCTATCAGCCTCGAAAAGCAGCAGCTACTCTCCGATCTCACAAACTACCTATGGGCCTATTTTGACAGAAACACACACAAGCTTGCCGATTGCACGTGTGGGTATCTCCTCCGGCTTCTCGGTGCCGCCAGGAAGGCGGGTTTGGAACCGGACATCACCATCGCGCAAAAAATTGTCTTCTCCCATGTCAAGAAGCTGAGAGAATCCGCGAATAGGACGAAGCCGATGATCGAAAAAATCGGGGCCTTGACCGAAGCCATGGGGATCTATGCCGACGATATCATTCACCGACCTTCCGGGCCCGAATTACCATGACATCGCCGAAGCCGGCCGATTTTGCCAGACGGTCGACGCAGAATTTAATCCCCGCCGGAGCCAAACCCGAAGCGATCCCTCCCCAGGTCTTCCATCGCTCTATGCGAAAACCGGATTGTCTAAAAAGACGCTTTAGCAGCGATAAGGAAAAGAGGTACATGTGATCGGCGATGGCCGAACGCCACCGTGTCCGCAGTATTCGCGCCTGAAAACCCGCCACATTGGGCGTGGTGATGATGAGGCTTCCGCCGGGAAGAAGAATTCGGTAGGCCTCCATGAGAAAGGCCGCAGGGTCACCGAGGTGTTCGATGAGATGGCTGGCATGAACGACGTGAAAGGATTCGGCCGGAAAGGCGGCCTCCTGCACTGTTCCGATGAAAATTCTCACCCCCCTCTCTCTCATCCCGTACTCCGCCGAGGGAGCGCATACCTCAACGCCCTGCTCCTCCCATCCCTTTTTCTTTAATTCCGCCAGAAGCATACCGGTGGCACAGCCGACATCGAGTATGCGCCCCGTACCCTCCTTCGCTTCTATCTCACTAGAAAAATGGACATCACTCAGGGCCATCTTCATGAGCCCGAAAAAGGCCTCTTCATTTTCCAGCTCGTAGGCAAAATAGTCCTCGTCGTAACGCTGTACGAGCTCCTGCTGCTTCGGTCGAGGATACTGATAGACAAGTCCGCAGGAAGGACAGCGGCAGAAGGAAAAATCACCCGCATTCCAATACGGTTTGGGAGGTTCGAATCCGCAGACGGCGCAGGCATTATACTCCATACGCTCGCCTCCCGGCTGCTTTGAATAGGTCTTGCATTCCATATCTATCGAACGGTAAGCCTGAAATTTTTCGCTGTTTCGTTTCCCGCAAAATCGCTTACGGCCACTTCGATCATTGCATCTCCCGGATTGAGTTCAAGCGTTCCGATACGGTATACCCAATCGTCGATGTAGAGTTCCTTCGCTGCGATCTCTCCGTTTCCCAAGAGACGGTGAGTCTCTTCCTCGGTTTCTATTGTTTCGAATCGTACAGTGAGTTTCTCCTCCCCATTGAGAAAGACGCGCAAAGAAAAGGGCGCCATGGGCTGGAAGAACTCCTCATCCTCCTCTAAATCGTAGGCTTCAACGATACATTCATAGGAGCCGGAAGATATTCGCGTGTTTCTTCCCAGCTCGATGGCCCTGCTGCTATCCGCATCCGCAGGGACGAGGCGGACCGTTTCGATTTCCGGTCCCCTAGAATCCTCAGGGGCGGAGAGAGAAATGAGCGGATTAACCGCCTGTCCGAATTCGCTGTCGATAATCTGTAGATAGAGGAGCTTCCCCGGCGTAGCTCCGCTGTCTCCCACCTTGGCGATTTTATCCCCGACATCGAAGCGGCGGTCTTCGAGAGTCAGAAGAGAACCATCCAGGTAGCCATAGACCGATCGAATTCCTCCCTCGTGCTCCAGGACCAAACCGTTTCCTCTACCGCCGGGAAGACCGCCATTGAAGGCAGGGCGCTCGGAGAAGAGAAAGAGTACACGGCCCGCCTCAATCGGTCCGACTGCCTCTCCCGTATCTTCAATCTCCACCCCCATCAAGAAAGATCCGCCTCGAAACTCGGCAAAGGTGGATGCGAGATCCACTCTGCTAAAGGGCCATTGATAGGCATAGCCGGCACCGGTAAAAAGCAAAAAAAGCCCAAGGTACAGAAGTGCGAGATAACTGCTGCCTCTGCTCACATGCGGACTCCTTCAATGCGGACCGCCTTGTCTTCGGCGGTGATAAGAAAGTCGTTTTCGAGAGCGGCACTAAAGGGTATTCCGCCTCTCACCATTTCATCGGTAATAATTTCCCCCTCATCGTCGCAGAGAAGAATCCTTCCCCTCGCAGCATCATTACCGACGATGAGAATGGGATGCCCCAGTCCTTTTGCATGAATATCGAAGAGCCCGGCTTTAAAGGGAATATGTTTCGCTTCCATTTTCGCCAGATCGATGCGTTCGATCCCGTTCGCTTTCTCTCTGAAGAGCAATCTCTCATCGTCGGAAAAGCGGAGCAGGACCTCTCGAAGGATCGCTTCCTCCGTACTCCAGCGTTTTAGCTCCTTTACTTCCCCCGATTTTTTTCGAAAAACCGTTAGCTGCTGAGGTCCGTATCCCCGGACAAGCGCAACGTAGCTGCCCTTCGGAGATAAGGCCACCGCATATACCGGCCGTTTATCCTCTGTGGGCTGCAGAACGGTGATGCGTTTTCCATCGAGATCATGAATCGCCGCCGTGCCGTTGAGGAGCCCCACGGCGATTGTCTTCGGCCCTGCATCTAAGGAGGTAATGAGGGAGGGAAAGTCAAGACGAAATCTGCTCTCACCGCCCGGAGCAATGGAAATGATGCTCATTCGGTCGTGCGAAAGGAGAAAGAGCCGATTCCTTCGGTACACCGGATATCCCTCGCCGTCGATGCGATAAAAAAAGCTCTCATTAGGGCTGCGATATACGAGCGATTCTCCCATCCTGGAATAATTGATAAAGGAGTCCTGTGACACCGCTACATCGAAGAGAATCTCTTCCCGAAAGAGAACTCTTCCCTCCTCATCGAGATAGCCGAAGAAGCGCGAGCCGACGAAGGGGAAAACGTGACCTGTCTCGGACTTCGAGACTGCCCCTCCTTCGGCGCTTACCTCATGGAGATTCACCGTCCATACACGTCTGAACCCGTAGCTTTCCTCTATTCTGCTCGGAGCAAGCAGCAAATATACCGGCAGAAGAATCACTACCAGAATAGTTAAGAGCGTCTTGCCGGATTTCTTTTCAGCACCATACACGATTACTTTCCCGCTTTCTTTTTTGCCGCTTCCGCATTTTTACTGTCCGACTCCATCTTCGTCTTCCACACATCTATTTTCTTTTTGACCACGTCGCTCTCATCACTCTCACCGAGAAGAATATGAATGCGTCGGAGGGAACGGAGATATTTGATCGCCGTTTTGAAATCGTCGATCCTGCCGGTCGAAAGCTCGTACTTCTGCCGATAGTTGTTCGCCGCTTGTTCGAGCATCTCCTTGACCAGTCTCATGTGCTCCATTCTTGTTCTGTAGCCTTCAATCTGCGGATCAAAATTCGCGAGGAAGCTCTTTATATCGAGAAGATTCTTCGCCACCACGGCGAATCGGGCGTGTAATTCGGCAAAGGACCAGCGCCACTTCGAATTATCCCCGAAGCTCTCCTTCACCGAATCGATGGAGAAACCGAGCTTTGAAATGAGCGCCCATCGTTTTTCCTCGTCGAAGTCCACTATTTTTTCAAGCCGTTCTTCATATTCGGAAAAAGGTACATCGACGTAGTCGGAGGCGACCTCCTCGATATAGATGATGCTCTTGTAAATCGTCTTTCTCGCTTCATTGAGAAAACTCTCGTTTTTTATTCCCAGAAGGTTCAGAGAGAGTTCGTTCATAAGCAGGTAGTAGGAAACCATGTTGAGAGATTCATCGGCGAGGGTGATTCGTTTGTAAGGAGCCCCGTGCTCATCGTTTTCCAGCACACTGAGGACGGTTTTCTCTTTATTGCGCATCTTTTCTACGGTAGCTTTATACTCTTGGATCTTCTCGTTGTACCGTCGTTTTGCCTCTTCGCTGACCTTTGCCACGTATATCTCCTGTTCTCTCCGGCTTCTCTATACCACTTTTCCATAACGCCGGAGGAGCTCTCTGGCGTGAGTAGTGGAAGAGCTGCTTTCCGAATCGCCGGAAAGCATTCTGGCTATCTCGGCAATGCGTTCCTCCGCCTCGATTCTACGGATATCGGTATACGTTCTGCCTTCTCTCTCCTTCTTCTCAACCCTTATATGATTATCGGCGCGGACGGCTATGGAGGCAAGGTGAGTTATGCATAACACCTGCTTGTCCGCCCCCAAACCGGCCAGATGCTCGCCCACGGCAACGGCAACTTCACCGCCGATTCCCGCATCGATTTCGTCAAAGATAAGGCAGCCGACCCTGTCGCTCAGCGAAAAAACCGATTTCAAGGCCAACATGATCCTCGAAATCTCACCGCCGGAGGCGATTTCCCGCAGCGGCTTCAGCGGCTCCCCCTCGTTCGGAGATATGAGGAACTCTATTCGGTCGAAGCCGTAGGGCCCGCAGGAATGTCTGCCCTCCTTTCCTTCTCTATAGGCGCTTTGGATGTGAAACTTCGCCTTCGGCATTCCCAAAGCCCGAAGAGCGGTCTGTAACTTCTCTTCCAACTTCTTTGCCGCCTGTTTCCGTTTCGAAGAGAGGTCACGGGCAAGGGCGAGGACTTGCGCCTGCAGAGCCTCTATCCGCCCTTCCAATTCGGCCTTCCTCTCCTCCCGGTGCTCCATGCCCTCCACTTTTTCCGCCGCCTTTCGTGCGTATTGTACCACATCTTCTATGGTATCGCCGTATTTTTTCTCTAAACGGTGAATGAGTTGAATTCGTTCCTGACACTCGTCGAGCCGCTCCGGTGAGAAATGCAGGTCTTCCCGTCTCTCCCGTACTACCGCCTCGATGTCCTCGACCTCGTAAAAGGCACTTTCCAATCGCGACAGTTCCGAAGAAATCTCCGGCAGTATTTCGCTCATACTCCGAAGAGCATCGACGGCTTCACGGATCCGGGCGACGGCTCCGCCGCGGGCTTCTGCAAGAGATCCATGTACGGTGGAAAAGAGCTCAAAGAGCCGCTCATGCTGATTGAGCAGTCGCCGTTCCTGCTCCAGCTCCTCCTCCTCACCCACTTTCAATTGAGCTGCTTCGATCTCACGTATTGCGTGCTCCAGCAGCTCCTTCTCTCTGAGGAGCTCCCTCTCGGAAGCATTCAGCTCTTCCAATTCCTTGCGCAGTCCCGAAAGCCGGTAAAACTCCTCGTAGAGCTTGGCGGCCGATTCCTCGTTTCCCGCGTATCGGTCGAGGAGCTTGCGATGATTATCAATGGAAAGCAGAGACTGGTGCTCATGCTGCCCGTGCATATCGACGAGAAAGGCGGTGAGCTCCTGCAGATCATGTCTCGTTGCCTTGTGTGACTGTATGAAGCTCGAGCCTCTGCCGCCGGCCTTGATCGTCCTCCTGAGGAGTATCGTTCCGTCCTCCGGCCGTATCTCCCGTTCACGAAGCCAGGCACTCACCTCTTCATTGCCTTCGACCCGAAGGACACCGCTTACCTCTGCCTCATCGGTTCCCGTACGGATGGCACTGCTATCCCCCTTCTCTCCCAGAAGGAGCCCCAGGGCGCCGACGATGATCGACTTTCCCGCTCCGGTCTCGCCGGAGAGTACATTCAGGCCGGAATGGAATTCGGCGGTAAGCTCTTCTATGAGGGCATAATTCCTAATGGAAATTTCCTCAAGCATCGGTACCTCCGGACCAGTTGAGCTTTGAACGAAGTACCTCGTAGAAATTTCGTCTGTCCGAACGAACGAGCAGAGTCTTGCTGTGGGACTTTTCGAAAATTACATTGTCCCCGCTCTCTAAGGGAACAACTTCCTGACCGTCGATGGACAGGAGTATGTCCACCCGCTGGTCTTCCGCCACATGAACGAAGACCACGTCGTTTCCCGAAACGACTATGGGTCTGTTGGAGAGGGTAAAGGGGCAGATGGGGTTGAGAATGAAGGCTTCGATTTCCGGATCGAGGATAGGGCCTCCGGCGGCGAGACTATAGGCCGTCGAACCGGTGGGGGTCGAAAGAATGACTCCGTCGGCCCGATACTGTCCCAATGATGTCTTGTTGAGAAAGAGGTTCAGCCGTACAATCTTGGAGATCCCGCTGCTGCTTATTACCGCGTCGTTGAGCCCTCGCAGAGTGGCAATTCGCTTTCCCCTCCTCTCGACGATTACCTTAACCATTATTCTTCGTGAGAGACCGAGTTCGCCCTGCACATACTTTTCAAAAGCCGAACGCCACTCTTCCTTCGTCACCTCGGTAATAAAACCGAAGGCCCCGAGATTTACCGCGAGAATGGGTATACCCCGGCTCTCAAGCACCCGAGAGCTGAAGAGCACGGTCCCGTCTCCTCCAAGAGAGAAGACGAAATCCACATCCTCCACCGACGGAATATCCGGTTTCCCTCGAAAACCGAACACCTCGGTTTTGATGCTCTTTTCGGCCATGTAGCTGCTGATTTCTTCGATGAGTTTTTCCGTATCGGGCTTCTGGAGGTTCGCAATTATCAGTACTTTCTCAATCGGTTTGTTCATCTCCGCTCCTTACGGGAGTGTCGAAAGCACTTTGGCAATTCGTTCTATCTGATCCTTCGCCATGCGGGGATAGAGGGGGAAAAGCAGACAGCGGTTAAAGAAATTCCGGGCCCGGGCAAAGCCTTCCCCCTCTCTCGATGCAGCCGGGTCGAAGAGTCCCAGAACGGAATCCGCAAAAGCTCTTTTGGTTTCGACACCCTTTTTCCGCGCATACGCCTGAACATCCTTTACCCCTCCCTCCACGAGGACGAGGAAGGTATAGGCAACCGCTTCCCCTTCTCCTTCCTGTGTCGGAGAGCCGTGACGCCCTTTCTGTAAGGCGCGGAGAAGATGCCCATATATTTCTCTTCTTCGTTCGAAATACCGATCCAGCTCCTTCAGTTGTATCTTAGCGAGGGCTGCATTCATGTCGGGAAGAAATGCCTCCCGCGGCAGTGCTTCGGCCGCCTTTTTCAGTTTAGCGAAATCGCTCCGCCTCTTTGAAAGCACCACCGTGCCTCCTCCGGCGGTAACCAGGTCATCCGACTCAAGCCGAAGGATGACCTGCTCTCCATAGCTTCCGCAGGCCCCCGCACCCGTGTGCCCGCCCAATGTGGTGCTTATTTCCTCAATGAGGGGGACTCCGAGTTCGGACATGCGATCGAGGGCCGGAACGAAACCGAGCGTTCCCGTACACAAGACCGCCTTTGCCCCCGCTTCAACCTTCTCCTGCACCGATTGGGGATCGATGCATGGACACGTCTGCTCAACATCGACGGGCAGCGGTTTGAGTCCGAGCCGCTCAATGGTCTTATAGACACTAATGGGATCGAGTGCCGAAAGAACCACACCGTCTCCCGCTTCGAGCTCGAGTGCTTGCAGGACAACGGAAAAGGCACGTTCGTACTCACGTAATGCGAAACCGCCGGCCGCTTCGATAATCCGGCAGAGATCCTTCACCAGCTCTTTTTGCACGTTCATCGGTCCTATCTCATCCGAAACGAGGGAAGAGAGAACCGAATCCATCTCTTTTCTCCGAATGGAAGGTTTAAACACTGGGATCATATATCATGCTGCTCCGATCTTATGATGCGATGTCCCCCAGCTGCTGAAGCTCCTTCGGATCAAACAGCCGCTGAATATCGAGAACGATTAGATATCCTTCCTCTCGGTTGTATACACCTTGGATATACTCGGCGCCGATGCCGCTCAACAATTGAGGAGGCGGTTGCATCTTGTGCAGGTCCACCGTGAGAACCCGGGATACCTTGTCGATAATCACCCCCAGTTTCATACCGTTGATTTCGATGATGATGAAGCCGCTTAAAAGCTGATCTTCCTCGCTCATCTTCGGCCGTTTGAGGTGAAACCGCTTATGTAGATTGATGATTGGTATGATATCGCCGCGAAGATTGAAGATTCCCTCTACATATGAAGGGGCATTGGGGATCGGCCTGACATCTTCTCTGCGAACAATCCCGTCCACCGACATGATATCGATCCCGTAGAGTTCCTCCGCCAGCTCAAAGGTAACAAGCTGCAATTGACGATTTTCACTGTCCGCCATTACGCCTCCTCGTATTACATAGCATACTCGAGTCCTCCGGCTTGTGCAATAACCGGTACAATGGGCATTCTCGGATCCTGTCTTTTACTGCCCTCCTCTCATTAATTGTAGGAGGATTTCCCCGCTTCTGCTTGCAGAGAAGGGAAACAATATTTTTTCCCATAGCCCCATCTTCTGTCTCCGGCGAGAAGTTTTCGGCTGCGCCCTTTAAAAAGAAAAAGCCCGGCGACTCACTTCGCGTCCTTCGGACGCTCCGTCATCGTGGGTTCCTCGAGCCCTTCGGTCTCTGCGGTACCCACTTGCGCCGGTCGTCGCCTGCGGCCTCCTCTATGAGCGAGTTTTTCTCTCTGCCGATTTCTCTTTCGCTAAGCCTTTTTACATAAAAAAAGCCCGGCGACGACCGACTCTCCCACCTACAGAT